>CALODJ010000003.1:0-587149 GCA_942492025.1 uncultured Gammaproteobacteria bacterium | reverse complement strand
TTCTGCACAACAGGTTATGCAGACAGCACACTGGAACTGGCAGGGTGAGGAAGTCATGATACCCGGTCACGATCGACCCCTGCGCATCGGCAAGCGCAATGTGATCAACAATTTCTGTATCGGCGTCCAGTCCAACTGGCCGGCCTGCACCACCTGCCATATCGGCTATGGCTGGGACGACGAAGATTTCGATTTCACTGACGAAACACGTGTCGATTGCCTGGTCTGCCACGACAACAGCGGTACTTATCTAAAGAAACGCAAAGGCGCAGGATTACCGGATGAATCCGTCGACCTGCTGGAAGCGGCCCGCAGCGTTGGCCTGCCACGCCGCAGTAACTGCGGCGCCTGCCACTTCCAGGGCGGTGGCGGCGATGCGGTCAAGCACGGCGATATGGATGAAACCCTGCTTTTCCCCAGTGCGCGTATCGACGTTCATATGGGCAAATTCGATATGCAGTGTATCGATTGCCATCATACTGAACAGCACCGCATTCGGGGACGCTCGATGGCCGTGAGTGTGGACCGCGAAAATTTTCTCGAATGCACCGATTGCCATGTCGATCAACCCCATGACGATATCCGGCTCAATGCCCATACCGCTCGTCTGGCCTGCCAGTCCTGTCATGTACCGCACATGGGTGCCGATACCGGCACCAAGCTGAGCTGGGACTGGTCGCAAGCAGGCCAGGACCTCGATATCACCGACGAACATATATACCTGAAAATCAAAGGCCGCTTCACTTGGTCGAAGAAAAAACAGCCCGAGTACTACTGGTACAACCAGACTTCAACGCGCTATATCGTCGGAGACGAGATTGATCCATCGAAACCAACAAGTATCAACAAACCGCTCGGCGATCGCGCCGACATTACGGCGAAAATCTGGCCTTTCAAGGTACACCGTGGCAAACAACCCTATGATACGGTAAACCGTTATTTCCTCATCCCCAACGTCCATGGCGACCTGGGTTTCTGGACACGGTTCGACTGGTCTACAGCGCTCGACCTGGGTTCACAGATGACCGACCTGCCTTACAGTGGACAGTTTGATTTTGCCCCCACCGAGATGTACTTCCCCCTGTCGCACATGGTCACCAGTCTGGACCAGGCACTGCAGTGCAGGGATTGCCACGGCGAGCAGGGGCGAATTGACTGGATCGCCCTCGGCTATGTCGGCGATCCATTGATGCACCAGGTTGCTGAACACATCCCGGTGTACCTGATGGATGCAAACGCTGAGCCGGTCACCCAGTCAGGCGAACCTTTGTCAGTGTCGCAAACCTGTGGCATGTGTCACGAACTCGAGCAAGCGGATTTTATTGATGCGCATGGTTACCACACGCGGGTCCAGGACGAAAAACTGCCTGTCGAGCGCAGACTGCTGATGACGCACGGACCACGTATTCCTGCGCGCGATGATGAACAGATGAACTGTTTCCTGTGTCACATTCCACAACCCGATCATGCCGGCAGACTAGAGGCCATCCAGTCAGGTGAACCCGAGTGGTCGGTGACCGCGACGCTGGCAGCCACAGGCCTGGTCGAAAAGACCACCGACGGCTACGTCTGGAATACGCAGCGCGTGGCCGAGGATGGTGAAGCCGAACTGCAACTGCATCCGGTATCCGAAGCCAACTGTGGCGCCTGTCATGGCATCGTCCATAATGGCGCCGGCCCGCTGCTGGTCGAGCTCGGTAACGGCAAAGCATGGACCACGGAAAAAACCGGCCAGGTTTTCTCGCCCCAGCTGGTACGCCTGTCGTCCATGAACCTTGAAAACAAGGACCGGCTCGACATGCCCTGGGATGTGCACGCTGCACGTCTGGTTTCCTGCGGCGACTGCCATTATTCACGGCACCGGCCCGAGCGCCTGGCGGGCGAGGTAGAACTGGGTAGCGTAACCTCCATCGACGGCAACCGGCGACGTTGCGAGACCTGCCACAGCCTGACCGGAACACACAGCTGGCTGCCAGAACAGGATAAACACTTCAAGGCGGTTGCCTGCGAATCCTGCCACGTACCGAAGCTGGAAATGGCGGCCCAGCAAAGCATCGATGCCACGGTGGTGCGGCTCGATGGTACGCCACAGCCTAGTTACCGCGGTGTCGACGGAGATATACAGCATATAAGCACAACCTTCATCCGTGGCTACAGGCCGCTATTACGGGTCGGTACCGGTGTGCAAGGTGATCGCAAGGTACTCCCGTATAACCTGGTTACACGCTGGTTCTGGGTAGACGAAGTCACCGAAGAAGAGATCGCCGCCGATAGACTTGCCCGTGCATGGATCAGTGATGGTGGTTATGACGAGGAAATCATGCGGACCTTTGATGCAGACCGCAACGGAAAACTGGAAGCGAAAGAACTGCGTCTTGATAACGTTGCGAAAGTTGTACTGATGAAGGAGCGCCTACGGGCCAACGGCGTCAAAAACCCCGAAATCCGGGGCGAAGTGCGAGCCTACCATATTCACCACAATGTCCGTCATGGCGATCAGGTTAACCGGGATTGCACCCGCTGTCACCGCAAACACAAAAAGGCAACGGCTGCTTTTACCCTGTCGCCATACCGGCCCGGCAATGTGCGGCCGACTGTGGTCACAGATACCACGGACATCGTGCTGGATGGCGCATTTCTGAGAGATGGCGATGGTGCGTTGCAGTTTGTGCCCAAGCAAGACGTCGCGACGTCGTACAAGACCCTTGTAAGCAAGCACAATACGGAGTGAATACATGAAGCGGACCACAGACGAGACAAAATACTGGAATCCCTACATAGCCGGAGTGCTGCTCGGCATCGTACTGTTCCTCTCCGTCTTCATTACCGGTCACGGACTGGGATCGTCCGGTGGCGTGAACCGGATTGCGGTAGCTGTACAGGACCTGGTGGTACCCGAGCATGTGGACAAGGTACCGTATATTGCTCGCATGGCTGGCGGTGAGCGTGATCCACTGGATCACTGGATCGTGTGGGAGGTCGTCGGTATTCTGCTCGGTGGCTTTGCATCAGGCATGCTACGCAGGCGCGTCAAGCTGCAGACCTTTCATGGACCTCAGATCAGTTCCAGGACGCGCTGGGGCTACGCTTTTCTCGGCGGAGTACTGATGGGCTACGGCGCCCGGCTGGCGCGCGGCTGCACGTCGGGTCAGGCACTGAGCGGCGGTGCCGTATTATCGGTCGGCAGCTGGGCGTTCATGCTGGCGGTGTTTGCGGGTGGTTATGGCCTGGCCTGGTTCGTCAGACGCCTGTGGCAGCAGGAGCGATAGATCATGGCACCTTTTGATCTTGCTGCCGGACTTGGAATCGACGGATCCTACCTGGTCTACGTTGCCATCGGTTTCGCCTTCGGCTTTATTCTCGAATCCGCCGGTTTCGGCGATGCACGAAAACTCGCGGCCCAGTTTTACTTTCGTGAGCTGGCCGTGCTGAAAGTGATATTCACCGCGATTATCGTCGCGATGACGCTGATTTTTCTATCAACAGCACTGGGGCTGCTGGACTACGACGATGTTTGGGTCAATCCAACCTATCTGTGGCCCGGTATCGTCGGTGGCCTGATCATGGGCGTTGGTTTTGTTGTCGGCGGCTACTGCCCGGGTACGTCGCTGGTTAGCCTGGCCACACTGAAAGTCGACGGTCTCTTCTTCGTACTTGGTGTGATTGCCGGTGTGCTTGCCTTCGGCGAAACCGTTGCATACTTCAACGACTTCTGGAACTCGAGTTTCATGGGACGCTTTACCCTGCCCGAGATGCTTGGGCTGGATGCCGGTGTCGTGGTCTTTCTGATCGCGCTGATCGCAGTGGCCATGTTCTGGGGTTTCGGCCAGATCAGCAGGCTCATTTACGCAGAGCACGAAGACCACAGCCCGCTAAAATGGCGCATTGCGGCCGCATTGACTTTACTGCTGGTCTCGGGACTGCTGGTTTTTTATCAGCAACCGGATACTGAACGAAAGTGGGCGTATCTCGCCGAAGAATATGCGCCCCGCCTGCAAGAGCGCGAGGTATACATCGACCCGGCTGAACTGCTCCACATGATGAATGATGAATACATCGACCTGGTCATCTACGACGTGCGCAACGAGTCAGACTGGAACCAGTTTCACCTGGTAGACGCCGAGCGCGTACCTCTGCAGGCACTGCCTGCGCAACGCAAACGTATCCAATCCCTGCCGGAGAATGCAGTGGTCGTGCTGGTCAGCAATGACGAGATTCTGTCAACCCGGGCCTGGCAACAGCTGATGGCTTTGGCTAAACCGAACGCCTATATCCTCGAAGGTGGCATCAATCACTGGCTGAATATCTATGGCGTTGTCGACGACGAGATTAGCGCGCACGGCGCAGCCAGCCTGGCCGCCCCGGATGGCAGTCTTCGACATCCATTCAAAATGGCGCTTGGTGCACGCCACGCAGCATCACGCCCGGACGAACATCGCGCACCCCAGCGAGAATACACGCCCAAGGTAAAACTGCTGAAGAAAGTCGCCCGTGCGGGTGGCTGCGGCTAGCCCGCATTTCTCACCAGATGGGCGAGCCCTCACTTGATCTATGCATCCGCAAAGCGACCCCGAAGGGGTGAAATACAGGGATGTATTTCATCAATCCAGATCTCTGCGTGATCATCTCGCCCCCTGGTTAGCCCGGATGTTGCACGAAGGCGGACATGCAATGTTATGGATTTGTCGATATTTCAATCAGCTACGCTCGAATTGACGTAGCATTGCTTGGTTACAGTTTGTCCTATTCGGTTTTACGTTCAAGCTGCTTAACCAGCTTGCCCCAAAAATCCGAATCCTTCACGCAATATCCGGGTTAGACAGGCGGATTAGAGTTTTCTTTTCAGCTGCATTGCTCGATTCGACTTTGTACGCGTGCTGCCTTTAACAATTTTTGATCAATAATTTCGGGGTACAGGTGCCAGTGATGTTCAATTGAAATGGCCTGGACGTTCAGGTTGTTTTCTATACGTGTACGTGTACCCCTGTCCAGGTGCTGCAATGTCAACAGCGACGGCGAAATCCACTTGATGTAATCACAGGCTCGCCGTTGCTCTTCATCATTCGCCCAGTCCTGCTGCAGCAATAACACGGGAAACCGATTGGCTGACATAGCCTCACCCGTGGTCTCCACAACACCCTCGCCACCCGCTGAGCGCTGGATCCAGTAGGTGTTCATATTGAAACCTGCGCGTTGCTGCACCTGCGTTTCGAGATCATGGGCTTGTGGAAATCGGCGTTGACCGGGAGAGCCATTGGCGCCGATGCAGCACGACCAGCCGACGGGTTCCGGCGTTGGCAAGCTGGCGCCAGGTCGCAATGAAGCCAATAAGACAAGCGGACTTTGATTGTCGCTGTCAAACAGCCAGAGTTCACGATTGTCCTCAAGCCTGAACGGGAGCCGATGATGATGGGCCCGTACGTTTTCAACCAGCGCTTCGCACTTTGTTGCAAGGTCAAAGTAGTCCTGGTCCTCTGCTGGCGAGCTGGCTCGTTTTAACAGGCCATCATCCATCGACCACATTCCAAAACGGTAGAATATTTTCCTTTGATTGTCTCGACCAGGACGTTCCCGGGCATTGCTCTGCCTGGCACACACGAGAATTTCCCAGACTACACCGTTGCAACTCAACGCGCGTCCTTCTTCTGCTTCGATGACCTGCATCACGCCACGAAATGGATTGACACGCCGTATCGCGTAACTGCGTGCCGCTTCATTTTCTACCTTTGTCTGGTTATGCCGCATAGTCAAGATAATCCCGAATACGTCTGTATAAAAGCAATAAAAGAGGGATTTAATTCTAACCAGTTGCGGTAATGGTTGAGAAATAATCCCTCCGGCACGAATGCCGCTTACTTAAGCATAAAATGATTGGAGGCGCGTCATTGCGAGGAGCGACAGCGGCGTGGCCCCTGGCGTGCGTGCATTTCGGTGGATAGGTTTTTTGGGTAGGAAGAGGCTGATTTTGGACTTGATCGACCATCACAAGTAAAATGCAGACATGCTATCCAGATACAATTATCAAAGTCTACATGTTCTCCCCTTACTTTTATCCCTGATTCTGAGCTTTGCAGGGATTCACTCGGTTCATGCCCAATCCGGGGAAAGGGAAATACTTCAATCGTTCACAGCCAGTTATTGGGTGGAGAACGCATTAGACTCCAATCAGAATATACGGCAGATCAAACTCGACAAAACCTTCCTGCAGGATGACGAGCTGCAGATTTCACAAATCGGAACTATTGTCAGTTTCAGTATCAGTGGCACAATAAAGTTACATAATCATCAGAGTTTGGTCAGAGTCATATTGATCGACAATGATTTGCATGAGCACCTTGTATACGAAGCCTACCCACTGATTGTTATCGATTCCAGTTTCTCAGTGAGCGATCAATGTAGAGAGACGTGTTTATTGGATGGTGTCGGTGCACATTCGCTTCGCATAGAGTTAATCGATGCCTCAATCCATATCGATCACTTCAGCGTGATCGATACGCCTGCCACGGCCAAACTCGATGTCTCGGAAATTAGAGAGCAGGTTCTTGATGCGCAGCAAGAGCAACTGGTCAAACTGATTCAGCGTAACATTTCCAGGCTGGGGTTGAGATGGACGGCAGATTCCACGGCTATTTCGAGGATGTCATATGCGCAGAAGAAGCGCTTATTCGGAAAAGATACCGTGCCTAATTTGCAGGGGCTAGAGTTCTACAAAGGCGGGATATTCGAGACGAAGCCGCCCATAGAACCGTCATCTCTAATAAACGATCTGGATTCACCACTGATTGAATCTTTCGACTGGAGGAACCGACACGGAGCGAACGATCCGGATTCACCCTATTACGATGGCGATCCCAGCGGCAGCGGTTGGATTACTGCCGTCACGGAACAAGGCTGTGCGGATTGCTGGGCACATGCCGCCGTAGGAGCAACTGAAGCGCAGGTGAACCTGTTTTATAATCGACATCTGGATTTGGACTTGTCGGAGCAAGAAGCATTGTCCTGTAGCGGTTCTGGCAGTTGTTCTGGCGGGTCGCCGGGTGGTGTGCTCGCATACATCGCCGACAACGGCATTGTCGATGAGGATTGTTTTCCCTACTCGGGCACAGATGAGCCCTGCGCGAACAGATGCCTTACGCCAGAGGAATTGATCAAGATCGACAGTAGTGAGTTGATCAATCCCTACGATGGCGAAGAGAACATCAAAAGAAAACTGATCGACCAAGGTCCCTTAGCTTTCGGTCAGCGAAGTTGGTGGCATTGCATCGTATTGGTGGGATACGACCGGGATGATATTGACGACGAGACGATCTGGATTATCAAGAATAGCTGGGGAACGGATTGGGGTGAGGACGGATATGGTTACATCAAGGTCCCCTTGGATGATATCTACCTGACCTACGCGTTGTACAGCCCGGTGACAAGCGGCATCAGACCGTACGACATTGCGTGTCTTGATGCAGATGGTGATGGCTATGCTAACTGGGGTATTTCCCGGGACAAGCCTGGCTCCTGTACCACACTCTACCCGGAAAAGGATTGCGACGATTCGGATGCTACATTGGGACCTTATGCCGACAATCGAGCGTGTGTCCAACTGGGACAAGTGGGTGTTTCTATCGATATTAAGCCCAGCGATGCTGCTAACCGAATTAATCCGTACACAAAAAGTGTAATTCCTGTCGCCATTTTAACGACAAGCGTCGCCGAAGGGGACCCTTTGGATTTCGATGCGATGGAAGTAGACCCAAAGTCCGTTCGCTTTGGTCCAGACCAAGCTGAGGCTGTGAACTCACGAAGAAAGGATGTCGATAACGATGGCGATCCAGACTTACTCTTGTCGTTCAGGACGCAGCAGACGGGCATCGCCTGTGGAGACACCGAAGCTACACTAACGGGTACGACCTTCTCCGGGCAGCTGTTCACAGGAACTGATTCCATCAAGACCGTGGGCTGCAAGCCAAGGAAAGATCAGGAAGACCGCGAATCTCGTAAAGAGCGTGATGAGGACAATGAGGATTGCGAAACCTGCCAAGAGCATGACCATAACGAGGAGCACGATACTTAGTCGAGTTGCTACCTCGAGAAGGTACTGTCAAGTTCACACTAAATCGTTCAGACTGCAGGCATCAAAGATGCCCCTCACTGTAGCCAATGCCATATCAGTTTTCTACGCCGCCTGGTGAGAAATGCGGGCTAGTTGTGGCAGTCCCGACAGCTGTCGTCCGGGCCAGCGGGGAGATTCTGCTGACGCCGATGTTTGTGACAGCCGGTGCAAAGACCATGAAATGCCTCCTGCGCGTTACGAACTGATGGTTCGATGTCGTCCATCCGTCCGGGCTCGGCCTTCCTGATGTTGGCAATGCTGAAATACACGGCTTCGTGGCAGACGTAACAACTGCGAATCGGTCCGTCCATCGTGCGTATCGTGTGGTGGCAGGTGGTGCAATCCACACCTTCGAGGTCGCTGTGACGCTGGTGGGTGAAAGTTACCGGACCGAACTTGGGGGTCAGCTTGATCACGGCCTTTTCGGGCGGGATTGCTTCAGTCGCGGTCACGAGCGCCGGTGCAAGCCCCCACAAGCACAAGCCTATCCAGAGCAAGCCGCGATTCGGGACAGGCAGCCGTATCTGCCTGGTACTCGGCTTAAAAGTAGTAACGTACACGTAATTCCACCTTGTAGTCGTTGGGCTTTTCGCCCCACTCGGTGAACTCGTCACCAACGGGCATGGTCAGCCGCAGCCGCAGATCCAGGTTGTTGATTCCTTCGTAGTTGAATTCCGGCGCAACCGAGTAGCTGTTATCGTCCAGATTGTAGAGAACCAGGAACCCCGGTGTGAAGTAGAGGATGTTGTAGGGCTCTCTCCACCAGGCGCGCAGATGGAAGTAACGGCGCATAGGATTGGGTTTCGTGAACGGGCCCTTGTCGAGATCTTCGTCGAGGGGCAGTCCAGCCAGCAGGTCCGGATCACCGGCGTCCCAGGCGCGATGAACACAGTCGTAAAACTGCCTCTGGTCCTTCACCCGGTTTCCGGCGCCGTTGTAATAATACTCGGCAATCCAGGTGACATCTCGCTCGGTACGGTAGCGCAGCCCGAGCAGGGAGCTGATTTTGTCATCTGGCTCCTCCTTATCGAAAGTGCAATCCGGGTTTATGGTGTGCAGCTGTACGTCGGTGAGGTAAGCGAGTTCGCCGTGGACCGCGAAATTAGTCGTGATGTTGCTCGCGAAATCCATGCCATAACGCGCCGTCTTACTGCCTTCGCTGAGGAACATGAAATCGATGTCAGTGTTCTTGTACAGCATGTAGAGTTTGGCAGCGTAGTTGGTGAAGCCTTCTGCCCCGAAGTCATTGTTGAAGCTGCCGCGGTTCGGCAGTACCAGGGGCGTTAAGGCGACGGTCTTCAGCGCACCGCTATAGGTCTTTATATAGTCGAACCCGGCAGACCAGAAACCCTCACGTGCCAGATCAGGGTTGCCGGCGTCCTTGGCACGTTCGACGAAGGCGACCGGATTCCACGCGTAGCCGGTGCCCCAGCGATAGGCCTTCTTGCCGATGTCGAAGCTGTAGCTGGGATCCGGCTGCAGGTTTAGCAGGCCCTCATACAGTATCGTTTCTCCGCTTTGATCGGTGTAATCCCAGGTCTTCGTCGTATGCGTGCGGAAGGCCAGGGTCGTGATGTCCCGCCGGTAGCGGCCTTCGAGTTCGAGTACGGCCGGCAGGCGGAAGATGGTATCGCGCGGCTCTTCGTCGAAGAATTCCAGCTGGTAGAGCGCGCCGTCCTGGTTGCTTTTCGCGTAACTCGGCTCGACCTCGGCGTAACCACGCAGCTCGAACGGCTTGGCCTCGAATTTTTCGACGTCGAAGCTATACTCGTCGGCACCCAGAACCGGCATTGCCGCCAGGATACTGGCGGTGGCGATCAAGAGCCGGGCGTGCCGTCGGTGGACGGTTCGTGTCAAAAGCCTCATCACCTGCCCCCTCGTTCCATGCCATCTGGATCCGTGGGTAACGGCCGGCTCACCGCAGCTCCTTCACCCTCGGCATGTAGTTGAGCGTGAACACCTCGTCCGGGAAATCGCGGGCCTCAACGTTTGCAAACAGCATGATCGCCTTGTAACCCTTATAAAGCGGGCTCTCGGTCTCGAGCACGGAAGGCCGCCGGATACCGTCGCCAAAGTCCTTGATTTCGTCGTATCGGAGCTTCTTGATCAACAGGCCGCTGGCCGCGAAAGCCTCAATCGACAGCGGTAGCAAGGCGCTTTTATCCACGACCATGGTCAGGCGATCATAGGCCACGGAACCTGTCTTGGCTTTCAGTGACAATATGTAGGTGTCACCCTCTTCTTCGATGGTTTCGACGTTGTACTCGGTGCTGAACTCCAGTCGCATCAGGTCGGAATTATTGAATATGCCGCCAACGATCGACTGCAGGCTGGTGATGCGGATCGGCTTGCCCACGTCGGGTATGAACAGCCACATGTTGTCGCCGCGGCGAAGGGTTGTGCGACCGGCATCGGTAGACGGTTCCAGGAACAGTGCGACCACGCTGTCCCGACCCTTTTTGGCCGTGTACAACACGAATTCCTTGCGCTTACCATCAGGTTCAATATTGATGAGCTTGCGGTACATCTCGTAAGACTCGGGTGCCAGATTACGGTCGACCTGCTCCAGTACCGATTGACCGTCGACAGCGAGGACATCGGCGGCAACGTACAACAGCATCACAACGGTCAGCAGGATCGAACGCCCCATCGTCACTCGCTCAATTCCTTGACGACATCTTCGACAGTCCCGGTACGGCGGACAAAGCGCACACTACGCGCGTCGAGGACGTCCTGCATCTTGGGCCCGGCCATGCCGCCGACAAGCACGGTGACGCCCTTGTCAGCAAGGGTAGCAGCCGCCGCGGGGCCGATCCCGAACTCGAGATCGAGGTGGGGATTAGCAAGGACCTCGACGGCCTTACCATTGACGCTGTAGAGGTGGTAGTAGGGTGAAACGCCCGACAGTTTACTGATCGGCGACGTCAGTTCGGAACCATCGGCTGATATGGCGAAGGTATCGGGCTTGTAGTCGCCGGGTTCTTCGGCCGCAACGGCCACAGCCAATGTCAGGCCCAGTAATGTGACAAGGGAAAGTGCTCTGATCATAATATTCCTCCAGGTATTAGGTGTATGCCAGTATCCAGCAGGTTCGATCCGGGTTCATACGTGCCTTAATGCCTTGATCGGGTTCATCCGCGAGGCCTTCCAGGCGGGTTGCAGGCTCGCCAGGACCGCGACGACTATCGTCAGCAGACCGGTAACCACGACATCGGTGGCAGATATGGTCGGTACCAGGATGAGATTATCCTGGCGCCCGAAAGCGACGGTGAAGGTCATCCGGTTGGCGATTCCGATCGCTACCAGACTGATCGCGGTCCCGATCACGGTTCCGACCAGGCCAAGCAGGAAACCCTCGCTGACGAACAAAGCCAGGATCGTAGCAGGTTTGGTTCCAATGGCGGAGATGGTTCCGATCTCGCGGATGCGTTCATACACTGCCATGATCAACACGTTCATGACACTGATCAATACCACCGAGATAAGGATAATCCGGATGAACAGGGTCATCAGGTCGATCATGTCCGCAATCTTGGAAAAGGGCACGAATTTCTGCCATGGATGCACCTGAAATATGGTGAGCCCGCGACGGTTTTTAAGTTCGGCGACCTTGGCTTCGATACTGGTGAGTGTTATTTCCTGCGTGCCAGGGTCACGCAAGCGGATGGCGATCTCACTGACCTCGGAAGGCTGTCCCCAGCCCTTGTCGGTAAACAGCTGGCGCGTTTCGGGCAGAAACTCGTCGGTATCAGCGAGCGGTACGGGCTGCTCGGCCTCAGCTGCGTCGCGCTTCAGCTTCAGGCTGTCCATGGGGGCTTTGGTCGGCGGCTCGGCATAACCGAGACCCGCGAGGAATTCCTGTTCGACCGCCTGTTCCTGGATGCGCAGGAGTTCGCGGGCGTCGTCGATATGAATGTAGCCATCGCGGCCGCCCGGCCCGGAGATACTCTCAAGGATGCCCTGCACAACAAAGGTCTTGCCGTTGACCGATCCGTCCTTGTTGGTTGCCACCAGCACGACGGTATCGCCTACCTTGATTTTCATGCCATTAGCGATCAGCTCCGGGACCTGGATTTTGCCTCTTTCCACCAGGGGTGAAGCTGTCCCGTCCTCGAACACCCGTTGGGTGACCTGTGGTACGGTAGCGACCTCGCGATCGGGGTAGACGCCGTTGAGCCGTATGCTGGTTGTGCTGGCGAAATTGCTGAACATGGCCATCAACTTGATTCGCGGCGACCAGGCTTCGATCTCGTCGGTTTCGTCAAGGCTCTGGTACAGTTTGACCAGCATCCGCGGACGCATGTTGCGATCGACAGGCAGACTTTCCATGGCACCGACGTAACCGCGACGGTGAACCTGAATATGCCCGACCATCGAGTCTGTAAACTGCGCCACCATCATGGTTTTGAACGAGCCGGCCACAGCGATGAACAGTAGCACGGCCGCCAGGCCCACCGTGATCAGCAGCGATGTCAGTATAGTGCGGCGCTTGTAGCGAAGCAGGTTCCGGCCTGCGATCTTGAGTACGTCATTCATGGCTTACACCCTCCTCATGTGTCTGGCGTCGCAAATGGCCGTCCTCGAGTTCGAAGGTCTCCTCTGCCTCGGCCATGATCTTGGGATCATGCGTCGAAAACACGAAGGTAGTGCCGAATTCATCCCGTAGTTGTCGCATCAGCTCGATGATCCGCAGCGCCGTTGAGCGATCGAGGTTCGCTGTTGGTTCGTCGGCGAGTACCAGTGTGGGATTCGTCACCAGGGCACGGGCCACAGCAACCCGCTGTTTCTGGCCACCGGACAGCTGATCGGGCCGCTTGTCGGCCTGGTCGGCGATACCCGCTGCGGCCAGCAGGTTCTGAATCCGCTCGCGGCGACGTTGCGGGTTCCATTTCTGCACCATGATCAGCGGATATTCCACATTCTCGTAGGCTGTGAGCACAGGAATAAGGTTGAAGTCCTGGAACACGAAACCGATGTTTTCCCCTCGAAATACCGCCGCTGCGTGATGATCGAGCGTCGATACATCCGTGCCGCTGACGGAGAGACGGCCGTTGGTTGGCGGATCGAGGCAGCCAATCATATTGAGCAATGTACTCTTGCCGCTTCCGGAAGGACCGACAAAGCAAACGAATGAAGCCGTCTCGATGGTGAAGTCGACGCCGCGAATCGCGTGCACAGCCACATCACCGGTGCGGTAATCCTTGACGAGGTTTTCTGCGGTCACGAGGCTCATTGTATGTCTGCCCTGTATTGGTGTTCGTCTTTTTTATAGCCCCGGAACGCGCCCCCATGGGGCAGCAAATTCCATTGTGTCGCCCAAGGGCTACATTATTTCTTTAGCTTCAACGGGTCCGACCGCCTGAGCACGCCGGGGTCTGGTTCTTCGTCGTGGAGATAGCCCGGCGGCGGATAGATGGTTTCGCACGTCCCCTCAATGACTTCGGCCATTTCCCGCTGCAGCATGCAGACATCATAAGCACCAGGGCCGCCGTCCACCTTGCCAAATCCGGGCCCTTCCCAGAGCACGTCAAAATCGCCCGGTCCGCCATAGAGTTCGTCGGGTTCCGGCGCACCGAACAGCCAGTCGTCACCCGGACCGCCATAAATGATATCGACACCACGTGCGCCAAACAGGGAATCATTGCCGGGGCCGCCACAGAGAATGTCGTCTTCCGCGTCGCCGTGCACGACATCGTTACCCGGACCGGCGACGATGACATCTTTTTGATCGCTTCCCAGTATCAGGTCATGACCGGCCGTCCCCATGCATGTTGCCTTCTTACCGTGACATGTCGGCACCTCGCTCAGGCCCGGCGGAAGATAGGGGCACTTGATAACGGTATGGGCTGCCGTGTAGTCGGGAAATTCCTCCTTGTCAATTCCCGGTCCTGCGGCCATAGCGGTCATCATGGGGAATACGGTGATCAAGACCAATGCGGTCAGGGAAAGACGTGTCATACGGTGTGATGAAGGAACGTGCACGCTTATTCTCCTTGAGTGTTGGAATTACACTCCCAGTTTTAATGACAATATCAACTTAACACTATCTAACTCATTACTCTGTTAATTCAAAGCTCATCGTTTACAGATAAAAAGCCTCTCCGGCTACACGACTTAACCTGATGCAAGTCTCATTCAGGCTAGTGCCTCGCTATTTCCTCAGGCGGCCAGAAACTATCCATGGCACACTCGTTTCATTGAGAAAAAAAGCATAAGGGACTGACCACAATCTTCGCATTACTGTTTATTTTGACCAGTAATGATTTATAAGCGCGGCCTGCCCCCTGTTGTTTCTATTTGTTTATTGTTTTTCTAGTCCTTGTTCTTTTTGCCTTGATGCAGTGTCACACACATCTAAAAACTTTCTGACGATATGTCAGTAAAAAAATCGTAACAGTTTCACGAATAATTGAAATTGACTTAAATCATCTATAGTGAAGAAGACAAACTCGGATCGAATCAAGCAAGGCGAGTTTCATGAAACAGTATATTCATATATTAGAAACTGTTTCAGTTTCTCTTTATAGGATTATAAGGGGTCAGAGCCCTTTAAAGCACTTGGTCGGCCTCTTCTAGCCTGTCCGACCTTACATTTGAGTTTTGCCTCTATCTTTTTTCTGAAATAATCATTTCCCAATGGCGTTCCCGTTTGCCAGGCTGATCGTATATTATTCATTTCCTTCTGATAGATAGGGACCTTAAACAAGGCCTGATAGGCCTCCAACCGTTGCTTCCTGGTTCTGCCGAGCGCCAAGTACAGGGGATGCGGTTGTACGCGTTGATTGGCTTCACCGCGCCCATTTGCCCGGTAACTGCTCCAGCGATAGGCGCCGGGTGTCTTGACCATAGCCGCCCTGACTGGATTGAGCTCGATATATCGCATACAGGTCAGCAGATACTCTTCATCATGGATCATGCTTGCCTTATAGCGCCCTTCCCAGATCGTACCACTGCTGCCGTAAGTATGATTGATATAGGGTACATAGAAGCGGCCGATATATTGCATCATCAGACTGATGCTGTTCTGCTTCTCTGGTGTGGCGAGTAGGTGGATATGGTTAGTCATCAACACATAAGCATGGATAGCACAGCCATAGCGTTGGGCCGCCTCACCGAGCCAGTCCAGGTAGGCCACATAATCATTATTCTCGAAGAATACCGGCTCGCGGCTATGGCCTCGCTGGACAATATGGACCGGGATGCCGGGCAGATAGAATCGTGGTTTTCTGGGCATCCGTTCTCCCCTGTTCTGTTTCGGCTTACCTTACTCCCGGCTCAGCCTCTTGTAAAGGGCTCTGACCCCTTTATATTCTTAACCCCTTTATATTCTTAATTTTTCAAAATTGATATTTCTCAGTGCCAATGGAATTTAAATATATTAGTATATTATTGATATCACATATGTTGGTATGTAATTAATTTAGTTATAAATGATTATGGTTTTTGAGGGGAAATGAAGATGTATTATTTTAAACACAGTTTATTAATGTTTATGGTTGTTTTTGCTGCTGGTTGTAGTAGTAGTGAGGATAGTGCACCAACATTAATACCCCTGGATACTTCGATTATAAGGGCGTATCAACCGGGTGATACCATGATGGCATCGCTGACGATGACACGAATCGCTGACGGTCAAAAAGTAACCGGGGATGTCACAATAACCGTGGGAGATATTGTTCAGAACCCTTACGGGATAGATTGCAGGGTTGTTGATTATTCAGGAACACTTACAGGCACAGCCGGTTCAGAGGTGATTGCTGCGAGATTATTGTCCTATCAGGATGGGAATAATTCAATGTATGACTGTGGTGGGTACAATGACACCTTGGGAAGATATGTGTTTTTGATTGACAATGCAACTTCACCCGATGGAATATTTCTGGATGAAAAAAGCCCTGTGCAGATTGGTGATACCACGTCAGGAGTAATTACCTTTGATGATGGCACGTGGGAAGACTGCACGAGATCAGTTCAGGCAATCGAGAACGTAAGCACGCCTCTGGGTTTTTATGAATCCTACCGAGTGCACGAGACTTGCTCGTTTTCTGACGGTACTGTATCAGATGACACTATCTGGACAGTGCCCAGCATAACTGAACTCAAATTGTTGGGTACGCTTGATGGGTTTTCTACTGAAATGCTGTTAACAGATTACAGCTTCAAATAGATTCATAGATTGTACACGGCTGCGTTCACACCCAAAAAGTGTTGCGCTTGTCGGGTGGATTCAAAACATCGCATACCCCGCTCTTTTGGCTAATTCGGGACCAACTTGTTGCACCATAGACGAATCGATTCATAGCTTACGGTAGTACCGCGTTCAGCCAATAGAGCCTCAATGTCTCGATGGCTGAGGTTGAATCTATGATAGAGCCAGTAGGCATACTGAATGATTTCAGAGGGAAACCGATAGCGCTTGTACAGGCTTGTTGATCCACGCATTCAGCAATAATCGCTCAGACGCGAATGGCACTTACTTAAGCTGAAAATGCACGGTTTTACAGTAAATTCGTCATTGCGACGTACAAAGCACGACATTCCTGGAAAACGTAACGCACAAAGTGCGGCCCCAAAGGGGCAACACACGGGCTTGATTTGAAGATCTATAGGTGCCGGAGGGATTTAATTTTAACCAGTTGAGGTAATGGTTAAGGAATAATCCCTCCGGCACCTTTTTCCGATGTGGGTGTATTGGCACGCCATCAGACGTTTTCTCACCCCGTTCTCCGAACGAAACCGTCCTCAGAGCGTAAGGTCAATGACTACGCTGCTTTCGTTCTTCTTCTGGCCATTGCGACCAGACCCAACAGGCCACTGCCAAACAACCAGACGGCTGCCGGTACTGGTACTGCCGAGGCAGAGCCGTAGGTATCGATATAGCCGTCAAACGTGAAGGTTTCGCCTCCAGCGAGTGTTATGCTGAGCATGCCCGCATCGCTGGCGTCAAGAAAGCTCGACTCGGCCACACCAGGGCCTGACATTGCGTCAACCGCCGCCGCAAGGAGATCGACGCTGGGGTTGTCGGCGTCCCACAGGGCAATGGCGGCATTCGCGTAGGCCTCGCCGACGGTAGATTCCGTGGTCGTAGCGGCGTTTATGTTATAACTCCAATCGAAGTCGAATGTCTTCTCCGTATTGCTGATATTACTGATCGTAACTGTGAGGTCGGACAGGGCATCGGTGGCGGCGATGCCGTTATAGGCTATGCCACTGGATGATGAAGACTGATAGATGGATTCGCCAATCCCGATCGATGTGTCGGCCAGGATGATCTCGCCAGCAGCGGTCGCAATTCCGTCCTCATAAAAAAAGGGCTCACCATCACCGCTGCCTTCTACTGTCCAGTTGCCACCACCGCCGCAACAGGCGCTAACGTCATTGAGTGTGAGTGTAAATTCAGCAAAAGCTTTGTAGCTCGAGGCTGCTGATGCAGCCGGTGCAAAACCCGCACTAACGCTCCCGAGGATCAGCGCAGCAGTAAAGGTGGAAAACTCAGGCTTTAGGAATTTCATTTGCATTTACTCCCCCTTTTTATATAACAAGCGTATATAAATTTGGTTAAAAAATTAAGAATAGTGTAATTTAGAGTTATTGGTTCTGAATGCGACACACGACATCTCGCACGGTCCAATAATATTTATGCAATATCAACGCCAGTTTTTTAGATATATATAAATCAAAGACTTAATAAAGGCCAGCGCTGGCCCATGTAAATATATGTAAATTATGCTGACAGATTGACAGGCGCAATAATGCTTTTCTTTTGTAAAAAAATGCTGTCAAATCAATCAAAAGCCGTACTTGAAAGATAATTTTGCTGTTGTAAGTAATATCGACATGCCGGCCGCCCGGCGATCTAGATTTCGATAGCTGCCACGAGACATCATGTTTTGACCTGTCCAACCGCAACCAAATTATTACTCCACCTCAAATTGGTGGTAATCAAATTATCACTCCGATCCGAATGGCACTTGCTTAAGCTGAAAATGCACATTTTTACAGTAAATTCGTTATTGCTATATGTTTTACGTAATTCGGTATCGAAATAAACGAGATCTACTGTAGGGTGCGCCGTGCGCACCATTGATCGGAAAGCATACACGCTCGACTGATTTCGGTGCGCACGGCGCACCCTCAGTCCGGGCCCTACCTCACCGATTTACAGCTTAAGTAAGAGCCATTCCACTGCGACCCCAAATTGGTGGCCGCAAAAAATAAATGTCACCTCGACGCAGCTGATGCCAGATGCGTCGAGGTGACATGGCGTTGATTACATCGAAATGTACTTCGCGTCCTTCGCGGTATTTGCGTTAATTGAAATCCTCACGGACGAAGGCGACGCAGGACTGCTACGACTCTTGCTCCGACGTCTGCTTCTTCTCCTGTTGCTCTTCCATTTCCTGCTTCTGTTCTTGCTGCTCTTCCTTTGCCGGCTTCTGCTGCCGCTTGGCCTGCTTGGCCTGAATTCCGAGTAGCGCCTGGTCCGTGTAAACCACGCTGTAGAGTCCGGTGCGGCAGCGGTTGGCGTACAGCCTTAGGCTTTTGTCCGTGCCTTCGCCGAGCTGGCGAAAGGCGTACCATTCTCCATCCCAGCCCTTGCCACGCGGTTCACCGTAGCGCACCTGAAATTCTTTCGCCTGTGACTTGACCGCGTTTTTGCAGGTCTTGCGGAGCTTCCTGGAGCGTTTTGGCTTGCCCTGCTCGCTCATGCTTTTGTCGGTCTCAAACTGGTATTCCGCTTGGATTGCGTAGATCATGCCATCACTCGTGGTCTTTATCGCATAGCGCTGGAAGCGTTCATCCGGGTCGCGCGGTTCGACCGTGAACAGACTGCCTTTAAATTCCGCACCGTCGGCTCCGCGGTAGGTCTGTTCCTTTTGTTTCAGCACCCTGGCCACCATCGACGGTTTGAAGGGTTCTCCCAGCTTGATGCCGAACGCGCCTGTGATCGGCTCGTGTTTTTCTTCGGCCTCCGCCTTCGCGCCTGTATCTTCAGTCGAAGCGGTCGTTGGCTCGGCACCGGCCGGTGCAGTCGGCTGTGCGGCACTCTTGGCGCCGTCGGCTTCGGCCCAGACCGGTTGTTGCAGAACAACAAGCAGTACAGCAATCATGCTTGTCAGTGTTTTATTCATCTTGACCTCACTACTATCGAAAAAAAACCGGGAAGAGAGTCTACCCCTTCCCGGTCCGGTTTCATTGCTCTAAACCTTGCACCGGGCCACCGTTGCGGTGACCCGATGCAGGTTATGCGCGTCCGTGCGCGTTGCAGGGGACCCTAATTACTGCGCGTCACCCGGCAGCGTGTAGGAATTGTCCTCAGAAATGTACCCATCCAGGTACCACACGCGGCGGAACATCGAGTCACCATCGATAAACTCACCGAACTCGTCCACGTTGAACTGCCCCCAGACACCGTAGAGGAAGTCGCCATAGGCGCTGGAGGTGATGCTGGCCTCTTCCGACAGCGAGTCCGGGAAGCCTTCCAGCGGGTCGAACTCGTTGCAGAAGCCGGTACCCACCGCCCAGTCCACGTCAGTGGTGTCATAGGCGTTGTTCGGATAGCAGTCATCAAGCGTGCTGAAGTCGGTATCGATTTCAGTCCACACCGTGAAGACGTCACCGAACACTTCGGCACGACCGTAGTCGAGGTTCAGCGGCTCGGCCTCACCTACGGCCACCGTGGTGTTGTCACCCGTCTCGTAGACGACGAAGTAGCGCGACGGCTGGCGGATGTCGGTCGGGTCGATCGGCTCGAAGTTCGCCCATTCTCCCGCATACCCGTCGAGGTCAGACGCCGGCATGCTGGCGATGGTCGGCGTGTAGCGCGGGTCGAGCGTCGTGATCTTCATCGACTGGTGCTGGGTCACGTCGCGCGACTGCTCCGGATCACCCGCCACGTACGCCGTGCAGACGTGGGAGTCCGTGGTGCGAAGTCCGCACCGTCACGCCAGGTCTCGCAGGTGGTGGTGCCACTGCCGGAGTAGGCCAAGCCATCGCTGGCGGTGAAGCTGCCCGGCGTCGTGGTCCAGGTGACACCACCGTTGAAGGAGCGCCGCGTGTACAGCTCGTAGCGGTCGCTGCCGACGGCGTTGAGCTTCCAGTTGGGCGACCAGGCATAGATCATGAACACGAAGTCACCGTCCAGGAAGCCGCGGTGGGCCTTGGAGACGTCGATCGGGTTGTACCAGGAGCGGTCGTCGAGGTTGGCGGCGAGCAGCGCGCTGTCCGGTTCCGAGCCACAGGCACCGGGTACGGCTGGCGTGTCATTGCTGACATCGGTGCCGTTCCATCCGGGGCACTCGTACCAGGTCAGCAGCTTGTCGAGCAGCTGGTTGTCCTCCGGATTGATGTCGGTGATGCAGAGCTGACCGAACAACGCGTCGTCGGTGCAGGTCATGTCGGCCGCACCGGGGCAGACACCGTCACTGATCACCCGAAGCCTCACAGGTATAAGGCGTGCGGCCCGACAGGTTGATGGTCGGCGCCGTGCACAGGCCCTTCGGGTAGTAGGGGTTCGAGCCGTCGGTGAACAGCATGGTACCCGGGGTCACAACACCTTCACCGTCGTACCATTCGCAGACCATGTTGGCATAGTCGTACGGGTTGTCGGTGGCTTCGTCCACATCCGCCGGGGCAACGACACGACGGGCCATGATGTCGGCCGGGCCACCCTGGTTGATGATGCCTTCCTTGAACAATGGCATGGCCACCAACCTGTTGGTGCTGGCTTCGGCCTTGGTCAGGGACTGGGACATCAGGCTCGCACGACGCGCGATCTCGGTGTTGAAGATCTCGTAATTGAGGGTGTCACCGAAGTCCCACATGTCAACGGTGTCCATCGGCGGATAGAAGGTGCCGGTTCTCCAGTTCACTTCTGGCGCGTTGTACAGGTTCTGCTGGGCAACCAGGTTGTCCACCAGGCCGATATCGTCCTCGCTGGCAGAAGTCTGCGGGGTGCCCAGCGCGAAGCTGATGTACCACTGGTTCTTGCCGATGTCGCGCTTACAGTTCTCCAGGGTCTCGTCTTCGCATCGCGTGCCGAACGTGGTCTCGTTTGTATACGGCTCATCGTTGAGGTACGGGAAGCGGCCGAGGCCCTTGTCTTCCTCGTGGATTGATGATGACCCAGGCGTCGTCGGTGATGCCGTCGCCGTCGCTGTCACGCGGCTGCAGGTTCAGGCGCGGACGGCTGGCGGCGGTGTTGGCCACGTTGGGCATGTCGCCGGTATCCAGCGCACCGCTGCCGTTGGCGTCGACGACGCAGATCGGCTGCGGATTCCCCTGGGGACCCAACGGGATCTCGACCAAGCCTATGCACTGATCCTTGATGCCGTAGGCAAGATCAACCACGGAGTTGCAGTACTGATCCACCGCGTCGGTCTGGCAGCGCGCATTGTTGCTCAGGCGTGCCGGTACCATCATCGGGACGTAGGGCTGCGGACGACCGGTGTCGAGGATGTTGTCGGCCAATGGGAGGGGAGCGTCGTTGACATTGACGATGTCCATGTCTTCCCACTCGATGAAGGAGTACCAGATGTCGGTCTGGCTGTTGGTGGTGGCACCGGCCCAGCCGGTACCCGCACCCTCGCCCTCACCGGGACGCAGGCCTTCGGGGTCTTCCTGCCAGGAGATGGCGCAACCGCCGCCGGCCGTGCAGGAGGTCTCGACGCGGTTGACGTCGCGCCGACCGGAGGTCAGGCGCTCGGCCTGGAACCAGACGACTTCTGTGGTGCCTTCTGCATCCGGATCCTCACGCAGCAGGCCGCGCGCGGACCACAGGCAGTTGTAGGGCACCTCGCCGACGTCGGCGTATTCGCCTTCGAACTCTTCCTGCTCGCGGTAGTCGACGGACTGCTGGTTGCCGGCGACGCCGAACAGGTCGGTCAGGTACAGGTCGGCCTCGTTGTTGATGTCGAGATAAGCGGCGATCGTATCCGCGTCGGTGTTGCCGCCGGTGTAGCCGGGGAAGCCGGACGAGCAGAACTTGCTCTGCCAGGCCACCAGCACCTTGTTGCCGGCCACGGCGTGGAAGATGTTGGTCACGTCACCTGGATATTCGGTAATGAGCGGCGGCGGCTCGGCCGAGCCCTCACAGGTCTCGGGATCCGCACCCTGACGACTGCGAGGTAGTTACCCCAGACGCCGTCGGCCTCGCTGCCCGCCTGCACCGTGCAGGGGACCGCGGTCACGCCGTTGTCCTTGAAGGTAAAGGACCCGTCGTTCTTGGCCTTGGTGCTGCCGAGCAGCTCGTGGGTGATGGCGTTGCGGACGTCGACCTGCCCCTTCCTCGGGGCACTGACACCGACGACCGTTAGCTTTTTCCGGACGATGGAGGCAGAGGTCGTGACGTACTCGGTATCGGTGGTGACCTCGAACTCGGGCTGTGGCACACCGGGATCCGGGATGCCCGGCTCCGCGATGGTGAAGGAGCTCTCGTCCGCGGAATTGGACAGGTTGGTCCGCTTCCAGGTCGCGCCGTCGTCGAGGCTCACCGCCGCGAAGGCCTCGCGCCGGCCGTGGCCGGGGAAGCCGGACTGGGAGAAGTCCTCGAAGCCGATGACCGGGCCGTAGACGTAGACGTTGATCAGCGGCTTGGCGTCGGTCGTCTGCAGCTCGGTTACGCCATCGTACGTAATGTAATCGATGGTCTCGAGCAACTCCCCGCTAGCCGTCTGGGCCGGCACGCGGAAGTTCATCAGCTGGATGAAGGCGTGCTCGCCTTCCCCCCCCCCCCCACCCCCCGCCCCATACCCCCCCCAACCCTCCCCCCTAAACTTTACTCTCCAACCCCCCCATACACACCCCCCCTTCCCCCCCCCAATTTCCCACCCACACCACACCAATTTTATCCCCCCCGTCCCCCTCCTATCTCCCCCCCTACTTCCCCGTACCACTCCCTTAACTCCATAATCACCACCCAATTTACATCACACAATTTTTTCCTTCACTTTTTACCTTCAACTTAAATCCCTTTACCACCACCACTCACCCCCCAACCCCCTCACCCCCCACGCTTCCCCTCCAACCACCCCCCGTCTCTTTCCAGCTCATCCCCCCCCGCCGCCGAGCGCCCGCCCCGTCTTTTACCCCACCCATCCCCTCACCACAACACCGAACCCCTTCAACACCATACTTTATCATCTTATTGCTTACTATTCGCCTCCGTCAATCCTCCATGTGTGCAAGCCGACGCCAATCCCCCGCAACAAGATAAGCTGGAATCGAAAAAATGCACTTCCGTGTCGGACTGACTGGCGTCCGACCACGAAAAGGGTCTCTGAGGAATCACTGCTACCTCGTTAGGGTCACGCTCTTGGCAAGTTTCGCAATCCCCATTATTCGCATCACGCCCTTTGCAGGATTCGCAGTCGTCCTGATCTTTGCCGGGCCGGCCTGTCAGGCTGCGCCGGCTCCGGGTAACCTCGCCGGGGCCTGGTGCTCAGGAAAACATCAATGACCGGTGAACGAATAGCCTTTTCTCGGGTCTTAACTGGGTTGTAACAAGCTGAATCTATAAAATGTGCAAAAATTCATAATTTCAACACCGACAGTCACACAACGGTTAACGCTCTGCCTTGCTGATACAAGACCATTAAACTGCACAGCAACTTGTAAGATCTGGCCGGAAAGCTCGATCAATTTGTCAATAAACGTGAAATTGGTCCAAACAGTCTAATCCGTACCGAATCAACAATCATGTGCAGTGCTCTTGCCTTGTGAGCAGGCCATACCGTTGGCGTGGAATGTCAATCAATTGCAGTGTGACTGGTTTAAGATACTGCTGTCTTTTGATTTGATCAGGGGGTAACTACCGTGTTTGATTTCAAGTGCAATACGATTTTCAAGTTTTTAGTACCAATCAGTTTGATAGGCATGCTGGCTGCATGCAGCAGTGACGATTCCGTTGTTTCGGCGTTTGATCCAAGCGTTGCGCCACCGAACGTGCAGGTGGTTGCAGGGGATGGCGGCAGCACCGAGGTAGAGAATACGGTGTCCTGGACCCAGGTTGATGGCGCTTCAGACTATGTGGTCTACTGGAGCAATGTCCCGGGTGTAACGGATAGCAGCAGCGTGGTTGTGCCCGCAGACGATGGCCTCAACTACGTCGTTCACTCCGGCATCGACGTGCTGGCTGACAACACCTACTATTACCGGGTTCAGGCCGTTTCGGGTGCGGCGTCTTCGGAGCTGTCTGCAGAAGTCACTGCGACACCGCAGCAAAGCGTTACCGCCAATCCGCTCAATGACGTTGCCTGGAACGGTGTGAATACGCTGGTCGCTGTTGGCGACAGTGGTGTGATTCTGAACAGCACGAACGCTTTGACCGGTGCCTGGAGTGTAGCAACGAGCGGTGTGAGCAACTCGTTGGCGGGCGTCGCCTGGTCGAGCACCAACGGCCAGTTTCTGGTCGTGGGTGCCGGGGGAACCATACTGCGTGGGGACGGATCCAGCTGGAGCCCTGTAAGTTCGCCGGTGACGACGGACCTTGAAGACGTCATCTGGCTGGGCGATAGCTATATCGCCGTCGGTAAAAGCGGCACGATCATGACCAGCAATGCGGATGGCAGTGCATGGACGCCTCAAAACACGCCAGCCACGGCGACCACAGTAACGCTGGGCGGAGTGGCCAGCAACGGCACACGGATCGTCGCGGTGGGTACGATGGGTACCATACTCACGAGCGATGACAGTGGCGTCACCTGGATCGAACTGTCGCCACTGGTCAACAATGAACTGAATGACGTTAGCTGGGACGGTAATCAATTTGTTGCCGTGGGTTCGGACGATACCATCCTGGTGAGTGCCGATGGTGCCAGCTGGTCCGCGATCAGCCCCGGAACCTCCGATATCAACTTCGTCGCCGTGACCCGGGGTGATGCTACCGTACCAACAGACCCGGTTCTGGCCACGGTTGGATCATCAGGCGATTTTGTCGCACTGGATACTGCGACTGTTCTGAAAATCGAAACGGGTACGTCCGAAAGACTGTCAGGCATTGCCTGGGTTGATGACGGAGCAACACCTGGCTATTTCGTTCTGGTTGGAAATGATGGCACAGTGTTGACCAATCAATATCAGTGATGCAGCAATACAGAGCCGGAGCAAGAAAAACTCCGGCTCTGTTTTTGAGGACTGACCAACATCAATACCCACTTCCAGAATAGTTACGCGGTTAGCCTGCACATCTCACCAGGATCACGGGAGCAGGCGCAGGATTCGTGTTCGTAAGCGCCGCTGTGGAGCGAAAAGCGTAGCAATAGCTTGGGCGAAGCGACCGTAGGGTGCGCCGTGCGCACCGAAACAGCCCAGCACACTGAAGATTCACGGTGCGCACGGCGCACCCTACGATCTCATGCAAACCAAGACCAGCCTGAACCGTGATAGGCGTGCTCCAAGAACACACTGTATTTTCATCATGCAGCTTTATTCCAAAGCAGCAATGCCTTGTCAGTATTCTGCGCCGCGTGGTGAGAAATGCGGGTTAGGGCCAGGTATTGCGCTGCATGCGCATCTGCAGACGTTGTTGTTGCTGTTGTTGCTGGAAGCCAGGACCGGGTCGATTTATGCGGTAGGGATCAAGCGATCCATTGATGTGGCGCTTGTGCCGCTCGGCCTGCAGCCTCTGGTCCTGACGCAACTGCAAATTCCGTTGCTGTAGTCGCTGCTGTTGCAACTTCAGTTCCAGGTTCTGCCGATCGGCTGGCGACAGCGGTTCGACGGATTGTCGATACGCCTCCTGTTCTGCACGAAGCTGGAGCCGGTTATGCATGTCGGTTCTGTGTTTACTCCCGCTGTCGACGGACTTGTCCGCCGCCTCAACCGGGCAAACCAATAGCGCCAGGCAGCCTACAACCAGCGCTAGCCTGCACCAGGCTTGCTCCATCATGGTGCCGGGCAACCCGCCCCAATCTTCAACTCCGCGGGTGCGGGCTGATCCGGATGTTGCGTATTCACAAGATCTGCTCAAGGCGCCTGCAAGGCTCGGGCTTCTTCAACCGGGCATCGTCGAGAAGCCGGGTAATGGGCTAACGGGTTCGCGATCGCGCTCGTACAGCGGTGGTGACTGCATATAGAGCGCGACGAGCTGAGCCAGGGATTCCAGCGCATTCCAGTGGATGCGCTCCCAACCGTGGGATCCATCGACGCCGAAAGTAGCCAGCGCAGTGCGCAGATCATTGCCGGCCTCCACCGCGGCGGCGCTGTCCGAGCGGTAGAAACGAAATACGTCACGCTGGTGCGGTATTTCGAATTCCTGGCAGATCTGCAGCAGGCGGTGCGTCAGGTGGTAGTCGAACGGGCCGCTCATGTCCGCCATGCATATCGTCACGCCATATTCCTGGGAATTCTGCCCGGGCGCGGTCGTGCCATTGTCCAGCGTCAGCATCTCGGCAATGTCGCCATGAAGAATTGCTGATGCACCGGAACCGACTTCCTCGGAAATCGTGAACAGCGGGTGGCAGTCCAGCGGCAGCTCGATGCCGGCATCGAGGATCGCCTTGACTGCGCCGAGCAATACAGCGACACCCGCCTTGTCGTCGAGGTGGCGGGAAACGATGAAACCGTTTTCCATAATGTCCGGTTGGGGGTCGACCGCAATGAAATCGCCGACGTGGATGCCAAGGCGCAGCAGGTCCTGCAGGCTGTGGCATTTTTCGTCGATACGCATCTCGATGTTGTCCCAGCTCGACGGCTGCTTATCGACTTCGGCGGCAAAGGTGTGGCCCGACGCCTTCAGCGGCAGCAGGGTGCCACGAAAGGTGCCAAGATCGGCGAACAGCGTTACACGCGCACCCTCGGCAAAACGCGCGTTCCAGTGACCGATAGGCACAACCTGGAGACGGCCGTTGTTTTTCAGCGCCTTGACCATCACACCCAGCGTGTCGAGATGGGCGACGACTGCACGGTCAGGGCTGCTGTGCTTGCCAGTCAGGTTCGCGCGAATCGCACCGCGGCGGGTGAGTTCGAAGTCCACCCCAAGCAGCTCCAGCTGATGGCACATGAAATGCACGATGCGGTCCGTATAGCCGCTCGGGCTCGGTATACGCAGCAGTTTTACCAGTATTTTCAGTACATAGGTCTGGTCTATCGGCAGCTTTTGCATGCTCCTTCCTTAATCGTCAGCCGGGACCGCCGTTTGCGGGAACAGCAGGTCGATGAATCTTTCCGCCGTAGGCTGGGGTTCATGATTAGCCAGCCCCGGACGCTCATTAGCCTCTATGATAGCGTATTCAGGCTGATCAACGGCGGGCACGATGAAATCGAGCCCGGTGACGGGAATGTCAATCGCGCGCGCGGCATCGATCGCTGCCCGGCGCAGGGTTGGATGCAGTTGATCAGTGACATCGTGAATAGTACCGCCGGTGTGCAGGTTCGCCGCCTTGCGCACAACGAGATGTTTATTCTCCTCGAGTATGCTGTCGAGCGAGTAGCCGGCCTCCCTGACACAGCGCTCGGTCTCCTGGTCGAGAGGAATTTTGCTTTCACCCGCTGTGGCCGCGGCACGTCGACGGCTCTGCTTTTCGATCAGCGTTTTTACGGAATCTCTCTGGTTGCCGGTAATGTGGGCGGGCTTGCGTACGGCCGCCGCCACCACCTCATGGCCGATAACAATGATGCGTAGATCATCACCCTCGATATATTCCTCCAGGATCACGTTATCACAGACCTTGCGCGCCGCTGCAATCGCTGTTCGCAGCGCATCCACATCCCTAACATCGACGCTGATGCCGGCACCTTGCTCGCCGCGTGCAGGTTTGACAACCACAGCCTGGTGCCTTTCGAGGAAGGCCAGTGCCTGTTGTTCATCGTCGACCTTGATCTGAGTCGGGACCCGCAGGCCGGCCTGACGAAGCACGCGGTGCGTTGTCGTCTTGTCATCGCATCGGCTCATCGCGATCGCGGTGGTCAGCTCGGTCAGTGATTCTCGGCAGACGATGCTGCGGCCACCAAAACTCAGTTCGAAATAACCACCTTCGGGATCGAGCACCTCGATGTAGATGCCACGTCGCTGCGCTTCGCGGATGATGATGCGTGCGTAGGGATTCAGGTTCTCGCCGACATCGCTGCCCATGAACAGCGGTTCGTTGTAGGGATTCTTGTGTTTCAACGCAAATACCGGCACGCGTTCGAAGCCGAGCTTTTCATAAAGGCGTATCGCCTGGGTGTTGTCATGCATGACCGACAGGTCCAAATAGGCGCGACCGCGCGCCTGATAATGCTCGACAAGATGGCGCACCAGCGCCTGTCCAATACCCGGAACGCTGGCCTGTGGATCAACGGCCAGCGCCCACATGCTGGTACCGCGCTCGGGATCACCAAAGGCGCTCTTGTGATCCACACCCATTACGGTGCCGACGATATGGTCGTTCTCGGCATCCACCGCGAGCAGATAGGTCAACACGCGTGAGGCGCGGTGCTCGAGCAGGAACTCGGTATCTGGTGGCACCATGTGACGGCGAATATACAGATTGTGCACGGCCTCGGCATCCTCCCGGCTGTGCATCAGGCGGATGGTAAATCCCCGGGCGCGCAGGTGTGCAGGACGGTAGCGATCGAGCCACAGACGGAAGGAGTGTGACGGATCCAGAAAGACCTCCTGTGGTGCGAGCGAGACCGCGACGTGCGGATCCGGTACGTACCAGACGATGTCGCGCCGGTTGGCCTCCTCATCGCAAAGCGACGTGACCAGTTTGGCCGGGCCTTCAAACGTATGAGCAAACAGCAGGCGTCCCCAGCCGCAATCCACCACGGCGTTCTTGCGTATTTTGGGGTCGAGGTGTGTCTGTGCCTGCAGGTTCACGCTCGGCGAGTGGCGGCGTTCCAGACGCATGCGCAGGCGCTCTTTGATATCCATACCCTCAGCTCCCGCTGGCTAGACGCCGTGTTGTTGCAGCCAGTATTCGAGTAACGTGATCTGCCATAGCTTGGATCCCCGTAATGGTGTGATGTGTGCGCCCGGATCCTCGAGCAAATTGTCGATGTAACTGCGTTGAAACAGCGGACGCTGCCGTGCCTGGGCGCTGTCGATGATGCCGCGAACAAAGTCGAGATATTCACCCTGGATGTATTTTAATGCGGGCACCGGAAAGTAACCCTTGGGGCGATCGATGACCTCGTTGGGTATCACGCTGCGGGCTGCCTCCTTCAGCACGCCTTTACCTCCCTCTGCGAGTTTGTACCGGGCCGGGATACGCGCTGCCAGCTCGACCAGTTCATGATCGAGAAACGGTACGCGGGCCTCGAGTCCCCACGCCATGGTCATGTTATCAACGCGCTTCACCGGATCGTCGACCAGCATGACGGTGGTATCCAGGCGCAGGGCACGATCGATACCCTGTCTGGCGCCGGGCATCGCAAAGTGGCGCTGGACGAACGTGTGGCTGTAGTCATCACCCAGCAGTTCCGGATGTATTACTTGCTGGTATTCAGCATGGTCGCGATCAAAAAACACGCTGGCATAGGATGCGAGAGGGTCTTCCGCATCGAGCAGTGGCGGGTACCAGTGGTAGCCCCCGAACACTTCATCGGCGCCCTGCCCGCTTTGCACGACTTTCACATGTTTCGAAACTTCCTGTGACAGCAGGTAAAATCCGATCACGTCGTGACTGACCATCGGCTCACTCATCGCGGTAACACATTGTTCGAGCGCGGGCAGCAGACGCTGGGAGTCGACGAAGATCTTGTGGTGGTCGGTGCTAAAATGCCTTGCGATAATGTCCGAGTATTCGAACTCATCACCCTTTTCGCCGCCGGCTTCCTCGAAACCGACCGAGAATGTATTCAGACCGTGCTGTCCCTGTTCGGCGAGTAGACCGACGATCAGACTGGAGTCCAGTCCGCCCGATAACAGCACACCGACCGGCACATCGGCCACCAGGCGACGTTCCACCGCTTGACGCAGCACATCCAGCGTGCGGTCCTGCCAGTCCTCGTAGCTGAGTTCGATTTCGTCGTGTGCTGTTTCGAAACGCAGGGACCAGTAGCGGCGATCCTGGCTGCGCCCATCTGCATCGATCGTTCGTATCGTTGCAGGCGGTAGCTTGCGCACGCCGTTGAGCAGAGTATGCGGTGCCGGCACGACGGCATGGAAACTCATGTAGTGGTTCAGAGCGACCGGGTCGATTGATGTATCAATGCCCCCCGCTGCCAATAATGCGGGCAGTGTGGAGGCAAAGCGCAAACCGTTGTCCAACTCTGCCAGGTAGAGCGGTTTGATACCGAGTCGATCGCGTGCCAGGATCAGTTTGCCGCTGTCCCGCTCCCAGATAGCAAACGAGAACATGCCAAGGAAACGATCGACACAGGCGGCGCCCCAGGCATGATAGCTTTTCAGGATGACTTCGGTGTCGCCCTCCGAGAAGAGACGATAGCCGAGTGCGCGGAGTTCGGCGCGTAATTCACGGTAATTGTAAATGCAGCCATTGAACACGATGCCCAAACCCAGCTCGTTGTCCACCATAGGTTGCTGTGCACGCTCGCTGAGATCGATGATCTTCAAGCGGCGATGAGCGGCCGCGATATGTTTCATCTGAAACACGCCACCTGCATCCGGGCCGCGGGGTACCAACACCGCGTTCATCGCCTGCAATGCTGCAACATCGGGTTGCGATCCATCGAAGCGGATTTCTCCGCATATTCCACACATGTAGTACTCCGGCAGTGCTGTATGAATCGGAGGTTTGGCCTCCTGATATGCTCAGCTATGGTAACGCATTTACAGCATTATTTCAGGACAGACCGCTCGTGATTGACTGCCTGATTTAAAGGCCTGACGGCAAGCACAATATCTTCCGACCAATCGGGATACTTTTTTTCAGCAAATCGTCGAGTACTGGAGCAGACTGGAACAGTTTCTGGCCTTCGATCCTGCGCGGCTGCAATTAGGGTAAGACGAATGTTTGCCGCTGATCTTGTGCAAATCCCCGCGGTGCGTCAAGCCTTCGGTATTACGATTCCCTCTGACTTACGCAATACGCAATAAGGGGTCAAATCTTGACTTATAGCAATATACAATCCATCGATATGCCGCAAATAAGGGGTCAAATCTTGACTTATAGCAATATACAATCCATCGATATGCCGCATGATTCGGCTCAAATTGCCTCGTGGTGTTTTTATCAGCAAATGATAATGATTCCCCATCAAACAATACGCTAAACATTGAGACCCGAAGCGTTGATCCTATATTGTCATCTAAATACTATAAGTCAAGATTTGACCCCTTATTCACAACTGGCACAAAGCGGGGCAATCCACAATCATGAAAAAAACTACGATGTAAAACTCAATCTGAAATTAGGTATATACCTGTCGATGTATGACAGGAATGTGTAAATAAACGCGATGGCGCCGGTCATCTCGAGCAGTTCTTCGATACTTGCGAGCATATAGAACACTACGTCCATACCATGCTCTTCATACCGGGCTGCGCCCGGCAATTCCATCCCTACCGCTCCACCGACATAGAGAACGGCTGACAGGATCAGCAGCTTACGTATATCTCCAGGAAGCTTGATAACAAAAGGTAGATAAGCTGCAGCAAAAACAATGACCAATAACGAATACGGTATGACCCATGCAAAATATAAAAACGATGTTGTATCCAATTGGTTATGCAGAAGCTCGCCAATGCGCTCATGAATCATAGCCGACTCATCGAAGCCCATAAGAACGAAAGCGACTGCTATTCCCAACCACTGGATACGTACCAGTCGTTCTCTTTTTTCACACAAACCAATGATGAGTGCAAAAAAAGAACAGCTAAAAAGAAGAACTGTGGAAAAAAGTGTAGCCAGACTCCTTTCAGCATTAAAATTCAAGGGTCCGAATGGATGCTCTCTTCCCCAAAACATGGGCAGGAAACTCAGAACATTGAGAACGAAAAGAACAGCCATGATGCCCAATAAGAATCGAGTGAATTTTCTTGCGCTGAGTCTAATCTCCACTATCAGCCTCCTTGCTTATTTCACTTAACCACATCATACAGAATTTCCATGAGTACAAATAGAGAAGCGCTATGGCCCAGGTTTTAGACAGGTCTTCCACTGCCAGTCTTCCTGGTAACCTAGCAGGCGCGAATGCATCTATAAAAACCATTAGCCCGAAGAGCATACTGGCCGCCAGGATAGTGAATTGCATGTCTCTCTTCTGTTTGAGCAGGTCTCCGGCATAGACCAAAATAACCAGTTCAGCGACGCCAAGGCCCATAAGGTAAAACGCATCATTAATTCCTAGTAACTCCCCTGCTTTTTCATGGATCTTCAATCTTTCATCTAATGCAAGATAAAAGAAGAAGCCGAACTGAGACCAGACAAAGATCAACTCTTTAGCGCTATATTTACGCAAGCGCCTGGTTCCTATGCATACAGAAAAAAGGATTGAAATTCCTACAAGCAGAGCGACCGTTAAAGTGGTGTTTATCCCATACAGGGCACTATATGGCAAGGGATAATCAACTCCGTCAACGATATCTGAGAAATACCCTCTGACATTTTCCTGAGGATCTGTAATATCTATTTTCAACAGCGCAATGCTGTATACAAAAAGCAAGAAAAAAGGTAGGTAACGAAAAAGTCTCAATGTATGCATATGGTAATTGCGTCAAGCCGCATCTCGCTATAAGTGATATTGAATTCAGGGGTCAAGTCTTGACTTATAGTAGTTAAATCCTTCTGTAAACTCCGGTTACAGGCAGAACGTGATTATCACGGTGTCTGACCATGGTAGCGGTATCGCTGAGGAGCACCTGCCACACTTGACCGAACCATTTTACCGCGTCGATCAGTCGCGCCAGCGCGAAACCGGTGGCTACAGGCTAGGCTGTACCTGTGCAGAATGATTGCCAGGGCGCATGATGGCGAGCTCGAGATCGAAAGCGTTGCCGGCGAGTATACGCGCGTGATGGTCAGACTGCCAGTTTAGTCGATCACTACAGCTTAACCAGGGTATCAAACCCGCGGTAAAAGCTAAAACGGATAGTAGTTTCGTAGATACCAGGGCTTGTTTCGATCAACAGGAAAGTATATTCTTTTTATACATGATGTCAGCAAGCAGTAGTGCTCGCGAGAAATGAGTCAGTTTCTCTGAAGCAGAGATCTGCGTGCTCGACATGCAGTAGGGCTAATTACCAGGTTGCAGGAATAAGACCGCTGGACCGGTCTGCAGGGTTGATCAATGTCGTTCAAGGAGCAGAAACATGATCGAGGCGATTCCACAAACTAAATGGCATGAGAACCTGCGCTTTTTGCTCGCGCACTTCATACCTTATTACCTCTCCGGTATCTTCATCCGTTGCCGATTTTTCAGTGGTCTGTTCCGTCGCCTGCACATTCATCCGTTCCATCCACGCTTCTTTGTTCGTCTGCAAGCGAAATATGCCACTGACAGCCTGTACGTAAGCTTACTGGGCCGACGCATACTGCTGCTGTTCAATCCAGCCGATGTTCAGGTGGTACTGGAACATTCCCCGGCCATTTTTGCAGAACCTGACTCCAAGCAGCGAGGCATGGGCCATTTTCAGCCCGAAGCACTGACGATTTCACGTGGCAACGCATGGCAAAAACGCCGCCGTTTTAACGAAGCTGCGCTCGATACACCACTGCCGGTACATCGCGCGGCCGACATCATGCTGCAGCGCATCAGTGCATTGATGCCAGCATCGGGACCGCGCAACTGGCCAGACTTCTCGCAGATGTTTGACGATATTGCCCTCACGGTGGTGTTCGGACAGGTCACAGCCGAAAACAAGGCCGCACTGCGGGACCTCTATACTCTGATGGGAGATGCCAACCGCCTGTTCTGGCTCAAACCGTCCACACGCCAGGCTGCACTCGAAGCCCTGATCCGCAAACATATGCATCAGCCACCGGCCGGCTGTTTATTATCCATGATGCCGCCTTCCCCAAACGACCCGCAGGTCAAACCGGCACGTCAGGCTCCTCACTGGCTGTTTGCACTGGGTGACACGCTGTCGATTAATGTCATGCGGGCCCTGATGCTGATTGTCAGTGACGATGATATTTACCAGCGTGTCTGCAGCGAAATCAGCCAACATGACATACGTAATGCCACCGGCATCGCTGATATGACCCTGCTGGATGGCTGTCTGCAGGAGGCCATGCGCCTGTGGCCAACCACACCGGTGCTGGCACGCAAATCCATTCGTCGCGCGACAATCGCCGGCACTGAGGTGGCTGCCGGAACCGAGGTCATGATTCTGAACAATGTGCTTCACCGCAACACCCGCATTGCGGAAGATGCCAACCTGTTTCGCCCTGAGCGCTGGACCAAACAGATACCGACCTATACCTACAACGCCATGAGCGATGGCACCCAGGGCTGTGCAGGACGCCATCTTGCGCTGCTGCTGGGCAAGTTTGTACTCGCACAACTTCTAACCCGCTGGGACTACTCGCGCCCGTTTCCCTCGGTAAAGCCCGGTAAACACGTGCCTTATATACATAACCATTTCGAACAACTGTTCACTACCGGCCAACGCCATGACTGAAACCGTATCCGACCATCCAGAAGGAGCCACCCCATGCTATTACGTCTGATTGCTCTCGTCAGTGCTGTATTACTGATCGGTTTTGTTGTCGAACACCTCGAGACGGCGTTGTGGATAACGGCCGCACTGCTGGTGCTGTTCTTTGTCATCAGCCGATGGGGCTATCGATTGCTGGTGCACTTGTACAAGATCATCAACCGTTTCATACCCTGGCACAAGCTGTGGACACCCCTGGCCGTACTCAACCTCGACGCCTTCCGCTACGAACTCAGACAGAAAAATCTCTTCGACACGGAAAAGCGCAGCGATCTACCTGCAGACGACTGGCACCCCGCAGTAACCAGCTCACGCTCTGCCACAGGCGGATTCAACGATCTCGACGACCCCGACATGGGACGCGCCGGCATGCGCTTTGGACATAACTTTCCACTGAAGGAATGTGTGCCGGACATGGATAAACTGATGGATCCCAGTCCGCGCGAGGTCAGCCGGCGGCTCATGGTACGGCGTGATTTCGTACCGGCCACCAGCCTGAATCTGCTCGCTGCCGCCTGGATACAGTTCCAGGTGCACGACTGGATGCGGCACGAGCGTGCTTTCACCGAGGAGAGTATGGACGCCTGGGAAGTGCCACTGGCAGACGACGATGATTTTCCCGATAAACCCATGCGCATCATCAAGTCCGTTCCTGATTCAACAGGCGATGCCGAAACACCGCCGACATTCATCAACGCCGAATCGCACTGGTGGGACTGCTCCGGTATCTATGGCAGATCAATTCAAATTGAGCAGACGCTGCGTAGCGGCGAAAACGGCAAGCTCAAGACAGAGACAATCGATATCGCCGGCCGTCCCGACCAGCGCCTGCTGCAAAACCCGGATGCACGTTTTCCCGGCATCGACCATACCGGCTTCTTCGACAACTACTGGATCGGATTGTCGATGCTGCACACGCTGTTCAGCCTCGAACACAATGCAATCTGCGATGCACTGAAGCAGGAATATCCGACATGGAGTGACGAACAGCTCTACCAGACCGCCCGCCTGATCAACTGCGCACTGATCGCCAAGATCCATACTGTTGAATGGACACCCGGCATCCTCTCCCACCCTGCGTTGAAAGTATCGATGAACGCCAACTGGTGGGGACTGCTGGGCGAGAATCTGAAGAAAAACATGGGGCGGCTCAGTGACACAGAAGAACTGTCAGGCATTATCGGTTCGGATACCGATCACCACACCGCATCTTACGCATTGACCGAGGAATTCACCTCGGTGTATCGATTGCATCCATTGATCCCGGACAACATCCTGATACGCGACGTGCGCAGCGGCGATGTGGTCAGTGACAACAGCTTTACCGATCTGCAGGGTAATGCCACACGACCAGCGATGGCTGAGGTCACCCTGGCAGACCTGTTTTATTCATTTGGCGTCAGCCACCCCGGTGCTATTCGCCTGGCCAACTACCCCGACACGCTGCGTCATTTCCAGCGCATCAACAGTCGTGAGCCGCCGATGGATCTGGCGGCGGTGGACATCCTGCGTGATCGCGAACGCGGCGTACCCAGATACAACCGATTCCGCACCTTGCTGCACATGAAACCGGTGCGCAGTTTTAGCGACATCACCAGCAACAAGGGATGGGCGGCGACTATGAAAGAACTCTATGACGGCGATGTGAACAAGGTCGACCTGATGGTCGGCCTGCTGGCCGAGGACCTGCCCGAAGGTTTTGGTTTCTCGGATACGGCATTTCGTATCTTTATCCTGATGGCATCACGCCGCCTGAAGAGCGACCGTTTCTTCACCAGGGATTACAACGAAAAAACCTACACACGTCTGGGACTCGACTGGATCGACAACAACGGTATGGCCAGCGTGCTGCAACGCCACTGCCCGGAACTGGCACCTGCCCTGCATGATGTCGCCAACCCGTTTGCACCCTGGAACACCGTCGACAGTACCCGTCCGATAGCGGATCAGGACACCTGAGCAATACCAAAACGATACAGGACACAGACATGAACACGACCGAAATTCATAACTGGGGAAAAGACATCTACTCGAATCCGGCCGTCGTCGTGACGCCCGGGTCGGTGGAAGAAATTCAGGCGATCATGCGCGACCGGGAGCATTACCCGGCACCTGTGCGCGCGGTGGGCTCAAACCATTCCACCACAGCCTGTGCCGTTGCCGAGGGCGGCACCGTGGTGATCATGCGCAAACTCGACAAAATCATCGACATCGGCGATGACAGCATCACCACCGAGGGCGGCGCCCTCTACATCGACTGCGCGCTCGCGCTGGAAAAGCAAGGCAAACAACTCTACGTCAATGTCGAGCTGGGCAACCTGACCATGGGTTCCGCCTGCACCGGTGGCACCAAGGACGCCAGCATGCCCGGCGAAGTCGGGCAGGTTTGCTCTTACGCCAGCGTGATCAAGATGGTTTCGCCCACGGGTGAACTGATCGAATTCAATGAATCCGACTCCCAGGCCCTGCAGTATGCCCGCTCCAGCTACGGCCTGTTCGGCATCGTCTATGAAATGACCTTCCGTATCCAGAAATTGCGGCCGTTGAAAATCTATCACGAAGGTTACACGCTCGAGGAGTTCATCTCCCGGCTGCCCGAACTCAAGGCGCGCAATGAATCCATGATGCTGTATTTCTTTCCGCACGAAGATAAAATCATGGTCGAGTACCGAATTTATCGCGAAGGCGATCGCTTCTCCCGCCGCTGGGTCTGGAAGATTCGTAACTGGGTGTGGAAGACCTTTGCCCCCGCCTACGGCTGGTTCGTGTCCAAATATGTACCCTGGCTGGGACTGCGTTACTGGCTGGTCGACACACTGAACAAAATCATCCGCGCTTCGCAATGCGGCCTGCTGAAAGGCGACGCCACCAGTGCTGCCGCGCAGATGATCCGCTATCCGGAAACGTCGGGGCGCAGCAAATATACCTTCTCGATCTGGGCGTTCCCCGAAGAGACCTATCCGGACATCCTGCGCGGCTACTTCAGTTTCTGCAAGGACTACTACCGCAAGACCAAATGGCGTTGCGACATGCTCAATGTCGGTTACCGGATCGCCGAAGACCAGGGCTCGCTGTTCTCCTACTCGTACAGCGGCACCGTGCTGACGCTCGATCCCGTGGCTACCGGCGCTCACGGCTGGGATGAGTTCCTGCGCGCCTATAACGACTATTGCTGCAAGCAGGGCGGCGTACCGCTGTTCAACCAGACCAAGTGGATCACACCCAAACAGGCCTGCAACGCTTTCGGCGACCGCATCGCCGAGTTCCGTGCACAGGTCGAGCACTACGATCCCGAGCAGCGCATGTTGAACCGCTACTTTCGCGAGCGAATATTCCAGTCCTGTGACTGAACACAGATGACCGCAAACCCACGACTGAGGATACAGTTATGAACAAACCGCTCTTCTGGTTCCGTCTGCTGGTCGCACTCGGCGGTATTGCCAACCTCGCCTTTGCGATACCGGCTTTCTTTGCACCCGAGTTTCTTGCGCGCCTGATCGATACCGGCAATATCGACCCGAACGTATGGTTACGCAATGTCGGCATCCTGCTGATCATCCTGTCCAGCTTTTACATCCCGGCGATCCGTGATCCGTTCCGCTACCTGTTCAATTCGGTGGCACTGATCGTCGGGCGTTTTTCGGCGGGTGTGTTCTTTTTAATACTGGTGCTGTTTGCCGACTACCCGGATGCTTTTCGCCTGCTCGCCATCAATGACCTGACCTTCAGCATCCTGCAGGCAATTGCATTTTTTCTGCTGCTGCGTCAGCAAGACTCCTACAAGCTGGCGCCTGCCTGAATGGACTGGCAACAACGCTCCCGACAGATAAAGGGACGGGATACTGCATGGTATTGGCTGGCATTTTTCGCACTGCTCCTGGCTGGTAGCCTGGGACTGCTCTGGCTCGCCGATCGTTATGCACCGAACCGCCCGGTCGTCTATGACGATCCGCTACAAAATTTCAAATACGGCTCCATCGGCACCGACATGGACAATGGTCTGCCGTTGGAGATCGTACGCCTGCTGCCACGCATCTTCCCTGAGTATCTACCCGACGACGACTCACCCCGTGACTACCGTGCTTTCGGCCTGATCCAGGAAGACGGGCAGCCGATGCCGATCGGCTTCTCGGTACGTCGCCAGATCATCGATTTGACCGGACCCAACTGCGCGATCTGCCACACCGGCAAAATAACAACACCTTCACAGCCCCAGGGACAGGTCATTGTCGGCATGCCGAGCAACACCACCGACCTGCAGGCCTTTTTCAGTTTTCTGTTCAACTGTGCCGAAGACTGGCGTTTCAATCCGGACTATCTGATTGCCGCCATGGAGCAGGAACGTGAACTCGGTGCGCTCGAGAAAACACTGTATAAACTGATCGTCCCGGTGTTGCAGGGGCAACTACTGGCGCGCAAGGCAAAGCTGCAGACCTATTTTATGGACACCTCCGAACACCCGCGCTGGGGACCGGGCCGGGTCGATACCTTCAACACCTTCAAGTTCGACCAGTTCGCCGCCCTTTACCGTAACAAGACGATATCGCCGGACGAGCTCTATGGTACTGTCGACATGCCACCGATATGGAACCAGGACAAACGCGAGGGCCTGTGGCTGCACTGGGATGGCAACAACGACTCCGTCAGTGAACGTAATTTCAGCGCCGCCCTGGCCGCCGGTGCTTCGCCTGATAATCTGGATGACATGGAACAGCAACTTTATCAGCTGGTGGACTGGATCAAGACCAGCCTGAAACCACCGGCCTACCCCTTCCCGATCGACAAGACACTCGCCGCCCGCGGACAAGTCATCTATCGGCAATACTGCTTCGACTGCCATGACTTCAATGGCAACCAGGTTGGCACTGTCGTTCCGCTGGAGCAGATCAATGCCGATCGCGGTCGACTCGATTCCTACACCGACACATTCCGCGAGGTACAACGAGAATACACCGCCGGGCATAACTGGGCCTTTACCCGCTTTCGCAAAACGGATGGTTACGCCAACATGCCACTCGATGGTTTATGGGCACGCGCACCTTATCTGCACAATGGCTCGGTGCCAACACTCAGCGATTTGCTGAAGCCCGCTGACCTACGCCCTGCCAGCTTTTATATCGGTGGCACCGAGTACGACCCGGGCAAGGTCGGCTTTCGCCACGACAGGCCCGTTGCCAGCGATGGCCGCGCACTCATGCGACTGGATACGGCATTGCGCGGCAACGGAAATTACGGGCACGAAGGCGAACGCTACGGCACCGGGCTCGACGATGATGACAAGCTTGCATTACTCGAGTATTTGAAGACTTTATAAAAACTAGTAAGCGAAAAGCCAATACCTATGCAGGCACGATTTCTATAGGTCGGTATTAGATCTTACAGAAAGTGACAGATTTACTCCTGTGATTATTTCATCTGAAGAGCCGTATTCGGGTACTCGTGGGTAGTCATAAAATACTCATCCACGCAATTGCAATCTTTAGCATTTACGTTTATCGAGTCTAAAATCTTACAGTCACTCGCAGACCGTTAACATTTAGCAACAACTCGGCACATCAATCAACGTTATTCCACTCGCTTGATATTAACCACGATCGAGCCCAGGTTGTTGCCATATTTACTCAACAGGTCGTTCGGGAATGCGTAGAATTCTCCAGATTCTGTCGCCTTCCAGGGCTGATCGATATACTCTGTCACTCGTATCAAACCATCGTCATTCCTGTTGACCGTTCCGATAAGCTCGAACCACTCTGCCTTCGGATGACGCCGATCGTCCTCGGCTGTTTTTATGAACAATTTTTTATACCAGCTGAGATCATCTTTACTTTTCTTCTTCCAGCCTTTGGGTGTTGCCGGTATAGAAGCATCAAACCAGAGTTGTTCAAGATCGATTTCGAACTGGTATTTTTCTCCTTTTTTGATCAGAACCCGGCTGCTTGAAAACTTCTGATTGGCATAGACGGTAAACTTTCTGCGGCCATTCTTCTTCAGTCCTGCCGGCTTATGCACCCCTGCTAATTTGGCATCAACGATACTATCGTATACCTTCTCCTGACCCGGGCCGTACCACACCTTGAATTTGACGGCTTCGCCGGTATACGGGTTTTCCATTCGACTACGCAGTGCGACCGGATCGTAATCTGCATCATCCACCATGCGATCAAATACACTATGGTGAATCAGCGGCGGGTAGATAGACTGCTTGTCGTTGACGTTAATACGTGGTGTGCGATAGCCCAGAAATGCCTGCTTTATGAAAGTAATGGCCTGTTGCTGATGACACTTTCCAGCGTAATTGGGTTGGACGATAACATCCCCATAGCTGATCACCTCTTCCTGTTCGTCATCGAAAAGGTCAGCATAATTGACCGCTGCTGACGGTAATAGCTTGAGATCCAGCTCCGTTCTTATCTCGTCGAGCATAAACTGCAGCGCAAGATCAGACAGGCCGTCATAGTTAAAACCACCACCAACATCTGCGTGTGCGCCGGGAAACCAGACCTCCTTGATCCGGTCATCCTTGTTCATCAAAGTTGGCATAAACGCGATCCGACGTTCGTCAAGCGATACAATATGCATCGCTTTCTCGATCAACGGGGAAATCGTCTGGTTTTCAAATACAACATCAGAAGCCGGTTTGATCTCTTCCTTTAGCAAATTTGGCTTGTTCATTGCCGCGACAGTGTCGAACACTCCGAGGAACGCCACTTTTGGCGGCTCCTTACCCAATGCCGGGAAGGTATCCACCAGCACGGAGATAAAGCGTCGCGCAATCGCCGCTCCACGACTGAAGCCAAATACGTAGAGCTGGTCATTCGGTTCATAGTATTGATAGAGATCCTTTACACCGCGCTTTATGATCTCGCCCACGTCCTCTCGCTCGGGCGCCCGGAACATGTTACGTAAACGTTCGAACCAGTTGCCATAGGTCCCAACACCTGAATAATAGAAGCTCATCTGGTCAGACGGCTCAACCTTGCCCTTCAGGTTTCCACCCAGCAGTAGATGCAGCTTTAACACATTGGTGATACTGTCGTCTTCAACGCTTCCAGTGGGCCGAACTTTCTGGACAGAATCTTGCGGGTCATTACATGTGCCATCAAAACACAGGATAATCTTCTTACTCATACTCCCCCTCCCTCTTTATGCATTTTTAATCTGGATCGCCAGGCTTTATCAACTTGTGGTTGACCAGTTTTTCTCGGAACCTGATACTTTTAACTTGCATTGGCAGGCAGGGTATTGAAAGGATTTATTGGTAGTCAGTCCCAAATCGCACCCTCCCCAATACCCCTGTGCTATAGAAATTAATATTTACTCCTTTCGCTTACGGAATGCAAATCAGTAAAACGTTATAAAACGAACCATCCTATCGGATTTTTATTTTTTTGTTCAATAACGATCCAATCTCTTCCTTCAGCGTCTGCTTGTATGAGAGCAGTTCACATACCATTAATCATTAAGTCACTGGTATTACCTTATTGAGGTTTTTGGACAGCCAATAAGATACATAAAAAGCTAAATTCTTAACTTCTTAACTTAGCTCAAGCTGGAGCGAGCAGCGGTGTGTTTTACCACACATGCTCGCTCGAAGAAGCCGGGATCTCGATGACCCCAGTAGTCTGGTATTCTCTTACTTTGAGAAAAGTGAAGACAGGAGTCTCTTGGGAAGGGCCAAAGAGGGAACCCTATGTTGGCCCATCGATCTTCTGACGAACTTGTCCAGTTCAATCGCAATCAGGCTGGGAAAGAACGCCAGAAGAATCACCGGCCACCATTCCACTGGGAACTCGGCTGTCCGAAACAGGGACGCCGCTTCGGGGAAAAGCGTCGGAATGAAACGGATGGCGATACTTGCGGTAATTCCTCCCAACAACCACTTATTACTCAGCGGGTTAAGCGTAAAGACCGAATCATAGATGGAGCGTGCCGATACGACATAGCCGAAATGCGCGAGCAAGATCGCCCAGAAAGCCGCTGTTTGCGCCTGCGTGAGTAGAAGAGCATCTACGACGACGCCATTAACCACCGCGGCTGATCCGAAGTAGTAATAGATGAGAAATCCCGGGGTGGCGATCGCGAAGCCCAAAATAACCACCCGCTGAACAAACAGGCTGTCAATGATATGGGCGTTTGCATCCCTCGGCGGCCTCTTGAGCAACGCTCGCTCCTTTGCCTCCATCATCAACGGAAGCGTGAGTAACACCGAGTCGAGCAGGTTGATCCAGAGGATCTGGACCGGCTCGAGCACGAACCGCGCTCCAAATACCGGCACAAACGCAGCCAGGAGAATTGCTCCCATAATGAGCAGTGCCTGCGCCGCATTGGTTGGCAGCGTATAAAGAATCGCTTTTTGCAGATTCGTCCATGCATGCCGGCCTTCTTCTACCGCGGCAACGATGGTCGCAAAGTTGTCGTCGGCCAGCACCATGTCCGATGCTTCGCGAGCCACCTCCGTACCGGCCTGACCCATAGCAACGCCAATGTCCGCCTGTTTGAGCGCGGGCGCATCGTTCACGCCGTCTCCAGTCATCGCGACTACGTGATTATTCGCCTGCAGCGCTTCAGCAATATCCTTTTTGTGCTCTGGCGCAACCCGGGCAAAGACGGATACTTCCTCAACTACGTTTCGGAGTGTGTCGGCATCCATGCTCGACAATTCGGCGCCTGTCACGACCCGGGTCGCCTTGATCCCGAGCTGATTGGCGACTGCCTGTGCGGTATCCGGATGGTCGCCCGTCACCATGACCGTGCGGATACCGGCTCCCTTGCACTTGCTCACCGCTTCGATCGCCGACACCTTAGGCGGATCGATCATCCCCTGCAAACCGGTGAAGGTCATGTCATGCAGGTCATCATGGAGCAGATCTTCATGAGCTCGATCAACTTCTTTAACTGCAAATCCAAGCGTGCGCAGCGCATCCTGCGCAAACATCCTGGCAGCCCCAAGATACTCTTGCGGGTCGACCGCTTGACGGGAGGATTCAGTACCCAGGCCCGTCGCACACATGCCAAGCACGACCTCCGGAGCGCCCTTGACATAGATGTATCGACGGTCGCCAGCATCCACCAGCACGGCCATGTACTTTGTCGCTGAGTCGAACGGTATCTCTTCGAGCCGGTGAACCCCTTCCTGCGCAATCTCGGCCTTTGCCGCCGAGACTTTGAGCGCGAGTTCCGTCGGATCGCCTATACCGCCGCCCTCATCACGCAGGTGCGCGTTGTTGCAATGGAAGCCTGCTTCCAAAAGCATCTTGAGCGCCGGTGTCTTACCAACATCGACAGATACACCATGGCTCCCGAAACGCCCGTTAATGTCATAACCTACACCGGAAACCTCATACACCTGTCCCGCCGAATAGACTTTGGTCACCGTCATGTGATTCTCGGTGAGCGTGCCGGTCTTGTCGGAACAAATGACCGAGGTTGCACCAAGCGTTTCCGCCGCCGGCAGTTTGCGGATCAGCGCCTTTTTTGTCGCCATGAGCGTACCCGAAACCGCCAAAATGGCGGTGACGAGTGCTGGGAGCATTTCCGGGATTGCTGCGACAATGAGTGAAACGGCACCAAGAAAGCTGTAGCCCATGTCATATCCGAGATAAATACCGTATAGAAAATTGAAGGCGCCAACTACTAGAATCGCTTTGATGAGGGTGTGTACGAATTCCCTCATTTTGCGCTGTAGCGGAGTAGTGCCTGAGTCGGCGGTTTTCACCATATCGGCGATCTTGCCGAATACGGTCCGCTCGCCGGTCTCGACGACAACGCCTTTTGCGGTGCCTTGGGTGAGATAGGTGCCCGAGAATCCCATATTGCGCTGGTCTCCGGGAACGACATTCTCCCCGGCGATAACCGCGGTGGTCTTTTTTGCCGGTATCGACTCACCAGTGAGCGAAGATTCGTCAACATGCACGTTACTTGCCTCGATGAATCGGACATCCGCCGGAATCTTATCGCCTCCTTCAAGAACGACGATATCTCCAGGTACGAGCTCGCTCGACGGGATGCGCTCAAGTCCGTCTTCGCGTATTACCAGGCATTCAGGGACCATCATGCTTCGAAGCGCGTCGAGCGCGCCTTCCGCTTTGCCCTCCTGGACGAAACCAAGAACGGAGTTGAGAACGACGACTGAAAGGATCACGATCGTGTCGGGAAGCATATGGCTTCCAAGCGCTGTCAACACCCCGGTAATACCTGCCGTAATGAGCAGAATAATCACCATCGGATCATTGAATTGTCTTAAAAATCGAATCCACGCAGGTGTCTTTACAAATGCAATTTCATTCGGTCCAAACTGCTGAAGCCTTGTCTGAACCTCGTTAGCGCTCAAGCCGCTGAGAGATGCCTGTAAACTATCGATTGTTTCTTCCGCGGTCAGTCCGTACCAGTTACTGCTCATTGTTAGTACCTTTATTGCTAGTCCAAATATTTCACAAATTATGCTCAATCTCGCTTGTCTATTGATTCCGCGAGAAAAATGTCCACAGTGGGCTGCGTTCGGCGATACGCCGCTGCTTAGGAAATTGCTTTCTGAAACCTAGTTGCCGCTCGAGATGGGCGCATATCCGCAAGACATCCCGGCCAGATTTTCAAGAAACAGCAGGGGGGATATACCCCTAACGATACTTGTAATTTCCCTATCAACAAGTAATTTATAAAATTCGAATATTATCATTTATGTCTCAGTCACGTCAAAAGGAATCCTCGTTGTTCTCAAGGAAACAACAGGGTATGCCGCAATCTTATCTGCGTGAATAAGGGTCTGAATAAGGGGTCAAATCTTGACTTATAGTATTTAGCTGACCACATAAAGGGATATGGTCAGGCCCTTACGAATTGAATATGACGATGCGGTGTACCACGTCATGAATCGTGGTCGAGGTCGGGCGTTGACATTTCATGGCGAAGCCTATGATCAAGCCTATTTGCAGGGTATTGAAGAAGCGGATCAACGCTTCGGATCACAGTGTTTAGCGTATTGTCTGATGGGGAACCATTATCATTTGCTGATAAAAACGCCACGCGGCAATTTGAGCCGAATCATGCGGCTCACTTATTTGGGGAGACAAACAATTCAAAGATCGCCTATTATCAAGAACAAAGCAATCGGTGACTGAGGTGGCGAAGTGTTGTGAGTCTAACTCAGATTGAAAAACGCTAGCCCGCATTTCTCACCAGGATCACGGGAGCAGGCGCAGGATTCGTGTGCGTAAGCGCCGCTCTGGAGCGAAAACCATAGCAATAGCTACGGTTTGAGTGAAGAGCAAGCTTACGGACACGAAGACCAGCCTGAACCGTGATAGGCATGCTTGAATAACACACTGTATTTTTGATCATCCGAGCTTCACTCCATATAGCCAATGCCATATCAGTTTTCTACGCCGCCTGGTGAGAAATGCGGGCTAACGCACTATCATGGCGTATACACCAATCAAATTACAATTGCTAATCGAGGGAAAGCTCCAAGAAATATCCCGCGTTGGATTGCGATGAAGCTCTGTCAGGATTATTCCGGCAAGACGTTAAATGAAATTACAGGCCATTTTCATGTCAGTCATTACTGTACGGTATCGCAGACGATAGGTCGACTAAACATAATTTTAAAGGACGAGCGGAATTTACTGTAAGAGTTAAATACTATAAGTCAAGATTTGACCCCTTAATTCTTTAAGTCAAGATTTGACCCCTTAATTCTCCCCTTAATTCAAAAACTTAATTCTTTCACTTGGATTGTTATGTTCGCTCTAAGGCATCGGCGATAACGGATCGTTCGGGTCATAGCCCTGTTGGTATTCGTCCAGATTGGTCAAACCGTCTCCGTCAATATCAGCGGTGGCATCATCTACATTCACATCGAGTCCGTGGGCCCCCTCCCAACTGTCGTGCATCCCATCACCGTCGGAGTCAACCAGGTCCAGGCTGGTGTAATTTTCAAGTTCGGTCCACAAGGTATAACGCACCACTTCGTAGCCGGGAGCGCCGTCTTTGTCCAACTCCAGTTTCGCATGCCTTGCCGACACCGGTGTGAGTTGCATTCCGCTCTTATCGCCGTTGAACACCATCGGTCCGCCGCCGTCGGCATAGGTAATGTAAGCCGAGCTGTAAGTAAAGGGTTCAGGCGTATCTACAACCAGACTGCCATACAGCGAGTCATAGACGACAGCCGTGGGCGCGCCTGTTATAGCCGTAGTGCCACGCACAGTTAATGCGTCAGCGACTGCAGTGGCTGTCTCAACATAATTTTCATAGCGGTACATCTTGTTGCTCTGAAGATTGTCCTGTTTGACGAAATTCTTGGTTAATTGCAGGCTGAAGGTGTTGCCCGAAAACGACTCGTCTACTGTGATCATCCCACTGGCACTGACATTGGAATCCGCGCTGGTGAACGTCATCAACAGATATTCATAGGTAAAATACAAACGGTAGTCGCCGGTTATTTCGTCGAATTGTATGTCATGGATATGCAGCAACAGGCTACCGTCAGCAGTAACACCGTCTAGCAGACAGTTATAATAATTGACAGTCAGTGTTCCTGTACCCGTAACGCCATCCAGTGTGCCTTGTGCCGTGAAGTAGCCCGTTTCACATTCCTCGGTCTCATTGACGACCTCGGCAGCCGGTAGACGTAATCCGTCCGTCGGATTGCCGATAATCGTTTCCAATGTGTGGCGACCGAGATCCAGCAAGTACTCGTTGAAGTCCGACAATGCAGCTGGTATCGGAGAATTTTGCGTTATCGTTACCGCGCCCGGCATTTCGGTTGTCGTTGTTGTATCGAACAGCACGTTTGCCAGCAACACCGGTGCATTCGATAGCGTAATGGCTACCGGTTCTGTTACCCCAGTGTAAACCAGTGGCTGGACTGAAGGAGCGCTATCACCCCCGCCCCCGCCACATCGCGTGATCAATAAGATGGTCACAATGATTACCACCGTCAAGCCGACTAATCTGATACCGTTTCTCACATCTTTCCCCATTGCTGCATATCTGAGAAGGCCGCCCTCCTCAGGCGCACCTCATAATAAGGTTTTAATCATAACAATATTAGCGATCACTAATAATGACGAGTATCAATTTTGAAGGGTATTGTTATGGAAAAACCGGGAACAGACCATAATCAGGAAATAGGTTACATTACCATAATCGGCATTACGCATTACCGGGTCAGACCAACACAAGCCATTGAAAAAATGTGTTATACCTGTCAGAAATGGGTGCAATTAGTTCTGAAAACACGGTTTTTGCTATCGAAATCACGTGTCTAACAAACCATAAATAAACGGCCTTTGCTTAGACGTGGCATTTCAGGCTGAAGAATAGCGCGCTAAGCTGCCAAAGCAACGCTTATATTGCCGATATTTCAGTAGCTTCTGAGAGTTAAACAGGTACGACCCGGTTATGCGCTATGTTGACTCCTTTCCTTTTAGTTTCCATTCCAATGGCAAGAGCTGAGCTTCCCTCAATAGAATGGACGATTTAATTACTGACACAAGTAATCATAGGCACACATAAATTGTCAAGCGCGCGTAAAATTTTATACTGTTATCGATATCTTTGTTGAAAATATGTGATACTAACCATCAGTAATTTACATGTGGGAGAATTGTCATGGGCTTCAAAAATATTAGAATTTTATTCATTTATTTAACCGGGTTTGTGCTGACTATGCCTGCTGTTGTTTTTGCTGGTGCCGATAGTGGCTTTTATATTGGTGCTGGTGTTGGTGATGCCAAGGTAAAAGCTACTGGTTTTGATGAAAGCGATTCTGCATATAAAGTATTTGGTGGATACAATATCGGTTTTATTCCCCTCGTTGACTTTGCCGTTGAAGCATCTTATGTTGATTTCGGCAAACCCACCTCTAATCTTACGAGCGTTGAGTTAACCGGCTTAAATGCCTTTGGCCTGGCGGGTCTAAGTTTCGGACCCTTAGGCGTATTTGCAAAAGCGGGCATGATCAGTTGGGATTCAGATACTGTTATTGGCGGTGCAACTACGAGTAACTCTGGAACAGACACTGCTTATGGAGTTGGCGGAAGATTTTCAATTAGCTCTTTCGCGGTGCGTGCGGAATACGAAGTGTATGATATTGAGAATCTTGATGACGTTTCTATGGTATCGGTTAGTGCGGTATTTACATTTTAAAGCTGGTGCTGTAACAGAAACATAATTACTCGTTGATCGACTCATTATCTTGGATTGCGTACGCTATACGGAATATCAGCTATTGGTAGTCAACAGCCTGGTGCACTCAAGGCATGGACCGTCCTGGGTGCTTTTATCTTCAAACAACACTGCAGGTGTCAGAGGGTGTCAGGGATTTCACTGTACATACCACGATGGAAAAATGGCAATCTATCTCGACTAGCCTTGATATTGCATGCAGGTGATACGCAAGCTGCTCTGCCAGCTTGCGCCTTAAACCCAAAACTTACGTAATATGCGGGTTAAAGATGCGGCATGGGAAATTGACTCCTGACGGTCCTGCTCCTGACGCGTCGGACCTGTCTAAGTCGTTGTTAATAATACTTTTCCCGGAAAATACCCTGCAAAATATAGCCTGGAGCTGTGTTTCTGAGGTCAACAAACACAGGTTAAGCAAGTCTTGGCTTGCGCGGACAAACGAAAATGCCCGCGGAGTGGCGCTGGATCCTTAGACATTCCATTTTCCGTATGAAAAGTGGCTTCTAAGCGCGATTAATAGGTTTTTTTCCAGGGGCTTGTCAATTTATTCAAAGAGTTGCGTTGGTCCGACCCGTAGTTGAGTGGAGCATAAAATGATTGGAGTAGCGTTATTGCGAGGAGCGACAGCGACGTGGCAGTCTTACTGTAGCGCGCGTTACAGCAGATTGCTTCGTACCTCGCAATGACGGATTTACTGTAAAACAGTGCATTTTCAGCGTAAGTAAGTGCCACTAGCCCGCATTTCTCACCAGGATCACGGGAGCAGGCGCAGGATTCGTGTTCGTAAGCGCCGCTCTGGAGCGAAAAGCGTAGCGACAGCTTGGGCGAAGCGGCCGTAGGGTGCGCCGTGCGCACCATTGCTCGGAAATCATACACTCTAGTCTGATTTCGGTGCGCACGGCGCACCCTACCTCACCGATTTACAGCTTAAGTAAGTGCCATTCCCTCCGGCACCTTTATTACCGGCACCTTTAAGAGAATAGCAAAAGTAATAATGGTCATGAAATCTCTCAGAGTATGAATTATGCACGCATTGTTGCTGCACTGCACCTGACCTGTTCACGACCGTGAAAACAACAAGATTCAAACAGATTCCCGGTTATTTCAGGGTTAAGAAATACTTCCTTTATTTCTCCCTTCGGGCCGCACTGCGTGCGTTCAGTTACTCCAGGTAAATTTGGCCGCGGGAATGACGGGTAAATGGCACAGCAGTGAATCCCGTTCAACAGGATCGGTCCCGCCTAACTCACAGAAACTGATGAAGAAAGTGCAAAACCATTGATGCCAGAGCGGCTCAAAACATTGTTTTTTCACCCTGAAATGCAACGTCTAATTAATAACAGGATAGTTAAAGTTGATTAGACACATGATTTCGGTATCAAAAATGATGTTTCAAGATCGAATTTGACCTGTTTATCATACGTCAGATCATAATTATCAATGTCTTGTGCTGGTCCGACCCGGTTAAGGGTAAAAACTCACCCGGTTTAATCAAAAAATTTTCAAACCCCTATTTTTTTCAGGTTGATTACTGGAAAGCAGGTCGGGTATTCTGAGCACATTCGCTCCTCACCGGTTTCCCGGAGGTTTGCATGTTTAGCAAGGTCAAGTACGCATTACCGCTCCTGGCCCTGGCCGTTGGTACGGCCAGCGCAGTCGACAGTTATGACGAGATGGCGCCCGAAGAAATTCTAAGGGCACTGATCGATGAAACCGGCTCCCCCTATCTGGGCCAAAGCCCGCAAAATTTACAGATGATGCCCGATAACCCGGCCTTATGGGTAGCCGACGATGGGGAAGCGCTGTTCGAAGAGCCGCGCGGGCCCAGGAACGTCTCGCTCGAAGGCTGTGATTTTGGAAAAGGGCCTGGCGTACTGGAAGGTGCCTACGTCGAGCTGCCACGTTACTTTGCCGATGCCGGCAAGGTGATGGACCTGGAGGCGCGGCTGGTTCACTGCATGATTACCCTGCAGGGTTTCACGAAGGACGATCCGCCGGTCAAGAAGCTGCACGGCTCCGACTCCGACATGATGAAGCTGCAGACCTATATAGCCAAGCAGTCCAACGGCATGAACTGGAACCCCCCGATGGATCATCCACTCGAGAAAGCGATGCGTGATGCCGGCGAGGTGATGTTCTACCGTCGTTCCGGGACGATGGACTTCAGTTGCCAGACCTGCCACGGCGCTACCGGTAAGCGCATTCGCGCGTCGGTGCTGCCGAACATCAACGAACCTGCAGAGTGGACCAAGGCGATCTCCTGGCCTGCTGAGCGGGCTGGACAACAGAATGTGCGCAGTACCCAGCATCGACTGCGGGGTTGTTTGTGGCAGATGCGCTACCCGGAAATCATCGCCGGCTCGGATGCTTCGATTGCGTTGATCTCATTCTGGACCGATGCTGCACGCGGTCAGCCGGCCATACTGCCCGACCTCAAGCGCTGACGGCCAATCAATCAGGAGACTGTGCACATGTCAAAGAACATAACCACCAAGGTCGCCCTCGCAGCTATTGCGACAACAGTGCTGGCCACCGGCATTCCGGCTGCAACCCATGCCGGCGAGTCTGACAAGGCAGCAACCGTCGACTACACCGGGATGAGCCCTGAGGCTTTGGCCGAGCACCTGATGCTCAATACCAGGAGCTTCAAGCTGGAGCAGCCCGTCCAGGAAGGTGGGCTCGCCGTCAAACGTCTTGAGCAGGACGAGATCCAGAAACTCTGCACTCCCTTGCGCGGCAATCCTGCCGATTCAGCGACGGCGAAAAAGGTTGTTGCGTTAGCGCGTGATAACATGCGCTACCCTGAAGGCGGTATAAAGCTCGGCGACTGGAAAATCGGCCGCGAACTGGCCTGGTCGGGCTTTGGTTATCGCGTCGGTCACAAGACCGACGATCACAGCCTTGCCGAGAACGGGCCCGGCGGCAACTGTTACAACTGCCACCAGCTGGCTACGGACCGTACCGGCGGGAACATCGGTCCACCGCTGACCGGTTACGGCAAGCTGCGTGGTACCAGCGAACCGATACTCAAGTACACCTACGAGGTGATCTACAATCCCCACGCGTACTTCGCCTGCACCCACATGCCGCGCCTTGGCGCCAACGGGATCCTGACCAGTGAACAGATCAGCCACATAATGGCCTACCTGTTAGACCCGGAATCGCCCGTCAACAAGTAGAAACAGGGCAAGGAGCGAACCAAAAATGTCAGAGTCACTGCTGTCCCACGTAGTTCTTACCTATATGTTTTCAACACTACAATGACAGGGTTCAAATGATTATAAGCTGCAAATGGACATGAAAATCCAGAATTAAAAATATGTCTTACCCGCGGAAGCGGGTATCCAGCAAGTCATTGAAAACTATATACCCAATAATGTTGTATCGGGCACATAGGTTACACATCAAACCGGTCACATGGGTAACACTTTATACGGCTCTGATGACTCGTTTCAATCTTTCATCGACGACAGCCAGCCTTAATTCACTGAAATACAGCTGCCAACAGCCATAACCGAGTGACTCCAGTCCCACATACTCTCCGGTCAGCTGGCGGGTGATATAAAACGGATGACCATTCAACTTGATATACCCCTGTTTTACTTTTCTCACCACCAGATGATCGGGATACATGATTTCTTCCATCGTGTCCGGATAGAGTCGCGGTGAAGGTTGATGTATATCCATGGGGCATACGCCGCGACCCAGGCTCTGATGGGACCGCACCTCGTTAAATTCTTTGCGTATAAAAGGGGTCGCCCCCTTTTCTGTTTTTTTCTTTTCTGTTTTCTCTTCTGAAAATCATAAGTCGTCGCCTCCTGGCCGGAGGCCAGGAGGCGACGACTTATGATTTTCAGAGTCAAATCTATTCGTAGCTTTTACTCTGACCCCAAATCATACCTACCCTAAATTATACCTTTCGGGCAGAGCGAATCACTGTGGTTGCTCGCTGCAGTCAACGGGGTTTTGCGACATTTCATCCTGGCGCATGGGCATGCCGTCGATGAGCGCAAAGATGCCATCCAGTTCAGGAACATCATAGCGTCGATATTTTTCGCTCCCATCCTTGCCGATCAGAATGGCGGCGAATTGATCGCGATCGATTGCATAACGTTCTCGCAGGCTAGAGGCGTCGGACGCTGAGATGGGCTGATCACCCAGACGGCTTTGACCCTGCTCGAGGATGACGCCGATGATCATGTTCCGGTCATCCAGCTCACAACGTCGCCGTTGCAAGTTGTGTCTGGTCTGCTGCAAGCGGGAATCTGCAATGGACGGTGCAAACAGCAGCAGGGGTCGGTTCCGCCACATATATTCCGACATTTGCGCTGCCGACACATCAGCGGCGGTGCCAAGCAATGCGCCAAGCATTATCAGGCCGATTGAGAGCAGTGGTTGCTGTTTGTCCATCATTGATGAGATTAGCATGGTAGTTATTCTCCGTCGAAGGCCTGGAATTTGCACGAGACATAGAAAGGGAACAGATAGATTTTCAAGAAAAGAAAATAACGGGTCGGACCCACACAACTTGTTGAATAATCACAATAAACATCTGAGATCACGCCGCTTAAAAGGCTTAAACACCTCATTTTTTAGGTGGTGATGGTTGCCTGCAGCATTTCATCATCTGCTTCGTGTAATACAATGAGCTGCAAAGTCCGGATCATCAGGCCACAGTATGGCCAGACCACATACTTGGTACCATGCTCAGGAACCAACAGAATACACTCGCCTAACAGCGTCCATCCAGACGCAACCTTCGTGTCCTGGACAGCAATTGGGTCGGAGCTGATAAAACTTATTTGGAAATCGTGTGACTTCAGTAAAACGACTAATCTGTACCGTGCTCGTACTGTTGCTGATCAGCAGGACTTCAACGTCGTTCGCGGCGCCTAAACCAGATTTGTGGCCACTCTGGGCCGCGCACGATAAAGACTCAAGCGAAATAATTGATCATAGCGCCTGGAATGCCTGGCTTGGCCGTTTCGTTGTCATTAGCGCCGACAGTATTAATCGCGTAGCCTATGCTCGAGTCGCGGCCGACGACCGCAAAGCTTTGCAGGCTTATATCCAGAGCCTGGCCGCACTCGATATCAGCACTTACAACCGCGCCGAGCAGTTCGCCTACTGGGTCAATCTTTACAACGCGCTCACGATCGATGTCGTACTCGAACACTACCCCGTGCAGAGCATTCGAGAGATTAAATCCGGGTTCTTTTCATTCGGCCCATGGGGCATGGAACTCATTACCATCAAAGGTGAAGCCCTGACATTGGATGACATCGAACACCGCATTCTGCGTCCGATATGGCAGGATGCTCGCATTCACTACGCGGTCAACTGCGCCTCGCTTGGTTGCCCGAACTTGCAGCGGCAGGCGTTTACAGCCGCCAACACCGAATCGCTTCTCGAAACCGCAGCGCGTGAATTCATCAACCATCCGCGCGGTGCGAAAGTCGAAGACGGCCGTTTGGTGGTGTCAAGCATTTACGACTGGTTTGAAGACGATTTTGGTGGCAACGATCGTGGCGTCATCGAACATTTAAAGATCTACGCAGAAACTGACCTGCGCCGTGCTTTGTCCAACCTCGATCGCATCAGCGACGATCGTTACGACTGGCAGCTAAGGTATCTGCCTCAGCGACAGAAGCAGAAAACCACCCCCCCTCCATCATTCCTCAACCTACCCCCAAGCATCGAAATAAATCCGGGTCTTTTCATTCGGCCCATGGGGCATGGAACTCATTACCATCAAAGGTGAAGCCCTGACATTGGATGACATCGAACACCGCATTCTGCGTCCGATATGGCTGGATGCTCGCATTCACTACGCGGTCAACTGCGCCTCGCTTGGTTGCCCGAACTTGCAGCGGCAGGCGTTTACAGCCGCCAACACCGAATCGCTTCTCGAAACCGCAGCGCGTGAATTCATCAACCATCCGCGCGGTGCGAAAGTCGAAGACGGCCGTTTGGTGGTGTCAAGCATTTACGACTGGTTTGAAGACGATTTTGGTGGCAACGATCGTGGCGTCATCGAACATTTAAAGATCTACGCAGAAACTGACCTGCGCCGTGCTTTGTCCAACCTCGATCGCATCAGCGACGATCGTTACGACTGGCAGCTTAATGGTAGTCTGCCTCAGCGACAGGAAGCAGGAAAAAGCGGGGCGGACCCAAACAACCCGGAATAATAACAATAAGTAGCTGATATCACGCCGCTCAAAAGGCTTAAATAACTCATTTCAACGACGAAGACCCAGCTTTCAGGCAGTGATGGTTGCCTGCAGTACTTCATGACCTGCTTTGTGCAATAAACTGAGTTGCACAGGTCCGGATCATCAGGCGACTGTACAGCCATAACGCACATGCCCAGGAACCAGCAAGATACACTGACTAAACAGCGCGCATCCAGCCGCAATCTTCGCGTCCTGAAGCAGCTTTTCACCTTCATGAGGCCCTACCGCGGTGCGCTGCTGGGTGCGGTGCTCGCGCTGCTCGTCGCGGCGATGGCTGTGCTGGGTTTCGGTCTTGTGCTGCAACAGGTGGTGGATCACGGCCTGAGCAGTGGCTCGGCGACGGCGCTTAACCAGGCACTGCTGTTGTTTCTGGGCGTAGTTACCGTCATGGCGGCTTCGGTGGCGGCTCGGGTCTACCTGGTCTCGTGGATCGGTGAGCGGGTGGTGGCCGACATACGCAAAGCGGTATTTGCCCATTCGCAAAGCCGATCCGCAACAACTGCGTCAACGCATTGCGTTGGTACCTCAGGATCCGATTATCTTCGGTGCCGATGCATGGCAGAACATCCGGTATGGCCTTGCCGATGTCAGCGACGCCGAGAGTGAGCGGCTGGTACAGGAGGCGCTGGAACAACTGATGCAGGCTCGTACCACGCTGATCATTGCGCATCGCCCGGCCACGGTACGCAAGGTCGACCGGATCATGGTGATGGACCAGGGCCAACTCGTTGCCAGCGGTCGTCATGAGGAACTGGTCGAAGAAAACGGTCTCTACGCACGATTGGCGGCGCTGCAGTTCCGCAACATACAGGCGACCCTCGGGGTATAGAAGATATAGACGCCCTGTTATCCGAGAATCAACTATTATTTTCTAGGTCCCGGCAACCACTTGTCCCACTCCATTGACGAATCCCTTTCGAATCCCATCCTCAGTTGCAAAAAACGCGCTCGCCAATCGCCGATTCAACCTTGTCCAGGTCAATTCCAGCCAGCGGGCCAAACGGCATCCTGCCGCGTCGGTCATGTTCGCAGCCATAGGTGTGTTGATTGACCTGCTTGCCTATCTCAGCTGAACAAGTCGCCCTGCGGTGGTGCCCTGCTCTCGGGCAAACCGGCGGTGGCCTGCGGGTCCCAGTAGGTATCGGCGACGTGCGACGTCGTTGCGCGTGCCGTGGCAGCGTACATCCCTACTCTTCATCCTTCCGGGCTCGCCATGCGGTCCAAATCCGTTCCGGACGGATTTGTCACAAAGGTTTTACGAGGGAACGAAATAACAATGTGTATTTCCAGCCGAGTAAAATTCTTCGTGGATCTAGAGTATTACATAATAGGCTAGCCCGCATTTCTCACCAGGCGGCGTAGAAAACTGATATGGCATTGGCTATATGGAGTAAAGCTAGGATGACCCAAAATACAGTGTGTTATGCAAGCCTGCCTATCACGGTTCAGGCTGGTCTTCGTGTCCGTAAGCTTGCTCTTCACTCAAACCGTAGCTATGGCTACGCTTTTCGCTCCAGGGCGGCGCTTACGAACACGAATCCTGCGCCTGCTCCCGTGATCCTGGTGAGAAATGCGGGCTAAAGGTTGTATGATGCCAACAAAGCTAGTATCGAAATCAGATCAGTGAACATTGCGGATACTGTTTACTAGAGCCGATAAGACAGTGTTAGGCTTTATTCCGCTATTTGTTACTGTATCTAGTGGCGTTGTTTCGACAACAATTCCGCTTGCCGTGCTTGGTGATATAAAATAACTTTCTAATACAGTTTCTGCTGTAACTGATGCTGATATATTTTGTTCGCCGAGGGTCATATCTGCATCCATAGTCATTTTAAGCATATAGCCACTTTCAGAATCAAACCAACCATAACCTGTGCCAGACACCGTATCAACGTTATTATTTTTTGATACTGTTGCTGTACTACTAAAACTGATCTTCACGGCATTAAATGTACCCGCAGGAACTGAAACCATCTCCTGACTAATGACGGTCAAATCCATATTTGTAATTTCGTAACCGGCTTCAACGTTAGTCTGAGTGTCGAATAATATAGCGTTTCGATACAAGCTAAACTTATCACCGATGTAAATATTTTCTGGCTCTTCAACACCGCTTTCAGTCGTATATTCTACATTTCTGTAAAATTCCAAGTCGTCATCTATAATGGTGTCTCCTGATAGCGTCATGTATTCCAATCCATCTAGAACACCATCATCATGCTTAGTTTCTAATAAATATGGCCCACTAATGGCATTAGAATAATTATAGTTCGACGGTATTGCATCCACTTGAGAATATGTGCTGACGTCGACAGAAGTAACATTAGCCACCTGACCATCCGAATAGTTAATATTCATCGTTGTTGTTGTAGTAAATATATCGCCAGCCTTCTCGTCATAAGTGGCACCTAGTACGAGTATCGGGCTTGAAGAATCACTGCCCGATCCACCACAACCGTATAACACGATCACAAGCGAAAATATTATGGTTTTTAATTTAGTGAAGTTATTTATCATCTTTCTTCTTTCTTCTATGCCCGTACAAAACCATCTCTAGCGAGTGAATTTGTTTATTCCTGTCAACCGACTACATACATTAGAATATTAATATATTCAATATTTATACGTCTTGATGCCAATCAAATTAAGTCGGCATTAATCGAATAAGAACATATCTAGATTTAGTGCCACCGCATGTCTTTTAGTCCCGGCGAATATTTGTGTTCATTTACAGTGACTGCTATGTGTAGCGAGCAGGCGCCCAGACTGAACCGGTCGGTTCACCCCCGCCGGAAAGGCCGCCACCCACCGATCCCATTGGGGTTCTTCAAGGATCTGTGCCCGGTATTCCGTCACGAATCGTGAAATGTCGATATCGATAGCCTGGCGTATTTCATGGCCGACCTCATGAGACTGCGCGCCCCTCAGCAGGGTGCGGCGATCAACCTTTAACTCGGTGACTTCATCGGGATCAGCCACTGGCTGTAGAGTGGTCCCGTTGCGACCTTGCTGCCCCCCTGGCTTTCTCGAGCCCCTTCTTACTCGACTTCTTTCGATTCGTGTCCGCGGATGGCGGCTTGCTGCTGTTTTTGCTGTTGATTGTCATTCGATTGAGCAACAACGTGACCAGGACAAGTAACGCCTCCAACGCAGATCTTAGCGCGGGCGAGAGATCGGTCTCTTTTCTGCAATGGGTCGCTTTCCCTTTTTCACCATTCTCCCCAGGTCCCGACTCATTCTGGGGTATTATCCTACTGTCACAGGTTTGGAATCAAAGCGATTTTATTTTTGGAAGGGCGACTATGAAAAAAATTAACTTGATATTGCTGACAGCGATGCTGAGCTGTCCCACCGCGTATGCTGGTATGAACGACACGCCCTGGTATCTGGGGATAATCGGCGCCTTTGTGGACGCTGGCGCCGGTGTAACCGATGACGCCTTCAATGGTGGTGTTGAACTTGGCTACAAGTTCAACCAATACGTGTCGGCAGAGGGCCAATTGACGACGACCTTGATTGACGGCGAGACGCAAGGAGGGGTCGACTGGGACGTCGATACGCTTTCAGTGTATGCGGCCTTTCGCAGCGACACCAAAGTCAAGCTTAAGGGCAAGATTGGCATCAGCAGTATCGATACCGGTAGGGCAGACGACACAGAGCTGTCGGCCGGCATCGGCGTCGGTTTCTGGGCACTGGGCGGCCTAACCGAAATCGAATACACTGTGCTGAGTGATGATCTCGACCTGGAGTTTCTGAGCTTCGGTGTTAAATTCTTTTACTAGAAAAGGCAGCCACCGATAAGCAGTTTCCTGTAAACAGGGCGGTCGCTGTTAAAACCCCACTCCCGCTTGCCAGCAGCGCACGCGGTCAGGACCTTCAGCCCACATTTGTCACCAGGCGGCGTTGAATTGCGATAGGACATTGGTCCTTTGGGGTAATACTAGGCCTCCTGCCCTTTACCCATAAAATCACCCGTGAAAAAGTTACTCATAGAGAAGCAGGAACCCTTCACACATCGCCGTCAAATGGTCATAGCCTCGCCACATGACCTGATGCCCGGGTTCTGGATCACTTGGTAGGATCGAGAGCTGGCGCGGTAGCCCACTAGGATCGGCCTTGTCTGTTTCCGGGGTTTCCCCCTTCGTGCCCGTATAGGCCGAACCGTAGCCCCGTTTCCAACTCCCGCCACTTCGCACGCAGCATGCGGATTTACCGCACTACGCGCACCTGCACACTTCACCTCAAGGTTTATGAGACCTATCATGCTGGGACAACTTTCGACCGTGGTCGCACCCGGTAGTTATCAAATAACCCCAGAGCATCATACAGCCACCGTCTACTCCACCGTTTCCAGCCGAAGCCTCGGCGCTGGCGACTTTTGGCCAGGTGACGCCGGATCTTCTGCTCTACCCAGTTCCGAATGAACGAGAAACACCGGCTCGAATGACCCATCGCGAAGTAATTGACCCATCCACGCAGCACCGGATTAATCGCTTCGATAACCCGCGTAACCGGCTGGGAACGCAAGCCCCGGAAAATGATCTTGAGTCGGCGCAGCAATGCCGTCCGTTTCTTCATCTGGGGCCGATACAATGGCATCCAGCGTCCCGAATGACTGCGCACACGCCTGAACTCAAAGCCCAGAAAACCGAAGCTCTCACCTCGCGACAGCTCGACCCGATGGGTCTTTTCCTCGTTCACCTCTACTTCGAGCTTGCCGAGTTCCTCGCGAAGTCGCTTCTCTACCATGTCGCGTAACCAACGCTGTTTCGGGTGTGCATTCACTAAGACCACCATATCGTCAGCAAACCTGGCGTACTCGACCAACGTCAACTGCCGATACCGCGTGACTCGCTTCGCCCGCTCCAGCATCTTGTCTACCTCATTGAGGTACACGTTACTGAGCAAAGGTGAGATCACACCGCCCTGTGGCACACCCTGTTTACCCGACGCTTTCAGAATCAACTTGAGCAACTGCATCACTTTGTCATCATTGATCCGGCCCGCTACCTTCTCCAATACGATATGATGTCGCACCGTATCAAAGTACGATCGCAAGTCGAGATCGATGACATACGTTTTGCATGTCAGTATCGCTTCCGAGACGCGCCGAATCGCATCCTGCGCTGATTTCTTGGGCCGGTAGCCAAACGAACCCGGTTGAAAATCGGCTTCGAAGATTGGCTCCAGAATGAGCTTAAGCGCACCCTGGACCACCCGGTCGCGGATCGTGGGAATCGAAAGACCGCGGCTACCGCCACCGGCCTTTGGTATCGCCACTTTCCGCAGCCGCAGAGGACGATACGTCCGCTCAACCAACTCCTGATGCAGCTGGTCGATAAACGCGTCCAGTCCGCCGGCTTCAATTGCCTCAAACGTTACCCCATCACTACCCGGGGCTCCGTCATTGGCTTTTGCCAGCCGGTAGGCTTGCTGGAGCGTCTCGTGCTTGCACACGTGGACATACAATCCCCAAAAGCGCCAAGACGGTTCAGCCTTCGCCTTGACGTATAGCCTTCTCCTCAGGTCTTGCAGATCAATGGGCGCCTTTATCATCTCACCCCTGCCTCCCATGTTGTTGAAGTCATGATGTGCAGTAAGGCTCCTTCGCTCCACAGGCGTTACCCCGCTTCATCACTCATACGAACCTCGCCGCCACCGTCTCGCCTTTCGACTCACTTCCCGGTGTTGCCGGTTATAGAGCCTACCTTGCTCCGATCCTTTCGGATCGGGACGAGGACGGCTTCTCCAGTTGCTCGGTCTGCCCTTGTCACCGTGCTATCCCTACTACCCCGCCGGAGCGTGATACCTCAACAGTCAGTCTGCGGCATCACCTTCTGCCTTCGCCCCCACAGAGCGGGCTCGGCCTCCGGAGTTATATTCTGACGAGGCCACCTCTGGGTTCACTTGCGTTACGGCCCGGTGACTCACTCCCCGCCCCAAGGACGGCTTTGTCAGCCAGCTTCATCCGCTTCGTTTCCTCCACGAATGTGACTCAAGTTACGGGGCTCTGACTTTTACCCCGGTGGGACTGTCTCCCACTGAACAGACCAGCCTTCGCTGGACGCACTCCATGGCGAATTGCAAAGTATCGCCTGAACACCGACACTTAACCCGTCTTGTTCCCGAGGCCAACTTTATCTACTCTACCCTCCCTTGAATAACCTGCTATTACTGCTTGCACATTCGTTGACCACACTCGCCGGGTATAGAGGATATAAACGCCCTGTTATCCGAGAATCAACTATTATTTTCTAGGTCCCGGCAACCACTTGTCCCACTCCATTGACGAATCCCTTTCGAATTCCATCCTCAGATGCAAAAAACGCGCTCGCCAATCGCCGATTCAACCTTGTCCAGGTCAATTCCAGCCAGCGGGCCAAACGGCATCCTGCCGCGTCGGTCATGTTCGCAGCCATAGGTGTGTTGATTGACCCGCTTGCCTATCTCAGCTGAACAAGTCGCCCTGCGGTGGCGCCCTACTCTGTGGCAAACCGGCGGTCTCTAGATACAGCCCTTTACTACGCAGGTGCATCAGTATTTTCTTGGTCACCACTGAGTCTTCGATGCAATGACTTTCATGCTGCCGCCGCAGACACGACACGTTTCGATGTCGATGTCGAACACCCGCTTCAAGCGTTGCGCCCAGCCCATCGCTCTGCATGACTTGCAACCGGTGTTGCTTCTGACGCGGCGACTGTGGCTTTATGACCGCGGCCACGCCGCGCCGGCGTTACCCACGCGCGATGTTGACTGTTGGGTGCGAACACCCCGTGATACCTTGTCAAGTTTACCCGCGGTTTCGCCACCAGCGCCGCCAGCCGGGAAATGAAGTCCAGGGGCTCGACTAAATCGCCGGGAGCGATTTTGTACTGCCGAAGGCAGGCCCGAAGGGCGGAGGGCAGGAAGCCCGGAGTAAAATCACATGGGTTGTTCCTTCACGATACGGGGTCTTTAGCTGATAGCGCACTTTGCCTTGTGCGGTCAGGGACAGGCGTTGCTCCGAAACCGCGGGTCTGGCGATGATATTGTGTTCGTAATCTGTAGTAGTAACAAGGTTACAGTTGATATTATCGAGACATTTTTTGAGCGTGATACCGTATGTGTGCAACGACTATTTTAATACGCACGATCTAGTTGCGCTCAATGAACAGGGCGCCATATTTTATCTTGGGTGGCCCCGATGATCAGGTGTTGCGAGTCGAGCCGTTTATTTTGTGGCACCAGGATCAAGTCGTAACCCGCATTTCTCACCAGGATCACGGGAGCAGGCGCAGGATTCGTGTTCGTAAGCGCCGCTCTGGAGCGAAAAGCGTAGCCATAGCTACGGTTTGAGTGAAGAGCAAGCTTACGGTCACCCAGACCAGCCTGAACCGTGATAGCCACGTTTAAAAAACACATTGTATTTTTGGTCATTCAGGTGTTTCTCCAAAGGACCAACGCCTTATCAGTATCCTACGCCGCCTGGTGAGAAATGCGGGTTAATTGTTGTCTCGTTTATCTACGACGATTTGTTTGCAAGCACTACAAATTTAGCAGGCGGGTTTCGGTTCGTTCTGTGGGTGTCTTGTTTTTCCGTTGGTGTCTTGTTTTTCCGTTGTTTTTCCGTTGTTTTTCCCTGATAGAATCGTTGGTCAGGCGAATCGGTGATATTGAGAAACGGCTATCATGATATGCCGGTGATAGATCGGCTCATATGTCTCCTGGGGGGAAGCAGCCGGACACGCACTGCACTCTTACCTGGAACGGCAATATCGTTCTGAATTTCATTGATTTCGAGGGCATCACGCGACTGTCCGAAATGTGCGAGAAAGCTCCCCCAGCGTATGTGGAAACGAGCGATACCGGACTTGATTCCGTAAGTTTCGGGTAATTTTTATCGGCCTTTGGGTGTCAGTATTGAAAAAAGGGGCAATTGCCAAACCGGGATCTGAGTATCCGGCATCAGATGACGGGTTTTGGCAAGATTTCGTAGAATTGTGATCTTTGGTTTAAGTACAGCTAACTGACAATTGTGAAAAATGACCGTTATGTGCAACAACGCAGAACAGAGGCAAATGGCTATGACCTGCAGGGCCCTGTTCTGGTTCTTGGCGCTTTCGAGCACCAGTGTCCTGTGGGCGTCTGATCGAACTGACCTTGCGGATGTCCGGGTTATGTTTGATCGGGTCGAGACACTGAAAGCCGATCAGGGTTCCGTGCACGAGTGGCAACAGGATGGCTTCAACCGCCATATCGATCATCTCACTATTCAGGCGCTCGCTAGGCTTAATGCAACTGCACCGGCGATACTGTCAGGACCAGAGGTTGACCAAAGCCAGCGGCACGAGCTGCTAAAATTACTTGATGAGGCCGTTGAACTGGCGCTTGAACGAGACGAAGTCCTGGATCGGCGCGTCGCGGCTGAGCGCAAGCTTGTGCCGAAATTCGAGCAGAGCCCCGAAGCTGACATAGCCCGTGCGTTTATGGAGGGTCTGGTGCTTTTTCGGGAGCGTTACCTTACCGAGCTTGCCGAACAGGCAAAGGTTCGTCAGGCGGCTGCTATCGCAAGCGATGCATTGCTCGAAAAGGTCAGGAATCGTGTGGCTCCGATGGTCGAAGCACTGAGCGGGCAGATCCGGCTTGACGCCATGACATTGGACGAGTTGCAGTCACGCCTTACCGGTGAGCCGCTCGACGAAGATCTCAAAGGCGCCATAAAGCTGGTGCAGGCGAAGCAATCAAGAAATCTCGACAGACTTGAGCGCATACTGGGCGCAAGCACAAGACTCGGAGTTGATATTACAGAGCAGCGCAGTTTGCTGGTCCGTGAACGTGGCGAAATCGATATCGGGTTGCTGCAAAGCGAGGTCTTCGCTCATCTGTGGCACGAAGAATGGCAGCAGTTGCGCGAGAGCTTCGCGCACAACGGCCCCAATCTGTTATTGCGTACGTTACTGTTTGTATGCATCCTTGTGCTGGCGGGTGTGGTCGCGAAACTCATTAGAATACCACTGCGAGCACTTTTAGCCAGGGAAGGTATCAAGGTCAGCATATTGCTGCGCGACATAATGATCTCGCTATCCAGTGCGGTGGTCCTGCTGGTGGGTCTCATCATTGCGCTTACTGCAATGGGTGTCTCGCTCGGTCATCTATTCGCTGGCCTTGGCGTGATCGGCATTATTGTCGGGCTGGCCGTACAGGACTCCCTTCGCAACCTCGCAGCTGGTGTAATGATCCTGGTTTATCGCCCGTATGACGTGGATGACCATATCAAGCTTGGCAGCGAGGATGGGTATGTTAAGAGAATGAATCTGTTAGCGACAACTATATCAACATTGGACAATAAGTCGGTCATAATTCCGAATGGGCAGATCTGGGGCGAAACCATCATCAACTTCACCGCCAACCGGATCAGGCGCGTCGACATCAAAACCAGCGTTGCGTATTCGGAAGATCTTGACCGTGTCGAAGCGGCACTGCTGGATCTACTGGAGAACCTGGATTATGTCCTGAAAAAACCGGAGCCGGCGGTCCACGTATGTGGTATGGAAGACTCGGCTGTTGGCATAGTAGTCAAGTCATGGGTGAGAACACAGGACTACTTTCCTGCCTATTGGGACCTGAATCGTAGAGTCAAACAGCGGCTCGATGCTGAAGGCATTGAAATACCCTTCCCACAACGCGTGGTGACAATGCGTGCGCAAGATCATGAGCCGCAAGTTGACGTGTCGAATAGCGATCCAACTGTGCCCAACTAGCCGGTGGACAGGTCGATGGAGCATACGGGATCGGATCAACACAACCCTTTGAAAGGCTGTAAGAATCGCTTACAATCAAGGCCAGTTTACGACTTAAAAGCCGTTTTTAAAGGAATAAAACGCCGCTCTAAGGAAAAAGCATCATGCCTTGCCCTCATCGTCATTTCTACCCGGCCATGTTTGGCACCTTAGCCATCGCTGCCACAAGACAATATTTCTGCTCCAGTTCGAAAAAGATCGCCATTATTGGCGCTACTGGCTATTTGAATCCAGAAAACGATTTGGACTGAGTGTCCTTAACTACATCCTTACCTTGAATCATATACACCTGCTCGTTCGTGAACGTGGATATGGTGAGATTTCTAAAAGCATGCAGTTAATTGCAGGGCGTACGGCACAGCAATATAACAAAAGAAAAACTCGCAACGGTGCTTTTTGGAAAGATCGCTACCATGCAACTGCGGTGGGTATTTCCGGTAAAAATAAACAGATCACTTGGGCGAACGGGTCGTAGTATTGCGAGAACCGATGATGCCATACACGTAGTATTTCATAGCCCAAAAGTGCTTTTCAGCCTTATCTGCGACCTATTTTTTAAGTGAGATCCAGTGCAATCAAAGGCTTGTATTGGTCCGACCCCACTATGGCGGCAAGTAGCCAACCGCCTGTGCAGAGGTAACGGCTAACAGATTACCCTGTACCGACATTACCTTAGGCTGACACCGATCAATGGCCACCTCTAAACACTGCTATATAACTCGGGTATAGAAGATATAGACGCCCCATCCTAATCTAAACCGAGGGCTACCATCGAAGATGGATACCTCAAAGTGCTACAGGCGCTGCTGCGCCGCAATGGTTTGCACTACAGGAGGCAGACCCTACACAAAAGCCATTGGACGAAACTTCACTATGCCTGGTTGGCGCGCACCATCGAGACCACCTCGGGCAGTCTCAAGGTGAACCTGGAATTGCTGCTGCGGCAATTGCAGGGATTGGACGGCGTTCTTACCGCGCACGAGCAACAGATTGAGGCACTTGCCCGCACACCGCGCTACCAGAAACCGGTGCAGGCTTTGACCTGTTACAAAGGGATCAAGAATATCTTTGCTTTGACCATGATTACCGAAATCGGCGATGTCAAACGCTTTGGCCACCCACGCCAACTGGCGTCCTGGATCGGCATGGATATCCGCGAATATTCCTCAGGCGGCAAACACCAGCGTTTTGGCATCACCAAGCATGGTAATCGTTATTTGCGCACGGCCTTTGTCGAGGCGAATCAGCGTGGCTACCGAACGACGCGCATCAGCAAGGATATCAAAGCCAGGCGGGCACACACAGCCCCTGAATTTATTGCCATTGCAGATCGCTGTTTACGTCGCCTGTATTCCAAGGGCAACCGGCTGCTTCTTGCCGGCAAACATCCCAACAAAGTCAAGGTTGCCTGTGCGCGGGAAATGGTCGGCTTTGTTTGGGAATCGTTGCGCTTGGCTGCCGAATAGAGCAGTAGAACATTGTCAATTAAAAATGGAGGTTATTGTCTGCTTGAGTCAACGGATTGATACCGAGGATTAAGACAGAGATTGGGAAGCCCACGTGTCCTACTTTAGTGATAAGCCTCTGAGCATAGGTTGTGGTAACCCCAAACGGACAGATCTTAATGCGTTAACCAGCACGCGAATACGAGGATGTTAGTCCATGGTCAATTCTCTCTCGGCGATCAATACGGCACAAACTCAAGTTGACATCGGGGCGTCTATATGAGGAAGAATAAAAGCCCTGTTATCCGAGAATCAACTATTATTTTCTAGGTCCCGGCAACCACTTGTCCCACTCCATTGACGAATTCCCTTCGAATTCCATCCTCAGTTGAAAAAAACGCGCTCGCCAATCGCCGATTCAACCTTGTCCAGGTCAATTCCAGCCAGCTGGCCAAACGGCATCTGCCGCGTCGGTCAGGTTCGCCGCCATAGGTGTGTTGATTGACCCGCTTGCGTATCTCAGCTGAACAAGTCGCCCTGCGGTGGTGCCCTGCTCTCGGGCAAACCGGCAGTCTCTAGATACAGCCCTTTACCGCGCAGGTGCGTCAGTATCTTCTTAATCATCAGCGGGTCTTCGATGCGATGACTTTCATGCTGCCGCCGCAGACACTGCAAGTTTCGATGTCGATATTGAACACGCGCTTCAAGCGTTGTGCCCAGCTCATCGGTACGTGGCTTGCGACCGGCTGGGCCGCTTCTGGCCCAGATGCTTTGGCCTTATTACCCCGGCCGCGCCGGGCCGGCGTCACCCGTGCTCGGTGTTGACTGTTGGGCGCGAACACGCCGTGATAGCGCGTCAAATTCACCCGTGGTTTGGGCACCAGCGCCGCCAGCCGGGAAATGAAGTCCAGGGGCTCGAAAATGACATGGGTGGTGGCGCTTAATGTAGTTAGATGTACACAGTTATTTTATAGGGATACGCTTACAAGCGATTTCTAATTGAAGTTATTTATAGAAGGTCCTGTGGCGACAAGCTGCCTGTTAGCAGATTTGTGATCAAATTCGAGTCTGAGAGTCTGTTGGCGAAGCAGACACTCGCTACGGTGGTTTATGCAGCCAAATGTAATAGGCTTACTATTACTGATTATATTTTTTTGCCTCGTCAGAAAAATACGTGGGTTGTTTTCGGCACGGGTAATGTGCCAAGTGCATGATACAAAGCGATTTCAGCCGTATGGTAGGTCTTAAATCCATACGCTTTTCTCGTGGTCAGTTTTGCTTTGTTGTTGAAGCCCTCAACAATCCCACTGGAAAACTGCTTCTTAGCACGGAACCAGTTCAAGAGTAGCGGCCGATGCTTCCGTAATCGGCGGGCAACCTTCTTCATCGGTTCGATCTTCGATCGCATGGTTTTAGTGCACCACTTATCCAGAAACTGGCCGGCCCAGTAGGGCGATAGGTACGACCAGAAATATTGAAACTCTTCTTTCAGAAGATAACTGCGTACTGATCGTAAATTGTACTTGAGTAACTCCGCCAATTTCGTCTCCTGTGTTTCCGTCAGATTCTCCGGCCGCTTCAGTAACAGCCAGCGGCTCTTCGTCAATACCGGATCATAGCCTTGGTCTTTCAAGGCCTTTACCTCTTGGGCGCGAACCTCATCGATCGCCTTACTCAATTGCGCCATGATATGAAACCGATCCAGTACGTGGCACGCATGTCCCGCCTTTTTGGCAATCACCTTGAGGTAAGGCCGCCACATATCACTGCAAATATAACGCAACTGCTGCGTGCGTGCCTGGCCCAACCAGCGGAAGAAGCCCAGCAAGGTTTTCGCTTTGCGCTTCTTCCCCACCCACAGCAGGCGTCTGCTCGTGCTGTCGATCTGATAGACCAATGTCAGGTACTTGTGGCCACGCTGCCACTGGATCTCATCAACGCCAATGGCTTCGATACCCGATAAGTCCTGATGAGCCCGACCCCAGCTCACGGCCATCTCTACCGAACGGAACACATGATCCCAGCTCGTGCGAAAGGCTGACGCCACTTCTTGCCAGCTCAAACGCTTCGCCCAGCCCGCTAGAAACCAGGCATAGCTCTTGGTCAGCTGATGCTTACCTGCCGCCCACGGCATCTGTTCCACCCGGACACCACAGCCCGGGCAATCGACCCGACGTGGCGCATACAAGAAGAACACCTTGATGCCCCATAGCGGGATGAACTCGAACCGCCGCCGCGGCAGCTTGTCGTAGCCTGGCCCCCGGTGGCCGCACACTGAACACACCGGGCGGCTATTTCTGCGCGGTTGAAGCTCAACCTCAAGCGTCGGCCCCGACACACCTTCAACCCAGCTTATATCGCCGTACACAAAAGATTTGAACTTTTGCACCCGATTCAAGATAGACTTGAGTTGCATCCTGTCTCCCTTTTTCTGAATGACGATTGGTCGCACTTTCATCATCTCAGAAGTCGGGGTCAGGATGCACTACCCCTGCACAAATTTGTCAATCTTCCGCGTTTAATCTACGATTGCTTTACTTTCTTACCCACAAATTTTTCTGAAGATCCATTTTTTTAAAGTATGGTTATTATATCTCTGTAGGGCGTATATTACAGACTGCTCTTACCTCCCGCCATTTGCTTTCACACAAATTCAGGCTGGCGAAAGCTATTCAGCACGACCAACCAATCGACCAGGATAATTACTGTTTTGGCTGAATAAATAAGATTTCGAAATTATGGAGCGAGAAGGATATGTCCCGGTTAAGATGGTTATACGTGCTCGTCTTCCATAATAGCGTCTTTCTGGTTTGTATTGCTGCAACATTATTCCAACCTCTATCTGTTCTTGCCTACGATCTGAATGCTTCTGTAGTGACTGAAGACAAGGGAATTTTTCACATAAAGATAAGCGCTATTATTGAGGCCCCTGCCGAACAAATCAGACAAGCACTTTCTGACTACACACATATCTATCGTCTGAGCCCCTCTATTATCGAGAGCGAGGTATTACCTTCAAGTAAAAAGGGCGAAAAAAAAGTTAAAACAAAACTATTGTTTTGCAATTCTGTGTTTTGCAGAAAAGTTGAAAGGGTTGATATTGTTCGCACCCTGCCTTCTGGTAACTTACAAGCTGAAATTGTTCCTGAACTTAGTGATTTCCAATCCGGCCTGGCTGAATGGAAAATCATACCTATGGGTGATCGAAGCGGACTTGTTTTTGAAGCTAATATCGAACCCGATTTTTATATCCCACCATTCGTCGGCACTTTTTTCGTAAAGAACAGCCTTGAGGATGAATTTATTAATACTTTCGATCGGGTCGAAATAATTGCAAGTTTTAATGCCAAAAGGGACTTAAACGAAGAATACTCTCGTGAAAAGGTTGTGTTAGACAAAACGAAACAGCCCTGTAACAAAAAGCTGAGAGCATGCCTGTAATGAGCTTGTTCTTGTTCTTCGTACTTTTAATTACTTCCTTGCTAATTGGCTGCACAACACAGCAGGTCAGCTACCAGGAGGATGTTGAACCAATTCTGCAGAGTGAGTGTGCATAAAGTGTCATGTATATCCCGATGGGTCCGGATTTAAAGCCACTGGACTGGTAATAGATTCATACGAATCATTGATGCATGGTGCCTTTTATGGACCAGTAATCGTTGAGGGAGACAGCCGACGCAGCATTTTGAACATGCTAGTAGAAGGTCGTGCAGGTAATTGTCAGCGGATGTCTCAGAATGAAAAGAGGGGCTTAAGTAACGAACAAATCGAAACACTGAAAAACTGGGTTAATCAGGGCGCTATTAGTAACTAAAATTTTCAATCAGTTCCTGCTTATATCTATCGCCATTTACGAACGTTAGCTGTTGGCCGGACTGAGTCATTTCGGATCATATTTACATATGTCTGCTTTCAGCCTTGTTTCAGTCATTGCCTACTCAGCTATTTGTACGGACTTGCCTGAAATAGAAAGATAGCTTATCAGAGCATGCTCAGGCCTTTATAGCTAAACCTGGTTGAATACCGTGTGATTGATATGAATGTCATGCGGAAATGGTTTGCCGATTCCGGTTTCCAGATAGTCTTTCAGGCTCAACAGGAATACAGCCCATTTAGTACTGCAGTGCGCAAGCATTTCGGTTGCTTGTCGCGAGTCTGCATGCTCGAAGTTCACCATTACCTGGCCTTCCTGTTCAACAAGATCGAAACAGATGCGCGTACCCAGCCATTCGCCATCGTTGCCGCCCAATGTCCACTCGATGTGTTTACCCGGATTGTTTGCGGTGACTTTTACCTTTACAAGGTGGTCGTCAAATGAGAACTCGAGGTCTCCGCCGGTTTCGGGGTTGCCACTGGTCTTTGTCCACCAGCCAGTGACGCCCTCTGTTGTCGCAATAGCCTTATAAACATCGTTTAATGGCGCCTTTATACCGAGTTGATGATAGACCGTTGCCATGATCAAGCCTCTTTGGTGTGGTGGCCAGCCAGGTAGCACAGTGCAAGAACCAGCCATGCGGCCAGGAAGCTAACGCCGCCTACGGGTGTAATCATTCCCAGCCATTTAATACCGGTCGTACTCAGAATATAAAGGCTGCCAGAAAATATGATGATTCCTGCCAGCATGGCCCAGGCTGCAACCGAGTGGCAATGGCGAGGTGATAGTTTATGTAATGCACCGATCACTATTAAGCCAATGGAATGAAAAAACTGGTAATTGACAGCCGTGTGATAAACGGCCAGCATGTCAGTATCCAGCACTGTTTCAGCGCATGTGCACCAAATGCACCGGCTGCAACACAGATAAATGCACTTAGTGCGCCAACTCCAATGAATATGTGTTCCCGTTGTTTTTTTATATACGAAAATACATTCTAATGAGGGTATGTTACTGGGCGACTGGGAGCAATGTTACCTTTACCTGGTCGAGCTCGGCGAACAGCTGTCCGCTATGCCGCAAAGGCTGAAGACCGATGACAACAAGGTAAAAGGATGCATGACCCAGGTGTGGGTCGATGCCTGCCTGGAAGATGACAGTGTCAGGTTTTACGGCGACAGCGATACCAGCGTAATCAAGGGCATCCCTGCGCTGCTGATCAGTCTGTGTGAAGGCCAGACACCTGCACAAATACAGAAGCTGGATATGGACGAGATCTTTCAGCGTCTGAATCTCGATGAACATCTGTCACCAAACTAGCATGTTGGTGTATATGCAATTTTTAATTTGATGAAACAAAAGGCCGCGTGGTCTGTGAAGTCATCTGAAGCTGCCTGAGCGGGTTTGAGATAAACCCGCTCAGGCAGTAAAAATACGCATTTTTTGTAATAGTCAGGATTTAATCTGACAGTCAGTGCCATATTATTTCAAATTCCGACAATGCATTTTTGTCAGTGCACCCGAGATAGGCACTTTAGGAAAGTCTGTAGATATTTACTCTCACAGAGGCGCAGGGAACGCAAAGTAAGATGATTAAATAGATACTTTCTCTGCAAAAAAACACATGTAACCTCTGCGTTCTCTGTTCCTCTGCAAGAAAACAGGATGTTACACTTACAACATAGGCTGGTTTTCCGCACATACGAAAATCGACAACAACTGTCAGATAGGGTAGCGACTAGCACATATGAAGCAATGTAAAGCTCATCGTCCGGCTTAGATAGATGAGGTACTTAGCAGTCATCATCCTCTACTAAATACTCACCATCGTCCTGTGTGTGGCGAATGCGAATAAACATCATGTTGTCAATACGATCGAACTGTTCATTCATGGCTCTATCTACGATCTCGCTTTCCAGGCCATCGTAAATCATGATGCGGCCCTTGGCTTCCGCCCTCAGCGTGCTTTCACTGGGTGTGAACAACACCTTGTTTTGATAACTGTCTGTAGCGAAAGCTGATGTTGGTGTAAGTATCAACATGCTTGTCAGCAGTAAGTTTTCTAGTGGAACTGAGACAGGATAACGGTGATTATTCGTGTGTACTTGAGTGTTCATTTGTATATCTCCTTATTTATGTTTTTGTTTCTGCCCTGTTTAGATACAGCTGTATTGGTCATGGTCAGAAAACACCCGATCGGTTACTAATGAGTGCATTTCGTAAAAAGGATTAATAAAAGGTGACGCCCATTAGCCTCACCTTTTATGTTTTCTGGTCACTCAGCAACACTGACCGTGAACGCCGACTTAATATCCTCAGCGGCTGTTTTGGCATATGCCTGACAATCGATGTTGATCGTGGCTGTTCTTTAGTGTCCGACGGTAAGGAACTCTTCGTGCCAACAGAATCTGTATTTTTCAATAGCTGGTGCCAAACGAAACGTCGGTGGCGTTTACCGGTGTTCGCAGGTTGGCAAGGCGGCTGCCTTGCGTAACCGGGCCGCCGGCAAAAAGGCCATACAAGTACTTGCTTCCACCCTCGAAGTAGAATTGCCGATTGAGCGCCCTGGCCGTCGTCCTGGCATATCTGGGCAGTCCGTATTCGATATAGGAATTGCGCAGATAAGTAATTACGGCCCAGTGTTCATCGTTCAGGCTGATGCCTTCGTTCTGGGCCAGATGTGCGGATTTTTCCCGATCCCAGTCCTGGGCGTTCAGTTCTGCCTGGCGAATACCGGCGTATAGACTGAATGTCTCGGAATCCTGAGCATTGCTTACAAATTGTGTCATGGTGTAGTCCCTGGTTCATTATATGCGGGCCGGGTGCCTTTCCTTGCTAACGGCAAGTTATTGCACAACAGCGTTTGGCAGATCGGAGTTAGCGAGAAAGGAGTATGACGAGCAATAATGACCGTTCGGTCAATGTTGTGCGGCAGAGAGACCTTCGTACAGACAGACGAGGTGCTAGGTTCAGTCTCCTCTCATTACCTCTGGAAAGCAAATCAATCAGGCTATTGAGGCAGTATTTCCCGAGCGGTGAAGTATGTTGGACAGCACATGCAAAATCCCGTCATGCAAAAATGGTTTCAGCCCTCCTTTCTGAAACCTGACAAGCGGAGTCGAAAGCGTGCTGAATTGGGAAAACCCCGTTATCGCCACCCTTGCTTCATTGGTTGCGTTTCAAGGGTGCTGAGCACCAGGAATTTCGAATAGTCTCTTTGATTATCGGAATCAATGGTGCAGCGATACTGAATGTTCTTATCCCGCACTGGAGGAGCCTGGGAATGTGCTCCGGCCGACCTGCAAGCTCGCCGCACAAGGAAAGGGGAACATCGGGTACATCATCGTGCGTCAGCCTCAACAATCTGAATATGACATCCGAAGCATCCTTGTAATAGTGTTCCACCGCTGCATTCTCCCGGTCCGCTGCAAGTGCGGCGGCTGGCGTCTCAATCATCGCTCCCAAGCTGGGTGGAGGAGAGATCTTCAGCTCTAAACAGAGTTGAGCGAGGCACGCTTTCACAACCGAAACATCATCCGGCAGCGTCACCATGGGGACCAGCACACGCACGTCAAATTCGCTGGCAAGTTCCAGCACGGCACGCAGCTGTGTCTTTAAAAGCTCGCGGTACTCGCGCAGAAAACGGATGCCTCGACGGCCCAGGGAGGGATTCGTTTCCGCCATGAACGCTATAAAGGGCAAGGGTTTATCGGAACCAATATCCAGCAGCCGCACATCGACAGTGCAGCCCTTGGCCGCGTCCAGTGTCTGCCGCATCTCATCAAGGAGCGCATCGCTATCGGGCGGTACCACACGGCCCAGGTAGGCTTGCTCCAACCGGAACAAACCAACGCCCTCTGCACCGTTCAACATCGCTTTTTCTGTATCAGCGCTGCAACCCACATTGGCAAGTACGGAGATGGTGACACCATCTTTTGTGACTGCAGGACCCATTGCGCGCGATCGTGCTGACTTGTGCTCAAGCTATTTGTCATTAACCTTATTCTAGAAGATGGTTTTCTGTTTTTTTGAGGGCGAATCGTAACAATGCCGGTATCCGCAGCTACCAGTGCCAATGCACCATGAGGCATTACATTCAGGATATCAGCGAACCCTGAAATAACTATATTTCTGGCCACCCAATGATGCTTCGTACATCAGGCCGCCTTTAGCCATCGTTAAAACGACCATACCCTTGTAGTAATCTGAAATCTGATCGACTAACGGATCAACCGCAGGGTTTTCAGGTAGGTGAGGCTTTCGCCACCGAGATTATTACTGTCTGATTTGATACCGATCGCTACCAGCTCACCCGGATCCCTCGACCCGAAAACTTTCTGAAAAATGGTTTTCGCGGGGAATGTACCGGATTGGTAACCTTCGGCCTCTAACCGGTCAGGTAGCATGAAATAGCGGATATTATCGGGTTCGCGTTCGGATTTGACCACTGTTCCCGCTACATGGGCGGCACTATCGGTCAGTGCCAGATGAAGCAGATCGTCTTTTGTCTGGAAACTCAAAAAAATCCTGAGTGGAGCGTCCTCTTTGGTTTTCCGGTCTAAACGCGCACCTGCCGGTTGCACTTTGACCAGATAGGCTAGCTCAACCACCAGCGTATCTCCAACACCCAGAGCAGGCTCAAAGAAGTAGACGATATGGGATCTAGAGTCTTTCTCTTGCAGTACCAGGCAAGGCTGGGGCGCACCATCACAAGGTCCGATTCGCCAGTGCTCGGGTCGCCGTTTGAAAAACAGGAATTCGAATGGCTGACATCCATTATTTTCCATCCACGCCGCAAAGTCCTCCGGCTCTATTTTCTGAGATTCAGCGGCCAGATCGAGACGCCAAACCCCTGTATCGCCAACGGCAGGTAAGACACCATAACCAGAAAGATGCCTGCATAGATCGCTCGAAGAGCTTTGCGACTAAGAAACAGCATATGTCTGCCCTTTAACGTCAAAAACGTAGTGACCCGTGCGCGGCTGAAGCCGCTTCTCTCTCAAAACACCTCGATTCTAACGCCTCCGTGGTTATGAATCACCTGGTGCCGTCAAAAAGCCACGTAGTTCGTAGAGGTATGCCGGTAGAGTCCAAATTCTGCTAAAGCGATGAAAACCGGATCAGAGAGCGTTTAATCAGAATACTCAAATCATGTGCCCGCTGATCCGGCACGTTTAAGATGCCTCGCGCCATTCGATACCTTCATCGACATCGTGGTGTATCTTTCCTGATGCGTCTGCTGTTTTCATCGTGACCAGCTCTTCCGAGCTCGTCGGATGGATTGCGATGGTGCTGTCGAAATCGGCCTTGGTTGCGCCCATCTTGACGGCGACCGCGAAGCCCTGCAGCATTTCGTCGCCATTATCGCCAATGATGTGAATGCCAACAATTTTTTCATCATCGCCAGCACACACTAACTTCATCGCAGTCTCTGTTGCACGCGTCGATAGCGCGTACCGCATCGGCGTGAACTCGCTAGTGTAGGTCGTGACGTTATCACCGTATCGAGCACGTGCACTGTCTTCCGAGAGCCCGACCGTAGCAATGGGCGGATGTGAGAACACGACACTGGGTATATTGTCGTAGTCCACTTTGCTGTTGGGACGGTTGTTGAACAAGCGCTCGGCGAGACGGCGACCGGCGGCAATGGCGACCGGCGTCAGCGGCATCTTACCGGTGACGTCGCCTATCGCATAGACACCATCGACATTGGTGTTTTCGTACGCGTCCACGGGGATGTTGCCGTTCGCTAGCCTCTCCACTCCGGTCGAATCAAGATCGAGATCATCGGTATTGGCGCGGCGACCAACCGCCCAGATAACAGTATCGAATCCATCGAGAACAACGCCGTCTTTCGAAGCAATACGGATGCTGGAATCGGATCGGCTCAAGGCCGCTGCCTGGAAGCCGGTGTTGACGCGGATACCCTGGCGTCGCATCTCGCGCTGCAGTACATCACTGACCATGGGATCAAACCGCTCCATGATCCGGTGTTCGAGCGCGATAACGGTAACCTCGGAACCCAAGGCATTGAGCACACCGCTGAGTTCGACACTGATATAACCGCCACCAATCACGGCCACACGCTCAGGCAGACCGTCCAGTTTAAAAAAACCGTCTGACGTGATGCCGAAATCAGCGCCCGGCACCGGCGGCACGATAGGCCGGCTACCAGTGGCAATCACGATGTGGTCCGCGGTGAATTTCCGGCCGTTGACTTCGACCGTATTGCGGTCAACGAACCGGCCATGACCATCGATGCGGTGGATGCCGCTGTCGGCGACGTAACCATCCCAATACGCATTGATGTTGCGGATGTAGTCATCACGGCCCCTCACCAACGCTTGCCATTTGGTTTTACCGCGACTTGCGGGTATGCCGAACGCGGCGGCATCATCAACGGCATGCGCCAGACTGGCGGCGTACCACATGACTTTTTTGGGTACGCAGCCATTGTTCACGCAGGTACCGCCAATACGGTTGGCCTCGATGATGGCGACCTCTTTGCCGAACTGAGCAGCTTTTTCCGCAACGGCGAGACCGCCGCTGCCGCCGCCAATTACGATCAGATCGTAGCAGTGTTTTTTCATGATGTTCCTCAATCTATGCTATCAGTGCAGTTGCATTGGTTGACTCAGGCCGGGCCGCTACCGAAGTGTGGCAACGGCCCGAGTAGGTGCTGATTGTTCAGGCTGCGTCTCTGGACTCACTTTCGAGCCAGGCTTCCAGCTCGTCCGAACCGCCGATATGTTCACCGTTGATAAACACCTGCGGCACTTTGGCGCGGCCGGATACGGCACGGATGGTCGATTCGCTGAAGTCGCGATTCAGCACCAGCTCTTCGAAATCGATGCCAGCGTCGTTCAGTAAGCCTTTGGCGCGGACACAGAACGGGCAGCCCTCGCGGGTGAACACGGTCACATCCATTGGCGCACGGACGCCTGGCGCGACGTAATCGAGCATGGTGTCGGCGTCGGAGACTTCAAACGGGTCGCCCGGTACGTCGGGTTCGATAAACATCTTCTCGATCACGCCATCTTTGACTAACATCGAGTAACGCCAGGAGCGCTCACCAAAACCCAGGTCATCCTTCGACACCAACATACCCATGCCGCGACTGAAGTCACCGTTGCCGTCGGGCAGAAAAGTGATATTGAAAGCTTTCTGCTCGTGCTGCCATTCGTTCATTACGAAAGCATCATTAACGGAAACACATACAACCTCGTCGACACCGTGCTTTTTCAATGTCGGAGCGAGCTGGTTGTAGCGAGGTACGTGGGTCGATGAACAGGTCGGTGTGAACGCACCCGGTAGCGCGAACACGACGACCGTTCTGTTGTTGAATATGTCCTCACTTTTGACGTCAAGCCATTCGTGGTCACGACGTGTGCGGAAAGTAATCTTAGGTACTTTCTGGTTTTCTCTGTTTTTAAGCATGTTTGTACTCCTATTTTATTAAATCGATTACGAATAAAATTTTCTCGGCCGCATCGGCGAATTGTCTTGCCTATGCGAGGACAGTCGGCTTCAAAACTTCTGACATCAATTACAGGTGAATTATTGACTGCGGGCTCGCCGATAGCGATAGTGCAGTATCACCACATAGCTGACGGTTAACGCAACAGTGCAATGCATTATCTTTGTCAGCATCGTTGTCACTCCATCAGAGTTAAAACAGACTACGAATGTAATTATGGGTACGGTGTGGCTATAGATAAATTCATTTATTACTATATTAGCGATAGAAATAAGCAATCGATCAGTTTGGAAGTGCTTTAACGCATTTTTCAGAATCTTCGAATATGCGTGATAAAAAGGGGACGCTACCGTCCCCTTAGCTACTCCTTAGTTTGTGGATTTTGTCGAATCGCCGGCAGGAAGCTCCTCATTCGAAGAAAGCCTCGTGGATCTCCGCGACAAAGGGAAGCGTTGCGAGCCGTTCCAGCACCGCGCGATAGCCGGGCTGATGGGTGTGACCGAGGCAAAGCAGCTCGCCAGCGGCTCGCGACAGGCTGCTCGCGTTGTCGCCATCTCACTCGGGATATGGATTGCCGTGCCAGCGACGGAGAAGGCACCCCGATAACGGTTGCAGCCGTCAAAGCCACCCAGGGTACCGTCGACATCAAAGTGGAGGGTCACCGTCGGCAGCGCAGGGTCGATGTCCTCGCCCATCAGAGCCACCAGGTTCCAGCTCGTGCCGGTGAGGGCGTCGCGGGTCGCGCCATCGGCGCCGCCGCCACCCGTCACCGATGCGTTTACACCAAACGCGACAAAGCAAGTCATCAGAAAAAGCCCCGCCAAACTCCAATCGTACATGTACCCGGTCCTCTTTATGTCAGTATTCAATGCAGGGCACGCCCACACCCCCTGAGTGTCTGCTCACCCCACGTCACTACCACAGTCGACTCGAACGACTCGCCACTCATGGAATCACGGCAGGGAAAGCCGTTGACCTCGACAATCAGCTCGCCGGCATTCCAGCGCGTGGTGCGGGCTTCCTGGTCAATTATTGGTTGAGGCAGCGGCCGTTCGACCCGCGTGGCACCATAATCGGCAATCAGCACGATTCGGCTGCCTTCCAGGATCTGCAGATTCCACCCCGGCTCGTTACCGACCGCCCGGAAGTCCGCACCGTCGAGCTTCGCTTTCTCCCAGACCGCACGTCGCCGGTCATTGCGGCAGCGCTGCAGTTCGTTACCCGACTCGCCGAGTTGCGCCTGCTGACCGTCTATCCAGAGTTCGAAGGCGCCGTCAGAATATTTTGCCCCCACCCTGACCGGCACGGCTGGAAGCATCAGGGTGGCTTCCGGGCGGAATACCCAGGCTTCGGCCCCGGTAGCGCGCACCGTGTAGGCGGTTTGTTCGTCACACACAAAAACGTAGGTCGTGGCACCGTCAGACGCAGGCGGCTCGGGAGCCGCTGCCGGCTGTGCCGCGCGACAGGCCTCGATGCCGTCAGCTGAGACCGATCGGACCTCTCTGACCACAATGGTCCCGTCGTAGTCCGCGGCAAATCCACTCACCTGGTGTTGGCTGAACTCCCCCTCGATCTCGACGTAAAGCGGCTCGTAAGGTCGCTTGGCGAGGCGGCGGTAATCAGTTTGCAGCTGCTCGTGCAAAGCACCAGGCGCGTGCACCCAGAAAACACGCGTATCACCGCAAGGCTGCAGACTGCGTACTTCATGGCCGTACACCAGAAGCCCACGCAGCTCCGCCCCCGACAGGGCGCCGGCGCCGGTGAACAGCAAGACACCCATAAGACACATTACCAAATTCATGGATACTCCCGGCCATTTAAAGCGCCAGCCGTGCGCGCAGTCCCAACACCCAGATCCTGTTTGCGGCGGGATTGAGGGCCGGAAAGTGTTTTAACACCTATATGCCCGGATATTACATCACTCATTATCATGCAGCGTCACGAAAACAGACTTGCAAGAATGCGACGATCTTCGCAGCCAGTATCGCTCCCGCGAAAGCTCGGTAGCAAGGCTGGATTAGACGATATGCGAACTTGAATCCTTCTCTTGCCTTACCAGGCACGGCTGGGGAACACCCGCGCAAGATCCGATTCGTCAGAGTTCGGGTCGGCATTTGAAAAACAGGTACTTGAAAGGCTGAAATCCTTTTTTTGCCATCCACGCCGCAAAGGCCTCCGGTCCTACTTTCTGAGATTCAGTGGCCAGATCCAGACGCCAAACCTCTGTATCGCCAAAGGCAGAGTAAGACACTATAACCAGAAAGATGCCTGTATTGATCGCCTTAAGAGCTCTGCTAGTGAGAAACAGCATATATCTGCCCTTGGGCATCAAAAATGGAGGAAATAAGTATACGGAGAGTAAGCCGGTTCCTCGCCGCTGCTTAGGCTAAAGTTAGTCTTCTCTGTTAGCCGCCTGGTTTCCCGACGGTGCCACAAAATACTAGCCATACAACGATTCGTCCCCGGCTCCTCGCAGAACCGGACTTGGAGCGTTACACCATCCGGCTCCCAGCTTGAGTCATCCACTGAGGTTTAGGATACAGGTCATGGACTATACGCGCTTGTGGTGTGTATAAGTAAAACAAACGCCCTATTGCCAGAATAGTGACCGGTACTTCCCAGCCAATCATGGTAATTAACCCACCCCTAAGCACGAATTCCTTCCCAACCTCACCCGCCTCTCAATAAATACCGCGCTCACCAATCGAGAATTTAAGCTGTTACCACCGAATTCCAACCAGCTGGCCAAGCGCTAGCCTGCCGTATCCATCAGGGTTGCAGCTATATGAGTTCCGAGTCATTGATGTGTCTGTGTCAGCTGAACAAGTCGCCCTGCGGTGGCGCCCTGCTCTGCGGCAAACCGGCAGCCTCTAGATACAACCCCTTACCGCGCAAGTGTGTCAGTATCTTCTTGATCACCAGCGGATCTTCAATGCAAGCGATGACTTTCATGCTGCCGCCGCAGACGCTGCAGGTTTCGATGTCGATAGCGAACACCCGCTTCAAGCGTTGCGCCCAGTTCATCGCTGCATGGCTTGCAACCGGTGCTGCTTCTGGCGCGGCTACTGTGGCCTTATGACCGCGGCCACGTCGCGCCGGCGTCACCAACGCGCGATGTTGACTGTTGGGTGCAAACACCCCGTGGTAACGCGTTAGATTCACCCGCGGTTTCGGCACCAGCGCCGCTAACAGGAACTGGCTTTTGATGCTTCAAAAGTGCTGTCTTTGCTGGATGTTATCGACAATAAAAACCGCATTATCGAAGACAAAGATCGGCAACTTGAACACTATGAAAAACTGATCACGCTACTGGAAGAGCAACTGCATTTATCCAAACTGCAGCGTTTTGCGTCGAGCAGTGAAAAATCCAGATTCCAGATCGATTTATTTGATGAAGCCGAACTGGAACAGGCGTTAAGCGATCTGGATAAACAGATTCCAGAGGAATACCAGCCGAAGAAGAAATCCCGTAAAAAACGCGAAGGCTTTTCTGCTGATCTGCCACGGGTACGTATTGAGATCAGCTTGACTGACGAAGAAAAAGCCGGTGCGATTAATACCTTCTTTAGCAAGATCAAGGAAGAACTGGATATTGTCCCGGCTCACGCACAGGTGCTTGAATACTGGCAGGAAAAAGCCGTCTTTGGCGAAGAGATTGGCGACAACACAATCATCTCGGCACAGCGTCCGGCCCATCCTTTGGGTAAAAGTATCGCCAGTGTCTCCTTGCTGGCCTATATCCTGGTGTCAAAGTATGCGGATGCACTGCCCTTGTATCGTTTGGAAAAAATACTTAAACGCTACGGTGGTGCTATTACCCGCACCACCATGGCGAACTGGATCATTCGCCTGGATAATGTTTTTAAACCGCTGATGAATTTGATGCGAGAACATCAATTACAAAGTGATTATTTACAGGCGGATGAAACACGGGTACAGGTGCTCAAGGAAGATGGCAAGGCAGCCACATCCGATAAACGGATGTAGCTAATCCGTGGCGGGCCGCCCGGCCAACCGGTTGTCCTGTTCGACTACGATACTTCACGCAGTGAAGAGGTTCCTGTGCGCCTGCTTGAGGGCTTTAAAGGTGTGCTGCAAACCGATGGTTATGCCGGTGTGCGACCAGAAGTCGCACAAATGTTTTGTTAAACCAAATAAGGAGGATGGATTTAACCCTGTGTTCTGCCGCAGGCGCCTACCAACAGGTGCAGGCCAGCAATGGCTTGTACTGAGCTGTTGGGACAATATCCCCTGGTATCGCCAAGTCTGAGGCTGCGAAGCAACAGATAGGACTGCGAGCCCAACGCGGTAAGGGAGTTAGGCGGATTGGTATGGTGAATACATATGAACGACCGTTGACGCTTCGTTAAGCCGAACAAGCTAAATGGGCTGTCAAGCTTGAACCAAAAGGTACTGCACGTGTGGATTATCCCCGAACCGGTAGGGGTAACGCAGACAATACACTGCCGGAGTAAAGGTCGCACCTAACCCAGTCAAGGCATTTGTGTGGAACTGGATAACCCCAGACTGTCCCACCTAAGGTGGAAGCCAAGCCGTAAGGCGCGGTGATGGCAGGCTGGGCGTAGGATGCTAGAAGAAGCGAATGTCTCGTTATAATGATGAGAATAGAGGCTGAGAGCAATCAACATTACCTCCGACCCCGAAAGGGTGGCTGACGTCTAGCGGGTCTTTCATGGCGAGAACGTTGAAGCAGAAGATGAAATCGGCGTGGTGGAGTAAACTGTGATATCAAGCGTTACTGCGATGGTAGATAATGGTACATACGCCGTTCCGACGATAGGAAGCTGGGCCGACATCGATTGGCCATCGACCTACCATCGGGTTCGGAAACTTCAATTACGTATCGCCAAGGCCGCTCGTGAACAACGCTGGCGATCTGTCAGAGATCTCCAGCGCTGCCTAACTCGGTCCTTTTCAGCAAAGTTATTGGCTGTCAAAAAGGTCACCGAAAATCGTGGCAAGCGAACACCGGGTATCGATGGCGTCATTTGGTCAACCAACGCTGCCAAGTTCGATGCCGCGTGTTCATTATCGTCCAAGGGTTACCGGTCATCCCCGTTGCGAAGGGTATATATACCGAAGGCTAATGGTAAGAAGCGACCGTTGTCGATTCCCACAATGAAGGACCGAGCGATGCAGGCGCTTTACGCACTTGCGCTCGAGCCTGTGGCGGAAACACTGGCCGCACCCAACTCCTTCGGTTTTCGCCCGGAGCGATCGACCGCGGATGCGATTGAGCAATGCTTTTGCGACCTCGCTCGCAAAACCGCGGCTCAGTGGATACTGGAAGCCGACATCGAGGGCTGCTTTGATAATATCGATACAAGCTGGATGGAGAAACACATCCCTCTGGAGAAACCTGTCCTTCGCCAATGGCTAAGGTCAGGTTTTATCGATAACGGGCAACTCTTCCCATCAGAAAAAGGTGTTCCCCAAGGTGGCATCATTTCGCCCATCATCTCAAATATGGTACTCGACGATCTCGAACAGGTAATCAACGATTATCTGCCAAAGACGAGTCTACGTTACCGCCGTGCGAAGGTGCACATCGTCCGCTATGCGGACGATTTTATCATTACCGGCAGCACAAAGGAGATACTGGAACAAGAGATACGCCCCCTGATCGAAGCCTGCCTGTCAAAACGTGGTCTGAAACTCTCAAAAGAGAAAACAAAGATCACGCATATCGACCAGGGCTTTGATTTTCTCGGACAGAACATCAGAAAGTATGATGGTAAATTGCTGATTAAACCGTCAAGGAAAAGTCAGCAATCCTTCAAGAAGAAGGTCCGGTCGGTAATGCGCAGACTGAAATCTGCACCACAAGAACAGGTGATTAGAACGCTCAACCAGATCATTCGAGGCTGGGCGCAATACCACCGTCATGTGGTCAGCTCAGTCGTGTTCTCAAAGATGGACGCCTGGATTTGGCGCGTGCTCTGGAGATGGGCGGTCAAACGTCACCCCAAGAAACCCAAATCCTGGATCAAGCAGCGTTACTTCGTCAGGAAAGGGGCAAGGGACTGGATCTTTGTTGATCAACGAAGTGAAGCATACAAGGCGGAACAGCGGTCGGATAGCAACATTACTCAACCGAAAGCACCACGGTTGCTGTTTATGTCGTCTATCTGGATTCGTCGACACGTAAAAGTGAAATCGGAGGCCCATCCCTACGATCCACAATGGGAAGTGTACTTCGAGCGGCGGCTCGATCGCAAGATGGCGTACGCCATGACGAAAACACTACGCTACCTCTGGCGGCAACAGCTCGGGTGTTGTCCAGTCTGTCAGCAGAAAATTACTGCGGAGTCCGGCTGGAATACCCATCACGTCCGAGCCAAGCTCCAGGGCGGTGCGACCGCAGCGAACAACCTTGTCATGCTCCATCCCTCTTGCCACGATAGGTTTCATTCTCACGACCACCGGGTCCTAAATGCCGTATAGGGCCTTACTGAGGCTTGAGCCGTGTGCGGGGAAACTCGCATGCACGGTTCTTAGAGGGCTGGGAGCAGGTAACTGCTCCCGGCTACTCGACTACAACAAGGTCTGCCGTAGCGATGACATCACCCGTATTGGCTGTTGGGATCACGCCAGAAGGAAATTTGTCGAAGCGAGCAAAGCAGCTCCGGCAAAGAAGAAAACGAGCCAGAGCGGAAAAGTCAGCAAGGCGGATGTCGCCATCGGCAAGATCCGCAAGCTGTATGCCATCGCAGACAAGATCAAGGACTTCGACGATGAACAGAAAGCCCAAAAGCGCCAGCAACTGAGCCAGCCGCTACTGGCGGAACTCAAAGCCTGGCTGGAGAAGAACATCAGCCGCGTGCCCAGGGACAGCTTGACACACAAAGCCATCTACTACACCTTAAATCAGTGGGGCTACCTGAGCGGTTACTGCGAGGATGGCAAATTACGGATCAGCAATGCGCTGGCCGAAAATGCCATCCGGCCCTTTGCGGTGGGCAGGCGCAACTGGTTGTTCAGCGACACCCCGCGCGGCGCTCGAGCCAGCGCCACCTGCTTCAGTCTCATTGAAACGGCCAAGGCCAATGGTCTGGAGCCTTATGAGTATATCCGCTACGTACTGGAACACATTGCTTCAGCGAAAACAGTTGCGGATATTGAAGCCTTGCTACCCTGGAACGTTAGTCTATAAGGCCGATTCTTTGGCGCTTACATTAATATTGTATCTGAATACCAGCCCGGTACTCCATTCAACCTGGACATAATGACTTTCCACTATTGGAGCCGGCCTCCGTCCAAAACGTGGATCAACGCGGAGCGTCAGAGCCATAATGATTAACGTTAATAAGTGTCATAGTCCTCAGGCCCTACAGCCAGGCTTTGCGTCCATACAGGTTCACGCCCCAATCTCGCCGATTTGAGTTCACTTCGATCTTTGGCAAACTTCAATAGAAACGCTTTTTCTGGCAGCGGTGCGTAAGGTGCCATACATGGCCGGGAAGAAAATAACGAACGGTGGCTTTTAGATTAAGGAGGGTTTATTCTAGCAGGATGCTTACACCACCGGAGCCTCAATGCCGAGCCGCAAGAATAGCCTTCGAGCACGACGAGTCATAGGAAGCATAGGTATTCTGTTAGCACTGCCGTTTTTCGTGTGGCTACCACTTGGTATGCTAGAATTCGTGCCGTCCATGGTTGATGTATTTGGCATAACCGGGTTACGCATACCCGCATCGATAACGGTTGCCGGACTACTGATCGCCGCGATCGCCTTTTGGGAAACCTGACGCTCAGTCACATGTCAGAATGCAAACTAAAACAGAGAGGTAATACATAATGTTCAAGCTATCGGATCTATTCATACTGCTGGCAGTTGCCATTTCCTTTGGTCTCTCCGGATACCTCTGGTTCAACGGATTTCCGCAACACGGTATATTTACTGCAATCTGGGTGCCATCAATACTCGCATTTGGTATCTATTTCAAACTTTCGAGCCTGCTGGCAATGAGGAACTAATCATGGCCGAACCGGATATTCTCTATGCTGCAATTATTGTTTTCGTATTGTTATTCATCGGCCTGGTCCTAACAGTGTTGGAGTTCAAGAAAATACTACAAAAATCGAAAGATTGATAAGCCCGATTCACAGGCCGCAGTCACGCTGACACAGGGAAAGCACAAACAGAATCAAACCTAGCAAAAAAGGGACAGAGAGCAATTGTTTTTATATTAGAGAACATTGCTCTTCGACCCTGTTTATTCGATTTTAGCCGACTGTTTTGTGCAGGAATTAGGTAAATTTCACCCTGACCCCAATTATCTCAGGAATATAGTTTTCACCAGTAATGCAGGCTAATAACGGCGTACCAAGTATCACTGCATTTGCATTTCGCTGCTATTTCGGAAACAGGAACTGAAAGGTAAATCTCCATGACCAGTCAGGTGCGGAGTCAGGTTTCTCGATGTTATAGTAATACTCGATGCGGTTGTTAACCGCCTGCTTGCCGATCTTGTAGATACGACTTACCGCTGCCAAGCTGGTCGTCCGATGCGGTCGGCATCATCAGTGACGGACCCACACCCCAGATGACATCACCATATTCAACCGGTGACAGGTAAAGCGAGTAATTGGTATCACCGAGTCCTGAAGCACTACCCAGTACGCTCGGATTGGGATTTTCAGGTGTCGAAATAGCACCATCAACACTGGCGACAGGAAGTATCAAACGGCTGACATAGTTCCACTTACCTTTGGTTATCGGGTAAACCGGTTGTATGTTTAATATCGTGCCATCACCATTTTGCGCACCGTAGTCAAAGTTGAATTTAAACGGCAGGCTGACCAGAGAACTGATCGGGTTCTGCACCGCCGCACGCAAGTCATCGGCCCTTGTATTCGAGGGGCCGATGCTGATGTGCAAGACCATGACAAGCGCAAAAACACAACGCCAGTTTTTTTTATGAATTTGCGATAAGCCAGCCAGGTGATTAATCATGATCCTTCAAACGATCAGTGTGCGCCGGTTTTATACATTGCTTTCATGACATCATCGACGTTGAACTTCGCCGGTTTCTGCCTCGGCGGAAAATCCTCGAAGGTTTTCATGAAATCTCCGACAATCTCCTGTATGGCAACAACAGAAAAAGCACTGCGTTCTATCCACCAGCGGTCATAATTATTCGAATCGGTATCGGCGCGTTCGAACGGATCGCTGCGTAAATTGAACAGTTTCGGAATACGTAGTTGAACAAAGGGTTCTGACCATACACGGAATGTTTTGGCGCGCTGTTCAGCGAACACCAGCTTCCACTGCTTGTGGCGTACCCCTACGAGCAATCCGTCATCGCTGAAGTAGAAAAATTCATCACGCGGTGACTTTTCTTCCTTGCCTGTAAGATATGGCATCAAGTTGAAGCCATCCAGGTGAACCTTGAACTTCTTACCATCCGCCTTGTGACCTTTTTTCAGTTTATCCTTGATGTCCGGCTCACCGGCGGCAGCCATCAACGTGGGCACCCAGTCCTGCATGGAAATGATCTCATTCGAAATCTTGCCGGCGGGGATATTGTTCGGCCATCGAATCATCGTCGGAATACGGTACCCACCTTCCCAGTTGGTGTTTTTCTCGCCCCGGAACGGCGAGATGCCGCCGTCGGGCCACTCGTTGTAGTGCGGACCGTTATCCACGGTGTAAATAACGATCGTATTCTCATCAATTTTCAGCTGCTCCAGCAGGTCGAGGATTTGACCGACATGGCCATCGTGTTCGACCATGCCATCGGCGCAGATACCCAGGCCCGTTACCCCATCACTTTCCGGTTTCTGATGGGTATAGAAATGCATACGTGATGTAGCCAGCCACGCAAACCACGGTTTCTTTGCTTCCGTGTTCTTTTTGATGAACTTCATGGTGCGGTCCAGAAACTCCTCGTCCGCGGTTTCCATGCGTTTTTTCGTCAGCGGCCCGGTATCCTTGCATGCCTGCTTGCCGACTACGCCGAAGCGAGGGTCTTTGGTTTTATCCGCTGTTTCAGAAGCCTTGCAATCTAATACGCCGCGCGGCCCTAGCTGTGATATGTTAGTAGGTTGTTCATCTGAGGCTGATCTATGAAACTGATAGTCGCCAAACCTACAGCTTCCAAGGAGCCCCAGATGAACATCCATAAAAATGCCCGTTTAACACCAAGAAGTCGAGAAATTTTAGTACATCGTGTCCTGCAGTTGGGCCAGCCGGTTGCCGAGGTCGCTCAAGCCATGGGCGTCAGTGTCCGAATCGTGTACAAGTGGCTTGCCCGCTACCGTGCTGAAGGTCAGGCTCCAGGGTGAGACGAAATTGATCAGCATACCCAGGCCCCACAGCAGTGTGATCGTGAGCGCCAGCCAGCGCCGTGCTGTATTGAAATAGCCCTGCACGAACCAGACCATCGGCACCATCATGAAGATGGTCAGGTTCTCCCAGCGGATCAACAGCCGGTAGGTCTCGAGCGACTGCGTGGTCAGCAATCCGAGCTCAAGCAGCGCACTGGCGCAGGCGGCGAAGGCCATCAGTGATGACAGCAGATAAACCGTGTTCTGACTGTATTCAGCCACAGCAGCATGTGCAGCAGGGCCAGCATCAGGCAGGCGGCAGCGCACATGGACCATGCGACAGTAAGCGTGCTCATCGAAACGTGGTAGACAGTATCAGCAGCCTTCAAGTTTAGCGCGATTCGAGTATAGGAAGAATAATCCCCCTGTTATCTAAAAATCAACCGTTGTTGTCCAGCTACTCATAGCCGCTCACCCTATCCCAATGACGACTTCCTTCTGAATTCCATCCCAATCTAAGGAAACCCCGCGCTCGCCGGCCCCTGATGTGTCTCTTTGCAGGCTAATCCCAACCCGTGGGCCAGACGGCATCTTGCCGCTTCTGTCAGGGTCGCAGCTACATCTGTTCTGAATTACTCTGAATGACCGGCTTGCGCTTCTCAGCTAAACAAGTCGCCCTGTGGTGGCGCCCTGCTCTGTGGCAAACAGGCGGCCTCTAGATACAGCCCGTTACCGCGCAGGTGCGTCAGTATCTTCTTGATCACCAGCGGGTCTTCGATGCACGCGATGACTTCCATGCTGCCGCCGCAGACGCGGCACGTTTCGATGTCGATAGCGAACACCCGCTTCAAGCGTTACGCCCAGTTCATCGCTGCATGGCTTGCAACCGGTGTTGCTTCTGGCGCGGCTACTGGCCTATTTTCAGGCCCGTGTAAGTATTGCAAAGCGACAGCAGGGCGCCGAGTACTATGCCGCTAGTGATAGCGCGAATCGTCAGGCTGTTGTCTGGCAATATGACTCCCGAGAGAGAGGGCGGCAAACCTCGGTTTGCGCAGCGCTTGTATCGCAAAAATATGACGGTTTGATTGAGATGCACACAGCAATCAATGTTGGTCCAGCCCCATGATCGCTCGAATTTCTGCGCTGCCCAGTACGTGACAATAGATCATGTTGATGATCTCGAGCTCGCGCTGGTGGAGTTCGAGGGTTCCGGCTGCACAGCAGCCCTCAACCACGACAACGTTGAAACTTTCGTCAGCCAAACTGCGTACAGTCGATGAGACGCATTGATCGGTATAGATGCCGGTCACGACCACATTGCGAATACCCATGTTGCTCAGTACCAGGCGCAAATTGGTCCCGGTCAGCGCGCTGTCGGTGGTCTTAGTGACGACCATCTCACCAGTGACCGGAGCCAATTCGGAGATGATCTGCGATTCCTCGCTATTTATCGGCATCAATAGATTGTTCCATCCCGGCATTTTCTGACTCAGCGAGCGGTCACGGCCATCGTCGAGCAGACAGGCGATGCGCGCATGAACAACTTCGATGTTGTGATCACGGAACGTTTGCTGCAGTGCACAAAGATTCGGGATCACGGTTTCGTTCATGCGCTCATAGAAGGGCGCCCAGCGTACTTGTTCTTCAGCGCTGGGTTTGGGCGCGAGACCGTAGTTCTGAACATCAATGCATAGCAGGGCTGTTTCAGTCGGTAGCAGCGTCAGGTTATCTGGTTCCGGGGCAGTATAGTAATAGAAAGAACGGTAGGCGGTCTTCCAGTTCATTGTCGCAGTCTCCTGGGTTGTCGGCAGTGATTGATGAGCAAAACCAGCTGTGACAGTTTGCACGAACATCCGAATCCACTTGGTCCGGATCTTAAAAACCGTTCATGCTATACCTATTCTTGAGGGTAACCCACGGGTCGATACAGGAAACGGGATGAAGAGGAATGCAGTGAGTTTGGTCCTATTTGTGTTCAACAGAAAGGGCTGACGCGCGTCGCGTACAGCCCTTACAGCGAACCGTCGTGCGATATCAGTTCGGCATAATGACGGTATCGATTACGTGAATGACACCATTGCTCGCAGCGATGTCAGTCTTCACGACATTGGCATTATCGACCTTGACGCCATCACTAGCACTGATTTTTATCGATTGGCCTTCTACGGTCTTGGCTGAAGTCAGTTTAACGACGTCTGCGGCCATGACCTTGCCGGGAACAACGTGATAGGTCAAAACCTTCGTCAACGCGGCTTTGTCTTTGAGGAGGGCGGCCAACTCCGCTTCGGGAATTTTCTTGAACGCTTCATCCGTTGGTGCGAAAACTGTGAACGGACCGTCCCCCTTCAGGGTCTCTACCAATCCCGCAGCCTTGATGGCGGTGACGAGGGTGGAGAAGCTTCCAGCGGCGACCGCGGTATCGACAACGTCCATACCGCCCTGTTTCATGCCATGTTGACCCGCGAAGGCCGAAGGACCTGCAAGGGCGTAAATAAACAGGCCCATGCCAAGCGAGGTAATTAACGTGCGACGAATGGATCTTGGAATTTTCATGATTACACCTCCAGGGTGATCAGGTTAAAATGTCTAGTACATTAACTGGACATTGCGGCTAAGATAGGCTTTTTTAGGCCTGGTGTCAATATTTTGTCGCAATATTGTCACGAAACCAGACGTCGTTGTCTTGCCTATGCCCGCGTCGTCGGAGAGCAGAACTCGGCGCAGATGCGATTCTGACGCTTAGAATACGACCGAATCGGGTTTCAGAATTTATAGATGCACACCAAAACACCGTCCGATGGCCTGGATCTGTGTTGTGATGAGGTTCGAGCCTTTGATTATGGGGAGTCAGGATGAGGGCTTATCTGCGGCCTCGTTAATCTGGGACGATTTGCTTACAAGCACTACGAATGTAACAGGTGAGTTTCGATTTATTCTGTGGGTGTCTTGTTTTTGTCCTTGTTTTTGTCCCTTTCTGAATTCCATCCCAATCTGAGGAAACCCCGCGCTCGCCGGCCCCTGATGTGTCTCTTTGCAGGCTAATCCCAACCCGTGGGCCAGACGGCATCTTGCCGCTTCTGTCAGGGTCGCAGCTATATCTGTTCTGAATTACTTTGAATGACCGGCTTGCGCTTCTCAGCTAAACAAGTCGCCCTGTGGTGGCGCCCTGCTCTGCGGCAAACCGGCGGCCTCTAGATACAGCCCGTTACCGCGCAGGTGCGTCAGTATCTTCTTGATCACCAGCGGGTCTTCGATGCACGCGATGACTTCCATTTGATAATGGGTCAGTGCATCCCCACCGACGACGATGGCATCATCGACGATGATGCCTAGCGTCATGATCAGCGCGAACAGGCTGATCATGTTAATGCTGCCGCCGAAGAAATACAGCACGGCCAGCGCACCTGGAAAAGATGCGGGTATGCCGATGGCGACCCAGAACGCTACGCGTCCATTCAGGAAAATGTATAAGATCGCCAGCACCAGTCCGGAGATACCGTTCTTGACCAACAGGTCGATGCGCTGCTGTATCAACGCGTACTTCTCGTCGAACACGACCAATTCGATAAATGGTGTTAGAGTCTCGCGAGTTTCGGTCAGCCACTGTTGCATGATATCGGCCAATACCAGGGCATCTGTGCTATCGGTCCGCTGCAGGTTCATCAGAACGGCCGGTTTGCCCTGGTAGAAAATTTCCACCTGGTTTTCTTTGGGTCGCCGTTTTATCTCGGCGATATCATTCAGCGTGAGTTTGCTACCACTTGCGGTCGTCAGCAGGTCCAGCGAGGCGAATTCCTGAACATCACGTTTACGCTGCAACCCACGGACTTCACGCGCAGCTTCACTCTCGCGACTGTACCCGCCGGTATATCCTGACTTTGACTGATAATACGATCGCCGATTTGGTTTAACGACAGGCCGAGCTGCTGGATTTGTTTTGCACTGACCTCGATCGCAATTTCCTGCTCGGGCATGCCGGCAAAGTCCACTCGTGCACTACCACGATCGAGCAGCTCGCGTTCAAATTGGTGGGCCAGCGGGCGTAGCTCATCGAGTTCGCCTTCGGCAGCCAAGATGATGGTTGCGACCGCTTCATAACGCGCGATCCGGGTGACGATCGGGTCTTCGGCGTCGGAGGGCAAGTTGCGAATATTGGAAACGAACTGCTTGACCTCGTCCAGCGCGATGCCCATATCAGTGTTTTCTTCGTATTCGATGACGATAGCGCTAAGGCCGCGCGTCGAAGTCGATGTCATTTCCTTTTTACCATCGAGTGTCCGTAATGCCTGTTCCAATGGAACCGTAATCGAACGCTCCACATCTTCGGCGCTGGCGCCCCGCCAGATGACGTTGACCGTGATATAGTCGAGCGCAAAATTGGGGAAAAATTGTTTGTTCAGTTGAGTCAGACTGAAGGCGCCGAGGATGATCATTGTCGCCATCAGCAGGTTGGCCGCTACGGGGTGTTGTGCGAACAGGTGGATGATTCCGCCGGCGCGCCCGATCGAATCCAATGGCGGTGTACCCCCGGGAGCCGGTGGTTGTGACGGCGGTACCATGCCAGAACTCATGGGCGCTCGCCGGGTAGCTGCTGTGTAATCTCGGTGTTCAACGTCGTCTCATTGCGAACGTCAACCTTGAGACCGTTCACTGCCAGGGGTAACTGGGTTGTGATAATCTCATCACCGCGCTTGAGGCGGTCACTGCGCACAAGAACGAACTGGCGGTCATAACGGTACTGGTTTCTCAGTTATTCGATCTTAATCGCCACCAGCCTTTCGTTTTCAACACGGTAGATCCGGTCGGTGCCATAGATCGAAGAAACCGGCACGCTAAAGGAACCTTCAATAGCCGGTAATTCCGTTGAGCGAGTCGGGCAAGGTGGTCAGTGACGCTGAGCTGTCTGCTATTCAGTGCCAGCTTCTGATTATTCAAGGCCTCTTTCTGCGTATCAAGACTAGCCTGACTGGTCAAATTGTTCTTGCTGGTTTGTTCTTCGCGTCCCAGTTTTTTCTCTGCGAATGCGACCAGAGCCTTATCCAGCTTTAATGCCGCTAGATCATTTTCGTAACGGTTCTTCGCTTAAAGGATCAACGCATCTAATTCCGCGACCGATGCTTGCTTGTCTTCCAGCGCCAGCCTGGCATCGGTATCATCCAACACGACAAGGACCTGACCTAGCTTTACATGCTCGCCTTCCTTGACTTCTAGTACCTTCACATCGGCATCGATGATAGAGGTAATTGTAGCGGTATAAGGTGATTCGACACTGCCGTATAACTGCAGCTGTGGCGATCTGGCGCCATCGACGAGGCGAAGCGTCTGTACCGTCCATGATTCTTCTTCCTTTGCCTTCACTGGTGGTTCGGGCTGGAGCAGCTTGAAGATCATCAACAGCACTGCAGTCGTAAGAATGATGATAAACGGTAACGCTTTTGACTTGCGGCGGTCTTGTTGCCAGAAGGACCTGAAATATTGTAGTGGGTTTTGGTACATCACAAGGGTTTATCGAAAGCAAAAGAAAGCGTTAGTTTCAGTTAGGCTAGATTACAGCTTTTTTCTGAAAAAAATGGCCGTATAGCAGTGTGGTTTTCGAAGTGTCCAATAAAGCGCTTGGTTGTACTGATATTCGGTTTTTTTGTAGTCGCGACTTTAGTCGCAAACGTCGGCAGAATTCGCGACAAAAGTCGTTTATACGGCTGGTAGACTATTTGCATCATGACAATAAGATGTTAGTTGAAGCCAGAGCCTTTGGGAGTTTGCAGCTGTATCGGTAAAACAAGGGCGCATACGACTATAACGCTCCTCTAACCATTGTGTGTTCAAGTCAGTGTCATTCAGCTAGAGGAAAGCATTGCTGCATATGGCGGCCATTCGGAACGATCAGAGTAGTAAAGTTGATGATCAACGGTGAATCCAACTCTGTCTATCTCTCTGCCCACTCAAAATTGCATCAGTTTAATTGATGGACTTTTTCGTGCTTTTTCTATTTCACGTGTCTTGAAAAAACTCATTTACCGTCGATAACAGATGCGTTACCACGCCAAATACTTTTACAGTTAGCAGTAATGGATGGCTATGAGAATAGGCCACAAGCCTCTCTACCATATCTAGTTCACGTTTTACTGATGCTTCAATTCCTTTTACAGACGAAGGAAGCGATCAGTCGTGGGCTTGGATATCAAACAGCAGAAGTTATAAAAACGCTGTATATATAGTGGTAATTGAACATACATCATCAATGATGAACGCGAGGAACTTAAGAACCTTCTTCTACATCTGTAGTCTTATATGGCAGTTGACGACACGCCATAACGCTATGTGCGAGGCATAAACAACAGCAAAAAAGAGGTAATGTCAAATATGCTAACAACAAACCCCTTCGCTGAGTTATCTGGACTCATTCCCGAAGTTGCGATGCAGACATTCGTGATCGTAATGTTTGTACTTGTAGCGGCTGGCACAGTTGCCGACATCATCCACAAGAAAAGTGCAAAATATTTTTTTGCCGCTGCCGAAAAGGCTAAGCAAGCCCGAACACGAGAACTAAATGGTGGAGACAAAGCATCCATTGCTGTAAAAACGTTAGCACATGATGTGCTTGCTTCCGGTGAATTCTGCAACGTCAAACGCAGAGCAGCACATCTGCTGACCATGTATGGATTTCTACTGTTCATCGTGACTACGGCTGTCATGGTGTTCGCATATCCATCTCCCGAAGCGGCAACACCCGCTATAGTACCGCTTCTTTGGCACCTCGGAGCATTGATGGTTTGTATTGGTGGCTACTGGTTTTGGTTTCGCATCCGTGTCGATGTGGCGGCGGAAGGTAATCCCTGGTACCGCGTTATGCGGGCTGATCTATTCGTGCTGTCACTGCTCGCGACGACGACCTTTGCGCTTGTGTGGTCTTTACTGCAGGCATTAGGCGCAGGGTTACTCGGCACTCTGTTTTTCGCGCTTTTCATACTGGCCAGCACGGTGTTGTTTGGCAGTGTGCCCTGGTCCAAGTTCGCTCACATGTTCTTCAAGCCGGCTGCAGCGTATCAGCGTCGTGTCAGCGATGCGGACGGTTCGCGTCAAAACTTACCACCGCCGGCCGACAAGCCGGAGCGGTTCGGGCTCGGGATCAAACGTGAAGCGCCCCGTCACTACTAAAGAATTTATTGAAAAGTGTATGTGAAGTAGAAAACCTGGAGGAAACCGTAATGCCTACTTTTGTTTATATGACTCGCTGTGACGGCTGTGGAAATTGCGTTGATATTTGTCCGTCAGATATCATGCATATCGACAAGACCTACCGGCGTGCCTACAACATCGAGCCCAATATGTGTTGGGAATGCTATTCATGTGTCAAAGCCTGCCCGCAGAATGCAATTGACGTCAGGGGAGGCGCCGACTACGCGCCGCTGGGACATAGCGTCCGAGTGTTGCGAGAAGAGGAAAAGGGGACGATTTCGTGGCGCGTCAAGTTTCGAGATGGCCGTGTCAAAGACTTTGTTTCGCCTATCACCACGCAGCCTTGGGGTGAGAAAATACCCAAGCTCGCTGACTTTGAAGTCCCCGACGGCGAAGCGCTCGGATCTCCTTTGCTCTGCCACGAGCCCGATGGGCTGAAAATCGATGGCGGGCTGCCAATGGTTGATAAGTCAAAATTCAAGCAGGGGGTGTATTACTAATGGCCTTCAAAACTGTTTACGAAGAATGTGATATTTTGGTTGTTGGCGGTGGCATGGGTGGTACCGGTGCTGCCTACGAGGCTCGTTACTGGGGTCGTGATCTTAGAGTCGTTGTAGCTGAAAAGGCCAACATCGACCGCAGCGGCGCCGTTGCTCAGGGCCTGTACGCGATAAACTGCTACCTGGGCATGCGCTGGGACGAGAATCAACCCGAAGACCATGTACGTTACGCACGAAATGATCTGATGGGAATGGTGCGAGAAGACCTTGCCTATGACATGGCCCGGCACGTTGACTCGACCGTCCACCAGTTCGAAGAGTGGGGCCTTCCCATCATGCGAGATCCGGACACAGGTCGATATCAACGGGAGGGGAAATGGCAAATCATGATACACGGCGAAAGTTATAAACCGCTGGTCGCCGAGGCCGCGCGCAAATCCGCCGACAAAATCTACAACCGCATCATGGTGACGCATTTACTGATGGATGAGAACCAGCCGAATCGGGTTGGTGGTGCGATCGGCTTCAATGTGCGCACCGGTGATCTACATGTGTTCAAGGCCAAAGCGGTCATTGTCGGAGCTGGCGGTGCCTCCCATATTTTCAAGCCGCGCGCTGTCGGCGAGGGCATGGGACGCACCTGGTACGCACCCTGGAGCAGCGCGTCGGCCTACGCGCTGCCGATCATGGCCGGCGCCAAGATGACGCAAATGGAGAACCGCATCGTACTGTGCCGCTTCAAGGATGGCTACGGGCCGGTCGGCGCGTACTTTCTTCATCTGAAAACGTATACGCAAAACGCCTATGGTGAAGAGTACGAGTCGAAATGGTATGAGGATACGAAAGAACTGGTTGGGCCTTACGTCGACCATCACCCGACGCCCACCTGCTTGCGCAACCATGCCTTCTTGCGCGAGGTTGCGGCTGGTCGGGGACCCATTCATATGGTCACCAAAGAAGCGTTCCAAGATCCGCACAAGGAAACCGTGGGCTGGGAAAACTTCCTCGGTATGACCGTTGGTCAGGCGGTCGTGTGGGCGTCCCAGGACATCGATCCGAAATACACGAATCCGGAGTTGACCACGTCGGAACCGTACGTGATGGGTTCTCACGCAACCTGCTCCGGCGCCTGGGCCAGCGGGCCTGAGGATGTGTCGCCTGCTGAATACTTCTGGGGTTACAACCGGATGATGACCGTTGAGGGTCTGTTTGGTGCCGGTGACGCGCTCGGCGGTACCGCGCACGCGTTCTCTTCGGGTTCATTCACCGAGGGCAGACTCGCGGCCAAAGCGGCTGTCAACTATGTCAGGGATCATGCCAAGGACAAGCTCAAGGTCTCTGACAAGCAAATCGAAGATCTGCGCGCGGTAATTTACAAGCCGCTCGAGACCTACAGCGTAGGGCGCAACGAGATCGTCGCCGGCACCGTGTCGCCCAGCTACATCCTGCCGATCCACGGTCTGCAGCGACTCGAAAAGATAATGGACGAATACGCGGGTGGTATCACGGTCAACTACATGACCAATGAGCCATTGCTGACGCGCGGACTGGAACACCTTAGATTGCTGCAGGAAGATCTCGAGCATGTCGGTGCGGAGGATCTGCATCAGCTGCAGCGGGCCTGGGAGCTAAAGCACCGGGTGATTGCTTCAGAGTGTGTGGTCCAGCATACGCTGTTCCGCGAGGAGACGCGTTGGCCCGGTTATTACTACCGTGGGGATTTCCCGAAACTGGACGACACCAACTGGCACGCGCTTACTGTGTCGCATCGTGATCCGGAGTCTGGGGAATACACGTTGGAGAAAGCTCCCGTATATCACCTGGTGGACTGATTGGGCGGGGCCGCAGCAAAGAGATGAAACGCTAGTGCGGCTCCTCTCCACAGGTGGTATCCCACTATGGATGCCCGCCGGGTGTGTTGCAAAAGTGAGTTAAACCAATGGAGGTCAACGATGACAATCAGTCCAGCATCCAAGCAAAAATTGCAGACAGTCGAGTGCGGCCACGCACAGCCCGATGCGCCGTTTCCAATGAATCAAGATGCGATCGCTGCTGTTGCAGCAGCCGAAAGGCTCGACGTGTCGGAGAGCGAATACCTCATATCTTGCGCTTGTGCTAAAGGGGCAACACGCCAGCAACTGCCCGGAATCATTCGACAGGCAAGGACCCGACTCGACCGCATCCGCGAAGAAACGTCAAACATTCTGGCCACGCCATTGCCAGATCGCGAACTCACCGACTTCGTCACCCGAGCTTCGGAGGCCTTGCAAGCAGGTCCAGCGTTCGCACCGGACACCGCTGACCGCTTTTTCGGCGGGGCACTAGCGTTGTGTTCGCGGGTCGAAAGCGTATCGGCCGAAATCAACGCGTCGATTGCTGGCGTCCAGGCGGAAGTGGCCGCGCTTCGCCAAGATCACCGTTGGGCCGCCGAGCTGTTCGCACGGGCTGCGGCCAAGCCAGGCCTTTCCGAGACCGTGCAGTGGCGTCTGCAATTTCAGAGGGCCGCTGTACTCGATGAGTTGGGCCGGGAATACGGAGATGATGGGGCGCTGGAGCAGGCGGTCGAGCTCTATCAGGACGCGGTCCTGCCGCTGGCGCCCCGATCGGAGCGGCCTAACGACTGGTCCGTGACACAGCACTACCTTGGCAATGCGCTCGGAATACTCGGTCAGCGTGGGCGCGGCATTCGCCACCTGGAGCGCTCCGTCGCTGCTTTCGAGAATGCGCTGAGCGATCGGCACCGTGATCACCACCCATTGGATTGGGCCGCGTCCCAACACGGTCTCGGCAACGCGCTTGGCATCCTTGCTCAGCGCCAGGGTGATTCTGACTTAATGGAACGTGCGGTCTCGTGCCTGCAGGCCGCTGTGGAAGTGCGCGGTAGGCAGGCGGCATCCGCAGAGTGGGCGCAGTCGGCGTACCATCTCGGAGCAGCCTTGCTGGTTCTCGGGCAAGTCACGCGTGATGCTTCGGCGCTGTCGCGTTCAATCGATGCCTTTCACCAAGCACTGCAGGTTTTGACCTGGGAACGTGAGCCTTTGGACTGGGCCAAATGTCAGAATTCCCTTGGAATGGCTTTGCGGGTGCGTGGAGAACAGGATCAGCAGGGTGAGACGGGGGACCTGAACAATGCGGTCGAGGCTTACCAGCGTGCATTGAAGATCTGGACTCAGGAGCAATGGCCGGAGGAATGGGCTTTGACTCAGAACAACCTCGGCGCGGCGCTGCAGCGGCTCGGCGAACGCGAGAACAGCGTCGACTATCTCGGCGTGGCGGCGGCTGCCTACGAAAATGCGCTTCAGCAACTGAGTCGTGACAACAAGCCGCTGGTCTGGGCCATGACGCGGGCCAATCTGGGCGACGTGCGCCAGAGCCTTGGGGAACTAACGCGTAACTCCGAGACGGCCGAAAAAGCGGTCGCCGATTTCGAGCTTGTCGCAGCGATCTTTCATGACGCCAGCCATGCTCGTTACTATGAACTCGCCAAGGAACAGCTCGCCGCGGCGCGAGAGCTGGCTGCCGAACTTTCGGTGGCGCGCTGATGGCGTAGCATAAACGCAACTGGTGGGGCGCTTCAGCTCGGTTGAAGTGGGCATTGTGTTCACGAAGGCACGCGGCTGAGGGCATGACACGACATAATTTCAAAGAAGACAGGGCAGTAGTGTCCGACATGATCAAACTGTACTCTAAACGGTTGCTGTCGCCGTTCGTCGGCATGGTCCAGGTCGCCGAATTTGGCAGGGCACGCGCTTTGAGTCTGGACGGCCATCACTGGGCGGTACAATACTCGTTGGGCGCGGACAGGCGCATTCGGAACAACAGGGCCCATACCGGTCTGACATTGAACTATTCCCTGGTAGCGACCATCGAACTCGGCCAGTTAAAGACGCACGCGCTACACCCGTTCCTCGATCGCGACGATGTCCGGTCGGCCACCAGGCTTCTGTTCGAAGCGATCAACTCTGCCTCATTGCCCTACGCCGCGGCGGATCGGTATGAATACTGGTTGTTGGACGGGGTGCACAGACGTCCTCTGGCACTGCTTCACTCCTGCATCAATGAAGAGGAGATGGCCTTGACGCCCCCACGTCCGTTATGGATTGCCATGCCCGCGGCGCAGCTCGAGGTAAAGGCACCGAAAGCGCGTCAGGGTGCTTACGTGCCGCCCGTCAATTATCGGCTGCAGAAGCACGTCCAGAAGCGCGCCGGCATCAATCCCCGTGCTGCCTGGTTCGAACGCCCGGTCGCGGTGGCTGAGGATTTTCCACCCTGCCTGATCAAGGAAAACTGGGAGAACGAGGCAGGGCAGCAACTCTGTGACCTTTACATTCGGCGTCTCGCGCCACGGCTGCTGATGACGCAGGGACTGTCGACTCCAGTCAGGCATCGGTTGGAACAGGCTGCGCGTGCCTACGTTTTCGAGGTGGATCGCTTTTATCTGTTGTATCCGGTAGTTGTCGACAAACCCCTGCTAAACGCGGCGCGTGTAGAAGCACGCTTGCGGCGTGCCGTCTAAGCCTGATGGGCTAAGCCTCTTTCGAAAAACAGTTAGGCGTATCCATAATCTGGAACAAAATGCATGAGGCCGGATCTTTTTTCAACAGATAGCGGCAAAGTCTGTATCATCAGGCTTTTGGCTGCAAACAAACCAACGAACGAAACCCTGGAGCGGCTTCACATCAATGCATGATGTCAGAAAATATTCGGTGCGTAACAATTGAAGAAGGTCCTTTGTGCAATCATCGCTTGACGAGTTGATGAGCCATTTTACAGCTGCCGGCAGGGTGGAATGGCTTGGTATCAGACCCGTTAAAAAAATGGATATGATATCGGTGGCAAATGTGATGCTGGATCCATTGTTGGTGGTACAGGGTGATCATTATGCTGGCCGTTCAGGTAACCGGCAGGTGACGCTGATACAGGCAGAACATGTAGCTGCGATTGCCGGTATCATGCGTATGGAGCGCGTTAGCGCTGATCAGGTGCGACGCAATATTGTTGTTCGTGGGCTCAATCTGTTGGCGTTGAAGCATAAGTCATTTAAATTGGGCGAAGCGATTTTGGAATTTACGGGTGTTTGTCATCCGTGTTCGCGCATGGAGACCGCGCTGGGCTTTGGGGGCTACAACGCGATGTGAGGTCATGGGGGCATAACCGCGCGTGTTGTGCACGCCGGCATGGTCAATGTGGGTGATCAATGCCTCGTGGTTCAACCCGGGTTCGATCGGTAAAACGTAATGGCATCACGCAGTTCGATAGAGCAGGGTCTGGGCTGGCTGTACGACCTGGTGAACGGCGAGGAAGATGCTCGTGTCTGCAAGGATATCCCGGATTCTGCCTGCAGAGAGCAGGCCGATTAATTATTTTGCATATTTGTCTGCCAATACCTTGAGTGTATAGAAGGTATAAACGCCCTGTTATCCGAAAATCAACCGTTTCTACCCAGCCAGTCATAGCCACTGATCCTACCCCAAAGACGAATTCGTTCTCAATTCCACCCACATTTCAATAATAACCGCGCTCGCCATTCCAGGATTTATAGAGGTTCGGTGTCAGGCCTTACTTTTGACATGTCAAATGCAAGGCCTGACCCTCGCCATTCATTCTGACCTGACTTGCTATGTATTTACCTCGGTCGACTGTATTCAGTTTTTATGTTTGCTGATGCTCTGTTTCTCGTTAATCAAGTGTGCTTTTATTTGATCTTTCATGGTGTCCTGGCATACTGCGGCGAGTTTGCCGAAGTTATGGCCGACGTTGTCCACAAGATTCAACTTGACACGGCCTTCGGCGCCATGTTGTTGTGCGAATTCATTCATTGAATTAACCCAGAATATCGCCCTGTCCACGTGCGTGTCTCCCCCGACGCCATCAACATGCCTGATTTTTTTCACATCATTTTTACCCACCACAACCGTGACGGTTAATTGGGCTGCCTCGAGCCAGCCTTTCCACTCCGGTTTTATGTCGATAATCTTATCCTGGCTTTCTCCTGACCAGCGCACAATGCGATACCTGTTTCCCATTCCATTTGGCCAGGCGAAACGTTCAGTGGGCAGCGCAAACCAGGCTGGTGCACTGAATGCGGCAGCATGTACTTTATCCGGGTGGCGAACCAGGTACCTGTTCGCGAACTGTGCGCCGGCAGAATGCCCGCTGAGGAATATTTTTCCGTCATAAAACGGATTTATCCCCTGGTAGTGGGCAATAATTTCATTTAGAAAAACATCAGCTCCCTGATGCCGGCCGAAGAGGCCCCGATAACCCCATCTTTGCGGGCCATCGATAGTAACGGCATAACGGTAGTTATCAAACACAGGTGCAATGATAATTGCCCCGGTTTCCTCGGAGAATCTTTGCCATCTTCTGGATGTATTGTAAGCTGCGTCCCTTGCTGTCCTGTCACTGGAGAACATACCATGGTTCACGACAACGATTGCAAATGCTTCATCAATATTTTGCGGTGCGTACTGGTAAAACTCGCCGTAAGAAACACGCTTCAATACTCTTTTACCCTTTTCATCCAGAAATTGATTAAAGAGAGTGCTCTTTGCAGAATAATAATCATCATATTCAATTATTTCAGACGTCTTTTCTGCAGGGGGATTATCAGAAAAGTGAGTCCTGCCGTTACCATCCTGCCATTGGTATATTTCACCGTGGCTGACATTTGCGAACAAGCAAATAAAAAGGATAACAATGACTTTCATGTTTATATATTACGATAACCGGTGTCTCTGCAAACATTATGCCGGAGCATCATATGATACTATCAGTGATACGCGAATAGCGATGATGCAAAGAGCCTTGTTGTAGATTTACTTTGTATGTCGATTGAAGAACTTCCAGATAACTTTCGCACCATCGATATCATTGTTTTTCTTTCCGACCAGGCGCGGGCGGTCGGGCACATTGCTGCCGGGAAAAGTATGTCCGCCACCTTCTATCGCGTACAGGATGATTTCACTCCTGTTTTCCTCGTTGATGCATGCGCTCACCATGACCCTGCTATTGTCGGTCGAGTGGTTCGGTGTCAGGCCTTACTTTTGACATGTCAAATGCAAGGCCTGACCCTCTCCACTTGACCCCAAGCTGTTGGTTTGCCGTACCTCCGGCTGTTCTCTAGGTCTCTCATCCAGCACTCAAGGCCATTTTTTCGCCACTTCCGGTCAGCCTCATACCCTACTCGCTGACTCTTCTATTTTCCTAATCTACACATCGCGCGGATCAGTTTCTCAACACTGTTATCGGTTCAGGTTATTGGTAGGGACAGGTGGTTTTGCGTCGCCTCAGCAGCGCTTAGGATCACGCAAAATTCACGCAAAGGAATTTATGACAAGTATATTTGGAACTGTAAGCCACTGAATTTATTAGAGGCCTGGAACAGAAAAATCTGTCGGGAACAGATTTTCGCGTCAGCCCCGAAGGGGTGAGGCTCAGGGATGAGCCGAGCAATTTAACTGCACGGCAGTTCAATTGAATCAGGTCTGACTATCTCACCGGTAACGCGATTTAAAAACAAAGAGAGATGGTGGCCGGGGGCAGAATTGAACTGCCGACACGCGGATTTTCAGTCCGCTGCTCTACCAACTGAGCTACCCGGCCAGAAACAGGTACGAGGTTCGAATGGCGAGGAACAAGTCAATTCAACATCACCTGACTCTCAATGGACTCGAGGCTAACTTGATCCTAAGGCCCTGTTCGGAAGAGGCGTATTTAATCGGCTCGCTGCCCTGGAGTCAAGTATTAAGCATGTTGCTTGATGATGCGTGCAACCGGTGCAGCCAGCGCGCGCCTTGTTGCGTCCTGCAACGTACACCAGGTGACCTCGCCCTGTTCTTTAACAGTCGCGGCATTGGGCTGCACCTGTACCCGGCACGGCGTGATGTCAAGATGATAGTGGCTGAAAGAATGCCTGAAAACACCGCAATCCTGGTTTTCCAACACCCTCATGTCCCAGCGCTGCTGGCACAGCCGTTCGATGCTTTCTTCCAGATGCGCTTCAGGCAAGCTCCAGAGACCACCCCATATACCGTGCGGCGGACGCTTTTCCAACATGATCCTGCCGGTGGCCGCATCCGTCAGGATCAACAAGCGTGCCGTTCTTATCGGTAGGCGCTTTTTGGGTCCAGGGGTCGGGTAGCGTTTGACCTGATCCAGCTTGTGCGCAGCACAATCCGTCTGCAGCGGACATTGCACGCACTGCGGTGATGCACGTGTACACAGAGTCGCCCCCAGATCCATCATCGCCTGGGTATAATCATCGATTCGATGGTGCGGCGTGTGCTGCTCGGCATAGCGCCACAACTGGTTTTGCACCGCTGCTTTACCGGGCCAGCCGTCAACCGCATGGTAACGGCATAACACACGTTTGACATTGCCATCGAGTATCGCGTGGCGCTGCTGCAATGCCTGTGCAAGTATTGCACCCGCGGTCGATTGACCAATACCCGGTAAGGCTACAGCCAGGTGAAAGTTGTCCGGAAATTCACCGTCATGATCGGAGACAATGATGCGTGCTGCTTTATGCAGATTGCGAGCGCGCGAGTAATAACCCAGTCCAGACCATTGCTCGAGCACTCGCTCAAGCGGCGCAGCAGCGAGGCTGCTCAAACCAGGAAAGGCCTCCATGAACCGAAGATAGTACGGAATTACCGTGGTAACCTGCGTCTGCTGCAGCATGACTTCTGCTATCCATACACGATAGGGTGAGCGTTGCTGCTGCCATGGCAGATCGTGTCGACCATACTGGTCGTACCAGCGCAATATTCGACGCGAGAAAGACAGGTTTGTCACCTAGCCCGCATTTCTCACCAGGATCACGGGAGCAGGCGCAGGATTCGTGCTCGAAAGCGCCGCTCTGGAGCGAAAAGCGTAGCAACAGCTTGGGCGAAGCGACCGTAGGGTGCGCCGTGCGCACCGAAACAGCCCAGCACACTGAAGATTCACGGTGCGCACAGCGCACCCTACGATCTCATGCAAACCAAGACCAGCCTGAACCGTGATAGGCAGGCTTGAATAACACACTGTATTTTTAATCATCCGAGCTTCACTCCAAAAAACCAATGTCTTACCAGTATTCCACGCCGCCTGGTGAGAAATGCGGGCTAGAACAGACCTTTTAACTTGTCCTTTAATTTGTCCTCGAGTTTTTGTTTGATCTCGTCCTCTTCCTGTTTAGCTTTTTCCTTCAGCTTGGCTTTTTCTTCCTCTAACTCTTTGTTGATTTTGGCCTTGGCCTCGGCCTCGAGCAGACTGGACAAGGAACTGGCGATCTGGCTGGTGTCGACATCGTATGCCAACAGCTCGAATGGACCGTGAATATGCACCGCTATCGGTTGATCCAGTAACTTATCTGCGGTCGTTTGCCGGCGTGGTGGTTTGATATCCACCAGTGCGCGATAATCCATATCGTTGCGCATGATATTTACCACACCCTGGCCGGTGACCTTGAGTCGGGTCGAATCCAGAATCAAGTCAGGATTGGTGATGTCACCGTTCGCCACCACGGCACTGGCATGGGCACGGTTAAACGCGGTTTTCGTTTCCGGATTAAGGCTGCCACGCCAGTCGGCGGGTACAGGCAGACTCTTTGTGGCCAGATAATCAGCCACCACATTACGCGCAAAGTGTTCGAAGTCGACGCCCTGCAGCACGGTCTTGGCCATATCGAACGTCAGCTTGCCTTTGGCCACCTGCTTTAACTGCGAGACGCGCGTACCGCTGGTGTTGATGTCCGCGAGCATGTTGGCCGCACCCTCCAGGGTCACTTCCTGCTCTCCAAACACCCCTACAAGCATCGGGTTGACAACCGGTCCCGGGCGTATGTTCGAGGCTTTCAGGCCAACCGAATAAGCGGGCGTCTCGCCTTTCACATTCATCATCACGCTGCCGTTAACATTGCCATCGAGTGTTTTCAGTTGCAGTGGATCAATCCGTATCAAGCCTGCTTTGGCCTGCGTTTCGACCAGTATAGCAGTGAGCGGTATTTTGTTGACTGTGACACTGTCCATGTTCAGCTGGCCTTCCATATTGAGTTTGCGCAGCAATTCGACCGGTAACTCGATTTCAGCATCGTCCGGATCTGCGCTGGAGTCAACGGCCGCCGTACCCTCAACTGGGCCAGCCGGGATTGGCTCCCCTGCTGCGACATCGCTGACCGGCGGCAGGTAGGCATCAGCATCGATCGAACTCATGTGCAGTTTGTAACGCACCGTCGGTTGTGCCACATCGGGCACATGTAACCAGCCTGTGATATCCGTGTCATCCAGCGTCAGCTTGATAGCGTTCATCTCTATCATATTGGCACTCGCCTTGAATGTGGACGCATAGGCGATTTTTGTCATACTGCTATCGCTGGCCATGGGCGGTAGTTCAATGCCCAGGCGGCCCGCCAGAATACGCGCGTTGATGTCGTCCGTGTAAACGTTTCCACTGATCACCGGCTCTGATACCAGATTGGCCACTTCCACGTTGACATATAAAGTCACACCCATAGCCGATACGCTGGTGTTATTCAATGCCGCAACCTGTTGATCGACATCAATATTGATATTACTCAGCAACAGCAAGTCCACTTGTTCGGTGAACAGCGACGGTGCATTGGCTGTTACCTTCAGCTTTAATGCATCCAGTAACACATTGGTAAACGCCTCGTTGAAGGTAAGCCGGGTCGTCAGATTGATCTGGGCATCAAGTTCGGGCTCATTGTGCTTAACGCTGGTATTTAATTCGATATCCACCGCTTCATTGAAACGAATAGCGCCCATGGTCAGACTGAATCCTGACAAATGCGAGTGCACATTATTCTGCAGATCCGTCCACTTCACAGAGGCATCAATCAACTCAACACCATTGATGGCCAGTGCTGCCAGTGCCGGCGGCTGTTCACCCTCATCGACTGTCTGCTCTGGTGTGGGCGGCTGTTGCGAGACATCTTCCTGCCCGGCCAGATCCGACCAGTTGTTGTTGCCCTGTTCATCGACCTCCAGCGAAGCAAACAGGCCATGCAGACGTACCTTGTCAACTTGCAGTTCTTTGCGCAACAAGGGCATTAGCATGACCTTGACGTCAAGCTGCGCCATTCGCGCAAACGGCTCATCACTGAAACCCTTTGCGTTCGCCAGTTTTACATCTTCGACCTTGATTCCAATCCAGGGAAAGACTGACAGGCGGATATCACCCGCAATTTCAAAATCACGCCCGGTCTGTTTTTCAACCTGGGCGGTGATGGTATCTTTATAGTTATTCGGGTCGAAGGTAAAAACAAATGCTGCCACAACAAGCAGCAAAAGCACGACAACAATGCCAAAAATTTTCAGAACGAGTTTCAGCTTTTTCATAAGGTATTCATTCCGCGGAGGTATAACGTTTAATCAAAGGTGGCGCTTCACTGTGCCAGTCGCCCGAATGCCCACCACACTTGCTGATCAAGCCAATGTCGGTAATCAACATGCCGCGATCAATAGCCTTGCACATATCATAAACGGTCAGCAAGCTGACCTGCACGGCATTCAGCGCCTCCATCTCAACGCCGGTAACATCCCGGGTTTCAACGGTTGCCTGGCACAACACGGACTGCAGCACCGTATCCGTAACCAGCTCTATTTCAACATGGGTCAGTGTCAGAGGATGGCAAAGCGGGACAAGATCAGAGGTTTTCTTTGCCGCCATGATACCCGCTATACGTGCCACACCCAGGACATCACCCTTGTTGTGTTTGCCATCGATGATGCGCCTCAGCGTCTCCGCCTGCATCTGTATCCTGCCCTGCGCAACCGCCTTGCGTGCCGTGACCTGCTTGTCGCCGACATCAACCATGTGCGCCTCGCCGGCATCATTAAAGTGATTCAATCGGGTCATCATACCGCTTTTTCAATATCAACCTTGAAAGCTTAACAAGTGACATGGCCACCATAAAGCCGTTATAGTTCTAATATGCAATTAAATGTCAAGTTTTTTGCCAGCCTGGCTGAACAAACCGGGCTGAGCGATATCACGGTCGAGGCGCAGAACCTGACAACGGTAGCGGATGTCTGGGACCACGTGACTGACCATCTAAACCGGCCGGACAACACCCTGTGCGCGATCAACATGGTTCATGCACACTTTGACGATCACATCGATGACGGTGATGAAATCGCATTTTTCCCACCGGTGACCGGGGGTTGCTCATGACGGTCACGCTGACTCGCGAGGCATTTGATCCCTGGCAGTCACTGTCGGAGCGGGAGGCTGGCCTGGCCAGAGGCCAACAGGGCGCCTGCGCCACGTTTATCGGCACGATGCGTGACTTCAATCTCGGCGACAGTGTTCACTCGATGACACTCGAACACTATCCTGAAATGACGCAGCAATTCCTCGAATCCGCAGTAGAGGATGCTGTCAGCCGCTGGAACCTGGTCGACTGTCTGATCATCCATCGTCATGGTAAAATCCTGCCCGGCGATGCGATTGTGCTGGTCGCTGCCTGGTCTGCTCACCGTGCAGAGGCGTTTGACGCCTGTCGTTTTCTTATCGAAGAACTGAAGGCGCGCGCCCCTTTCTGGAAAAAAGAAACCACGGATGAAAGTGAACGCTGGGTGCATGACACACCCAACAGCTAGTCCGTTACTCGATCAACACAAACAGTGCCGTGCGGCCGCGTTGTATGTTCAGCAGTATTTGCGCGTCCTTGTCACCAACGATTTTCTGCAACTCTGCCAACGTTTGTACGGGTTTGCGGTTAACGGACAGAATGATATCACCTTCGCGCAGATGCGCGTGCCAGGCCGCACTGTCTTCCTGTACTTCAGTCACAACGAGCATCGTCTTTCCGGCTTTTTCCTTTTCTTCGATGGTGGCACCCGCAAAACGTTGATTGATTTTCGTGCCGGCCATGGACAGGTCATTCACGTCACCAACGACCGCTAGTACCATTTTCTTTTCACCGTCACGAATCACGCTGATGTTCATTTCATCGCCAACCCGGAGTAAGCCCACCATATTGCGCATGGCAGAAGCGCTTTTCACGGGCGTACCATTGATTGCGACTACAACATCGCCCACCTCAAGACCCGCCCGCTCGGCCGCTGTGTCTTCGATGACTTGGGAAATCACGACACCCTGATGTAGATCCAGCCCGAATGCCCCTGCCAGTTCTGGCGTCAGGTTCTGCATGATCACCCCGAGCATACCCCGGCGAACTTCGCCATACTCAATCAGCTGATCGGCGATCTGTCGCACCATATTGATTGGAATAGCAAAACCGATGCCCACATTGCCTTGTCCACCCGCAGCGAGAATGGCGGTATTGATGCCGATCAGCTCTCCCCTCAGGTTGACCAGCGCACCGCCCGAGTTACCCGGGTTGATCGATGCATCGGTCTGTATGAAATTCTCGTACCCCTCTATACCCAGCCCGGTTCGACCCAGGGCACTGACAATACCGGACGTCACTGTCTGCCCAAGTCCAAAGGGATTTCCGATAGCGACCGCAAAATCACCGACACGCAGCCTATCAGAATTGCCGAATGGGATTGCCTGCAGCCCCTTGATATCGGCCTGCAGGATGGCAATATCGACTTCCGGATCGGATCCGATCAGTTTAGCCTCGAAATGGTTGCCATTGTGCATGGTGATAGCGATTTCCTGGGCATCCTCGACCACATGGTGGTTGGTAACGATATAGCCGTTTTCCGCGTCGATGACGACACCCGAGCCCAGACTTTTCGTTTCCTTGCGTTGCGGCAGGTCTCTGTAGCCTTCGAAGAAACGCTTGAAGAAGGGATCGTTCAGCAAAGGGTGGTTCTGCATATCAACGTGACCGGTGGTGGCGATATTCACCACCGCGGGTCTCGCTTTTTCCACCATTGGAGCGAGCGTCGGTATGCCATTGTCAGGTACTTCGGGTGGCGTGTGAGAGACAGCCATCCCCGGCAAGAGCAGTAACAGAAAGCTGAATACGACGCCTGATTTTTTAAAACCAATCATAATTGTTCCTACCGTGACAATGACTACGTCTGACCAAACACAGAGGCCAGAGTTCATGACATTTTCAAGTCTGTTCTCGACACGTTTGACGCAGCATTATAGCGGGTTCCGATATTGCAGTTGGCCGATTGACCTGATAAGTTGCGTCCTCGATTGCGACTAGCAGGAAATATTCACCATGTATCGATTTTCATTGACACTGATCACTGTTTTATTTGTACCGATAATAGGCCACGCTGCTGAAGGACTAAAAACGCTGGAACAGAAAGCCAGTTACAGTTTTGGCGTGGATTTTGCCAAGCGGTTGAAACAACAGGGAATTGACCTGGATATCTCGGCGCTCACACGCGGCATCATGGATGCAGCTTCGGGTAAAGAGCTGGCTTTTGAGGCGGGTGAAATGGGCCAGTTCAAAGCCGAATATACCGAAAAACTGCGCGCCGAGCTGGTGCAGAAACAGCAAGAAATGGCGGCGAAAAACCTCGAAGCAGGCAAAAAGTTTCTTGCCGACAACGCTAAAAAAGAAGGTGTGGTAACAACGGACAGCGGATTGCAGTACAAGGTCATCAAGAGTGGCGATGGCCCGACACCCAAGCCGGAAGATACCGTCACGACCCATTACCGTGGCACACTCATCGATGGCCGCGAATTCGACAGTTCATACAGTCGCGGCCAACCCGCCAGCTTTCCCGTCAAAGGTGTCATCAAAGGCTGGACTGAAGCCCTGCAGTTGATGAAGGTTGGCGATAAGTGGGAGCTCTACATACCTGCTGATCTGGCCTACGGCGCACAAAAACGCGGCGAGGTGATCGAACCCAACTCCACGCTGCTGTTCGAGCTCGAGTTACTGGAAATCAAGTAATGTTTGGTGCTCAAACGTAAACAGCGCAGCATTAATACAGGTGGCGTCATCAGTCCGCAAACAAACGCTCGTGTATTTGAAGACCTACAGGGTGCACGAACACCGTACGTAACACAGAAATCTCGGCAAAAGAACAGTTTCCGCCGCGAATATCGCGCAATAGTGTGAGGAATTCGCGGCGGAATGCTCTACGGCTACTGCCGGCTCTGCATCGCAGGAGTCGATACATACAGCAGGCCAGCGTCATTGGGCCGGGAATGGCGTAGTCCTCTAATAGATTCCACGAATCAGCCCGCATTTCGCACCAGATGAACGGGGCCGCGGTTATCCGGATAGGCGAATGGGTTCTACCACCGGTTCGTTTCCATCCTTTTTTTTGCTACTGTGTAACGGATCAAGAACGACTCTCTTGGCTCGGTGCTCGACGGGCACAGGGTATCCGGGAGCGACCAACAACACAGTGGAGAACTCAATATGAACGAAGATCAACAAGTCACGTCTCCCAACGGTGTCGCGCCGGAGGATGCGTCCCTGGTCAGTGCGGAAACCGAGGCGACTGCCCCGGAGTCGACCGAACGGGCGGGAGCGGTGATCGAGCGCTTCGAACAAGAGGAACCCACCCCCGGTGACCCCGGGATACTGAAAAAAGCATCCAGGGAATTCGCCATCTACTGCGAGTCTGAGATCCATCACCGCAGAAATTCGGGGGATGCCTTCGACGAAGCGTTGTTTGAGCAAGCTGTGGAAATGACCGTGCGCAGACTCCAGACGTTAGAAACAGGGGGCGTCGCATGATTATCACGGATTTGATAGCGGAAAACATTCTCAAATATGCCAGTCTTGAGCTGAACAATCTTCCTGAAAAAGGGCTAATAGCCATCCACGGCCTGAACGAATCCGGCAAGAGCACTATCGGAGAGACCATCTGCTTTGCGTTATTTGGCCGAACCTTCTCTCTTACCAGTCAGGAACTGGACAAGCTGATTCGGTGGGGTGAGACCCGTTGTAGCGCAACGCTCCGCTTTCGAATCGGAGACGGTGAACACTATGAAATCACCCGGTTTTTCGACCGAGATGGCAACCAGGGAGCCCGCTTGAACCGTGTCGGCGAGCAGGACCTGCCAATTACTCGCGGAGTTGAATTCGTAGACAGAGCGCTCCAGGGTCTACTGGGATACGGGTACGACGAATTTATCGAATCCTTTTATCTCGCACAGCGCGAAATTACTGCACCCCACCCACACAGCGATGCGGTAAAGGCTATGGCTGGTCTGACCTCGTTGCGAATGGTGTCTGACGAATACCACGATGAGATCGAGGCGCAGCATGAAGAACGGGAAAAAATCCGGCTTCAGCTCCAGGAAACCGAGCAGGAGCTGGCGGATCTAAACATCCAGCCCGACCGCCTACCTTCGATGCAGCAGGAACACGCCGAGCTGGGGCAATCCGCGGCGCAGATCAAGGATCAGGCCGACCAAATCGAACAAGCTTCGATCGCCTATCAGGATGCGTTGCCCGCGATTCGCACAGCCGAAAGTCGCCGTGCCCGGGCTCGATTTCTGCGATTTCTAAGTTTGAGTCTGGCGGTGGTTCTGACGGGCGCCTGGGTGCTCATAGCGTACCTGCCGGCGAATGAATACGTCCAGGGATTGACCAACACACTTTCTCGGCTGATCCCTCAATGGAGTGAAGCCCAGCTTCCCTGGCTGTTGTACGGGGGTATAGGTTTCGTGGTGCTTTTTCTACTGTTCTGGGCCCGGGTATCCTCCCTGAACAACCGCGCTGCGAAGCTTCAACGAGGCTCCCCCGTTTTGGCCGAAAAACTGATGAGACTGCGGGCAGATGCCGGCCAGACTGATCCAGTCCTGGACATCGATTCGATGCAAACGGGGGGTGAATCGACCGTCAGGGAAGCAACATCTGGCGAAGATTCGACGATAGAAGAACCGCATCACAACTCAGGCGAATCAGGAAGCGGTGACACCGAAGCGAATCTGCCTCCACGTCTGGACGACCAACAGATTGCCGCACTTTGCAGACGCATCGAATCCTCCGAGGCGGCGCCAGCCGAGGTGCGTGATGCCGTCGGGAGGGAGCTGAATTGGATGCGGGACCGGATGGATGATCTCAAACAGCGTATGGATGCATTGGAACAACCGATATGGGAAGAGAGACAACGCTTGAAAACAGCAGAGAACTTGACGCTTTCGCAAGAAAGTTTCGAGCAGAGCATGCGCGAATACGAACGCGGGATTCAGCTGCGCGAGCTGGCGAACGACTTGCTCCATGGGGCTATCCGCCAATTGTCCCGACGGTTTAATCAAGAACTGAGGGACCTGGTCGGCCACACCCTGCCGCTGTTCACGGAAGATCGATACGAGCATCTGCAGATCGACGAAGACCTCAGCGTGCGCGTGTTTTCGAACGAAAAAAGGGACTTCATGGACCTGGAGGAGATCTCCAGCGGCACCCAACGCCAGATCATGCTGGCGGTTCGTCTGGCGCTCTCGCAAGAACTGGTAAACCGCAATGTGGAGAGTCAGCAGTTCGTATTCCTGGATGAGCCGTTCGCCTTTTTCGATGAGAAAAGAACGCGGAAGGCGATCCAGGTGTTACCCGAACTCAGCGACGATATCACCCAGATCTGGATCGTGACCCAGTCTTTCCCGGAAGACCAGATATTCGAAGTACCCATCGCCTGTTCCAGAGGGGACGTTCGTCTGCAAGCGGGCAACTGACGAAAAAAAGGGTAAGGCCGGGCCATGCCATTTGCTCAGGCGGGAATACACACTGTATTTTGTGTCATCCTGGCTTTACTCCGAATAGCCAATGCCATATCAGTTTTCTACGCCGCCTGGTGAGAAATGCGGGCTAAATAGTGTGAAGAAACACACCTTTTCACAAGCGCAGGTGTATAATAAATTCATGATGAGACAATATCCGGTAATGGCCATGGCAAGGCCAGAGACGGTATAGGTTGTCATTTCTGTGGACGATGTTTGATCGTAAGCGACGGGTATGAACTCGGTGTATGGAGCCTCGATGCTAATGGCTGTTGCAAACGCTGGGGTACCCGCTAAGACGGTGCTTTTGAATCGGGTCACGGTGACCGGGGTTCAAAAGGTCAGGTGGTTTGCGTGGTCAGTTACGCCTGAATTTCTCGTCGAATGCCGATATATGGCCCGGAATTCCGGTTAAAGTTGTCTATGAGCGAAAGAGGAAGCCATCTGCAAAGCGGCCTGATAAGGCTGACCGATCAAGTGGACATATGACATCCTGACTGGTCGGGAATGGTCCAAGCGTAGCACCGGATCGATGATTAACGAAAACCGATCGACAGCTACGCATGTTTCATGAGTAATGGCATGACGAATGGATTTTCAGAGTAGTGTAGTTTATGTATGAATCATTTTATGGCTTGACAACCAAGCCATTTTCGATATTGCCGGACCCGGAATTTCTGTATCTGAGCAAGAAGCACAGAATCGCACTCACCATGCTCGAGTACGCTCAGATGAACAACGTGGGTTTTTGTGTCATCACCGGCGAGATTGGCGCCGGCAAAACAACCTTGCTACGCAAGCTGCTAACCTCCCTCGAAGACGATATCACGATTGGCATGATCACCAATACCCATCAGTCATTCGGTGAATTACTTGACTGGGTGCTTTCCGCTTATGGCATTCATGAGCCCGGCCTGAGCAAGGTCGAGATGCACCAGCGTTTCGTCGATTTCCTGCTTGAGCAGTATGCCAAAAACAAAACCGTGTTGTTGATCGTCGACGAGGCACAAAACATGCCAGCGACAACTCTGGAAGAGTTGCGTATGATTTCGAATATCAACTCAGAAAAGGACCTGGTTTTACAGATTATTCTTGCTGGCCAGCCTGATCTGAAAGATACACTGAGGAAGCCGGAACTGAAGCAGTTCGCCCAGCGTATCTCGGTGGATTTTCATCTTGATGCGTTGAATACTGCAGAGGCCTGTCATTACATTCAGCATCGTTTGGTCACCGCGGGTGCAACAGAAGATATATTCACTCCTGATGCCTGCAGGTTAATCGCTGAATCCAGCAATGGCGTACCGCGTTTGATCAACCTGCTCTGCGATACGGCAATGGTTTACGGCTTCGCCGACCAATGCAAAACCATCGATGCTAATTTGATCGAGCAAGTCATCAGTGAGCGTATGGAGAACAGTATCCTGCCTCTGGTCAAACCCAACAAGAAAAAGAACACAAGCAGCAGGGATGACGATACTTTTCCGTGGATCAATCCTGGCGGCGGCACAAAGGGTTTGAAACCAGCGGCTGAAAAAAAAACCATTCATAAGGCCGTTCTGGCCACCGATCAAAAAAATGATGGCGCCGTGTCTGGCGATGCCCGTTTACGGCAGGCGGAAGATCCCACAACAACGGCAACGGGCGTTGCTTTGAAGCGTGCAGACAACAAGGTGTCGAAAATAAAAACACCAAAGGTCGCAGCTCCCGCTGATGCATTGATTCCTGAGCGAAACAGGAAACGCCCCACTGCAGCCAACAGGCAAGTGGCCAACTTATTTCAAACGGCAGATGCTGCGCAAGGTAAAAGTGGTCCTGACACGCCAGGTCCTGACAGTGTCGCCGTATTCGAGTTGTTACGCAGACAGAATATGCTGGTACCCGGTAGCAATCTCGATCCCGGTTTCACGGATGAATATCGCCGTATCAAAAGACCGTTGTTGTCCAATGCATTCGGTAAAAACGCATCCTTGATAGATCGGGGTAACCTTATTCTTATAACCAGTTCAATGCCTGGTGAAGGCACAACGCACACCTCCATCAACCTTGCTCTTTCCATCGCACAGGAGCGCGACAACAGCGTTCTGCTGGTGGATTGTGATGTCACCAGAAAGGGTGTCAGCGAACTATTGAATCTGGGTGAAGAAAGAGGTCTGGTCGATGTCCTTGAAGACAAAAATCTTACTGTTGCAGATGTGATCCGACGGACAGACATTCCACGCTTGAGCCTGCTCTCAGCGGGGAAGCATCATGAGCATGTTACCGAGTTGTTAGCAAGTCAACGCATGGCCAGCCTTGTGGATGAAATGGCCTCGCGTTATGCCGATCACGTGATTATTTTCGATGGGCCACCCGTATTGCGCACACCTGAGACGCCTGTCCTGGCAGGCCTGGTGGGACAGGTTGTCCTGGTTGTTGAAGCCGGCGAAACACCTCAAGCTGTGGTTGAGGAGGCACTGACAATGATTCCGGAGGAAAAGGCAACCGGACTGGTTATAAACAAAAGTTAGGGTGTATTTGAACCTCGTAACTATAACGTTGGAGGCGAGCAGCATAAAACCGGAAATGCAATGGCCGTTATCTCCAGCATAGCGCCTGTAGAGCATCGAACATTCGCGTTCACTTGCGGACTCAAAACCTTATCACATAAGTTCTGTACTATTTATGTCTTCGCGCCTTCGCGTCAACAACAATCACTCAATATTCTGAATCTGCTCGCGCATCTGTTCGATCAATACTTTCAGTTCCACCGATGCCTGGGTGGTGGAGATATCCGCCGACTTTGACCCCAGGGTGTTGGCTTCACGGTTCAGCTCCTGCATCAGAAAATCCAGCCGCCTTCCCACCGCCTCTTCGCGATCGAGTACATCACAAAGCTCCCCAAGGTGCGCTTCCAGGCGATCCAGTTCTTCATCCACGTCCATCTTCTGTGCGAGAAACACCAGTTCCTGCTCCAGGCGATCCTGTTCGACACCGGTATTCAGTTCTTCGAGTCTGGCCGTCAGTTTTTCACGATAGCGTTGCTGTATTTGCGGCAGTTGCTGTCTGACATCAGCAACAATTTGCTGCATGCTGGCGCAACGCTTCTGTATGAGTTCACGCATGCGTTCGCCTTCACGCAACCTGTTGGCGACCAACTCATCCAACGCGTGTTGCAACAGCTTCTCGGATACTGCGTATATGACCTTGAAATCCTGTTCCGGCTCTGCCACCACGCCGGGCCAGCTGAGTATATCAACCGGATTGATTTCCGAAGGCTGGTGTAAACGGGTATTGATTTGCTGGCAGGCGTCGATCAGGGATTTGACCAAAGCGGCATTGACTTCGATCCCGGTTTCAATGGCCAGCTCGGGCATGAATCGAAGTCCACATTCGATCTTGCCACGCTGCAGGCGCGTGTTGATACACTCGCGTACACGGCCTTCCTGAGCCCGGAAATCTTCCGGCAATCTGCAATTGATATCGAGATAACGACTGTTGACCGATCTCAGCTCCCAGGTCAGCGTGCCAAACTTTTCACTCTTCTGCACACGCGCGAATGCAGTCATACTTTTTATCATCGACAACCCCGTTGACACTGAACCTTATCGTGCGCCATTGTAACACGCACATTCATCTTGCCGTGTTGTTATAATGCGCCGCACTGAATGATACGGAGAACAGAATGAGACCGAGCAAGCGCGCCGCTGATGAAATGCGTAACATCAAGATAACCCGTAATTTCACCAAACATGCTGAAGGCTCGGTTCTGGTTGAATTTGGCGACACCAAGGTCGTTTGCACCGCTTCCGTCGAAGACCGCGTGCCCGGTTTTCTGCGTGGTCAGGGCCGGGGCTGGGTCACGGCCGAATATGGCATGCTGCCACGCTCGACAGGCAGCCGTATGGGTCGCGAGGCCGCGCGCGGCAAACAAGGCGGGCGCACCATGGAGATCCAGCGCCTGATCGGTCGATCGTTGAGAGCCGGTATCAACATGGAAGCGCTAGGCGAAAACACCATCAGCCTCGACTGTGATGTACTGCAGGCTGACGGAGGTACACGTACGGCCAGCATATCCGGTGCCTGGGTCGCGCTGCATGACGCCGTCACGTTCATGCAACAGGAGAAGATGCTCGACAAGGACCCCTTGCATCACCGGATCGCATCGGTATCGGTCGGTATCTATGAAGGCACACCGATCCTCGATCTTGACTATGCGGAGGACTCCAATGCAGAAACAGACATGAATGTCGTCATGAACAGCAATGACGCCTTTATCGAAATTCAGGGTACTGCAGAAGGCCACGCGTTTACTATCGATGAACTCAACGCCATGCTGGCGCTGGCAAAGCAGGGTATTGGTAGAATTCTGCAAGCACAACAGGATGCGATTCAATCATGACTACCTTGAATAAAATCGTTCTTGCTAGCGGCAATGCCGGCAAGGTTCGAGAAATCAACAGACTGTTTGCCGATTGTGGCATCGAGGTCGTGCCCCAGTCAGATTTCAATGTGCCTGATGTAGCAGAGACCGGAACCACCTTTGTTGAAAACGCAATCATCAAGGCGCGACATGCGGCAGAGTGCACCGGTTTACCGGCGATTGCGGATGACTCAGGGATCGAAGTGGATGCCTTGCACGCCCGACCGGGTGTGTGGTCAGCGCGCTATGCCGGAGAGAATGCCAGTGATACGGACAATAACGATAAAATACTCAAGGAACTCGAGGGTGTGGCCGAAGCAGAGCGCACCGCACGCTATCAATGCCTGCTCGTTTTCATGCGTGATCACACCGACCCGGTGCCCATCATTACCCAGGGCAGCTGGGAAGGCCGCATACTGGAAGCACCACGAGGTGACGGCGGTTTTGGTTATGATCCGATTTTTTATGTGCCCACACACGAATGCTCGGGTGGGGAACTGCCACTCGAAGTCAAGAACACGATCAGCCACCGTGCCATCGCACTGAATGCGATGTTGGAAGAGTTCAAAAAACATAAATATATTTGATATTCACCACAGAGGCACGGAGGGCACAGAGCATTCTCGTTAGTTGTAGGCGCGACTTTAGACGCGAAATACAAATATAGTGACTCAGATCTGATCTTACAGATCAGAAGAAAGACTCAGACATTAACTGACAGCTGAATGGACCGATCGCGGGGTGCACCGTGCGCACCGCGAAATTCAAGTGTGTTACCCAGTCTCGGTGCGCACGGCGCACCCTACAGTCATTATTTCACTATTACAACAATGTGATAGTGTTTTTGACTGCATAGGCAGTGTCAGGCCTAATCGAGAGCAGTTGACAGTACTGTCAGATCAAATCCAGACGGTTACAGTTAATATTTTTACATAAGGGTCATTTGCGTTTTTCGCGGACAGAATAATATTGTTCTTTTCCTGCTTCTTCGTTGCTGTACATCCATGCCTGTTCTGCTTTATAACCAAATTAATCCTGGCACCCTTCAACACCTGCTCGAGCGTTATGGCATGGTGGTGAAAGGGGTTGCTGCGAACAATCCCATCCCCGGCAGTTTTTGGCGGCCACCGGAAGCCGGCCTCGCCGGCAATATTCTTTTTGTTCGTAATGACACCCCGGTGCATTCCGCCCTGCATGAAGCCTGCCACTACATCTGCATGGACCAGCATCGCAGGAACAAGCTCGATACCGATGCCGGCGGTGACTACGAGGAAGAGAACGGTGTCTGTTATTTGCAGATTCTGTTGTCAGATCATATCCCGGAAATGGGCAGGCAACGCATGTTCCGTGATATGGATGAATGGGGTTATTCATTCAGACTGGGTTCGAGCCAGGCCTGGTTTGAACTGGATGCAGAGGATGTGGTTGCGTGGTTGCGCCGATACAGACTCATTGACGACGATAACCGACCTGCGTGGCGATTGCGGCAATAGTTCGAAGCCAACCCGTAGGGTGCGCCGTGCGCACCGCGATCCCGGCAGTTCAGCAAAATCCAGCTCGATGGTGCGCACGGCGCACCCTACGCTGCACGGGACTCAACTCAGGCGCAGGTAGCTGTACCAGCATTCCTTCGCATAGCGATGTCTTTGTGTCTTTGCGTTGTTTGGCATTTGTACTTGCCAAAAAAAAAAGCCCTCCGGAGAGGGCTTTGCTAAGACAATGAATGATTCTTCTCAGGGCGCAGGCGGCACCTGTAACACGCTCGGGTCAGTGACAACGAGATTGTCACCATCGCTGGCCAGGAAGTTGGCCGCCTGGGTTTGTATTTCAGTTGTAACCGCTGCGTTCGGGCCAGGATCGAGCAATGAAGCATGGGCGCCAGCAATGTACTTGGTCACCACCCTAAGATTGGTGCCTGAGGTCGAACTGTTTTGCTGGGTCAGCCCCATTAGCTTGAGTTGTGGTTCGGTCCCTGCCAGCGGAGCAGCCACCGTTCCGCTGGTGTCGTTACTGTCCGGTACGGTATTCGGCACGACGAGATCGGAGGGATTGTCTGCAGTACCATCACCGACGATTTCGAAAAACAATATGCCCCTGCCATTGGCAGCATCGAACGCATGATTCACCGGATCGCCGGAATCGACCACAGTCTGCGCTGCACCAATAAAGGATTCGTAGTCCGGTGTACCCTTGTCGATGCCGTTAGCGGCGAGTCCGGCAGTGATGGGGGGGCCAAATGTCGCAGAACCATCGAGAATCTTCGGCAGGCTTGATCCGCCGAAGGCAAACGCCGCGTCTCTGACATTGCGCTCAACTGCGGTGAAGGTGGTGCCTACGATGGCTCCCAGCGAGTGGCCGAGAAAATATATTCTCGAGGCATTCATGGTGTTGATGCCATCGCTAACGACCCCCGATTCAATCGCATGAACCAGCATGAACAAATCGGACACGCCCTGGCGCACATTATCGCGCGTATTTTGCAGGTTGGTCAGGTTAATATAATGTATACCCGAGGTGTCGATGACACCGTCCGGTAACTGGGCAGTAATGTTGCCATCAGTATCCTGGGTAACAAGATCGAGATCAAAGGTGCGCTCACCACCATTGACTGCCGGGTTCTTGAAGGCTGCAGTGAGGCCAGTTTCGTTACCGGTAATGCCATGCATCGGCATGTCGATGGCCACAACAGCCATGCACGCCAGTGCGAGCGAATCAGCGACTGCGAGCATGTCGGCCCGGTTACGGGTAATGCCATGCTGAAATATCACCACGGGCCAGCCCTCAACAGGAACCGTGCCGCCGCAGGCTCCACCTGCTGTTTTGGGTATCGAAACAACTACCGGAAGCGTTTGTGTCGATGTTTCCACTGGCGTCAGGTTGGCCGCCAGGTAGGACAGATAGGAGGGCCCGGGCCCCTGCCAGAAAGAAGTCAACGCTGTCGGATCGTTGCTCGGGCTAACCGATGTATCAGAAGCTGTCAGGTAGTAGGGCACTTGCAGAACGCCCACCTTGATACTGGCAGCGCCCAGTGGTGAATCGACCGGGCCGGTGGGTGGATCCGCAAAACCCGATACGGCTGTGATGCCACGTACCTGCGTGCGGGTGGCGTTCAGTACGTCGTCAACCGACTGCACGGTGAAGGTCCAGTGCAGGATAACATCGCTCGATACGATCGTGTCGGCATCGTTTGCGACCAGGATGGCCTCGGATGGATTCACCACACGGGAACGCAGCAGTTCCAGCGTAGCCGCATCGCTGTAAGCTTGATCGATCTCGTCCTGAGTGGCATCTGCCTCCGGCTTCAGCACATTGACAAAAATATCATCGGCAGTGTACGGCGCAGTTGCCGCAAGATCGGCGATCGGTTCTGAACCCCTGGTCAAAAGATAGGACGTGGAAATCGCGACCGGTTTGCCGTCAGTACCTTTCAAATCATCGGTTATCAACACAGCATAGCTGGACATCGACGTACTGGTGCTGGGTTTGAGCGGCTCCAGGGGAGCGATCACCAACGTACTGTTTGTAGCGTCCACACTAGAGAGGGTTGCAATATACTCCGTACCGTATTGTAACTTGCGAACATAGGCAACGATCGGACCAACAGGCCCTGACGGGTCCGGTCCCAGACTACCCGCGCCGTTGGCCTTGACGACTTCATAAACGCGCACTGAGGTGCCGTTGATCGAGTTGGGATCCAGTGCTCGGGAAAAGCCTGTGCTCATTGGCGCGACTGTCGAAAAGCCATCAACACCGTTGATCGCCACCTGTGGATCGGATAAATCGCTTTCATCCGCAACCGGTATATTGATGGTACCGTCCGCCGTTCCCTGAAACAGTAGATCATTCGGAAACGGTATCACACTCGCGGACAGGTCATAGACGCTGACCGGTCCAACGGTAACAATCGAGTCCTGCAGCGTCGTCGGCTTGTCGGTGTCACAGGCCGAGAGCAGCACCGCGGTCAACCCAGCGGCCAGCAGTTGTATGACTCTGTATGGCGAAACCATGTTTTGTTCTCCTGTGCTTTCTATCTTCATCGCTGCCCCCTCTAGTAATTCCAGCGTAACTGGGCGCTGAGAATATCGACCGAGGACGTGTAGGTTCCATTGAGCGTTGCTGGCAGGCAACAGCTCGTGTTTTCCAGTGTGTTGTTGATAGGTGTATCACTGATGAACAAATGGGAGTAGCCGACATCGACGATGAACGACGAGTTTATGGTATAGCCTGCACCCAGTGACAACCAGGTGCGGCTGTTGTCGGGTATACGTGGAGTGCGTCGTTCGGCGCTGGGTATCGGCGTTTCATCATAGGCCAGCCCACCCCGGAGGGTCCATTTCGTGTTCAGGGTGTAATCGGCTCCCACTGAGTAACGGAAGGTGTCATTCCAGTCTTCTGTGGTGACCGTATCCGGCTGGTTCGGGTTATCGTACTTGATGCGTAACTCCTGAAAAGAGCTCCAGCCTGTCCAGGTGATGTCGGCCAGCCATGTCCATTTATCTCGCTCGTGGGCAAGACTGACCGAAAACGATTGCGGCAGGGTCACTTCGGCCTTGATACCGCTATCGATGAAAATGCCAAGGGACGGTGCAAACGAGGCCGTGGCTGGCACCTTGAATTTAGCGTCACCGTCGACCTTGATCTTGGTTTCAGAGCGCCAGGCAACGCCCATCCGTGTCGATGGCGTAAAGTCGTACATCAATCCCAGATTGAGCCCCCAACCCAGGTCACTGAAATTATCGGCCGTCAGATCACCGAAGCCATCGCTACCTTGTGGGGTGTTGCCCAGCGCCGTGCAGGTTGCTGGATTCAACGCCGCATAACAGAGCGCGCCGAAATCAACGGCGCTGGTCAAGGTTACATCCGCCAGCATCAGATTGACACCGCCACCTAACGACAATTTGTCATTGACCTGATACGCAATGCTCGGATTGAAATTGATGGTTCTGAGATCGGATTCGACGGCATGATAACGTCCCTTCCAGGTATCATCATAGATCGTCGTCAAACCAAACGGCGTGGTAATACCGAGGCCGACTTTCATGTTGTCAGCCAGGCCCATCATCCAGTAGAAGTTGGCCACAAAGGCATCGATACCGCCGTCATCATCCGGTCCCGTCAGTGGCGTGCCGGAAGCATCAACCGAATTACCATTGGTGAATGATGATTTCGGCGCTATGTAATGACCCGCGATCAATATCTGGTCATCCTTTATCTTCATCATACCGGCAGGATTGAACCAGATCGTCGAGGCATCTTCGGCAGCGGCAGCAGCACCGGCGAAAGCATTACCCTGGCCGCTGGCACTGTTTTCGATCAGCGCAAAACCGGACGAATGTGATTGCGTGGAATAAACTGCCAGACACAGGCCAAGCACCAAGGATGAGTTATTTATTATAGATTTCCTCATGCATCCTCCTAATGTTTTATTTTGATCATACACGCACGGACATATATTACAAAACGCTTATGCAGCGTGCCTGTGCGCCCTGTATTCAGGGCAGCGGCCTCGGTCTTCCCTCCCCGTCAATGGCCACATAGACCAGTGTTGCCTCGGTCACTTTTACACAATCCATCACACCTTGATGCATACGCTCGGCGTACACCTCGACCTTCACCTTCATCGATGTTTTACCGGTCGATACCACATCTGCAAAACAACTGACCAGATCACCGATGTATACCGGTTTTTTGAATTCAAACGAATCCACCGCCCGCGTAACCACAGCACCTCGGGCTCGCACCAGTGCAGGAATGCTGCCTGCGATGTCGACATGCGACATGATCCAGCCACCGAAGATCGTGCCACCCATGTTGGCATCACGTGGTCGGGCTGGCACACGCAACACGGGCATGCGGTCGTTGGGTAAACTTGTCTGGCTCATTAGATGTCTCCGATCCACTTTCTTATCGTGCGTTTGCTCACGTAGAATAGGCTTTAACGACTAAGTAGTCATGCCCCCAGGATACTACGCTTTTTGAAAACACAAAGCCTGAAAGCAAGATTTATCGGCGGTGCTGGTCACGCCCTGGATGCCAGGCTGGAATCCCCTGTTGATACACCCCTGGCCTATGCCGTTGCGAGTCATTGTTTTACCTGCAGCAAAGATACCATCACAGTGTTTCGTATCAGCCGACTGCTGGCCATGCAGGGGGTTGCCGTGCTTCGCTTCGATTTCACCGGACTCGGTAACAGTGCGGGTGACTTTGCACAGTCCAATTTCACAGCAGATGTTGCCGATGTGAAAGCGGCGGTCGACTATCTGCGCGAGCACTACGCCGCACCGTCACTACTGATCGGTCACAGTCTCGGTGGCACAGCCATGCTCGAAGCGGCCATCGATATCGAAAGTGTCAAGGCCATCGTCACCATTGCCTCGCCCAGCCAGCCCGCCCATGTGCTGCATCACTTTGGCCATGCATTGACCCTGCTGGAACAGGGTATCGCCGCCAGCATCGAAGTTGCAGGTCGGCATTATGATATCGAACCGCAGTTTATCGAGGACTTGCGTCAGTATGATATGCAGCAACGCCTGGCCTTACTGGACAAACCGGTGCTGATTATCAAGGTGTTGCACGACGAGCTGGTTGATGGCGACAACGCTGACGCGATCAAGGCATGGACCAAAGGCCCATCACGCATCATTACGCTGGACAAGGCAGACCACTTGCTCTCGAACAAGGATGACGCTGCGTTCGTTGCTGATCAAATCGTGGCGTGGTTTGAAGGCATTATTTGAACCGCAAAGACGCATAGGACTAAAGTTTTGTAGGGTGCGCCGTGCGCACCGAAATCAGCCCGGTGAGTGAGAATTTGGCAACAGGGTGCGCACGGCGCACCCTACGGTGTCACTGCAGATTCAACACTACTATTATTTGCGTTGATTGGCGTTCTTTTGCGGACCCAAGAATGATCTTTGCGTCCTCTGTGCCTCTGTGGTGAATAACTCTTTACCAACCCGCCGCCTCTGCGATACCCTTACCCAGCTCCGCCGGTGAACGCACGGTGGTGACACCGGCTTTTTCCAGCGCGGCAAATTTATCTGCCGCCGTTCCTTTACCGCCAGCGATAATCGCCCCGGCGTGACCCATACGCTTGCCCTTGGGTGCCGTGCCACCGGCAATGAAGGCGGCGACCGGCTTGCTGATTTCAGATTGAATGAACTCGGCCGCTTCCTCTTCAGCGGTGCCGCCGATCTCGCCAACCATCAATATGGCTTCGGTTTGTTCATCGGCTTCGAACAGCTTCAGACAATCGATGAAACTGGTGCCCGGAATCGGGTCGCCACCGATACCAATACAGGTGCTCTGACCATAACCGGGATCGCTGGTTTGCTTAACCGCTTCATAGGTGAGCGTACCCGAACGCGAAACCACACCGACTTTGCCCTTGCTGTGAATTGCGCCAGGCATGATGCCTATCTTGCACTCGCCTGGTGTAATAATACCGGGACAGTTGGGCCCGATGATGGTCACGCCAGCGCTGTCGGCAACCATCTTTACCTGCAGCATATCCAGTGTGGGAACACCTTCGGTAATACACACCACCAGTTCGATGCCGGCATCGATGGACTCGAGCATGGAATCCTTGCAGAAGGCTGCAGGCACATAAATCACCGAAGCCGTTGCCCCGGTTTGCTCGACCGCCTGACGCACCGTGTTGAATACCGGCAAATCCAGATGTGTCTGTCCACCCTTGCCCGGGGTAACGCCGCCAACCATCTGTGTGCCATAGGCGATTGCCTGCTCGGAATGGAAGGTGCCCTGCTTGCCGGTAAAGCCCTGGCATATCACCCGGGTGTTCTTGTTGACGAGTACGCTCATGACAGCTTTCCTGTTTCAGCAACAATTTTTTGTGCCGCATCGGTCAGATCATTGGCTGCGATCAGATTAAGACCGCTGTCATCCAGCAGCTGGCTACCTCGTTCCGCGTTGTTGCCTTCAAGCCGGACGACAACCGGCACATTGACATGCACCTCTTCGACTGCGCCAATGATCCCTTCGGCGATCAGATCGCAGCGCACGATACCGCCGAAGATATTCACCAGGATACCTTTTACGTTGGTGTCGGAGAGTATGATCTTGAAGGCCTCCGATACACGCTCTTTGGTCGCACCCCCACCAACATCGAGAAAGTTGGCAGGCTCTCCCCCACAAAGCTTGATCAGGTCCATGGTCGCCATCGCCAATCCTGCACCATTGACCATACAGCCGATATCGCCATCCAGTGATATATAATTGAGGTCCCATTCCTTGGCACGGTTTTCGCGTTCATCTTCCTGGGAGGTGTCACGCATCTCGAGCAAGGCTGACTGTCTGAACAGCGCGTTGTCATCAATATTGATTTTGGCATCGAGACACAACAGATCGCCTTCATGGGTGACCACCAGCGGGTTGACTTCAACCAGGCTGAGATCTTTTTCAATGAACAGGGTCGCCAGACCGGAAAGCAAATTTCCAAACTGTTTGATCTGGGCGCCCTCCAGCCCCAGACCAAAGGCAAGCTCCCTGCCCTGATAGGGCTGCAGTCCCGTCAACGGATTGATCTTCGTTTTAAGTATTTTCTCTGGTGTCTCGGCGGCCACTTTTTCAATCTCGACGCCGCCCTCGGTCGAAGCCATCAACACCACGCGCCTCGATGAACGATCGATTACGGCACCCAGATAGAGTTCGCGGGCGATATTGCAGGTCTCTTCTATCAATACACGGTTGACCGGTTGCCCCTGCTCGCCGGTTTGGATCGTGACCAGGCGCGATCCAAGCATAGCGCCAACAGCATGTGTCAGCGTCTCGACATCATCGACGCGTTTGACACCACCGGCCTTGCCCCGACCACCGGCGTGTATCTGCGCCTTGACCACCCAGCTGTCACCATCCAGTGCGCTGGCTGCGGCTGCAGCATCTGCAGACGTCGTTACCACACGATTATTGGGTACCGGTAAGCCATATTGGTTGAAAACTTGTTTGGACTGAAATTCGTGCAGGTTCATTTTTGTTATCTGTTACCTGATGTTCTAATAAGTCAATATTGATATAGCCGAAGCAGTAAGCAGGCCGCCGGTTATCACAATGCCTACGATAGCAGATACTCGCAGGTAAACACGATAATGCGCACACAGTTCGAACTATCGTGTTTAATTCTTGATATGTATGGCCCGCTTGTGCACCGCCAGCGCTGCCTCATGGACCGACTCAGACAACGTTGGGTGCGCAAACATGGTCAGCGCCAGGTCCTCAGAACTCGCGCCCATTTCCATCGCAACCACAGCCTGGGCAATCAGTTCAGACGCCTGCGACGCGCAAATGTGGACACCGACAATCCGGTCTGTTTCCTTGTGCGCGATAATCTTCACCAGACCGTCGGTAGCGGCCATCGCTTTGGCACGACCGCTGGCTGCCAGCGGAAACGTACCAACATTCACAGGGATGCCGGCAGTATTGCAGGCATGTTCTGTCTTACCGACCCAGGCCACTTCCGGATGTGTATAGATCACTGCCGGGATCAGATCATAGTTCACGCTTGATTTCTGGCCTGCAATCCGTTCAGCGACCATGACACCCTCCTCCGATCCCTTGTGGGCCAGCATCGGACCACGCACGATGTCGCCGATTGCATAGATGCCCGGTACACTGGTTTCGCAGTAATCATTGACATGAATATACTCACGCTCATCGATCTCGATTCGCATCTCGGCACCAAACAAATGATCACTGTTCGGTTTTCGGCCAACCGCGACGATGAGTCTGTCAAACTTTATCTGCTGAGCACCGCGCGTATCTTCATAGGTAACATGTACTTTTTTCTGCTTGACTGAGGTGGACAGTAAGCGGGCGTTGAGTCGGATATCGAGCCCTTGCTGTTGAAATGACCTGAAAGCGGCCCGCGATATTTGCTTGTCCGCCGCCATCAGAAAAGTGTCCATAGCTTCCAGCAGCACCACGTCTGACCCCAGGCGCGACCAGACGCTTCCGAGTTCCAGTCCGATCGCACCGGCACCGATCACACCCAGTGATTTGGGCACAGAATCAAATTCGAGAGCGCCCGCAGAATCAAAAATATAATCCTCGGTTCTCGGCGCGCGTTCAAGACTGACAGGCGAAGATCCTGCGGCGATGACTATATTGTCCGCTTTAAGCGATTCTCTTGTCTTACTCTCACCCCGGTTTGACACATTCACGATCTTACCGGGTGCCAGACGCGCATGACCGTGTATCAGTGTGATCTTGTTGGCCTCGAACAAGGTAGCGATACCCTGTGTCAATTCACTGACGACCCTGTCCTTGCGGGCATTCATTGTTTCAATATCAGCCTTGAGACTCTTTACGGTGATTCCGTGCTGAGAAAAATCATTGGTGGCCATCGCAAACAAATGGGATGATTCGAGCAATGCCTTGGAGGGTATACAACCAACATTCAGGCAGGTGCCACCCAGGGATGGCTCACCTTTACGATTCAGCCATTCATCGACACAAGCTACGTTCATACCCAACTGCGCGCATCGGATCGCAGTCACATAGCCAGCCGGCCCGGCCCCGATAACAACAACATCGTATGTATTTTTACTCAATTCACACCTGCAAAAAACAGCTTGTTTAGTTTATCTATTTATGGAAACTCTGATTTATTCAGATTTTCCGTGCGGCACATGGATGTGCCGCCGTTTGCCATCACATATATGATTTCAAACGAAGAAAAATAAAAATCGCATTCTTATTTTTCGTGCTCTGATAATTCCCGGATGGAATTATTCAGGGCTTCCTTATATGCCGAGCAACATGCGTGACGGTTCTTCCAGCATATCCTTGATCGTGACAAGAAACTGCACAGCTTCGCGACCATCGACGATTCTGTGATCATAGGATAGTGCAAGATACATGACTGGCAAGGCTTTGACCTCCCCATCAACAACCATAGCCCTTTCCTTGATGGTATGCATACCAAGAATTGCGCTCTGGGGCGGATTCAGAATCGGAGTGGACAGCATCGAGCCGAATACACCACCATTGGAAATTGTAAAGGTACCGCCCGTGATATCGTCAATTGATAGTGTATTGTCATTAGCCTTGTTGGCATAGTCGATTATAGTCTGCTCAATCTGAGCAAGGGTCATATCCTCAGCATTGCGCAATATCGGTACGACCAGGCCACCCGGTCCCGACACTGCAATCCCTATATCATAGAATCCATGATAAACGATATCATTACCGTCAATCGAGGCGTTGACTGCAGGAAACTTTTTCAGCGCCTCTACTGAGGCTTTGACAAAGAAAGACATAAAGCCCAGCTTTACCCCGTATTCTTTTTCAAAGGCTTCCTTGTGACGTGCACGCAAATCCATCACCGACTTCATGTTGACTTCGTTGAATGTGGTCAGTATGGCCGCATTGTGCTGCGCATCCAGCAGGCGTTCGGCGATACGCGCACGCAACCGTGTCATCGGCACTCTTCTCTCTATGCGCCCTGCTGTGCCGCCGATCTCAACCAGTGCATCCTCTTGTACACGCGGCTCGCGAGCTGAAGGTGCTCTGGAGGTTTTCTCGACCACCTCGGGCTGTTGCCTGTTGTGCAGAAACGCAACGACATCTTCCTTGAGCACGCGCCCACCGCTACCACTACCGTGGACGGATGACGAGTCAATATGATTTTCTGCCATCAGTTTTCTCGCTGAAGGGCTGATCGGAATCCTGTCTGACAACTCAGTTTTTAGCTCCACCACTTTCTCTCCGGCGTCTTTTGTTGTTAACGCTTGAGCCGAACGGGTTTCACTGAGAACGTCCGTTCGTGTTGTGGTTTCTACCGAAGCCGTTTCATCGATGACAGCCAGCACCTGGTCGGCCGTGACCGTATCGCCGACGTTGAAATAAATTTGTTTGATAATCCCATTACTGATAGCAGGCACTTCAAGAACGACCTTGTCTGTTTCAAGATCCACCAAGGTTTCATCCTGAGCTACCGTATCACCTGCCTGTTTATGCCAGCCAGCAATAACGGCATCAGCAACGGATTCGGGTAAGGCCGGGACTCTGATTTCTACTGACATTATTTTGCTTGCCTTCTACTGTTCATTCTTCTTGTTGTTAAAATGCATAACCCTGTCAATCAGCTCGCGCTGTTGCACAGCGTGCAGTTTTGCCGATCCAACGGCCGGAGCCGCTGAAGATTCGCGGCCAATATAATGCAAATTCCACGCTTTATTTAACATTGCCGGTATCCGTGGTTTTACAAAATCCCAGGCGCCCTGGTTCTTTGGCTCTTCCTGAACCCAGAGTAAATCTTTGGCGTGGGTGTAAGGTTTGAGCAATTCATTCAGTTCCGGCCCAGGAAACGGATACAACTGTTCTACCCTTAAAATAGCAAAATCCGCATGATTCGCACTTCTGCGCTTGCTCAACAGCTCATAATATATCTTGCCACTACAAAGAACGATATGTTTCACTTCCGCAGGATTAATATCATCCACTTCGGGTAATACACGCTGAAAGTAACCCGTGCTGAGATCATCCAGTGAGCTGGTGCATTCCTTGTGTCGCAACAGGCTCTTTGGTGTCATCACGATCAGCGGTTTTCTGCAATTGCGCACCATCTGTCGGCGCAGTAAATGAAACATTTGTGCAGGCGCACTGGGCACACATACCTGCATATTATTCCCTGAACAGAGCTGCAGGTAGCGTTCAATGCGTGCCGACGAATGCTCGGCGCCCTGTCCTTCAAAGCCATGCGGCAACAGCATCACCAGACCACAGGCTTTGCCCCATTTATGCTCACCTGCCGAAATGAATTGATCAACGACCACCTGCGCTCCATTGGCAAAATCACCAAACTGGGCTTCCCATATTGCCAGCACACTCGGATCTGCCGTAGCAAAGCCATATTCGAAGGCGAGCACGGCCAGCTCAGACAACAGCGAATCGATCACGAGAAAGTTGTTCTTTCCCTTGCCGATGCTGCGCAAAGGCACAAAGGCGACCCCGTCTGTTTGATTATGCAGTACCGCATGCCGATGGAAGAAGGTGCCACGGCCGCTGTCCTGGCCAGCCAGGCGGACCGGATAGCCATCATTGACCAGTGTCGCATATGCCATGATCTCTGCATACCCCCAGTCCAGCGGCAGAGCGCCTGCTGTCATGCGGTGTCGATCGTCCATGATTTTCTGAACACGGCCCTGTAAGGTAAAGCCCTCGGGCAATTGCTGCAAGGTCGCAGCCAGCTTACGAATCGTTTCTATTGGCACACCGGTTTCAACATCTTCCAGCACAGAGGCCTTGGTGTATGGTTTCCAGTCCATGTGCATGGTCTTATCAGGACTGCCATTCGGTAACTTGTGTGGCAATACACATCGTCCCGACTCCAGTGCCTTGCGCGCATTCATCTGAACTTCATCAGCCTGATGTTGCCGCAATAAACCTTCTCCAACAAGCTGTTTCACATAGATCGCACGCGTCGTGGGCAGGCTGGCGATTTTTTTGTACATCATCGGCTGAGTAGCCTTGGGTTCGTCTGCCTCATTATGACCATGACGCCGGTAGCAAACCATATCGATCACGACATCTTTCTTGAAGGTCATACGGTAATCGATGGCAAGCCGGGTAATCATTATGATCGCTTCAGGATCATCACCATTGACATGAAAGATAGGCGCATCAACCATTTTTGCAACATCAGTGCAGTAGTGTGTTGAGCGTGCATCTTTCTGATAGCTGGTTGTGAAGCCAATCTGGTTGTTGATGATGATGTGTATTGTGCCTTTTGTGGAGAATCCTCTGGATTGTGACATCTGCAGTGATTCCATCACCACGCCCTGACCTGAAAAGGCGGCATCACCATGAATCTGTACGGGTATGACTTCAACACCTTCAGCATCACCACGACGCCACTGACGTGCGCGTACCGAACCTTCCACTACGGGTGACACAATCTCAAGATGGGAAGGATTGAAGGCGAGCGCGAGATGAACAGGGCCGCCGCGCGACCGCATGTTAGATGCAAAGCCAAGATGGTATTTGACATCACCTGTCAGTTCCTGAATATCCTTGGTACCTTCGAATTCCGCAAACAGTTCGGCCGGTGTTTTGCCCAGTATATTGATGAGTACGTTCAGGCGACCACGGTGCGCCATACCAATCACAACTTCCTTGACACCTTGAGCACCGGCATGCATAACAAGCTCATCCAGCAGAGGGATCAATGACTCTCCACCTTCCAGTGAAAATCGTTTCTGGCCAACATACTTGGTATGCAAGTATGTCTCCAGACCTTCCGCATTGGTGAGTTGTTGCAGAATATTTATTTTTTCAGCAAAGGACAATTCGATCCTGCCTCTGGTCAGCTCAAGTCGTTGCTGTATCCAGCGTTTTTCCGCCGTCTCCATGATGTGCATGTACTCGGCACCGATAGACCCACAATAGGTTTCCCGGATCTTGCCGTAGATCTCACCGAGGGTTAATGTCTCCGGCCCGGCCAGTGACCCCGTTTCGAACACTGTACTCAAATCGGCCTGGCTGAGCTGGTGATATGCGATGTCGAGTTCGGGCACATCGACCTGTTGCCCGTTGCCGAGCGGATTGGTATTCGCGTGTTGATGGCCACGAAAACGGTAGGCATTGATCAATTGAAGCACATGGACCTGCTTGCGTTCCAGCTCGAGGTCATGACTGGGTGTGGCTATCGGGACCGCATGATGCTCATTGGCTATGGCTTTGAAATAGTCTCTGATTTCGTCATGCGGCAACTCCCTGCCAGCACCATTTCCGCCGTCATGCGGTTTTACAGTGGGTAGATCGTCGAAAAAACTTCGCCATTCGAGATCGACGGTCGCGGGATTCCGTAAATAGGCTTCATAGAGTGACTCTAACCAGGTCGCGCTCGCACCATTCAGCTGAGAGCTGCCCCATAATTCCTGCATGCCAGGTTTGATCTTGGTGGTCATGTTGAAATTGTCTGCTATATATTTATGTCACAATTGTAGAACTACTTCACAGAACATGCCCGCTCATTGGGTTATATTTATTATATATAAATGAAAAAAACATCTCGTATTTAATTATTTTGCGCCAGGTTTTCACCATGCTTACAGAAATTTCCGGATTCCGTCATTACGCTGGTCACGCAAACCGCAGATTCTTTACAGATTCAGACATGGATCTGTATGTGTGGTTCAATGAGGGAGCGCCTGAACGGTTTCACCTGACCTTTAACAAGCAAGGCTGCAGCCGTTCACTGAGCTGGAACAACGAGATCGGATTCGAACAAGGACGCTTTGCCCAAGTCGAGGCAACGGCGCTGATATTGGGCTTCTCGCAGGTACTCGAACCGTTCTTCACTCAGGACAAGAAGGATACCCCGGCACCAGTGCTGGCGCACCGATTCCTCTGTGCCAGTGATCATATAGCGCCATGGCTAGCGGATTTCATCTACGCGCGCCTGCTTGAATATCCCGGTCGTGATGCAATGCATATAAATCAGGGCACTGTTTTAAGTAGTTTCTGATTGGCAAGAAAAGCGGTTCTGGCAGGTGTTTCCAGTGGAACCAGCGCCATTGTTCGCACTTATCCGGTTCCATCACCATGAGATCACCCGATGCGTAGTCCGAGCTGACAAATAACGTCACATAGTGTTTGTCCGCATCGATAAAAACATCGTTTGTATAGCCACAATGAAGGATGTTACGTATCGATATTCCGGCCTCTTCACAAACTTCACGCTGCGCACAGGTTTCCACCGTCTCACCGAATTCCAGATGACCGCCTGGAAATTGCCAGGCATTCTCACCGTGTTTACTGATCCGTTTACCCAGCAGAAGCCGGTCACCGTGCCATACCATGACGCCAACACCGATATGAGGCCGTTTGCTCATCTGTCACGTAAATAAATGAGGCATCGGATGCGAATGGCACTTACTTAAGCCATTATTCAGGTCATTGCGAGCGAGAGCGCGGCAATTTATCAGGCTCTGTTGCCTGTCAGCCAGAGATTGCTTCGTAACTCGCAATGACGAATCTACTTTAAAAATTTGCATTTTCGGCTTAAGTAAGTGCTACTCGACTCGAATGTCGATTATAACCGTGATAGTAAACTCTGCCTATGCATCCCTGGCATGGTGTAATATTTACGACTCAGATCTTATATCTGGCACATGCTGTGGGGGCACGCAATGGCAGTAACCAACAACTATACAATTCATGCGGTGGAACTCGGTCCGATGGAGAATTTTGTCTACCTCCTGCATGATCACCCAACCAATACAGCAGCGATTGTTGATCCTGCCTGGAATGTTGAACGCGTACTCAAACTGGCCGATGAGAAAGGTATTCGCATCACAGACATATTATTGACCCACAGCCACCATGACCATGTAAACGGTATCGAAACCGTACTCGAGCATACTGATGCCCAGATCCATTTACTGACATCTGAAGCCCGTTTCTGGGGAAAGACACTGATTAAACCCAGACTGCATCACGGAGGAGATAGCATCAGTATTGGCGATACAGAAATCGAAATATTGCATACACCTGGCCACACACCCGGCTCAGCCTGCTACCACCTCGGTGATGACCTGATTGCGGGTGACACCCTGTTTGTCTTTGGTTGTGGGCGCTGTGACTTGCAAGGTGGCGATCCTGAAGTCATGTTTAACACATTAAAACGCATCAAATCCGAGTTGCCGGGTCGCACGATACTCCATCCCGGGCACAATTACGCACCCGCTCACCCAACTTCAACGATGGATGCACAGTATGACGGCAATCCATTTCTGCATTTTGACGCAGCGGAGGACTTTATCGAATACAGAATGCATATACACGACCGCATTCGGCACACCCCGTACGAAGCGATTAACAAGCTGGACGCGTTGAAATCGATTGGCCGCTAGACATAATCCGTCAATTCGTGCGTAGCTGATTGAAATATCGACTAATCCATAACATTGCATGTCCGCCGTGCAACATCCGGGCTGGTGCAGGAGTTATTCACAAAGTGCAATATACGGTCAGCGGAATACATAAACAAAGACTTACGCAGTATATTTTAAAATAAATATAAGAATATTATACATAACCCATTGTTTTAAAATATTTTTCTTACGACTCGGCAAACTGCGCACGCACTCAGGATCTTCGACCAGGCCAATCGAGCCAGGACAACCCACAGGTTTTATCCCCAAAGTTATCCACAGCAGATCAACATACGGGCCAGACCCGCATTTCTCACCAGGATCACGGGAGCAGGCGCAGGATTCGTATTCGTAAGCGCCGCTCTGGAGCGAAAAGCGTAGCAATAGCCTGGGCGAAGCGACCGTAGGGTGCGCCGTGCGCACCGAAGCAGCCCAGCACACTGAAGATTCACGGTGCGCACAGCGCACCCTACGATCTCATGCAAACCAAGACCAGCCTGAACCGTGATAGGCAGGCTTGAAAACACACTGTATTTTTAATCATCCGAGCTTCACTCCAGAAAACCAATGCCTTACCAGTATTCCAAGCCGCCTGGTGAGAAATGCGGTCTAGCCCGCATTTCTCACCAGGATCACGGGAGCAGGCGCAGGATTCGTATTCGTAAGCGCCGCTCTGGAGCGAAAAGCGTAGCAATAGCCTGGGCGAAGCGGCCGTAGGGTGCGCCGTGCGCACCGAAGCAGCCCAGCACACTGAAGATTCACGGTGCGCACGGCGCACCCTACGATCTCATGCAAACCAAGACCAGCCTGAACCGTGATAGGCAGGCTTGAATAACACACTGTATTTTGGGTCATCCTGGCTTCACTCCATATAGCCAATGCCATATAAGTTTGCTGCGCCGCCTGGTGAGAAATGCGGGCTAGACCTCAAGCCCTTTCAGATGCGTTTCATTGATGCGCTTGAGCAAGAATTTGAAGGGCAGCTGCGCATCGTGATATTTCTCAACGATTTCCATAAACGGGAGATCACCTGTGGCAAACTGATAATTGCCGTCTTTCATGGATTGATATAGATCCTTCAGGCTGTTCTCCAACGGACCAATGAACTCTCGGGCATCCGCCATGAAATCCTCGTCGAACTCGATCGACTGATGCAAATCCCAAACGTCATCCAGTGCCTGCTCGATCATACTTACATATTCTTCGCTGGAGCGTGCGCGTACAATTTTTATATTACTCATGTCGGTCTCTCAAAATTACGTTTTCTGCTTCTTCTGCCCTGATAACGGCTGATGGACTGAACGATCCGATCGAAAGGCAAATTCCCCAGACTGCTATATTCGGCTTCGGCCTGTTCTATAAGTGCATAAATGTCCTCTATTCTATCCTTATGCGCGGACCTGAAAAGCTGCTCAATCCCGTTCAAGCCACCTGCCTGAACACGGATTTCCATGTTATGGGGTAGTTTCTGATCCGCTTGCGGTAGCTTGAGTATGAATCGTGATTTTTCCCGCAGCTTTTCCAGTAAGCTGCGGCACCTGGCAGATGCCTGTTCAGACTTGCAGGCATAGCCTTCACGGTCAGCCAACCAGAAATGCCGTGCACAGGCGCATCGCGCCTTGTTGTTCGTCAGCGATTTCTCAAACTCACAACGAATACTGGCTATTTCGCTGTAGGTCGACTTGTATTCGCGTTCTTCCACGGCCGCTCCGCACTACTTCTCATGTTCCATCAATACCGGCTTTTCCCGGTGCTCCAGCAGCTGCTCCTCGGCAATCAGCTGATTTTCGGCAAACATGACCTTGATCATATCATTCGAATCTTCCGGCAGTTCACCACGTTTCTGCCGCGCGAATTTCTTGGCTTCCTTGAACGTCTCAAATTCGTTGATCAACTCAAGATTTTTCACCAGGCGCATACCTTCCTGGGTCGTGATTTTGTAAATAAAATAGGGCATAGCTTAATAACCTAGTAATTTGGTACACTATTATATCAAATCATTTGCCCACAACCAGCCAGATATCAGGCCAGTACTATGAGTTCAGAATATTTATCCAAAGAGCACCAGATCATTGCCACGATGCGCAAGGTCCTCTCCAGCATCATCCGTGATACGACACCACCACCCGGGCGCCCCCATCCGTTGAGAGAGCGCACCATCGAGGATGTGAAGCACTGCTTTACGCTCATTACTGCGCGAGAGCAGGAAATACACGAAGAAGCGGGCAAATCCATGGACATGCGTCCGCGTTATGCCGATGAACCCAAAAAGTCGCAGGTCGTCGACTTCATCAAACCGAATAAGGACAGTTAGCCCGCATTTCTCGCCAGGCGGAGCAGGAAATGCGGGCTAATCGCCTTCTGCTCAGGTTCGACTACACTATTAGGTATCTCGAACAGCAGATACCCGTATGAGCGAACCTCTATTCAACATTACATTTTACGGCATCATACAGCCCGAAAAAGACAGGGAAACGGTCATCGAAAATATGGCCACCCTGTTCAAGACGACGCCTGAAAAAGTCCGCCCCTTCTTTGCGGGTGGACGAAAAATCATCAAATCCAGCGTCGATGAGCTCACTGCCCAGAAGTACAGGGTCGCGCTCGAAAACGTCGGTCTGGTCATAAAGCTGGAAACCGTTGAAATCGAGGCAGCATCGCAGAACACTGAGGTCGCAGAAAGTGATGAAGGTGATTTCAGCGTGGCCCCCGTTGGCGCCGATGTGCTAGAAAATCCTCCGGCGGTTGAACCCCAGCCTGTCGCCGACATCAGCGACTTCACCCTGGCCGATCTCGGTGCTGACGTACTGGATAATCCACCGGTCGTCGACCCCCAACCCATCGACGACATCAGTGCCATCACCCTGGCCGAAGTGGGTGCCGACGTACTGGAGAACCCACCGGTCGTCGACCCCCAACCCATCGACGACATCAGTGCCCTCAGCCTGGCCGAAGCCGGTGCTGACATCATCGAAAACCCGGAGCCGAAAGCGAAAGCGCCGATACCTGACACCAGTGGTCTTTCTGTTGATGGCGAATAAGCAGCGAATCAGGCAGACAAAATAATCTGGAAAAATTCCAGCTTTTCTGTGGCGCTGACTTTTTTTACCATACCCTCATCGCAAGCACTGTAACGGCGAGGCACTGTCAAAAATACAATTACACGAATTCTTTCCAGCATTTTCACATCTAATTCACACCCTGTGGATTACCATTGGCCTGAATGTACTTGAGATGAAATTGAGATGAGACAGGTAATTCTATCAATCACAGGTCTTGTTACCGCTTCATTGACAGCCGGATGCAGCGTTTTTGGTATCAGTACGGTTGAAGAAGCGAGCTATGAACTGATTCTGGCTGAAGATAACTTCGAGCTGCGTCTGTACCAGCCTCTGGTTGTTGCAGAGACCACGGTCGAAGCGGACTTTGATGAAGCGGGTGGACTGGCTTTTGAAAAACTCTTTGGCTATATTTCTGGAGAAAACACGGCGAGCAGCAAGATAGCCATGACGGCACCTGTGTTGGCAGATCAAAGCCGTTCAAACCCGGGCAGGAAAATCGATATGACGGTACCGGTACTGGAAGAGCGAACCGATGAGGGCTGGCGTTACATGTTTGTGTTACCCGCATATTATACGCTTGGTAGCGCGCCTGCACCGTTGCACCCGGATGTGAAACTCTCGCCAATGCCAGAACAAAAAGTGGCAGTTATCCGATATTCAGGAACGTCGGAGAAAAAGGTGATTGACAACAAAACGCTACAGCTCAATGAGTGGATTTCAGCCAATAATCTGACGCCAGCGTCTAAACCTCGTTGGGCAGGTTATAATCCACCCTGGACACTTCCGTTTTTGCGCCGTAATGAGGTGTTGATTGACGTGAACTAGCCATTTCACATCGCAACTGAGTCGCCAAAAACCAGTAGTCACTAGCCCGCATATGGACTTCAATACTCACATAAACCGTTCACGTTGCGTCTGGATCCTGATAGCGACATGCCTGTTGATGAAAGCATGGCCATCGTTAGCCGCCGGACTGAGCGTCAGCCTCGATAATCCACCTGAAACAGGTATCGTCGAATTGCAGCTTTATGATTCTGCCAATGCATTTGGCGCGCTGCGAAACCCGCTTAAAACGGTCAGGTTCGACGTCGATGGTCGTGAATCCTTTATCGTCGACGACGTACCACCGGGTGAATATGCGTTGCTCGTCTACCACGATGAAAATAACAATGAACGCATCGATAAAAATTTTATCGGAATACCCATCGAGCCACTCGGATTCTCAAACCGGTATGCGCCCAAGGCGCCGCCCAGCTTCAGTCGCGCAGCCTTTGTACTGACAGCGGAAGAGACACGTCACTTCGACGTGGAGCTCTATCGGCCGCTGGGTGAGCGCGGCCGAGTGGGTGTCGGCGCCGGGCTGATTGCCCGCAGCAGTCCCTACCGGGAATATAACGGCGGTGTCTACCAGTTCATTCCAGCGATCACCTACACCGGTGATCGTCTTCAAATATACGGCCCCAATATACAGTTTGGCATCGCCGGTAGTGGAAAATTGCGTCTTGCACTCTCGGGACAGTACCGTATCGGTGTTTACAAAGAGGATGACAGCCCTTTCCTCGCGGGTATGGGTGACAGGGAAAACACGTTTCTGGCGGGACTGGCCGTTCAGGCTGAACTACCCGGCGTCATCGATCTTCAATTGGGGTATGAACACGATGTGCTCGACAGGATAGGGGGTGGCATAGCCAGCCTGCGCGTGAGCAAGGGCCTGCAATCCGGCATCTTCCGGTTCACTCCCCAGCTGAGTTTCAACTACCTGAGTTCCGAAATCTCCAATCATGATTTCGGTGTGCCGCCCGAAAAAGCAACAACGGCCAGGCCGGCCTATGAACTTGACAGCACCACCAGCATCGAGGGCGGTGTCGGTCTCTTCATCGAAATCACACGGGAATGGCTCTTCCTGATGGATGTCAACATCGAGATGTTGAGCGATCAGGTTGTCGACAGCCCTATCGTTGACAAGGATTACGTCGTGAAGGGATTTGCTGCCATCAATTACGTCTTCTGAGAGCTCTAACCCGCATTTCTCACCAGGCGGCGTTGAACACTGATAAGGCACTAATCCATTTAAGAGTATCCAGATGATCAGAAATACAGTGTGTTATGCAAGCCTGCCTATCACGGTTCAGGCTGGTCTTCGTGTCCGCAAGCTTGCTTTTCGCTCCAGAGCGGCGCTTACGAATACGAATCCTGCGCCTGCTGCCGTGATCCTGATGAGAAATGCGGGCTAATCGGGTAACTTCTCACGAAGCGCATCGCGGTCAAACCACCACTGCTCGGCCGGAACGATCGCACCAAGCACCAACGCCAGCTTCGGCAGGAAATCGCCTGGATCATGCAAGCGCAGCCTTTCCATCCAGCTACTCATGGCTTCCTGATCTTCTACCTTGGAATGCGCTTTTGCCACATTGGCGACCATTTCATTGGTGAGGAACATCAGGCTCTCACGTTGTTTTTCTTTGCCGCGAATATCTGCAATATAGTGTGCCGTTATCGCAGCAACCGCAGCGCCATCGGCGCTCGGGGGCGTTTCATCGATGATGTAAGCCAGCATATTGATCGTGAGTTGCGGATCGATCGGATACGTGACGCCAAGCCAGACACCATGCGCCAATGCCACCAACGATGCCGGCTGGTTTGACTGATAAAGCACATCACAGGCTTCTACCGCTTCCTGCCAGCATTCGTTCGCGAGAAAAATATCCAGCGCAGCACGTGCCATGTCCCATGCTTCATCGCCCCGGGTAAGACCGACCTTGGCTTCTGCGATATCCAGATTGATCCTGGCCCGATCCAGATCTGAAGCATCATCGGGCAGCGCCTTGAGCTCGCGCTCCTTATCCACCAGGTACTTCTGGATGTATTCGGCAGATGCCGCTGGATCGCTACTTTCTATCAGTGTATTTTCAGCCATCGAATTGTCATGATAATGAAACGGAAGTGTTTTGTACTCAAAGTCGAGCGCTTTTGCAACCATGGGATAATAGGGTTATGGCCAGATTCTGTGGTACTCCGTTGTTGACCCGCCCTTATTACCCAACCGGTCGCGGCCCCTCGAGCGTGCTAAATATCAGCCGGTTTTGCAGCTTTTAACGCGCGATCAAGCGTTTCTTCATCGATCGGAAATGCAAGGGATTCGAAAACCCTGAACTGGCCACGCAGTCGTTCGAACTGATGAAGGTATTCCTGTTCGTAGAACACGATCACTTGGGCATCAACCACACCCTGCAGGCTGGAAAATACGGTTTCCAGGCTGCTGGTACGGTCTCTGAAGTCAGACTGAAAATTAAATTCGGCCACGATCACCGCCGGTTTATGCTGCCGAATCAGCTTGACCGCCTTGCGTACTGAATCCGTTGTCACGACTTCGTAGCCATTTTCACGATACAGCCGTGAAAAATCCGGATACCCGCCCAGCTCGATGATTGATAGCAATACCGGTTTAGTGCTTGACATTAGATTTGTATCATGTTGCTGTGCCTTGATATAGTTGCAGCCATATTAAAGCATCATCGACGCAATGACATGGCCGCCGGCAAACTGAAAGAACCCAAAGTGATCACCGATTTCAATCAGCGACTCGTCTGCCTGCTGCCTGTCGGATTTTACTTTGATGATGAACGCTGGGAAAAAATCTGGCGGCGATTTGATGAAAAAGGCGATACCCTGTCGATGGCCGATCTGAAAAACCTGTTTCCGGATGAGGAAACCGTACAAAATCCTGCCGAAGAGACCGGCGAAACATTTGACCATAAGGCACTGAATAAATCGTAGTAGTCCAAACTTGATCTGCCAGACCTCACATGGCAAAAACGGATGAAGGTCGATGTCTGCCGGTGAAATTCTCGCAAAGACTTACCGATAAATGGTTCGAGTCATTGTTGCGTTAGTCTCGCGCGACATCTCAATCTCACCAGTCGTTGAATTGCCGCTCCAGCTCAGCCTTTTCCCTGGCAATGCGTTCCCATTCCAGTACGACCAGTTTGCGTTGCTCCTCCAGCAGTTTCTGCTTCGCTTCAGTTTGTTGTTTAACCTGCTCCAGTCGCCCGATCTGCTCACGTAGTCTTTGATTTTCGAGACGGTGCTGTTTCGCCAGTTTATTGGCCTGTCTTGCCGCTTCCTGTGCTTCGTCAGCGGCCAGGGCCGCAGCAGCCACGGCTTCCTGCTCACGTCGTGCGGCCTCTTCGGCAGCTTGCACGTCCAGTGCACGCAGCTCTTGTTCCTGCCTGGCTTTTGCCAGTGCTTCATCACGCTCGCGTTGCATGTCCTCTATCTGTTGTTGCATGCGAGACAGATCCTGCTTGAGCATTTCGGTTTCAGTCCGGTCTTCGTTGAAGGCTATTTCCGCTATTTCCGCCCGCTCCTGGAGGAACTCGATTTCCGCCGGGTCGTTGTTGATCGGACCTACGGACAACACCTTACCCAGGTAGCCTGACAAACCGGCGACATAGTCGTATGAAGCTGGTGACAGAGACAGGAACAGGAACAGGACGAGAATGACCAGTGCAAAAAGAATCAACCCCTTGCTGGACCAAGACTTCTCCGTGTGATCGGCTGTAGGCGCTGCATGACGCGGCCTGGCCGCACCGTAAAAGTGTCCGGGTGCGGTTCTGGTTACATCGTCGGGGGTTAATACCTGTCCCTGCCTGAATGACGAAACATGGATGGCCTGCTCGGCATCAAGGGTTAGCGTTGGGATAACAACGGCTTTGCTGTTATGCTGAGATCGTCCGTCAGCCGCAACAGGTGGGGGTGGTTCTGCTGTTTCTGTGTTATTTTCGTCGACCCGTGGTGAATAACCCCCATCACCGTTCGCTTGAGCATCCGCCTGTTCTATGATTGAAGCGGCTTTTTCAGTTGTTTTTTTTTCAGTGGTTTTTTTTTCAGCCGCTGGCTTCAGGCCTTTTGTACCGCCTTCGGGATTGATCCACGGAAAATTATCGTTATCTTCCTTACTCGTGTTCCTGCGCTTATCGATCTTGACCAGCGGCAGAATACTATGCTCCAGGCGTTCATTGACGACCTCCTCTATCAGATCGGCATCGATGATCTGACACTGATCGGCAAATCCATAAACCAGCGCGGTATCACACAGCAGGTTGATCAATCGGGGTACGCCACCACTGCATTCAGCGATTAATCGGCAGGCATCCGGGGTAAAGATATCCGTTGTTGCGCCAGCAGTGACCAGACGATGCTGAATGTAGTGAATGGTCTCATCTGAATTCAGGGCATCGAGATGGAAATCCACGGCGATCCGCTGAGCGAACTGCATCAATTCCGGCTTTCTCAGCATGTCCTTCAACTCTGGCTGTCCCGCCAGAATGACCTGCAACACCAGGTCTTGTTCCGAATTGATATTGGACAGCATGCGCATCTCTTCCAGTGTGGATGCAGGCATATTTTGCGCTTCATCGACGATGAGTAAGGTGGATTTATTACTGGCGTATTGTTCAAGCAGGAAATCGACGAAGCGCTGGTGCATTTCAACCTTGCCCAGGCCGGGCTCATGAATACCGAAAGCAGCCAGCACCCAGTCCAGTAATTCACCGAATGACTGGTGTGTATTGGTGATCATGCCGATGGTGACATCGTCTTCAACGGTACTCAGCAACTTGCGTAGCAAGGTTGTTTTACCGGCACCGATTTCGCCGGTGATGACACAGAAGCCTGCACTATTCATCAGCGTATACTCGAGCATGGTGAGTGCCAATCTGTGCTTCTTGCTCAGATAGAGGAACTCCGGATCCGGTAACATTGAAAATGGTTTGGCTTTCAAACCATAGAATGATTCATACATAAGCTTGACTACTCTGAGCATCCATTGCGCACGACACAGACATCCAATACTGCAGGCATCGACTGATTTTATGTAATATCAATCAGCTACACCCTCAAACACATGCCAGAAGTTTACGTTGGGGCATTTTCTCCGATCTCGGCCAGTTTAACCAAATATGTCCAGCAAAAAAAGAAGCATTTATCGAAATCCAGCAGTAGTCAGGTGAAATTGGCCAGACGTACCGGCTGGCGTTTTGAACCCCAGTCACCGTGTCCTGATTCAAAAACACCGGCACAATGAGCACCACAGCGTTTGCAATTACCGTCGGCATCCAGATTCCATTCACCCAACACGTACCAGTCGCGCTCGATCAGGCGTACACCACACGAATGGCAGTAGGTACTGTCTCCAGTCTTGTCATGAACATTACCCGTGTAGGCATAACGCACCCCATTTCTCCTGGCAATTTCACGTGACCGCCGAAGCGTAGAAAGCGGTGTTCTGGGTGCGTCCATCAGCTTGTAATCAGGATGGAACGCCGTGAAATGCATGGGCACATCCGGTCCCAGTGTGTCCACGACCCACCGGCTCATTTCATCAATTTCCTTTTCACTGTCGTTATAACCGGGTATCAGCAAGGTCGTCAGCTCCATCCAGACGTCGGTCTCGTGATGGATATATTCAATGGTTTCCAGAACCGGCGCCAGATGCGAACCGGTAACCTTCCAGTAAAAGTCCTCTGTAAAGGCCTTCAGGTCGACATTAGCCGCATCCATGTACTGATAGAACTCCTTACGCGGCTCGGGACTGACATAACCCGCAGTTACAGCCACCGATTTGATATCACGCGCTCTACAGGCTTTAGCCACATCGATCGCATATTCGTGAAAAATGACCGGGTCATTGTAGGTATAAGCCACGCTGCGGCAACCCAGTTGTTCGGCGGCTCGTGCGATCGTCTCCGGATCTGCCTTGTCCATCAGCGTATCGAGCTGACGGGACTTGCTGATATCCCAGTTCTGACAGAATTTACAGGCAAGGTTACAGCCAGCCGTACCAAAAGAGAGCACCGGTGTTCCGGGCAAGAAATGGTTCAGCGGTTTTTTCTCAATTGGATCAATGCAATAGCCGCTGGAGCGGCCATAGGTAGTCAGCACAATCTGGTCTTTTACATTGGCCCTGACAAAACACAGCCCGCGCTGGTCAGCATGCAGCTTGCATTCCCTGGGACACAGATCACATTGAATCCTGCCATCTTCGAGCTTATGCCAATAGCGGGTCGGTACGATACCGGGATCATCAAGCGAAAGTTTTTCGTGTGGCTTTGTCATTGTATTAATTACTGATTTTCACACTATATGAGGGTCTATTGATAAATATCAAGGAATAATTCCTTAGCTAATCTAAATATAAATGGTATATATAACCAGGTCCTTTATAACACCATGATATGCAACAGAGGTGAATAATGTCCAGAACTCGTTCCGCAGCGGTTGCCGGTTTATTTTATCCGGCTGATCCTGCACAATTACACAACGATATACAATCAATGTTGTCCACAGTTGAGGAGACCGGCTCGAAACCGAAAGCACTGATCGTACCACATGCAGGTTATATCTACTCCGGACCCATCGCTGCCAGTGCATTTGCTCAACTGAAAGACGTCCAGCATACGGTGAAACGCGTGATTCTGCTTGGCCCCTGCCACCGTGTGCCCTTGCGCGGACTCGCGACCAGCAGCGCCGATTATTTTGAAACACCGCTGGGCAACATAAAAATTGACCGTGAGGCGATCAGGCAAATCGCCTTGCTACCCCAGGTAGAAGAATTTGATTTAACCCATCAACAGGAACACAGCCTGGAAGTACAGCTGCCGTTCCTGCAGGAAATACTCGATGATTTCAGCCTGGTACCGCTTGTGGTGGGTGACGCCAACGCTGAAGAAGTCTGCGAGGTACTCGAAAAGCTGTGGGGTGACGATGAAACACTGATTGTGATCTCGTCTGACCTCAGTCATTACCACGACTACCAGACCGCGCGTGCGATGGACAAGGAGACCTGCCAGGCCATTGAAGACATGAACCCATCGGCCATTCGTTACGATCAGGCATGTGGCCGCAACCCTGTCACCGGTTTGCTGCTGGCTGCAAAAAAGCATGGGCTGCATGTCACCACGCTTGACCTGCGCAACTCGGGTGATACCGCCGGTGATAGAAGCAGCGTGGTTGGCTATGGTGCATGGGCCCTTAGCTAAACCAGGCAGCTAAACCAGGCAGCTAAACCAGGCAGCTAAACAAAGCAACTAGTCAGGCAATACACAATGTTAGGCACAGAGAATCGACGATTATTGCGTGAGCTGGCGTACAGCTCGATCAAACACGGGCTGGAAACCGGCAAGCCTGTCAGCGTAGATACTTCGCGATATCCGGCAGAACTTCAATCGAAAAAAGCCACCTTCGTCACCCTGCATCAGAACGAAAAATTACGCGGCTGCATCGGCATACTCAAGCCTGTTCGCCCGTTGGTTGAAGATGTTGCCTACAATGCGTGGGCCGCTGCATTTACAGATAACCGCTTTATGCCATTGAGCACGAACGAATTCGACGGACTCGATGTGCATATTTCTGTTCTGGGCAGCCCCGAAGCTATCGATTTTGACTCAGAGGAGGATCTGGTGCAGCAGATCAGGCCCGGTATCGATGGCCTGATACTGGAAGATGGCTTCAATAAGGGCACTTTTCTGCCATCTGTCTGGGAATCGCTGACGGATTCACAGGAATTCCTCAACCACCTGAAACTCAAAGCAGGACTGCCGGCAGACTACTGGAGTGATCAAATCAAGGTCAAACGTTATACCGTCGAGGAATTCTGATTCCGGCTCCAGATGGTGATGCCAGGAACCGGGAACAATAACTTAAAAGGCATTGGTCTGATTTCTTGACATATTCTTATGATTCATTAAGTTATTGACTGTAAGATGAACAACCCGCATATTGCATGAAGGATTTGGGTTTTATGGGCAAGCCGGCGATCAATCATCTGGAAAGATTTATCGCGCAGGCCCCCGCAAGGGGTGAGCCTCATGGACGAGACGCGCAACCAGTCTGGACGATCGCCCTTGATCCATAGCCATAGCTATGGATCAAAGGGAATCGTTCAGGATGCGACGCCAGCTTGTCCGTAAAACCAAAGAGGACAAACTGTAACCGGAATAGAATCCGTTGATTTTTGCCTGGCTGTTTGGAGTGTCGACAAATATTCTTAATTATGCGTCCGCCTTTATGCAATATGCAGGCTAAGATCAAGCCTCGAATTATTTCAATAACACAACAACCCACGCAAAGGAGTAAATATGGCAGATTCATTTCCTCACGCCCCAGGTGACTGGAACGTATCAGTAGCTGAGACAGTGGCCCGTGAAGATGGTCTTGAGCTCACCGACGACCATTGGCAGCTGATTCGCTCACTTCAGGAGTACTACAACAAAGCTGAAAGACCGCATCTGCGTCAAATCAAAGATGCACTGGAAGAAAGTTTTCATTCTAAAGGAGGCATGAAATATCTTTATGAGATCATCCCCGGCGGCCCGGTGGCGCAAGGCTGCAGACTGGCCGGGCTTGATGTCCCCGCAGGCGCAGTTGACAAATCCTTCGGCAGCGTAGCCTGAATCCAGCCCGCAATTCTTAACAGGGAAGCTCTGAATAAATCAGAGTTTCCTTAGGTCCTCATACCCTGGCGGCAACACAGCGCGCCGCCAGGGTTTACTCCTGATAGCCAGTGCCAACTCATTTTTCTACGCCGCCCGGTGAGAAATGCGGGCTAGCTGACGATCAAATACACACCTGCCAGCATCATGCCACCCGCGAAAAAATACTCAACTCGCGCGCGCTCGTGAAACAATAATACACTGTACAGTATCCCGAACAATAGACTGGTGCGTTTCACCGCTATCATGTATGCCACTTCGACATGCTGGATGGCAAAGAAATGTGTCACCACCATGATACCCATAAACACACCGATCGCCAGGTGCGCAACCGGTTTGCGCCAGAGCACGTGGACGGTTGATTTTGCGCCTGCTGAAAATATAACAATCACGATAAAACCAAGAACGACGTAGTAGAGTGTCCCGAAAAACACAGGCGTCGTGTACGCAAGCGCCCCTTTTCCCAGCACCGAAGTCACGCTGTAGAGGGCGGCAGTGATCAGCATCAGGCGGGAGCCTCGCTCTGTGATAATGGCGCGAAAAGGCGCCAGCACATCGAAACGCTCGCCGCGGGCGTGCTCAAGATTCAGTAACCAGGCACCAAACACAACCAGCAAAATGCCGGAGAACCCTGTGATAGAGACCTGCTCCTGTAACAGCACATAGCCCGTCAGCGTATTGAAAACCGGGGTAAAAGCAAGATAGGGCAGCGTTAATGATAGTGAGGTATCGCGGATGGCCTGCGAATACAACAGCATGGCAGTCACTTCGAGCGGAACCAGTGCGGCCGTCCAGTACCAGAATTCGGTGGCCAGCACCGGCATCGGCTGCAGCAGCAGCAGCGGCAGCAACAGCAGACCTGGCATACCAAAACGAATGATGACCAGCTCACGGGCATTGTAAGCTTGCAGGTATTTACGTGTGAGTGCGTCCGCGGTAGCAATGCAGAACGCAGACACCAGTGTTAAATAGAGCCATTGCATTGGATCTCAGTAAACCTCTCCACACCAGGAAGCGCAGTTATCACTCGAAAGACGAGATGAGAAATGCGGATCGGGCGTGTGCTAAAACAACGCCGGTTGATTGTAGTAAAAATATGTGACTACTTTGCGTTCCTGGCGCCTTGGCGAGAAAAAATCCGTTCAATTTTTAACAATGCGTCAAGTCCATCCGTTCAAAATCAGGCACGGATTTTCGGATCGGATTAGCCCGGACATTGCACCAAGGCCGACGCAGCCCGCCAATTGCATGGCGATCAATGGTATTTTTCGGTAGTGATGTGGCCCGGCTCGCGACGCAAATGTTTACGCATATTTCGGGCCTTTAATAGTTCCGTAACATCTGCAATCATCGCGGAATTTCCGCACATCATCACATGAGAATCGTCCGCACTCAAACGAATGCCAGCCGTCTGTTCCAGCACCCCGGATTCAAGCGCAGCGGTGATTCGCTGGTTAAGCGCGCCTTCGATGCGCTCACGCGTTACCACGGGTACAAATGATAATTGCGCTTGATACTGCGTGCCGATCTCCGCTATCACATGCTGATAAGCCAGCTCACGGGCGGTCTTGACCGAGTAGACCAGCACGACATTTTCAAATTTTCGCCACGCATTTCCCGATTTAAGAATCGAAATGAATGGGCCGACACCTGTTCCTGACGCCAGCATCCACAGATCACGGGCATCCGGTATTTCTTCAACCGTCAAGAAGCCATAGGGCTTATCTGCCACCTTGATGAAATCGCCGGGTTTCAGCTCTGCCAGTCTTGGTGTCAAAGGGCCTTGCGGAATGATGTTGAAGAATACTTCCAGTTCGGATTCAGTCGGTGAATTAACCAGCGAATACGGCCGTGCCACAATTTCACCATCGATTTCCATTGCCAGTCGAACAAACTGACCTGCTTTGAACTCACCGAGGGGTGCACGAAACCGCAAAGAGAACAGATTGTCTGTCCATTCGTGGTTCCCGATAATTTCTGCATTTATCCAATCAGGCATTAGTATGGACCTTATGATAAGACATGCTGTTTGGTGACAACCTCCGCGACTGCAGTTGTATTTAAGGAAGCTCTGAATACATCAGATTTTCCTTAATCATATCACCAGCAAACGGGTTTTATACCATGATAAATTTGCCTGTTTTTTCCACTTGCTTGCAGCAGACGTCTTGCTACGCGAGAATAGGTACAAATTTTAACTTTTACCGTCGTGAAGTCCATGAGTAATCTATTCGCTGTGCTGTTAAACGGCATCGCCCAGCTTGAATACGATAGAGACCAGCCGTTACCCCCGCACCAGGCGGCTTATCTCGACAAGATGGATCTAAAAATGAAAGCGGGAATCATGGTCGGCAATGAACTCATTGACAACCCTGACATCAATCAGCGGGCTCAGTTTGTTGCGGCCAATCTTCTCAGTGCAATGCGGTCAAACGACGAAGTCATGTCTGCCGCCCTCTGCACCTGGCTGGCTAACCGTATACCCGATCTGCAACAGATCAAGATCAACGAAAACGATGACAGAGTATCGATTGACCTGGTCTTCGATGAAGCCTATGGCAAGCAGACTGCGGTCACTTTGACGAAAATCAACTAACCCGAGTACACGTCCATCAACATCCATCCACAGTTGCTAGAGGACACGATAATTATCGGCAAATTCGCGTTATGTCACCTGCTGTTGATGAATGACCGCAATTATCCCTGGTTCGTGCTTGTACCGGATCGCCCAAATATCACAGAGATACACCAACTCACTGTGGCAGACCAGAACCAACTCATCGCTGAATCGTCCAGACTCGCCAGCACTATCGCGAATGTGTTCGATGCCGACAAAATCAACATTGCCGCGCTTGGAAATCTCGTTCCGCAATTGCACCTGCACCATATCGTTCGTTACAAAACGGACGCCGCCTGGCCAGCGCCTGTGTGGAGTAAACTGGCAGCAACACCGTACACTGAAGACCAGCAGAAGAAAATCGCTGATAAAATCAGGCAAGCGATTAATATGGACCACACGCACCTGCGTTAGAGACCTGGATACCATGACCTTGCTCAAGACCAATCAGATATTTGAACTCAAAATGCTATTGCTTCAACAGCACAATCAGCTTGTCGAGTTGAAGCAGACCGGTAATGCTGCAGCAGCAGTCGTCGAGCTCGATCAAACACGTTTTGGCCGTTTGTCACGCATGGATGCCCTGCAGGGGCAGGCAATGTCACAGGAAAGGGAAAGAAGGCGTGAACTTCAATTACAGAAAATAGCCGCTGCACTCAGGCGCATTGAACACGATGACTACGGCCATTGTGTTGAGTGTGGTGATGAAATAGCCTTCCAACGCCTGCAATTCGACCCGGCAACCAGCCTGTGTTTTACTTGTGCCAATGCTAAAAGCTGAAAATAACGAGACCATCGAGCCTATCAGCCATCGCCGCGAGCAACAGGTGCGACTGAAAACCGGTGAAATTATCCGCCAGGCGAGCCTGATATACAACCATCCGCTTCCAATAATACCGGTATTGTTCGACCTGAAGGGACGTGCCGCCGGTATGTACAAGGTGAACAGCAGCAAACGCATCATTCGCTACAATCCATACCTGTTCGCCAAGTATTTTGACGACAATGTCGAAACAACGGTTCCACATGAAGTAGCCCATTATGTCGTAGATATTCTGTATGGCGCCAGCAGAGTCAAACCCCATGGTGTGGAATGGCAGCAGGTCATGCTGTCGCTCGGCGCTGAACCCAGGGCCACGGGTAACTACAACTTATCAGGCATCCCGGTACGCAAGCAGCAACGCCATGCCTACCGGTGCGCATGTACGCGGCATCATATTAGTACAGCCCGTCATAATAAAATCTTGCGCGGCCAGGCGCGCTATTACTGCCGCAATTGCAAGGCGGCACTCACATCAATCGACTCTTAACCGGCATTTTTCACCAGGTGCCCTGAAATTTAGCCACCCTGAACGCCTTAACCCTTTCTCGACTTTCCTGCGTTTACACAACCAAGAGCAGATAAAACACAGGAGAATCCGATGGGTAAGCAGCCTCTTAACACTATCATGTCGATACTACTGATGGGCCTGAGCGCAATTGCGCTGAGCTCACTACTGATCTCATGCACACAGTCTCAACCGAGTGAACAAGGCGCTCAGAGTCATTCCGCGGCGGTGGTCGATATAAAGCCACAACACCATCGGGATGCACAGGCAAGCAAGCCATCGACAGACAATGCTGAGCCGGCTGACGATCATGACGGGTTGAACAGGAAGCGCGCGATGCGTGCAAGCACACCGTTGTCAAGCATGGCAGAGGCCACAAGCTATCAGAGCCTCCCTTACGGCGCCGCATCCGGCATGCCAAATCTAGTCCCGCCGAATGAATCCGTTATTCGGGAGAATTATGCCCACTTTGATGACCATGGCATAAAACGGGTTACCGACTCACCCGTTTCAACCTTCAGCATCGATGTCGATACAGGCGCCTACAGCAATGTGCGTCGTCTGCTGAACAACGGTCAGCTGCCATTCGAGGACGCTGTCAGAGTTGAAGAGCTGATTAATTATTTTTCATACGATTACCCTGCACCAAACAGCAGCAGAGATCCTTTCGCAGTCACCACCGAGATTGGCCCAACACCGTGGAATGCAGACACTCACATTCTGCATGTCGGCATAAAGGGTTATGACATGGCTGGAACATCACTACCGGCGTGCAACCTGGTATTTCTCGTCGATGTTTCCGGCTCGATGAAATCACCCGACAAGCTCGGCCTGTTGAAGTCCGCACTCAAACTGCTGAGCAAGCAAATGCGTGCTGAAGACCGTATCTCGCTGGTCGTGTATGCCGGCGCCAGTGGTGTCGTGCTGGAAGCCACCGCCGGCAACGAAACTGCAAAAATCAGTCAGGCGCTGGATGCGCTCAGCGCTGGAGGACGCACAAATGGCGCTGCTGGCATTCGCACAGCGTACCAGTTGGCCCGGCAGTCATTCATCAAGGGCGGCATCAACCGCGTCATACTCGCGACTGACGGTGATTTCAATGTCGGTACCGTCAATTTCGAGGCCCTGAAAGACCTCGTTGAAGAAAAACGCAAGTCCGGCATTTCACTGACAACCCTGGGCTTTGGCACAGGTAATTATAACGACCAGCTGATGGAACAGCTGGCGGACGCGGGCAATGGTAATTACGCCTATATCGACAAGCTGAATGAAGCACAGAAAGTGCTTGTCGATGAGATGCGTTCAACTCTGAATACTATCGCCAAAGACGTCAAGATCCAGATCGAATTCAATCCCGCAGTGGTTGCTGAATACAGACTGATCGGCTATGAAAACCGCGCACTCGAACGGGAAGATTTCAACAATGACAAGGTTGACGCTGGAGAGATCGGTGCTGGCCACAGCGTGACGGCGCTTTACGAGATCAACCTGGTCGCCAGTAACAACAAACGCATCGACCCGTTGCGCTACGCCAGGATCGACACCGCATCAGCAACCCACAAGGACGAAGTAGCGCTGCTGCGCCTGCGTTACAAACAACCGGAATCGGAGAACAGCAGGCTGATTGAACGCCCGATACGGGTCACGGACATCAAAAACCGTGCGAACAACACCAGCGACAACTTCCGCTTTTCAGCCGCTGTTGCAGGTTTTGGACAATTATTACGAGGAGGCGAACATACTGATGACTTTAACTTCAATGATGTCCTGGAACTGGCACGTCAAGCCCGCGGCAAGGATCCGTTCGGTTATCGCGGTGAATTCATCACGCTTGTCAATCTGGCAAAATCATTGCAAACGACGAGCCCGCATATTCACACCAGTCAGAATAGACAGTAACGCCCTGCTGCTTGACTGGGAGCCGGCCCTCTTGCTTGAATCAGTGTTTAAAGTTGGTCAATAAATGCGTAAGCTTGCACTGTATGGATGAAGAAATTTCTGATGAGAGCCTGATGCTGGAATACTCACGGGGTAATGCAGATGCTTTCGAGGTCCTGTATCACCGCCATAAAGGGCCTTTGTACCGTTTCATCCTGCGCCAGTGTGGCCCACAGGCCGTCGATGAGCTGTTTCAGGATATATGGTTGAAGGTGATCAGCTCACGCATGAGCTATCAGATCAAGGCCACATTCAAGACCTGGCTCTACCACATCGCCCGTAACCGCATTATTGACCATTACCGCAGACAAAGCGTACGTCCGCTTGACAACAACGCTGAAAAGTTATCTTCTATCAGTGACACAAGCCAGGTACAGCCCGAAAATCGGCTGGAAACAATCCACCAGCATAAACGCCTGATGAAAGCGATCGCCGAATTGCCCCATGATCAAAAGGAGGCTTTTCTGTTAAGAGAAGAAGCGGGACTGGGTATCAACGAAATTGCGAATATCACTGGAATAACCTATGAAGCCGCTAAAAGTCGTTTGCGCTATGCGATGAAAAAGCTGCGGCAACAACTGGAGATCATGCATGAGTCAGGCTGACGACAAGATCTCCGGGCTGTACCACGAGGCTGACGAAGCGGTTCCGTCGAAAACGCTTGATGACACTATTCTGAGCGCCTCGCGCAAGGCTGTTGAAAAACCGGCGAACGCGGGCCCGTTTTCAGCAGGCTGGCCTGTCGCTGTGTCGGTCGCTGCCGTCATCGTCATCGCTGTGATTCTTGTACCCGTGCTCAGGCAGGAGGAGTCGCTACAAAAAACCGAACAGACCTCTGTACAAAAAAACATTTCATCGGAACCGGCCGATGATGACGCGTTCCAGTTTTACAGCGCTGGCGAAACTCGCAACGGGGTGATGAGCCCACCCTCGCCGCTCACTGAGCGAAGCATGAGACCGGAACCGGGCACACCGGCAGCGAAACAGGCCACACCAGGCCTCGGCACGGCAGCCACCCATGACATGGACGCCGCCGTAACGCGCAACTTGTCACGCGCCGCAGAGAGGGAAAACCGGGTAGCAGATACCCCGACAGACGAAACCTGGTCGAGGATGGAGGCTGCGGACAGCGCCCCGTTCGCCGTGCTGACACCAGAGATGTGGGAAGTGAGGATCAACCGTATGATTGAAGACGGCGAGCTCGAAAAGGCTAAAGCCGAACTGAACAAACTGGAAGCGCATTTCCCGAATCACAGAATCAGCCAGGCGTTATCAGAAAAGCTCAGACCTTAGCCCACATTTCTCACCAGATGGACGAGCCCTCACTTGATCTTTGAATCCACAAAGTATTTTGCTCAGTCGGAAATACGCACTGTTATTCCGCTCCTTCGCAAAATCCTTTGTGGATCCAAATCCCTGCGTGGTAATCTCGCCCCCTGGTAAGAAATGCGGGCTAGCCCGGATATTAATGACACGCGAACACGCGCGTGGCATTATGTGCGGTGACTCAGATCTGATCTTGCAGATCGTGGAAAAAATTCAGAAGCGAACCGCCAGCTGAATGGAACGATCGTAGGGTGCGCCGTGCGCACCGCGGTATCTAACTGCGTGGCTCAGGCCCGGTGCGCACGGCGCACCCTACAGGCATTATTTCATTATGACGAATGTGATGGAGATTTTGAGTGTACCGGCAGTATCCTGTCGCTGATAACATTGTGAAGATTCAAGCAGTCTAGATGTCTGACCATGAGTAAACACATTTTCAACTTGCGCCTGAGCGCCTCTTATACCTCATCCGATAACACTATTGTGACACTGGACGTACAGGTCCTGACTGAGAAAGGCTGGGAACCACTCGAGCTTGATCCCATGACACCAGGATTCCTGATCTATGTCTATTCGATTTTCACCTGTCAGCATTTGTTCCTGCGTACGAACAGCACAGAACGTGATCTTGTACTTGCAGCATCACAGGGCGAAATACGGGTTGAGGCCAGTGAAGACTGGCTCCTGGAGAAAGTTGACGTCAGCTTCAACGTTTATCTGGCCTCGGGTGACCCGAGCGATGACAGAGTTGACTACATCGTATCGCGCATGAAGCAATGTCCAGTATCAAAGAACCTGCCAAACAACATTGATGTCCACACCGGCGTTGAATTTCATCATGGATAACAACGAAACCGGATCCCATTGTGACCTCAGCCCTCCCTCCTATGATGGGGTAGAGATTATCAGCGTGCGGCCCAGCCCTCCAGCGTCCGACTACCTTGAAGCCATGAAGATTGCAAATGGCATCGCCGATGAAAAACTGGGTGAACACATGCTGCTATCCTGGTATGACCGTGATCGTGATTTCGAGTCGCCGCAACACGCGAGTGAATGTCATGCATTCAGCGCCGTGCCGGGGTATGTTGATTATGGACTCTACCATGGCGCAACGCTGAAAGTGGACTTTGAAGACGGGCGCTTTGTGTTCTTTTATCTACCGGTCGATCTTGGGTAATCATCACCGGATTACAAACCCGCGCTTCCGACAAGTTGTATTTTGTGAGTTATTTTCACCGCAGAGACGCAGAGGGTTTCTATTGTGTGTGGAGCGACTTTAGTCGCGAACCTGAACAATTCGCGACTAAAGTTGCTCCTACGAACCCCGGTAGTCATCTCTGCGTCTACGCGCCTCTGCGGTAAGTAATACGGGTCACTCTTTATTCAGTCGGGCTCGGATTAAGTTCGATATAGAACGTCGACATGACTTCATCCTGATCAACTTCCTGTATATGCGTTCTGCGCAACTTGGCTTCGACGCGAGCAGCACGGATAAAGGACGGATCGATGACTTCGGGGTACAGCAAATACTGCTGGTCGACAACCATGGCCTGTCTACGCGCATGGCGCTCGAAAATTTCCCTGTCTTCCCTGCTCAGGGTATCGAGCAATAAAAGCCAGGGTGATTGCCACTCGATAAACTCCCGCACCAACCGGGTGTGAAAGTCATCGTTGTGTACCGCGGAAATAAAAAACGGATGAAAGGCCTCGGCACCGATTACTCTGCCAGTCAAGGATGCATCGATGTTGTGCCCGGTGATCCCTGTAGCGGAACCATCCTGGTTTCTTTTGAACCATTGTGCTGCGGGTGGCACATCAGCGTAATTATTAATGTAGTCGATCAATATGTCCGCAGCACAGTCGACAGCCCCATCGGCAGCGGTATCGACGCATGCCGGCCTGAACGATTCCCGGCTCAAACGACCTGCTCGCCAGTCGAGCAGCTGGTAATTGTCGATATCTGTCGCATCAACGACCGAATTTAACAGAGCGAGCGGGTCGTTTTTTTTGTCCAACAGCCACAATTCAATATTATCCATGAACGGAAAAGGTAACTTGTCATGTACTTCGAGTAGATGTTGATAGACAAAGGCACCCATTTCTTCCAGCATGTAAAACTCATCCGAAGGATAGATCGGCCCTCGGGTCAGGCCTGCAGCCTGGCTCCAACGGCCATAACGGATATCGCTGATCTGCACCGCTCCGCTGCTTGTCAGGCCATCCAGCAGAGAATCATTGCTGACATAAATATCCCAATGCACTCCATCAGAAGTGACTGCTTCAGCATATTGATAACGTACGACATTAACCACACCCCGAAACGGGTTAAGCAGACGCTGAGAGTAGCATCTAACAGCGGTATCGATCATATTGGCAGATTTTTTCACAGTCTCTACGGAAAATTATGGCTCCTCACCGTAATCAAATGTCACTTCATCGCCCGGCTTGATATCACGGATCGCATACAGGTCCTGACCATCAAACTCGGCATTGGGTTTCGAGCAATGATTCAGATAGCGCAGCATATTCTCTCCGTCTATGCCTTGCCATTCACCATCATCCTGTTCGATCCATAACACATGCATGCCATTATCCTTTACATTAGGCCCATGATAACGCCCGAGATAGGTTCCGTTTTTAATTTTAATCCGTGAAAAAAGCCCTTTACCGTGAATATCAGAGTCATCCACAAAGAAATATTTTTGAAGTTTTTTATTACTCTTCATGCCTGATTACCCTTACCTCTACCATCGTTAAAATATATGCTTATGCATTTCATTATATGATATACAAATCCTTTGCAAATTCTACAATCATTAATTCTGTGATAAAACACAAACGCTTGCAGCGAGTGCTGTCACTTCGCATCATGCAGTTGGCGTTTTCACAACACGATCCTTTATATTATAAATTCATAATTTCCGTGCTCATCTGCTATATAGCCGGAGAGAAAATACATTTCACACGTGTCAAAACACCAACCAAGATGAGGATTGAATGATGGGGCTTAATATAAAGGCGTTTGCGCTCGCAGCGGGCATTCTTTGGGGCCTGGCGATGTTAGCTATTGGCCTCGCGAATATGACCTGGCCTGAATTCGGCGGCTCCTTTTTGAGGGTAGTGGCTTCACTCTACCCCGGACATATACACGATGGCAGCCTCTATCAGGTCATTATCGGATCTGCCTACGGAGCTGTCGATGCATTGATCGGCGGCGCGCTTTTTGCGTGGATCTATAATATGTTCGCCTGATAAAAAAACCCTGCTATTTGGCAGGGCCTGGTGCGGGCTTGACTGTTAATAATACAACAGCATGCGGGCTAGTGATGATGACCTTCAGGACCATGGGCATGGCCGTGTTCGAGTTCTTCTGCTGACGCCTCGCGTACATCAATGATGGTCACGTCAAAATGAAGATCGACACCGGCCAGCGGGTGATTACCGTCGACCAGGACATGCTCGTCCTGGACTTCCATCACAGTTACGATCAGCATCTCACCGTTAGGTCCCTGCGCATGAAACTGGCTACCGACTGCGATCTGACTACCATCCTCGAACATGGATTTTGGTACTTGCTGCAACATGGCATCATCGCGAGCGCCATATCCCTCTTCTGGTGAGACAGAGATTGTCACTTCTTCTCCGGTTGATTTTCCCGCAAGCGCATTCTCCAGACCGGGAATAATGTTACTGGCGCCATGCAGGTAGGCAAACGTGCCGTCGTCGGACTTGTCGATGACTCTGCCCTCGCTATCTGTCAACGTATAGTGAAGGGTGACGACTTTCTGATCTCCAATTTGCATAATCTTTCTCAACGTGTACGAGCTAAATTGATACCTTAACAGATTATACACTGGACGAATAGTTCATCGGGATCGAGGAACAAGCCCGATAAGTCTTATTGCTACAACCTGGGCCGCTGTGTCAAAATCCGATCAATTCACCATGAAATCCCTGATCGGTCACACGACTAAGCACGTCTTTACCACTGATAGCTTCAGGATCGTACAGCACGAACATCATATGCCTGTCTGCGGCGCTATGACCGACTGAGATCACACCGTATTCACTGCGAATGGTCTGTTCAAGGTTAAACAGTTCACGTTCGCTCAAGGCTTCATCGACATGAACGGCAACATCACTGACCACTGAACTCATGAGGCACCTCCGAGATACACCTGTGTATCACTCCATTGTACTCACAATGGCCGGCACATCAATCAAACCAGTTACCCATCTGGCCGCCAAAATAGAGGCGCAGAAAAGTGAGCAATGCCGCAATAACGGCAATCAGGATTGTGATCGCGAGCGCTGTTTTATCCATGAAAACAGCATAACACAGGGGTCGTTGGCTACAAGCGTCAACACAGCGGTCTGCCTATTCAGGGTGTTAACGGCGCGCTCGACGCTTGCCATAAAAAAAATTAATACCTTCAACAACCAGCCTTTATAACACGTTATCAATTGAGATTGAACGCTGTAATTTGAGGAATATCTTCACAAAAAGCCGCGAAGAGACTTGACAATCCGGCCGCTCATAGCCCTGATGTTATTTTACTAGTGCGTCATTGCTGTACGTGGTGCGTATTGCGTTGATTAAATACAGTGTATACATCGTAGGGTGCGCCGTGCGCACCAAAATCAGTACAACAAGCAGGATTTTGCTGCGGAGTCGGGCGCACGGCGCACCCTGCGTCACTGTGGCTGTTAGGATTTAGTGCTTCAACACATGCGCAAGCTGCGGGAGATTGCCACGCCGCTGTCGCGGCTCGCAACGACAAGTAAGTGAGACAGCAACGTGGTAGCGCCACATTATTGTATCTAAGGAAGCTGGAGAAGTAAGAGGTTCCCTGAAAAATAGGCTTGTACGAATCTGAGGCCTTTTGATCATATGCCGGTTATTCGATACCCACACGCGATTTTTTACGCTATAAATACAGTATGAACATCGTCTGTTATAGCGAGCGGATTCTTAATCCATTCCGCGGTGTCATGAATGTCATCGCTCTGGATGACGCCGAAGCAGTCACAACTGACGGCGTCAACTGGCTTCTTTATGTCCGCGATCACTTTGACACCGCGGACACTGAACCCGAAGAGTTTGCGCATATAGACAACCCGTATATTCGCTTCGGTAGCTGGAGCAACGCCACGGGTCTCAAGCGCGCTCCGGTTCTGTCCTGCTATCACTACCATGAAATCCAGCATAAAGGTGAACGACTGCTCGAAGTCGTGCGTCATTATGCGGCAGATGTGCCATTTGAATTCCGTGATCATTTCGAACTGTGGTTGCTCGACAAAGACACGCAGCAACCACTGGCTTTGATCGACAGCGCCTGCCGTGATCACGATTTATACGAAAACGACCTGCTGTCCTGGCGTGCGGGTAATCTGTGCCGCCGCCAGTTCAAGCCTGACATTACCAGTCCCGACGATAGTATTGACAGCCATGCTGAACTGTTAAACCGGTTGGTTAACTCGCGCGCGGGACACAATCCATCGGCGCAGTGGTTCCTGCGTGAACAAAATGGCTACGGTGTTGGACTCAAAGGCATCAACCTGGACAACGCCCTGGTGGGACGCGAAATGTCACCTCGGCTGTTCCCCCGCATGTTCATTGAAGAGCACTGGGAAAATGAGGGTGATGCTGCTCTGGTACATGAGTTTATCAACTGGATGTCACCGTGGTTGCTATTGCTGGATTTCCTGAAAGATGCACAACGTGAAACATTCGAGTGCGCAGCGCGCAAGCACGCCATGCTGGTCGACAAGCTGCACGCGCTCTACCCGAAAGTTATCGAAGAAAAATACATAAAGGCAGCACGGGTTGAAGCCATGTTGAGAAGAACCCGGCAGAGCACGCAGCAGGAATCAGAAGCCAGCCACACATCAGCCGACAATGCCAACCCGGGCTGGCGCACCGCTTGAACGGTAATCCGGTTCAAGATTCTAAGAAAGCATTTCACCACAGAGTCACAGAGGACACAGAGCTTTGCTTTGTTAACTGACAGCTGAATGAATCAACCGTAGGGTGCGCCGTGCGCACCGCGAAATTTAAGTGTGTTACCCAGTCTCGGTGCGCACGGCGCACCCTACAGTCATTATTTCATTACTACAATAATGTGATAGTGTTTTTGACTGCATCGGCAGTGTCAGGCCTAATTAAAGTGTAGTTAACAGTACTGTCAGATCAAATCCAGACATTTACAGATAATACAATGCTTTTCTCTGTGCCCTCTGTGACTCCGTGGTGAACAGTTTTTTCCGCCTTTGCGTTGAAATTATCTACATGCCATTGCCAAACTTATCATGATGCACCTGCACAGTCTCACGCATGCTTTTCAGTGCCTGGGCGTAGCCCTTCAGAATACCCAATGACCAGGTGATACGTTCCCTGAAGTAGTCATCTGCGTCCGGATCATTATCGGCCGCATCTTCGTTCAGCACTTTTTCAACATTACGCACGATGATCTGCTCCGGGATGTAGCAGATACGGTTGTTCTTGTAGCTGCTCATGCGCAGTTCAGCGACCGGGTAGGCACCGCCATCCGCACTGGAAACCGCCACGATCATCGCCGGTTTGTGTCCCAGCTCAAAGCGGTTGAACAACAAAAAAAAGTTTTTCAGACCCGCCGGCACCTGGCCGTGCCATTCCGGCGTTACGATCACGAAACCATCACTCGATACCAGCTGCTGTTTGAGTGGTGCAAGACGTTCGTTCCAGTCTGCATTATTCTCCCACAGGGATTGGTCCCACAGGGGCAGCGGATTGTCGGCCAGGACGTATAGCCAGGTGTCGGCACCATGGTTCTGCTGCAGTGTCTGTTCAATATGTCGGGCAACCTTCTCGCTTTGCGACGGGTTGCGGTGACTACCACTAATGATCGATATCTTCACATGCTCTCCTGTTTATACTTCAATAAGTAATGAATCGATAAAAAATAATCCTCTTGCACATACGCCTTCTTATAATGGCCTGATGCACTTCTCGCCTTCGTTGTGCGCATTGTTCACGTAATTCGATACCTCAACGGCTTTTATACTGTCATTCGCAGCGGGTTTCATCAACGCATCGATGACATGGGTATCTTCCGAGCAAAGCCAATCCTGCATAGCCTGCTGCGGTATCAATGCAGGCATACGGTTGTGCACCGGCTGCATCACATCGTTTGCATCCGTGGTAATCAAACAACACTGCATCACCCCGTCACGATCGATCTGATAGATGCCGGCCAGCGCCAGGGCCTCCTGACTGGTTGAACGAAAATAGAACGTGGCCTTGCTGCCCTCAGCACGCCGCCATTCATAGAAACCATTGACCGGAACGATAACGCGTGTATGCGCGATCAGCTTTCTGAATGAGGGTTTTTCGTGGATGGTCTCAGCCCGGGCATTGATCAACGGACGTTCGAACTGTCCGGGCCTGGCCCAGTGCGGCACGATACCCCAATGCATGTCAGCCACTTCGAAGCCCACCTTGTAGCAAACCGTTGTCAGTGTTGCACTGGGCGCAATGTTGTATCGTGGCGGAAACCTGTCTTTGGGTATAACCACATCCAGCACACTGACCAGGTTGTTAACGCCGATGGGATCATGCGCATCGATTCGTCCACACATGTTACAAACCTGGACCGCATTCCTCACCAGAATATGGTGAGGAATGCGGACAAGTGTTCGTAAGCGTCACTCTGGAGCGAAAAGCGTCGCCATCGTTACGGTTCGAGTGAAGAGACCGCAGGGTGCGCCATGCGCACCGGAACCGGCCAGCAAACTGAAGATTCGCGGTGCGCATGCCGCACCCTGCGGTCTTAAGCATACGAAAACCAGCCTGTACCGTGATAGCCAAGCTTGAATAATATACTGTTTGTTCGATCATACTAGCTTGTCTCAAAATAGCCATTGCCTTATCAGTTGTCTACGCTGCCTGGCGAGAAATGCGGGCTAGACAGTCAATACCGGCTCCTGCATACGAGCCAGCTGTTCACGCAGCTCCAGTACATGCTGCTCCCAGTATGAAGTGGTATCAAACCAGGGAAATGCCTGCGGAAATGCCGGATCATCCCAACGTCTGGCCAGCCATGACGCATAATGCATCATACGCAGGGTACGCAATGCCTCGATCATATGCATTTCAGCCATGTCCAGCGAGGCAAACTCATGATAGCCCTCCAGCAAATCGATCATCTGCACCGTCATCTCGGCGCGCTCGCCCGATAGCAACATCCACAGGTCCTGTATCGCCGGCCCGTTGCAGCAATCATCCAGATCGACAAAATGCGGGCCTCGGTCTGTCCACAGCACATTACCTCGATGACAGTCGCCGTGCAGGCGCAGTGTCGAATAATTGCCCGCCTGCTCAAAACGCTGTTTAATGCTGAACAGTAAATCGTCAGCCAGGGTTTGATAGGCCCTCTGCAGGTGGCCGGGTATGAAATTGTTCGACAGCAGATATTCAACTGCCTCCGTGCCGAACCGCTGAATACTGATGTGCTGACGGTGATGAAAGGGATGTCTGCTGCCAACGAGATGGATGCGCGCGATGAAACGCCCCATCCAGATCATGTCTTCGGTGTATTCGAGATCAGGCCAACGCCCGCCCTGCAGTGGATACAAGGCGAAGCGGTAGCCGCCGTATTGCAACAGGGTCTCGCCCGCAAATACCAGCGGCGCTACCACGGGTATTTCCTCAGCAGACAGCTCAAATGCAAATGCGTGTTCTTCGATAATGGCTTCATCACTCCAGCGGTCGGGGCGGTAGAACTTCGCGACCACCGGTGCACCCTGTTCCAGCTCGACGCGATAGACACGATTTTCGTAGCTGTTGAGCGCCAGCATGCGACCCGAGGTCTGATATCCGGCAGAATCGACCGCCTGCAGGATGATGTCAGGTTCCAGTGCCTTATAATCGTGTTCGAGATTCATACTGAGGTCGTATATTACGCTGATTGAACTGGTTCGTCCTTAGCCGGTCTTATTTATCTCGTACCTTTATATTATTCTGATAATCAGCGGATTGTCGGCCCGGTTCGCCAGCAAGATGCTGAAATACGCCCTGCAGATGACCACAAACGCGATGATAGGCAATCCGGCGCCTGACATTCAGGTGGCCCAATGGGTTCAGGGCGAACCGGTGAATTTCAGCAGCCAGAAAGGCCGCGTGGTGCTGGTCGAGGTATTTCAGGTCAATTGCCCCGGCTGCTTTGTTCATGCGCTGCCGGAAGCCCAGCAGCTGCATCAGCGTTATAGCGAACAGGGTCTCACCGTGGTCGGCCTGGCGACCGCTTTCGAGGATTTCGATAAGAACACGCTGGAAAATCTCGAGCATTTTGTGGCAACAGGCGAGCTCTGCGGGGATCCACGGCAGCAACTGGGCAAGGCCGGCCTGTTGCAGGATAACAAGCTGGATTACTCATTGCGGTTCCCTATCGGCATGGACAGGCTGATGAAAAATACGGCTGAAGTGCGCACTGATGCAATAGAAGCTTTCATTATCCAGCAACTGCCGGATTACCCGAGCTGGCCCGATGAACGCAAGCAGCCGGTCTATGAAAAGGCGTCTAGCTACCTGGCAGGAAGAAGCCATCGCGCACTCACCTTCGAAACCTACAAGCTGCAGGGCACACCCTCGTCGATCCTGGTCGACCGCGATGGCATCCTGCGCGCTGTTTCCTTCGGCTATGTCCATCATCTCGAGCCACTGATAAAGGATTTACTGAAGTAATTGATCGGGTACAATTGATCCAACTGAAAATCGAGTAACATTTATGGAACGTTTCATAGAAAACACCATGTACGCCAGCCGCTGGTTGCTGGCCCCCCTCTATTTCGGACTCAGCATCGCGGTACTGCTGCTGGGTATCAAGTTTTTCCAGGAAGCCTTTCATACCGTGTTTGTGGTTCTTTCCTTAAAGGAGGCCGAGCTGATTCTGGTGGTGCTGAGCTTGGTCGATATGGCGCTGGTTGGCGGTCTGCTGGTCATGGTCATGCTCAGCGGTTATGAGAATTTTGTCTCACAGATCGATATCGACGAAGGCAAGGAAAAACTGTCCTGGCTGGGCAAACTCGACTCGGGCTCGCTGAAGCAGAAAGTGGCTGCCTCCATCGTTGCGATTTCCTCGATACATCTGCTAAAAGCATTCATGAATGCACAGGAAATCGATAACGAAAAACTGAAGTGGTACGTCATCATCCATTTGACCTTTGTACTGTCCGCACTGGGCATGGCCTACGTCGACAAGATGAACAAACACTAACCCGGATATAAGCATGCGCGGCATCGTACCACCCGATCCTGAAACCACCGCATCCTCGATGCAGTTCGCCGTGGTGTATGTACCGCGCCGCAGCCGCAACCGTTTTGCCGCCAGCTGTGTCGACATCAAAGCCACCGCAGCCGATGCGATCGATGACGCCGATCCGGACAACAAGCGCTATGCCGCCCGCGTCAGTGGCCCTTCCAAGTCCTCCGAAGGACAGATGATTTATTATCTGCTGGAGTGGCTGGAATAGCCTCGAATATTTCGCGGGTGTAAAGAGATTGCTTCGCTTCGCTCGCAATGACGAACAAGGAACTCGCAACGACGAATAAAAAACACCGTCATTGCGAACCGCGACAGCGGTGTGGCAATCTCCTGAACCTCGCGCGAGTGTCAAAAGATGGCTTCGCTCGCAATGACGAACAAGGAACTCGCAATGACGAATAAAAAACCCGTCATTGCGAACCGCGACAGCGGTGCGGCAATCTCCTGAACCTCGCGCGAGTGTCAAAAGATGGCTTCGCTCGCAATGACGAACAAGGAACTCGCAAAGACGAATAAAAAACACCGTCATTGCGAACCGCGACAGCGGTGTGGCAATCTCCTGAACCTCGCGCGAGTGTCAAAAGATGGCTTCGCTCGCAATGACGAACAAGGAACTCGCAAAGACGAATAAAAAACACCGTCATTGCGAACCGCGACAGCGGTGTGGCAATCTCCTGAACCTCGCGCGAGTGTCAAAAGATGGCTTCGCTCGCAATGACGAACAAGGAACTCGCAAAGACGAATAAAAAACACCGTCATTGCGAACCGCGACAGCGGTGTGGCAATCTCCTGAACCTCGCGCGAGTGTCAAAAGATGGCGTCGTTCGTAACAACGATAATTGCTGGTTAATTGAGATATGAAATATACCCATCATCTTGCATCAGGCTTCGGACAACACGCAGGTAACCCACCGTGATACTCGATCTGTCAACACTCAAACCTGCACAGGTTTATTTCCACATGATCCAGACCCTGATCCCCCGGCCCATCGCCTGGGTGCTGTCAGAAATTGAACCGGACAAATACAACCTGGCACCATTCTCCTACTTTAATGCCGTGTGCAGTGCCCCGCCCCTGATCATGCTCTCGGTCGGCAAGAAACCGGATGGCAGTTTCAAGGACACGCGCGTCAATATTGAGCAACGTAAGGATTTCGTCGTGCACATCGCCCATCGCGAGTTGCTAGAGGACCTGAATCAGTCATCGGCAACGCTGGCTGCCGATGTTTCAGAACTCGATCAGCTCAAACTTGACACTGTCGAGTTTGAAGGTTCGCGTTTACCCCGCATCAAGGCATGCAGGATCGCCTATGCCTGCGAATGCTACCAGATCCATGAACTTGGCCGCACACCCCAATCGGTGATATTCGGCAAGGTCAATCAAATATATATCGATGACGCCATCACCAGCACCGACACAAAAGGGTATTTGAAAGTCCATGCCGACAGGCTCGCGCCCATTGCGCGCCTCGGCGCGAGTGAATACATGGCCTTTGGTGAAGTTATCCGTCAGAAACGACCCAAATGATCAAGATGTCCGCAAGGCACTCAACCGGGCAGACGATGGATCATGAGTCAACATATCAGAGCACCTCAACCCACGTTCTGGCAACAACTGTTACTGAGCTCGTCTGCCCCTAGCCCGCCTGGTGAGAAATGCGGGCTAGGGCTTTCAGTCGTAGGGTGCGCCGTGCGCACCGAATTCAGTACAACAAGCCAGATTGCTGAACAGCGGTGCGCACGGCGCACCCTACCCCACTTGCGCGCGTGTCAAAAGGTTGCTTCGCTTCGCTCGCAAAGACGTGGGAATGACGGTTTGGGTGGATGCGCATAGATTAACCACTACTTATTTCGGCTAGAAATAACTATCATCTCCCCAAAGATCCTCATCCTGCCGAGGGTCATCCCAGTCATTGTCGTAGCTCTCACGCTCAACCGCTGCGGCGTCGTCAGCCTTTATATCCATCTCGGAACCGATGCGATCAAGCTCGGCATTCAGCCGCTTCTGCTGATGTTGAACGCGGGCGGATTTTTCCAGCATCAGCTGATGTGCCTTGCCACCGACGACATAGGGCGAGATCAGCACAACCGTCTCGGTATTATTGCTCGCACGCGTGCGGCTGGAGAACAGGGCGCCAACGACTGGGATTTTTCCGAGAAAGGGTACACCCGTTTTGCCATCGGTCAGGTTGTTTTTTATCAGACCGCCGATGAATATAGGCTGACCATCCCGCGTCAGAATCTCGGTGGTCACCTCGGTTGTCTGCTGTGACGGTATACCATCGGTTGAGATAAAGCCGGTACTGACTTCAGGATGAATCTGCATCATGATATTGCCGAATTCATCGATGTTAGGCAGGACCCTGAGTATCACACCCGATTCGAGGAACTCGATACTCTCTGTCGTGACCTGGTTGATCGTTGTTGTCACCCGGTAACCCTGCCTGTCGCCGATGATGACCGAGGCTTCCGTGTTTTCACGTGCAACCAGGTTGGGCGATGAAAGCGTGCGCACGTCGTTGGTCAGATACAAGGCTTCCAGCGACGCCTGGAAGTTGTCTGTAAGTCGGTCGATAAACAGGCCTGAAGCAGGTGAGGTCAGCCCCTGCACACCCACCACCGTTTCGCCTCCACTGAAAACCCTGGTCCAGTTGATACCGTACGCGTTGCTGTCCGATAGTGTGATTTCGAGGATTTTCGCTTCTATCAATATCTGTCGGGGCATGTCATCGATGCTTTTGAGGATGGTGCTGACACGCTTGATATGTTCGGGTGTGTCCTCGACAACCAGAATGTTTCTGTCTTCCAGCACCGATACAGCGCCGTAATCCGACAGATACTCTTCCAGAATGGTCTTTACTTTTTCCGGATCAGAGTAACGTATATTGAAGGTCCTGACGGTCGTGATGCTGCTCTTGTACCTGGATCCGACATCATCCGGTTTGACGATATAGAAAGTATCACCCATCCTCTCTGCGGCATAACCGCCGGCCCGTGCGGCTGCCTGGATCGCATCCTTGACGGTGACATCGTACAAATTGAGCGAGATCTCACCTTCGACGCCATTGTTAACCAGGATGTTGACCTGCTCTTTCGTCGCCAGCATCGCCATGACCTCTGCGATATCCATATCGAGCACATTGATGCTGATGACTTTGTTGATATCGGCAACAGCCACAGGTATCAGCATGAGCAGACTCAGTGCACAGATTGATCGAACCCTACCGGTCTTGTGAGCGTGTTTATTCATCATTGTGTAATGTCAGAACCGTCTCATTACCGCCACGGCTCAATACGACGCTGCCGTTTTCTATCCGAATGATACGAAATCCCGATACTTCATGGTTCAAGCGGTAATATTCCCCGTCAATATTTGCGATGGATTCCTGGCCATCAACAACCGTTCCGCGCAACTCCATGGATGCTGCCGCTGTCGTGCTTCCAGGGACTCCCCGGCCAGCATCGACCGTGTCGGGTTGTTCGAACGGGTTGTACCTGAGCATTTCATAAGCAGATGCATCAGCATGACCCAGTGCCAGGGTAAAGGCGAAGAAACAGATTAATAACTTATAGTTCACTTATCGACCGCCCTGTAAAAAACAATAGTCACGTGCATATTCAGTTCTGTCGTGTTGCTCTTCCGGCTCGACAGACGAATTTCATAATTGGTGACCAGCATAAAACCCAGGGCATCACCGATGTTGTCGAGCCAGCGGTACAGGTTTTTGTATTCACCAGCCACCTCGACCTCGAACGAGATTTCCTCAAACTCGATGATGCGTTTCGCTGTGCCGGGACGCACGCCAACGAGTTCAATGCCGGCATTCCAGGCAAGCTCCTGCAAGCGCCCGACCAGATAAGATTCCATCTCGTTGACCGGCATGTTACCGGCCTCGCCGTGCAGCTGTAATCTCAGCTCACCGATGTGTTTGCGTTGCTGATCGATCGCCTGCTGTAGCTGCGCGGGATCATCGATCTGGTTTTGCAGCATTTCATAGGAAGCACGCCGCTCGCGATATTCGAGATACTGGGGTTTGATCATGTACAGTGCCGTGCCGGTTACAACAACTGCAGCAACCAGAGCCAGTATCAACTGCAATGACCGGGGTTCGAGTTCGATCAGCTGCTGACGAATCATGAGTGGGTATAACCGCTGTTGACCGTGATGACCAGCCTGAAATCCACCACGGTTCTATCCACAGCGACCTGCTTCTGGGTATTCAGAATTCTGACGTCACCGATTTGCGGTTGCTGTAGTACCCTGCGCACAAAAGTTGACAGGGCCTCATGATCCGTGGCCTGACCACTGACCTCCATGTGTGTATGGATCTTCCATGCCTCATTTTTCTTCTGACTGGCTCGATCACTTTCTGGTATCACGATGAAATAACCGGTATTAACACCCTTGGGCGCTTCGCTGGTAATGCTGCCGGCGCGCGTGAACGTCCAGTTCTTGAACCACACATTGTTGCCGTTGAGTGCACGGTCTATGTTCACGAACATATCTTCCGCCAGTGCGCCACCGCGCAGCTTCTCCAGCACCTCACGCTTTTTGGCGAGCTCTGTACGGTCTTTTTCAAGGTTCTGCAGAATTCCGCGTTGATGACTCGAAATCGCTTTCTTTTTCTCCAGCACGGCGATTTCTTTCTGGTATTCACTGGATGAAACTTTCAGACCGAGCGTGATCAAGCCCGCCAGTCCGACATAGGCCAGCATCACCAGCCCCCAACGCTGCAAATGATGCAGCTGCTGCAGATAACGCCTGTAATCTGCCGGTATCAGATCCATCAGCCCGTCTCGGTCAAGCCATGCAGCGCCATCCCGGCCACCAGTGCGCCACGCGGGTCGAGTTCTGTTGTTGACGCGTGTGTGTGGTTGAAGCCCTCAAACGGAACCAGCACACTCACTGGCACTTCGATCAGCGAATCGATAAATTTTTCGATACCACGCCAGGTTGCGACGGTGTTGGTCAGATACACGCGCTCAACAGGCATGCCCCGTGTCTCTGAAGCGGCGTAGACCAGCGCCCGGTTAATGTCTTCCACCAGCTCCATGAACAGCGGTTTGGCAACGCTGTAGAATCCATCGGTTACCGAAACAGTCTGCTCGTCCTCGCTGAGTTCAATGGCGGGTCGCTCATCGCGAACCAGCATCGACCGCGCCTCGCGTTCATCGATATCGAGTTCCTCGCAGAGCATTGCTATTAGCTGTCGTTCACCAAAATCGATATCACGTTCATAGATGAGCCGGCGTCCACTGAGCACCGAAATGTAGGTTTGCGCGTACCCCATGGAAACGGTCATCAGGTTTGCTTTGTGATCATCACCGTGTTTCATTAATAACAGGCGGCGGATCGCGGTCGATTCTATCTCGAGCACTTTTACCGAAAGGCCAGCCTTGCGCAGGCACTCGAGATAGGTAACGACTGTTTCACGCGCCGCCATGGCCACCAGCGCCGAACGTTCCTGGCCGTCCTTCACGTTCGGCCTGACCATCACAAAATCGATCACATAGTTGTTGATGGTGTCATCGACACGTTCCGCGATCCGCTGCACAATCAGCTCTTCATCCTGTTTGCCCGTTTGATGCAGATAGCTGAGCATCATGATTTTCACATCATCCGGCGGTAAGCAGCTGACGACGTCTCGACCCACAAAGCCATGCTTTCGTAAGGCTTTCCTGACTAAGGCCCGCGTCCGCTTTGCCGAAGCACGTATTTCAGCATCACAAGTAACGTGTGCTGACGCACTGAGCTCGAGGGCATCGTCTCGCCTGGCAAACTGAACCAGCCGTATACAATCGGAGCCGAAGTCAAAACCAATCGGCCCATACTGCACGGTGGCCTGTTTTTTTCCGACAATCGCGGGGATGTACTGCGCGAATTGTGCAGGCAGGGCCATGGTCATGTCGCTAGACACCCATCAGTTTGCTGGCAACGCAGTTAAGGCATTGCGTCTGCGTATGCTTGCGCGTCTTCGCGCGGTAGAGTGATTTGTCTGCTTCCTTGTAGAGTTTATCCAGATCGATATCATCACTCAGCCCCTCGACTTCGATGACACCGATACTGACTTTCACTTGCGGAATACCGGTCGATGGTTCGCATAGTCCCTGTGCAGCAGTCTGCAACAGGCTTTCGTAGTCACGGCCTTCGAACACAATCACGAATTCATCACCACCAATACGAAAGACATAGCTGCTCTCGCCCAGCGCCTGCTGAAAGCCGGCCGCGATTTTCTTTAACACCTCATCCCCGACGTGATGACCCAGCGAGTCGTTGATCTGCTTGAAATCGTCAACGTCGATCAAACCGAAATAGATCTTGTTGCTGCTGCGCTCCAGCATCCTGCGCATGACCCGTTTGAACTGCACTTCAAGGTAACGACGGTTCCATGCGCCGGTCAGACCGTCTTCATAGGACAAACGCTCCATCGTACGATGGGCCCGCTCGAGTTCATAACGCGCCTTGATATCATCCTTTCTGATCGCCACATTACGCCCCAGGATGGTCAGGCTGACCATCGCCGAAACCAGCATCATAAACTGGAGTATCAGCAGATTGTCCGAGCTGAACCTGCCGGTCACACTCAAGGTAGACAGGGTGAACACCAGGTAGATCAATAACACGACCGCCATACCTTCACGCATGCCCCACGGTACGATCGGAATGACCATGAACAGCACCACCACCGAAGGCAGCAGCGCATTATTGAAATTGCCCTCATGGTGCGCCAGCAACACGAAAGCCGTACCACTGACGATGATCAGTGTCATGCACAGCAGGTGAAGCGCCTGTGCGTCCATCACCCTGCGCGAGGTAAAGATGACATGAACGCACAACAGACTCAGCACGAGACAGGTGTACAGGTAGAGACTGTTGTAATTGAGTAATTCGTAGAGCACAGACGCACCTATGAGCAGCAACAACGTAACCAGCCCCAGCGTCCCGACCCCGCGGCTGACTTCGCTCACCATGAACTGCTCTGCGTACAGGCTCAGATCCTCGCTGTCGAAATCGGTCGAGGACCAGAACCTTGGCAGCCGTGCCTTGAGTTTCTCGTAAATCATTAAATAGCTGATATTTATTAGAATTATTATATCGAGTATAGGACATATTCGAGCCAACACTATCCACACGATGCGCCTCGCACAGCCTGCAAACAGTGCCTGTCCAAGCCTGCTGGCACGGATATGCCCACATGTATTCAATCGGCCGCCGGGCAAAAACCTTGAGCAACCACGGTGCGCACGGCGCACCCTACCCATCCCACGTTTCAGCCCCAAACCCAGACCAAACCAACCGTGCGCCGCGCGCACCAAACCCCAGACCAAGCCAACCGTAGGGCGCGCCGCGCACACCAAACCCCGGACCAGACCTACCGTAGGGTGCGCCGCGCACACCAAACCCCAGGCCAAACCAACCGTAGGGTGCGCCGCGCACACCAAAATCCGACCAAACCAACCGTAGGGCGCGCCGCGCACACCAAACCCCAGGCCAAACCAACCGTAGGGTGCGCCGTGCGCACCAAAATCCGACCAAACCAACCGTAGGGTGCGCCGTGTGCCCCAAAACCCGGACACGCTAACCGTAGGGTGCGCCGTGCGCACCGAATCACTCACCAAAGGCACCATCTTCGACCACCCCCTGCCCGCCCCAATCCTCGGGATACACACCCGCACACACAAATCGGTGAAATGTCGAATACGGCCAATCAACCACCCGGCTGACGTGCCCGTGCTTCACCGGATTCCAGTGCAGGTAATCCAGGCAACGGTTCAGGTCGTCCTGGTCGCGCACGCGGTGCTCCCAAAAACGTCGTTGCCATATACAACCTTCGCGCCGTCGTAAACGTGAGGTCGAAACATGCGGATGGTACCCACGATGATCGGGGTGGGACTGCTGATGTTGCTCATGGTGCGCACGGCGCACCCTACCTTCCAGCCGTGTACCTTCGTAGGGTGCGCCGTGCGCACCGTGGCTTGAGTCACAGACATAATTCGCACCGACTGTCTGCGTCACCAGGCGCTTGATCATCGACCAACGCACCGAATAGGCATGGTCATTTTCCGGCAGCGTCCAGATACAGTGCAGGTGATCGGGTAACAACACCCAGGCATCGATCATGAAAGGATGCTCGCGCCTTACCGTTGTAATCGCGTCCCGTAGAGCCACGCGAATTGGATCATCGCAAAGAAACGGCCGACGCTGACGGGAAACAACAGTGAAGAAATAAGTCGTACCAGGGGTATGGGTACGTCGATATTGCGGCATCCTTGCCTCCGTGATTTAGTTTGATTTTTCACGATTGTAGCGTAGGGTGTGCCGCGCGCACCAGTGCCGTAAAAAATGCGCCATCCACACCAGTGTCGATGATACAGCCGGAAAGATGAATACCATGAAAGGATTGACGCATAGTCAACAACAGGCCAGCAACAATCGACAATGGTGCGCACGGCGCACCCTACGCAACAAATACACCGTATGTCGCACCCCAACCGTAGGGTGCGCCGTGCGCACCGAATGCCCAATCAAGGGCTGCACTGGATCTGGACGTTGTCGAACCAGACCTTGTTATTGTTGTTCATGCCGTTGCCCGGGGTGAGAAAGCGGATACGCGTATTGGCGCTCAGCGCGCCCGCATCGAGCACATAGCTGGTACTGGTATAGGCGGTGTCGGTCGCCGTACCCGTGAAGCGGTCAAGCTCGGTCCAGTTTGTGCCGCCGTTATAGGAGATTTCAATCGCGACATAATCACCGCTTCCACTGAGGTCTTGCCGGCGGTAATCAAAGCTCAACGTGGCATTGCCGGCATTACTGAGATCAGCCTCACGCATCACGGTCTGGCCGTCGTCCTGCAGTACCAGCTGAAAATTGCTCGTATCACTTGCAATATAAATATCGCCGCCGGTTGGATTGGTTGTCTCACCAGTCTCTTCCCAATCGGTGGCCCAGCTCAGGGTCCCATTGTTCTGGTCATACTGCTGCAGGCTGAATTCGTCACGGAAGGTGCCGTCGCAACCCGTGAGTGGTGAGCCGCCACCGCTACCGCTTTCAGCGGCCAGGCTGGCGATTTCAGATGCATCCAGCATCTGGTCATAAATACGGATATCATCGAGGATACCGTCGAAAGTCCTGCTGGTATCCAGTGCATAGTTGCCGAGGGTCAGGTTGATACCGGCATCCGAGGATGCCGTTCCGACCGGCGTGTCCAGCTCGACCAGCGTCTGCGCGACACCATCGATATAGATGACCGGATCGTTTTCATGGGCATTTTTGTCATAGACCACAGCGACGTGGTGCCAGGTATCCAGCGCGATCGAATCCACCGGCGTGTACCAGTTGCCGATATTATCGGTAAAACCGTACTGGAAAAGCAGCGCCCGGTTGGCGCCGTGGACTTCGAAAGCCCAGCCATTGCGGTTGCTGCCGAGGTTATCCGCCTTGTCGGCGATGCGACCGAAATTGCCCTCGCCCCAGCCGCTGGCGTGGATCCAGGCGGTGATCGTGGCGCCACTGGCGAACAGATCGTCGAGGCTCGCATCGGCACCTACATCGACCGTGTCATTATTGCCATCAAAAGTCAGACCCCCACCCACGTGTCCTGCGGTCCAGACGGGGCCATTGACGAGCGTACCGTCATGACCACCGATCGAATCCACGGCTGTATCACCGCCGGTCTCATCCAGTTTCCAGTGCGCAATCGGAGTGTAGACCGGTGGCGCCGCCAGTCCGGCTATCTCGGTCACCGACAACAGCTCATCGTATATGCGCACATCATCGAGCCGGCCACGCCAGTATTCGCCATCCGGTGAACGGCCGATGGTCAAATCGGCCGAGACTGTGGACGGTGAGAACGTCATTGCATCCTTGTGCACTGGCACGCCATCGACATAGAGCACCACCTCGTCGGCCGCATTGTCGAACGTGACCGCGACGTGATACCAGGTATTCGGCTGCAGGTTCAGCCCGGTGGTGAACACCTCGCGGAAGCTACCGCTGGCGAAGAAACCGAACGCCAGCTCCTGGCGCCAGGTGCCAAACCAGTAATTCGATGCCGAGCCGCCGCCATCCTTGGCGATGATTGTTTGATAGCTGTTGCCAAACGATGAGGCATTGATCCAGGTCGCGAAGGTCATCGCATCGTTCAGCGACAGGGTGTCGTCGTGCGGCACATTGATGTGATCGTTGCTGCCGTCGAAGTTCAATGCGCCACCGTGCTGTCCACCTGCCCATACCGGGTCGTTGACCAGAGTACCATCGTGGCCGCCTGCCGAATCCACCGCGGTGAGGCCGCCGGTCTCATCCAGCTTCCAGTGTGCAATCGGCGCTTTTGGCTCAGGTGGCGTTTTGGCCCATTCGATCGCGCGCTGCATGATCGTCTGGCCGTTGCTGTTGAGTGCACTGATGTTGAAGCCGCTACTGCCCCAGGGAAGCTGCGCACGGCGGCCGGCGGCGGTGCCGCCCCCATACAGTGCCGCATCGGTATCGATCACTGCGAGGCCCTCATCGTAATTCGCGCCGGTGATCCACACTTCGGCAAGGCTTTGCAGTCCCGGTGCCAGCGTTCCATCCAGCGCCTGCAGCGGCTGGCTGGATGTGGTCACGGTCAACCATCCGGTCGCGAATCCCGTGGTGATGTCGTGCGTATTATCGACTACCGAAAGTTTATCGAACGCATTGGTCAGATGATCTTGCGCAAAGCCGAATTCATCGACCAGGTCGATGCGTTCATTGACCACGCCCAGCGAGGTGTTCCTCAGCTTCGTTCCCAGCGCGGCTGCACTGACATCGCCGGAGACGAAGACGACGTTGTTGGCGGCAACAGCGGTATCGAAAGCCGTTTGCGATTCCGAGTCGTCGATCAGCTTAACCACATAGCCCCAGGACTCGATTAGCGACTTCTTCGCATCTTCCTGGCTGGTCAGGCTGGTGTCATCGGCCACCACCAGCAACAACTGATTACCCGCGGCCGTGATGTCGGCGCGCATGCCCCAGGCCAGTGCCCGCTGTACGATCAGGCGGCCGTTAAGGTTGAGGTAATCGAGGTTGAACGTGTTATCTTTTCCCAGCGGCAGCATCACGCGACGCCCGGGTGCTGTGCCACCGCCGTCCAGTACCGCGCCGGTGTCCAGTACAACCAGGGACCCCTTGTTGCCACTGCCGTCAGCGAGTGTCTGCAGACCAGCAGCTTCTGATCCCGACACGGTCAGGCCTTCCATCGCAGCGGAGAAGATCTGCAGACCACCGATCGCAAACGGCCAGGTAATGTAATGGCTGTTATCTTTGATCGTAAAGCTATCCCCGACAGGCCAGGCACTCGCGGATGAAATACCCAGCTCGTCATTGATATCCCCTTCTTCGTTGACCACCCCCAGCGTGGTCGCAGCCAGCTTGGGCGCCATGCCGAAGGTGGTACTGATGACCGCTTCAGAAACGTATACGACATCATTGTTCACGGCCTTGGCATCGAAATTCCAGCTGACATCCCACTGCGATATCAGGTCGACCGTGTAACCCCAGCTCTCGAACAGCGCCCGCTTGGCTTTTTCTCCAGCCGTCATATACCATTCGTCTGACACCACGAAAAGAATGTTACCGCTGCCTTGGGGAACGGAACATACCGTGCCGCACTCACAAGCGTAGCTGATGATCAGCTTGGGATGCAATGTGGCATCCGCATTTTCCTTCGAGGCGAAGCTGATGTTTACATCGCCACTGCCCCTGAGCAACAGCCCGTTGTTGTAAAAGCTACCATCCACCCATCCCTGCACCAGTGTGGTGATATCCCAGGACTCCCAGTCATCGATTGCCGCCGTGATGGCACTGCTGGCTATGGCTGCCGGATCATAGTCGCCTCCCGCTGTTCCCCAGGCAGCGCTTCCATCCCAGGTGTCCCAGGTGGCGCCGTCGGCCGTACCAGTACCGGATTTTGTTCCTTCTACCCAGTCGCGTTTCACGCGGTGTACAGTGGCGCCGGCATCGATGCCGGCCGTTACCGTTTCTGTGTGATAGAGCTGCAGTTGCGCGGATATAACCCTGGCGCCTAGCGGTATTGCAGCAACATCGAATTGAACCAGAGCGTTTCTCAGCGAGCCGGCCAATGATACCCTCAGCCTGTGATCGCCATAGTTGCGGTTATTGTAGAAGTCACTCAGCATGGTGTCTTTTCCCGCACCCGGCTGCAGCTGTAGCATGCGATGCGATGGCTGCTGGTAAAGCCCGATATCATCCCGTTTAATCGTACGGCTGATACCATTGGCCAGTTTACCCTCAGATTTCAGCATTGCCGGCGAGGATGGCGGCGTGCCGACAACCACTTCCAGGTAGGGTTGCTGGCCGGTTTCGTGGCTGGCGTAATCGCCGTGGGTGCCCTCGCTGAGAGAGTTCAGCGTTATGCCGTAGTTGGGCTCGCCGTTGACCCAGGCCTGTACCTGAGAAGTCAGGTTGACCGCAACCCAGACGTCTGCGACAGCCTGGGTCGGTATCGTCGCCTGCACCATCGGATCCATTTTTGCACCCATCGAATCCCAGGTGGCGTCGGTCTCGGTCCAGTCGGCGTTCAGCCGATGGATGTCGACCGGCCCTTGCGGGTGCTCCTTGCTGACGTAGAACCAGGCGGTTGCCGACAGGATATTTGAACCGGCCGGGATCGGCGACAGATCGTAGCGGTACATCGGGCGTTCGATGATGCCGCCTTCGTAGCGAATGTGCAGTTTACTGTCGGTAGAGTAATTGTTGGTCGGCTGGTCGCTGCGGATCCATGTATCCTGGTCAACCGAAATTGTGTAACCGTTGGTGCTGCCCAGGTCCGTAGTCAACGTGGTCGTGTAGCTGTGGTTATCCAGCGCCTTGTTGGTCAGATCGGTATAAGGTCCACAACCCTGCTGCCGGGTTTGCCACAGTGCGTGGTTGATCCCTGCCATCGCAACGGCCTCGGCCTGTTTCGCTTCCAGCTGCGACGAAGTGATTCCGCTGTCCAGCGCGGATTCATGATTGATCGTGAATGCCACCGTGGCTACCAGAGTCAACAGGATGACCACCGGTAGCAGGATGTAGCCGTTTTGTCGGGTGCCGCGAATCACGATGTTCCACCCACAGAATCATGGTGCGCACGGCGCACCCTACGTGGCAGTGTTTGTAGGATGCGCCGTGCGCACCGCGTTCGCGGACCGAAACAACCCGTAGGGTGCGCCGTGACCGAATGTTTGATCGGCGCGCGCATCACAACGCCCCTCCGACACGCACCTGGGTCTGCAGGCTCACCCTTTCACCGGTCTCGGGACTGGTCAGCTCCAGCGTGATATCGACCAGCTGTTCATCTCCGGCAACACCTTCGACCCGCTCAACCCTGAAACGGGACACATTATCCGCGAGCGCCGAAACGATGAAGTCCCGTCCATCGACCGGGCCATCCGGCGCGGAGATACCATCCTCGTTCCAGGGCACCGGAGTGCGTTGCATCAATGCGCCGCTGTTGAGGTAGAACACGACAGGATCATAGGGGTCATCGAAACTGCCAGCATCCTCGTCGTCGTCATCATTCGAACCGTCGTCGATGGCACTGTCATTGTCATCATCGACCCCACAAATACCGGGGCAACCGTCGCCGTTCATGTCTGATGGGGCGTCTTCATCGACGCTGCCGTCATTATCGTCATCGATACCATTGACGGGGTCCTCGTTCTCGGCACCGTCCTCGTCATCTTCTGCCCAGCTGCCTCCCTCGTCGACGCTGCCGTCACCGTCGTCATCAATCAGCATGATGCCCGGAAAGAAGTCATGATGATTGTCATTGGGCAGGTCTTCATCGATCAGGCCATCCCTGTCGTCATCGGCATCGGGAAAACCATCACTGTCGAGATCGAAGTAAAGCGGTAAGGCAACGGCGAGCACAGCCGTTGCCTTCGTGCTGGATCCTTCCGGTGGCGAAGCGGGTACCGTCTCCTCGCGCACGTGTTCACGCCAGTCGGTTGCTGGATTGTCTGCCAGTGGCAACAGCAGTCGCCGGCTGTGACTGACGATACGCACTATCTGGTCCATCGCGAAGCGCGCCTGACGGGTGAGTTCGTTTTTGTCCTGCACGGCATCACGGGTCATCGCGACCTGCCCAACGACACCGCCGAGACCGGCAATCAGCAGGGCCGCGAGCGTGGTTGCGACCAGCAGTTCGATCAGAGTGAAACCGTGCTGGTTTGGGAGATGGTGCGCACGGCGCACCCTACGTACGGTCGGAGCATCATGCAGGACGGGGCGAGGATGGTGCGCACGGCGCACCCTACGATTTTCGGCACACGTAATGTATCGATCACAGGTAGGGTGCGCCGTGCGCACCGCATAATGCTTAATCATATTCACTGACCAGGCTCTCGATGCGGTACCCGGTACCGGCGATCGCTACCCGCACCCAGAGCAGACCGTCATCGGTGCCGGTGAACGGATCGTTATCGGCATCGGCATTGTCGGCGTCGTAGCGGGACAGAAAAACATTGCGTGTGATCTGACGGCCACTGGCATAGGTGAACACGTCCGAATAACTGGTCGGCGTGGTCGGGCTGCCGGCAGCAACAGCGGCGCTGTTGAGCTGGCCGAAGGGCTCAACCAGCACCTGTTCGAGCTTACCGGTGAGCTGGTAATGGTCTTCGGCGATGGATTCGTGGATGCCGCTTCCGGCCACACCCGGGATCAGCGCATCCAGCGCCGGGACCAGGGCGATCACGATAAGAACGACGGCGATCAGCACCTCGACGTAGGAGAAACCATTCATGCGTGCGGGTGTGGTGCGCATGGCACACCCTACGTGGGATCGAGGCATCATGCTGGACGAAGAGTGGCGGTGCGCATGGCGCACCCTACGTGGGATCGAGGTGCCATGCTGGGCGGGGAATGGACGGTGCGCACGGCGCACCCTACGTGGGATCGAAGTATCATCCAAGACGTCGGACGAGCGATGCGCTTGTTCATTGTACTGTTACTCGACCGGTGATCTGTGCGACGCGGACGCTGCGGTTATCACCGCCGTCGCTCAACTGAACCATCCCGTCTTGCAGGATGTAGGTCGTACCTGTTGAATTCACGATCCAGATCGGCACACCCGTGTGATCGAACAGCAGATTATTGCGCCGTCCGGTAGCGTAGAGAAACGGGTCCTGCGTATTGGTGATGCTGACACCGTCAGTCATCGGGCCGGTGTCAACATCGTAGTCCAATTTCTGTTTGGAGACCGGATGGTAGAGGATGTCCGCGATACTCACTGGCGTGGTTGTCAGGTCCGCCTTGTAGGCGACCACGCGTTGCGTGTTCTGGCTGATCTCGACGCCGTGGATCTCGCCGGTACGCAGTGATTCGCTGCGTGCATAACGAATGGCCTGCGCGACTTGCTCGGCAGCGAGATCAAGCGTGTTGGGATTGGTGGTGGAAATGTCGGGGACCACCACCGCAGCGGTGATCCCCAGGATGATTACGACAGCCAGCAGTTCGGGAAGACTGTAGCCTCTCTGACGCTGGTGCATCGGTTCACCTCAGTGCCCCGAAGTTTAGCGGTTCTCTTCAGCGGCAATATTGATGATGATCTTGCCGGTCTGCGAATCGAACTTGAAGCCACCCGGATCACCGGCGGTTGCACCCATGGCCAGGTCACCGGCGGCAACCACTTCAAGTGCCGATACCAGCAGGAACGGGTCGGTCGGAATGTCGGCTTTTTTCAGGTACGGGCCAAAGCGGTGGTTGGTGGCATCGCTGACCGAGCATGTACCACCGGAAGCATCGGAATACAGTGTCAGCTGTTCCATGAAAGCGGTAGTCGCTGTGGGTCCGGCACCACCGGTGGCAACACCGGTGCCTGCTGTTCCGGTACAGGCGGCAGTCGGCACCGCAGTCACCGCACCCGGATATGTATTGTTGTGCTGCTGGTAGTACAGATCGATCGCAGCGCGCAGACCTGCCAGGGTACTGTCAGCGGAAGAACTGCGGGCATCATCCGTGGTTGATGCAAACTGCGGCACCACGATGGCCGCGAGGATGGCCAGGATAATCACAACGATCAGCAATTCAACCAGTGTAAAACCCTTTTCAGCCAGGCTATTGCCAGGTTTGTTCATAGCAGGCGCGGTATTCATAAAATCACCCTTGTTTTGATTCATCTGTTTTCACAGATTGTTATTGTTGTTATATAGCAGTTTTTCGGATTTTTTTTATTTTTATTCATCAACTTATTTCTACATTCGCCGTTGATCATTGCACCTATGCCACGGCGCGTGACAGCTTGAATATCGGCAGTATCAACGAACTCACGATCAGTCCGACCACCGCACCCATCACCAGTAGCATCACCGGCTCGACCATGCGAGCAAACAGTGCCAGTTTCTTTTCGAGCTCCCGTTCGTAGTAATCGGCGACCCGGACCATGACTTGAGGTAATTTCCCGGTGTCGTCACCGGTTTTAATCATCTGTTTCACCGTTGCCGGTATGAAATCGGCCTGCTCGAAACCGATGGAGAAACCGGCGCCCTGCTCAACGTTCACCTGCAGCTGGGCAATGAACCGGTTGAATACGTTGTTGCGTACCACTTCCCGGCACGCCTCCAGCGTATCCATGACACTGACACCGTTGGCGATCGACATCGCCATCAGGCGCATGGACTGCACCAGATAGAGCTGGACAAAAATATCCCGAATCATCACAACCGACAGTTTCAGCCTGTCCATGGTCTCGATGCCGCGCGCTGTCTTCAGCCAGTAGTGCCCGGCAATAAGCAGCACCAGCGTGACTCCGATAAACAGCCACCAGTAATTGATCAGTGCATGACTCGCTGCCATCAATACCTTGGTACTGCCCGGTAGATCATCACTGATGCGTGCGAACAGATCGGCGAATTTCGGAAACACGAACACCAGCACGAATACAACGACACCGAAGGAAAACAGGATCAGAAAGGCAGGATAGACCATCGCCGAGACCACGGTCGATTTGAGTTTTTCGCGCTTCTCGTCCATTTCCTTGAGCTCGTTCAGCACCCTGTCCAGAAAACCGCCCTGCTCCGCGGCGGCCACCAGGTTGACATAGGCCATGGAGAAAAAGCCGGCGTGTTTGCTCAGTGCGGCGGAAAACGTCCTGCCTTCCTCTACATCGCTCATCAACGACCGTATGATACGGTTGAGCCCGGGTTTGATATCCAGTGTGCAGAAAGCTCTCAGCGCTTCGTGCAGGGCCATGCCGGTTTCCAGCATCAGCGCGAGCTGTTCGGTAAAGAATATCCGGTCCTGCACGTCCGGCTTTTTCTGCATCAAGGCGCGCAGCCGATTGGGTATCACATCTACCTGATTCGACTGTTCCGACTGTTGCTTGATACCCGATAATTCAATCGCCATATTAGTTCCTAGCCCGCATTTCTCACCAGGATCACAGGAACAGGCTCATTGAGCGCCGCTCCGGAGCGACAAGCGTGACCGTGGCTACGGTTCGCGTGAAAAGATTGCAGGGTGCGCCGTGCGCACCGCGAATCTTCAGACTGCAGACCGGTTTCGGTGCGCACGGCGCACCCTACGAATGCGGCCCGGTTGGCATTGAGTTCAATCGCCATTGTAATAACCTAACTGTTAATCACGCGGGATACTTCTTCGATCGTGGTCAAGCCACTGGCCACACGTTCGAGCCCGTCATCAAACAGGGACTGGTGATGGGAGACTTCCATGTAATGTTCGAGTTCGTCGCGTGACGGATTACCGGTAATCAGGTCCTGCAAGCGGGCATCGGCCTCGAGCACCTCGTGTATACCGATTCGGCCTTTATAACCGGAGTCGTAGCACTCTTCACAACCACGTCCCTGCACCAGCTTCATGCCGTTGCGGTCTGCCCAGCCGTATCGCTGCAGCAGCTCGGGTGAGGCGATATAGGATGTCTTGCACGACGGGCACACGGTGCGCACCAGACGCTGGCCCAGCACGCCGATCAAGGCCGACGACAACAAATACGGTTCGACACCCATGTCGATCATTCTCGATATCGCCCCAATCGCGTGGTTGGTATGCAGCGTGGACAATACCAGGTGGCCGGTGAGTGCCGCCTGTACCGCGATCTCGGCCGTTTCTTTGTCGCGGATTTCACCGACCATAATGATGTCCGGGTCCTGCCTGAGCACGTGCTTGAGGATGGCATCGAAGCTCAGACCGATAGCTTCCCTGACCTCATTCTGGTTGATGATATCCATCTGATACTCGACCGGCTCCTCAATCGTGACGATGTTTTTCTCGATCGAGTTCAGGGAGTTCAGGGCGGCGTACAGACTGGTGGTCTTACCGCTACCGGTCGGCCCGGTCGCCAGGATCAGACCGAAACTTTTGCTCAACAGCCGCTTGTAGGCTTCCAGGTTGTGCTCGAGCATACCCAGCTTGTTCAGATCGAGCAGCGACTGGTTTTTATCCAGCACACGCAATACGATTTTCTCGCCAAACAGACCCGGAAGCGAGCTGAAACGCAGATCGACCTGCTTGCCCCGGGTATGCACCTGGATGCGTCCGTCCTGAGGCAGCCGGCGCTCGGCGATATCGAGATTCGCCATGACTTTCAGTCGGGATACAATCGAAGCGTGCAGTTCCGGGTTCAGCGTCGTGAATTCGTAGAGCACCCCATCGATGCGCAAGCGTATGCGGCTTTTATTCCTGCCTGGTTCGATGTGTATATCACTGGCACCATCGCGAATCGCGCGCTGGATCACCGAGTTGACCATATTGATGACCGGGCTGCCTTCGGCCAACTCATCAATCTGCGCATAGTCATCGGGGGCCAGGTTTTCGACGACTTCGAAGTCGTCCTCCACCGCTTCAAACAGGTCCAGCCCAAAATCCTGCGGGTCGCCCGAGTAGGCTTCATTGATCGTCTGCAGCACATCCTTGCGTGATGCCAGGATGGCTTTTATCTTGCAGCCGGTGCGGTCCTCAATTTCATCATTGACCGGGATGGATAACGGGCTGGGTGTCGCTATCAGCAGCACCTCGCGGACCTTGAATAATGGAAAAACACACAACTGCGCCGCTTTGTTCTTGTCGATAATCTTTATGATGGCAGGATCGTACAGTTGTGCGTTCAACTTCAAATAGGGCACCTGCAGCTGCTGTGCCAGCACCGGCAGCAGATCATTTTCCGCGATCCAGTTCTGTTCCACCAGAATCTGGCCAATGCGCTTACCACTATTGCCTTGCATCTCCAGTGCCTGCTGGAGATGCGTTTCGCTGATCAGCTTGCGTGATACCAGCTCGTCACCGAGGCGACGTTTTTCCAGCATGGCCACAGGCAGGAAGACACTGGTTGATTTTTCCTCGGGCGGATTCAGCGTGGCCACATAATCGGACACCCCGGCAAGATCCAGTATGTCGCGAATATGCGGGTTCACATTAGCGACTTTCAACCATCCGCCCTCGTGAATGATCTTTTCCACCGCATCCAGTATCGCACCCAGGCTGGTGCTACTGAGCGTCCTGACAGTGGCGAGGTCGATAACGATGCGTTTTTCACGTTCCTGCAGACATTCATCGATCACTTCAGACAGTTGCTTGCACGCCGCTTCATCGAGAACGTTGTAGTGCAGTGCCAGATAGGTCATCATGCCGATGCGGGAACGCGTGATATTCGACGCCGCCTTACCGGCACCGTCCGTCAGGTCTGAATCTTCATCCATTACGCGCATGCCTGATACCCGATATCAGTCGATTTGGGCTAGCTACCTGAACGCACTTTAAAGCTTGAAAGTTCGCACAGGTGCTTCAACTCAAGCTCCATCGGCTGTGGCAACATGATTTCGTAGCCTTGCGCGTAATCGATTTTCATGGTCGCAAGCTTCTCCAGAATCGCTTCATTTTCGACAAACTCGGCGATGGTTTGCACCCCCATGACATTAGCGATCTCCGATATCGACCTGACCATGGTCTGATCCAGCCGGCTGCTGACGATATCCCTGATGAGCCCACCATCTATTTTCAGGTAATCGAGCGATAGCTTTTTCAGGTAACTGAAGGAACTCAAGCCGCTGCCGAAGTCGTCCAGTGCAAACTGCACACCCATCGAATGAATTTCATTCATGAAGGTGATGCAATTCTTGAAATTTTTTATCGCCGAGGTTTCCGTGATCTCGAAATACAGGTTCGTCGGCAGAAAAGAGTATTCATGAAGACAGCCGGAGACATAATCATGAAAATCATCATCACTGATCGTCATGCCGGAAATGTTGATGCCCCATTTGAACAGGGTAGAATGCTCACGGTAGTCATCACTGCTGAGCAATTGCATGGCTCGCTTGAACACCCAGCGATCGACCATGCCCATCAGGTTATAGCGCTCGGCAACGGGAATGAATTCATTGGGCGGCACAAGCTGGCCCGCCTCATCGATCATCCTGACCAGTATTTCATAGTGTGTCTCATTGCCTGTCAGCGGCTCTATGCGCTGGCAATAAAGTTCGAATCTGTTTTCACGCAATGCATGTTTTATATTCTCGACCTGTGTCAGCTGTTTTTTGCGCTTTAACAGCGCCGTATTGCCCGGCTTGTAAACAACAACCCGGCTTTTCGCTTCTTCTTTTGCACTGTCCAGCGCTATCTCTGCGGCATAAATGTGATCGGAAAGCGCTGTCTCTTTGGAATTAAACGCGATCACACCCGCTCTGGACTGGATCGACACTTTCTTGCCTTTCACGGCAATCGACGCACGATCAACTTCATCACAGATCGCTCTGACCAGACTCTCGATGTCCTTGCCTCGTGACTCGATCACCATGGCAAAAAGGTCCGCCTCCAGTCGTGCCATATGCCTGATGCGATGAGAGCATATCGAAATCTTCTCGGCGACTGCCTGTAATACCAGGTCGCCGGTCGCAACACCGTATGCCGCATTGACCACGCTGAATTGATCGATGTTCAGCAACACCAGGTGGCGCTCGCTCCTGGCATGATAAATGTCGCGCCACACCGACTCTTCGAAACCTTTACGGTTCAATAAACCGGTGAGCTCATCCTGGGTGTCCTGTAGATATTTAAGGGTCTTGCGCGCCACAGCATCCAGGGTTGATTTATTACTGTTGGTAAAATCCTTACTGTAGAACTCATTCAGGCAGCAAAGCACACCACAGGGTGAGCCAGTCGCATCGAGTACGGGCACCAGCAGTACTTTCTTGTCTGCAGGCAAATGAATAGCGCGTCTCAGGTCTTCATCTTTATCGTTAATGCCAAAGCCTTCATGTCCGCTCTGAAACATGGTCAGTGCAGACGAACACAGTTGCTGGAGCAATGTCATCATTTCCAGGGAATCGTGCGTATAAGCCGTGCCACCCGGAAATATTGCATGCCGCGCCGGTACCCATATGGCGGCATAGTCGGCTTCCAGATGCTCACCACAGCTTCTGATATAGCGGCTCAGTATATGGCGCGACTCCCGCTGTTCGGCCAGCTCGAGATCCGACGCACGCAACATGGCCAGCTCATCGTAACGTTCACCCAGCTCGCTGGCCATCGCGTTCAATTCGTACAGATGCTGCAGCTCGACCTTGACCAGTGATGCAATATTGTTCAACACCTGCATGGTGCGTTCAGAAACAGCCGTATTACCGGCTTCATCATCGATCTCATAAAACACCAGATCGCCGGCCGAGCGGCCCGCCAGTTCGCCGAGCAAACAGCAGCCGATGCTGACACCCGCCTGGTGATACTTGATACATTCGCTGCCACGGCTCGTGACGGCTGTACTCGCCCATTCCCGGTAATCCCCAATCCGGTTTTTTTGCGCATCGTCATCACTATTGGCCCAAACGATCTGCCCACCATCATCACACAATGCGATAAAAACATTGCACTCCGGCAGCATGTCCTGTGCCATGGTCGCATAGCGTTCGATACCGAGCTCTTCGTATAAACTTGGAAATAACATGATTGTCAGCCTTTGGTCAGGATGCCTTACTATGTATAAAATGACGGTTGATAGCCCTGACCAGATCACGTGGACTGACCGGCTTACCAATAAACGAGATATTACCCAGATCGTGCACCCATTCCCTGTTTTCACTTTCGAGTGTCGACGTCATCACAACTACGGGAATGTTATTTTTGCCGTCCATGGCCCTGATGGTCTCAACCAGCTCGCGGCCGCCGACATGAGGCATTCTCACGTCGGTAACCAGAATATCAGGCTGCAGGCTGTCAACAAGATCGAGCGCTTCCTTGCCATTGTTGACACAGGTCACCTGGTATCCTTCTTTCTGTAAGACCAGTTTCAGGACACGAGAAACGTACGGCTCATCATCCGCTATCAATATCTTGTAGGCATTCATATGGCATCCTTCAGCATGTTATTTTCTTTCTTGAAACTGATTACGAACTCAGAGCCTTGACCCGGATTGCTGTTCAACTGAATTTTTCCGTTGTGCAACTTGACGATTTCATTCACGAGTGACAAGCCAAGGCCATGGCCGCTGCGCTCGCGCACCGCGTCATCATCCGACCTGAAAAACTTGCTGAAAATACGGTGCTGGTCTTCCGCTGAAATACCGATGCCGTTATCGCGCACCCGTATAATCACTTCCATGTCGTCCTGCTCTGCTATCAGCTCGATTCTCCCGCCCGGTTTGTTGTATTTAATGGCATTGCTGATCAGGTTGTTGATACAGACGCGCACCAGGTCCTTATCCAGCTGTATCGTGCCCAGGTCATGATCGAGCTTGAGATCGAAATCCAGTGATTTGGCCTGCTTGTTCCGCGACATGGTTTCATAGATATCTTCGAGCAGCTCGGCGATCTTGACCCGCTGGCGACGCATGGCCACCGTGCCCATTTCGATCATGGTCAGGTTCAGCAGATTGTCGATCATCTGCGAGATACGCCCGGTTTCGTCATGGATGACATTGGCGGCTTCGATCGTCAACTCCCTGGAAGCGTCCGCGTTATCGATCAGCGTTTCACTGTACATAAACAGGATATTCAGGGGTGATTTCAGCTCGTGGGCGACGTGCGCGATAAACTCACCATTATTCTTCTGCTCATCGCCTTCGTGCGTGATATCGCGTAGAACAACCACCGTACCCAGCAGCTGGGTTTGATCTTTCTGTGAAAACAGCGGGTAGGCACTGATCGCTACACGCTTGTCGGTTTCAGCGAGGTAGATATCGGCCTCGTCATGCGGGTATGCCTTCACCGCACTGTTTGCGTGGCAGCTGACCAGGTACTCGGATACCTCCCTGTTTTGACAAATATCCGCGAGGTTGCAGCCAAGTACTTCGCCTCGCTCTGTACCCAGCAGCTTGTGTATCCGATTGCTGGTGTAGGTCACCTGACCGCTTTCATCTGCCACCAGAATGGCGAACGGCAATGCATTCAGTGCGGATTCAAGCCTTGCTTTTTGATAAACAAGCAGCTTGCTGGATACCACCGAATTCGTCTGCTTCGCTTCCAGTGCATCGATGTGTTTGTACGCTGCTTCCACCACGGCACTGAACTGCTGCATGAAGTCCTGGGTGTTACCCTTGTCTGCAACATCGGTGTTTGTCGATTCGGTTTTTTTTATCAGCGCCTGCAACTGGCTGCTTATCCGGCTCAAGGGTTTGATTTCTTTTTTGATCAGGAAATAGAAAATGGGCGTCAGCATGAATATCGCCATGGACATGATCGCCAGCAGGCGCACCTGGGATGTATTCAGCGAATAGCCCGGTTCCAGGTATCCCAGTCGCACGAAAGCCTGTAATTCGCCCTGCTGCATGACCGGTGCAAAGTATTCCTTGATGCTGCCCTTATCGGTCGGGTATTCACGCTCCCCTGTCCACTGGCTGGGCAAACGGGGTATCACCATGGGCGACACGGTGACGCCCGGCGTGACGGTTTCGGCCAGCGCCATGCCATCGATATCGACCAGAGCCGCATAGGCGAAATACTGGTTGACCTGGGTCTCCTTGAGCACGCGCAGCATGCCGACCGAACTGCCTTCTCCCTGCAGTTGCCCGAGCGACATACTGCCCAGCAGCCGCACCAGACCCGTCCCCTGACGCTGAATTTGGCCAATATCTTCGTGTTTCTGCTGGTACAGAAACACAGCCACGGTGATGACGATGACTACCAGCGATGAGGCAATCATTCCTATCCCGATCTTTTCATTCCCGATATTTACATGTTTTTGTTGATCATCATTCATCGTTTAAGACCTATCGGCCCGGTAAATGAAATATTTAGCCGACTGAGAAAGGACCGATCCATCAAGCAGTGGTACGGTCACAGGGCAACAAACCGCAGCAGATCCGAAAGACAACGATGCACACGACACCGCTCACAGGTGTAAAACACGCCGATAAAGTACCGGATCCGTGATTTTTGGAATTTATTACAGTATAGGCAAGATTGGTGCGGATTTAGCCGAATCTGTGGATTTCATCGGTTTGGGCCGTATCTGCCGCAGCTTGGCACCAAGCATTGCGGCATAACCATAAAGCTAAAGTCTTACGCACTATTGCCGTTAAACAACCTGAGTCACTATTTTTTCGGGTCACACACGAATGGCACTTACTTAAGATGAAAATGCACATCCTTACAATAAATTCGCCAGATAAAGGGACTGCCCTTTGCGCATAATGAAGACTAACCTGGACAAAGGAGATTGCCACGCCGCTGTCGCGGCTCGCAATGACTTTAATTCTTTACCGTCATTGCGAGGTACGAAGCAATCTCTGACCGACAGGCAACAGACGCCAATGGATTGCCACGCTATGGCTCGCAATGACCTAAATTACGGCTCAAGAAAATGCCATTCTGATCACACACGATATATTCCTTGTTACGAAAAATGCCGTGATCTGTTTCTTTGTCTGTTGCTCATTGCTGCAGCGGCTGTGCAAGTGCAGGGTGTTGCTTATGCCGGCCCGGACCCGTCCGAAGAGCCGCAGACAGCGTCGCTGATTCAGGCGTTGAAATCGGGTGGATTCGTGGTGTATCTGCGACATGCCGCGACCGACCGCACCCAGGTCGACCAGGATCGCAATGATCTGACGACCTGCACGAGCCAGAGAAACCTGTCTGACACAGGCCGAGCTCAAGCGCGCGCCATCGGAGAAGCAGTGAGCGCACTCAGGATCCCGATAGGCAGCGTCATCACCAGCCCCTATTGCCGTTGTCAGGACACGGCTGAACTGGCCTTCGGTAAGTCAGAGGTCACGGACGATCTTCGCTTTGGCCTGGGTGATGATATACAGCAGACCGCACACCTGTCACAGGCCTTGAAGAACAGGCTATCCACACCACCCGCACCAGGAACCAATACCGTGCTGGTATCGCATACTGCGAATCTCAAGGAGGCCGCCGGCATCTGGCCGCAACCTGAAGGCGCGGCTTTTCTATTCAGGCCTCTTCCCGGTGTTGGTTTTGAGTACATCGGCAGAGTCCCACCCGAGGCCTGGATACAGCAGCTGCCCGCAGCATCCGTTACATCCGCATTCATCGAGTGAAGATTCATTATGCAACGATCCATCTAAAAAACATATAACGATGGTTTCACTCAAACGCTTATCCCTACGTAGCAAGTTTCTTGTCGCACCGGCCATTGCTCTGCTGCTAATGGCACTGGTTTCAACCGTCCTGCTTCAAACGACGCGAAAGCAGCACGAACTGCTGGTCAAGGTTGAGCAGGGCGAACTGCACGTTTCTAACCAGATTACAGAACTGTTCAGTCGGCTTTCCACCGTGCATCTGTTCATCTACGACCTGCTGGTCAACCAGGCACCGCACGTTAGCGAGGAACAAATATACGAACAGGGCAAATCTCATCTCTACACGATTTTCGCGATAGAAAAAGAAATCGCTGATAACAGCCTGGTCGAGATGATGAAAAAAAATGAACGTTCACATCATGCGAACCTGACAGCAGAACTGGTCAAATACCGCTCAAATATTATTTCCGCTATTGAAATGGCCACGGTTGACAGAGATCTGTCCATGCAGCATATCCAGCGCGCAACAGAATACTTCAATCGGGTGAACAAGCAGTACCTGATGCTTCTCGACGCCATCCGTAGTGGCGTAAATGACAAGCTTGTCAACATGCGTAGCGATACCAGGCACACATTGCGTTACTTGCTGGTTATCTTTCTGATAGCACTGCTTGGCACAGTCGTTATCGCAGTTTTTCTTTCCCGTCTGCTGTCAGATGATCTGAGCAATTTGATAAAGGTCATGGGCCGACTCGCTTCCGGAGAGAAGCATGTCATGATCCCGGCACAAACGAGCTCGAATGAGGTCAACGCATTGATCAGCGCCGTCAGGATTTTCAAACAGAGCCTGAATCGCCTTGAACAGGAAGTCTACGAACGCAAATGTGCTGAAGAAAACCTGCAACTCGCCGCGAGCGTCTTCGAGTACAGCATGGAAGGCATTATGATTACGGATCCTGATGCGCGCATTCTTAGCGTGAACAAAGCCTTTACCGAAATTACGGGTTACAGTTTCGACGAAGCCGCTGGCCAGACACCACGATTGTTACGCTCGAATCTACACGATGACCGCTTCTACCAGAGCTTGTGGTCTTCGCTGAAAGATGCGGGCATGTGGCAGGGTGAAATAAAGAATCGTCGTAAAAATGGCGAAATATTCCCGGTATGGAGCAACATCAGTGTGGTGCGGGACGAACAAAACCGGATCAGGCGTTACATCAACATTTTCACCGATATCACCGACAAAAAACTTTCTGAAGAACACATTTATCGCCTGGCTCATTACGATGCTCTGACCAATCTACCTAACCGGGCGTTGTTTCAACAACGGCTGGAACAGGCGCTGATCCTGGCCAAACGCCACCGACGGAAGACTGGCATCCTGTTTCTGGATCTCGACCGTTTCAAGCTTGTCAATGACACCCTCGGTCACGCTGCAGGTGACCAATTGTTACAACAAGTCGGCAATCAATTATCTTCCTGTGTGCGAAAAGTTGATACGGTATCCCGTCTGGGTGGCGATGAATTTGTGCTCATCCTGGAAGATCTTACGACAAGTGAGGATGCGTCACAGATAGCCGTCAAAGTTCTGGACGCGCTATCGAGGCCGTTCCATCTCGACGGCCATGATGTGTATGTCACTGCAAGTGCGGGGATAAGCCTGTATCCGGATGACGGTGAAGATGCAAAAGATCTGTTCAAGAATGCGGATACCGCGATGTACAGGGCCAAGGCGCAAGGTAAGAATACGTACTGCTTCTTTACAGAAGACATGAATATAGAGGTTACGGCAAGACTGGCGCGCGAAAATCAGTTACGCAGAGCACTCGATGAAGAAACGATGACGCTGCATTATCAGCCCAGGGTCGATTTACGAACGGGGCAAATCGTCGGCATTGAAGCCCTGTTACGTTTTGAAGACCCGCAACGTGGCACCCTGTTACCCGGTCCGTTCATACCCATTGCTGAGGATACAGGGTTGATTATTCCCATCGGACAATGGGTTCTAAGCGCTGTCTGCCTGCAGTACAGGGCCTGGCGTGAACAGCACATCGATGTGCCGCCAATCAGCATCAACATGTCTGGCCGGCAATTCATGGACAACAACCTGGTGAAGAGTATCAGTGAGATCGTGGACGATACCGGGGTGGCGGCTGAAAATATCGAGTTTGAACTGACAGAAACGTTTCTGATGGAAAATCCGCAAAAAACGATCACGCTCTTGAGTGAACTGAAATCGCTGGGCTTTAACATCGCAATCGATGACTTCGGTACAGCGTATTCCTCGCTGACCTATTTGAAACGATTCCCCGTCGACAAACTCAAGATCGATCGCTCATTTATTTCAGATATCCCCGATGACCCTGATGACATCGCAATCACCAAAGCCATCATCGCCATGGCCAGGAATCTTAATTTATGGATCGTAGCTGAAGGTGTCGAAACAGAAGCTCAGCTCGCCTTTCTTCAAGCCCATGGATGTCAGGAAGTACAGGGTTATTATTTCAGCCGGCCACTGGACACTGACGCAACAACCGCATTACTGCAAGCGAAGCAACCGTTTGATGCGATGATTTCTGAGGCAAAAAAAATTTCCGGTATTCGTCGTATCTGATCATTCGCTATATTCAGGCATGATCCGACAGTGTGTAGTCATGAATGAAATTTGTTCTCTCGGGACATTGTTACCAGACCAGGGAGATTGCCACGCCGCTATCGCGGCTCGCAATGACGGCAGTGTTTTTCTTTATAGAAACACCCAAGAGCACAAAAACATGTTCGTCATTGCGAGTGAAGCGAAGCAATCTCCTGTATCATGCAACAAACACGGATAAATACCTACGGTTAAAGGAATCTACCATGTATCGGAATCCCGCAGTCTACCTTCTTACAAACAGACCTAATGGCACCCTGTATACCGGAGTTACCAGTGATCTAGTCAAACGTGTCTGGCAGCATAAGAACAAGATAGCGAGAGGTTTCACGTATAAATACAATCTGAACCAGCTGGTATATTTTGAGCTGTTTGAAGATATGTACGAAGCTATTTCGAGAGAAAAACAAATAAAAGCCGGCTCAAGACAGGCGAAAATCAAATTGATAGAAAGTGTCAACAAGGACTGGAAAGATCTGTATCAGGACATCTGTTGCTGAAACAGATTACCACGCCGCTGTCGCGGCTCGCAATGACGGCTCTGATCACACACCATCAACCCACTTCAAGATAATCCTGCCCGATGACGTACCCAATACGATCGAGATAGTGACGGGCGATATCCCGTGCGCCGTGGTTGGTGACATAGTTGAGCACGAACGGTTTGTTGCCAGCGATCGCAGCTTGCTCCAGCCAGGCGGGTTCGACCACTTCGATGTCATCGATGCGATTCCCTATTTTCTTCGGGTCGATATCTATCCACACTACCGGCCTGAATCCTTTATCCAGCAAATGCCTGGCACGCTGCCGTGTTTTTCGACCTGCACCCCAGAATGCAATCGATTTATCATGAATACGCCTGTCCTGCGACAGATAGTGCGCACGAATCTTGTCGAAGGCATGGCGCGAATAATTGTCCGACACTCTGGAAAGACGACTATCGGATTCGCGCCAGTCGAGCAATACCTGCGGCAGCTTTTCCATGCGGTGACCCAGATGCAGCAGGCGCAACCACAGTTCATAGTCCTCCGGGAACGCACCCGGCCGGTACGCACCTGCCGCGATCACGCTGTAGCGTCTGAACATGACGCTGGGATGGGCAAAGGGTGATTCTATGTAGATCTGGTTATGGATATCATCAGCGCTCAGTACCGAGTTCTGCCAGCGCATGTACTCACGGTACCCCTTTCGAACCGACTCGTCAGGAAATTTTCGGGCCTGTGCCGCCACCAGCACAACATCACGATGTTTACGCAGGTACGCCTGCTGTTTTTCCAGCCTGGAGTCGTGCATGATGTCGTCTGCATCCATGCGTGCCACCAGAGGCGCCGTGCAATGAGCCAGTCCGGTATTCAAGGCAGACACGAGCCCGCGGTGCTCATTCTCGATCACCCTGATGCGATCATCACCGTATTGCTGCAGCAGCTGCAACGAAGCGTCATTCGAGAAATCGTTGACAGCAACGATCTCAATCGCCGTCAGTGTTTGCGTAAGGACCGATTCTATACATTCAGCCATGGTTTGCGCGGCATTGTGAAACGGCAACAGTACACTCACCAGAGGTGTAGCTTCAGTTCGCATGATTTAATGCGGCAAGGCTCTCTGCGGCCACTTCGCGTACTTCGGCATGATCATCATCGAGCAGAGGCTCGATGAACTGTCTGACCGAAGCCGCTTTTGTCAGCGAGAGATAGTGGCAGGCATCGCTGCGCACACGTGCATCTTCATGCTTCGTCAACTCAGCCAGTTCCGGCACCAGGGCAAGCAAGGCCTGTTTGCCTTCGTACTCTTCCATGATGACGCCGACGCCGAGCCGCGCATTGATTTTGGCATCGGCGTCGCTGACCAGTCCCGTCAACGCATGCAACAGATCAGGATCCTTGCCGATCATCTCCAGTACCCGCTTCACCTCACCCTCGCCCAGCAGCTGCTCGATGTACTTCGTCATGCCCTGTTCAGAACCGGCCTGCTCGGCCCATGACTTCAACTCCGCCTGGCTGTGCAGCCCGGCAAGCTCAAACTGACCGATTTTCACCCAGGGCACCGAGCGCACGCCCAGTTCCCGGGCTATTTCAGGCCTCTGCTCCAGGTTCACCACCTCAAGCTGCGAGATCACACCCTGTTTGACCAGCTCTGACAGACTGTTGAGCACAGCGGCGCAGTGCGGGCAGTGCGGGCCCAGCAGCATCTGCGCCCGGGGTGATGATTTTGTTGCCGTTTTTTCTGACATCGTGTCACACTATCAATAGTAACAAGCAGTTATCTTACGGTAGACTGTCATTCTCTGCATTTGATATTACTATGAAGGGTACGCTTCCAGATCGGCCAATACCAATGACAAGACGCACAGAACATCCACAACGGCGTGGACCATTCAGCCGAGCACTGCTGCTGGCAGCCTGCCTATTGACGTTGACAGTTGCAGTTGCTGACCAGGATGATGAATTCCTGGAGTTTGACGATACCCTGCTCGAGGAAGAGCTGGTTTATCCGGACTGGTTCAAGCTCAGCCTGGGCGACCTCAACGATGACCTCAAGGAAGCCGAGGCGGCGGGCAAGTCCGGCATCATCGTCTATTTCGGGCAAAAACGCTGCGCCTATTGTGAGCAATTCCTCAAGGAGAATCTCGGTGCGCCCGACATTGAACGCTACATTCGCGAACACTATGACGTCATCCCGATCGATATCTGGGGCATTGAGGAAATCACCGACACCAATGGCGAAACCTACACCGAACGCGACCTGTCGCTTCGCTACAAGACCAACTTCACCCCCTCTCTGGTGTTTTATGGCCTGGATGGCAAGCCTGTGTTCCGCCTTCGGGGCTACTATCCACCCTATAAATTCAGGGCGGCATTGAACTACGTGACTGAAGGCTATTGCAAGGAGGAAACGTTCAAGGATTACCTCGATCGCGCCGAGCCTGGTACATTCTTCAGACTGGCCGGATTGAATGAACGCGATTTCTTTCCCGAGCCACCGTACAACCTGGACAGGAGCAAGACACCGGGCACAAAACACCTCGCCGTTTTTTTCGAACAGGGCGACTGCCATGCCTGCGACCTGTTACACACGGGCCCGTTGAACGAAGACGATACCGTGGCCCAGATCACCGAGATGGAAACCGTCCAATTGAATGTCTGGTCGGATACACCGGTTGTCACCCCGGAGGGAACCGCGACAACGGCACGCCGATGGGCTCAAGATCTGGACATATTCTATACACCCACAATCATTTTCTTCGACTTCAACGGCAAAGAAATCATGCGGATTGACTCTGTCGTACAATATTACCGACTCTTCAGCGTGCTTGATTACGTCAACCAGAAAGTGTACGAGACAGAGACTGACTACCAGGCCTGGCGCCTGCAGCAGCGCCGAACCAGTGACAGACTATGACCCTTACCGAGATTAACTCCCGGCTGAACAGCATTCTGTGGGACACAAATCTTGCCAGCCTGCCGCGTTGGCAAGCCTGGCTTGTTCAAATGCTGCGCATTCTTGTCGCGACCGCACGTGATATATCAGAGGGCCTGCCGACATTGCGCGCGATGGGCCTGGTCTATACCACGCTACTGTCACTGGTACCGTTGTTGGCCGTGAGTTTTTCGGTGCTGAAAGGATTCGGCGTTCACAACCAGGTCGAGCCCATGCTGCTCAGCGTGCTGCAACCGCTGGGTGAACAAGGCGTTGAAATAACCGACAAGATTATCGGCTTTGTCGATAACGTCAATGTCAGGGTGCTCGGCTCACTCAGTCTGGTTTTCCTGTTCTATACGGTCGTCTCATTAATGACAAAAATCGAACAGGCCCTGAACAGTACCTGGCGCATCAAGCAGTATCGCGGCTTCATGCAACGCATCACTGAATACATCAGCGTGGTTATGATCGGCCCGATACTGATTTTCACCGGTATCGGGCTGACCGCTTCGATCAGCACGTCAAGCGTGGCCAATACCCTGGCACAGATGGAGGGGTTCGGCACGCTCATCTACTATGTTGGAGAAATCACCTCAATTCTATTGATTGTGGGTGCGATCACATTCATTTACATCCTGGTGCCCAATACCCGGGTCAAACTGACGTCCGCATTCACCGGTGCCGTTGTTGCAGCCTTGTTGTGGAAACTGACGGGTTGGGTATTTTCATCCTTCATTGCTGGCTCTACCAGCTATTCGGCCATTTATTCCAGTTTTGCCGTTGTGATCATTTTCATGATCTGGCTGTATCTGAGCTGGCTGATTTTGTTGATAGGTGCCAGCGTTTCGTTTTACCACCAGCACCCCGAACGCACATCGTCGAGACAACAGGTGTTGAGACTGAGTACCCGACTGCGCGAGAAAATCGGCCTGATGGTGATGCTTCGTGTTGGCCAGAGCTTTCATAACGACAGCGAGAAACTGACCCAACAACAGCTGGGCAAGAATCTCGACATGGCCACCGAAGCACTTTCACTGGTGATTCGACCGCTCGAGGAACACGGACTCATCACGGAGAGCTGCGACAAGAACCGGGTTTACCTGCCGGGCAAATCGCTTGAACGCATCAGGATCCGCGAGATCTGGGATGCCGTGCGCAGTGCACCGGAAAGCCCTCACCTGAATCCTGACAATATCGCCTCTGACGACGCGGTTGACTCGTTGCTGGAGAACATCAATGCGTCGATCAGCCAGGCTGTTGGCGACATGACCCTGCTCGATCTGGTGGAGCACAGCAACACTCCTATAAATACAGACTGATATTCACCGCAAAGGCGCAAAGATTTTCTGGTCCGCAATTAAACGCGAATTAACGCAAATTGAATCTCACGACCGTGCGATGCAAAAATCGTGGGGTTCGCTATCACCACAATACAGCTCTATAAATGGATGCATTTAATTATCCAGCAGCTTCAATCATCGTAGGGTGCGCCGTGCGCACCGTGAGGCAAAAATTTAACTAACCCGCATTTCTCACCAGGCGGCGTTGAATACTGATATGGCACCAATCCATTTAAGAGTATCCAGATGATTAAAAATACAGTGTGTTATTTAAACATGCCTATCACGGTTCAGGCTGGTCTTCTTTTGCATGAGATCGTAGGGTGCGCCGTGCGCACCGTGAATTCTCAGTGTGCTGGGCTGTTTCGGTGCGCACGGCGCACCCTACGTCCGCTTCGCCCAAGCTATGGCTACGCTTTTCGCTCCAGAGCGGCGCTTTGGAACACGAATACTGCGCCCGCTCCCGTGATCCTGGTGAGAAATGCGGGCTAAGCTGATTCGGTGCGCACGGCGCACCCTACGCCATTATCAACTTTGCGCCTTTGCGCTGAGTTGCCTTTGAATTTAGTACGCGCGCGCTGCTGTCATGATTTATCTTGCAACGCCGTCCATGCCGGATGGCTTTGAATCAGCGACAACGCCTGCTGCAGCAGGCTGATGCCGGGCTCGGTGCGATGCCAGGTAGAAGCACCCGAGGGGTGTGGCAGTGGAATAATGTCAATCAATGCACCATTTTCCTCGAGCTCGAACACATGGCCGATAACTTCGACCAGTCTGCCCACCTCCATAAACTGCTCGATCGCGAGCTTGCCGACCGGGATGATCAACGCCGGGCGCAATAACTCGATTTCTGCGTCCAGCCAGCGTGCACAGTTCTGGATTTCCACCCGGGTCGGGACTCGATCGCCACCGCCCGGATTTTTCCCTGGAAAACATCGGCATACCGCAGACATGTAAACGCGACGACGAAACGACGCTTCATCCAGGCCAATCTCAGCAAACCATTTGAACAATGTCCTGCCCGCTGTCCACGCAAACGGTTTTCCCATGGCGCCCTCTTTTTCGCCCGGCGCCTGGCCGACCAGCAATATCCTTGAGGCGACCGGCTGACCGGTAACCACCGGCGGGACCATATCGGCACAACGTCTGCACTGCTTCAACAATCGCTGATGTCGCTCTATTTTCACATTCCCTCAACCGGTGCTAGCCCGCATTTCTCACCAGGATCACGGGAGCAGGCGCAGGATTCGTGTTCGTAAGCGCCGCTCTGGAGCGAAAAGCGTAGCAATGGCTACGGTTTGAGTGAAGAGCAAGCTTACGGACACGAAGACCAGCCTGAACCGTGATAGGCATGCTTGAATAACACACTGTATTTTGGGTCATCCTGGCTTTACTCCATATAGCCAATGCCATATCAGTTTTTTACGCCGCCTGGTGAGAAATGCGGGCTAGCGCGGGTATTGTACGCAAAGCCGGCGTGTACCCCAAAACAGGATATGGATTGCTACTAATCAATTAGGTAGAATATTATTATTTACTAATATTTATTACTACTGGGTTTCGTATCATGCGTGGAATTCTTGCTTTTCTAGTTTTTCTGATTGTTTCAATAACGAGCGTGGGTGCAAAAGCGGATATCCTGGTACTGGTGCACGGCTACCTGGGCAGTGCCGACTCCTGGGAAGCGAGTGGTGTCAACAGTGTACTGGAAGCCAACGGCTGGAAACGTGGCGGCCTGATCTCATCTTCACCGGATGCGGTCGCACCTGTCTATGTCGGCCCCGGTAAGGATGCGAACAACAAGGTGTATGTTGTTGATCTTCCTGCCGAAGCGCCAATAGCCGTACAAACAGACCAGTTTCTCGGCATGCTTGCCACGATTCAGACGATGCATCCTGATGATCCTCTGATCATCGTCGGCCACTCAGCGGGCGGCATTGTCGCGCGCATGGCACTGGTCAGGGGCCAGCCTGAAAATATCAAGGCACTGATCACCATCGCCAGTCCGCACGTAGGTACAACACGCGCTAATCAGGCGATTGACGCAACCGACGAATCAGGCCCATTTGGCTTCGTTAAAAGTTTCTTTGGCGGCAGTGGCTACGACACACTGAGACGCTCTCGTGGCCTGCTGTACGACCTGGCACATCCACACCCCGGCAGCCTGCTTTACTGGCTGAACGCGCAAGAACACCCTGACATCAAGTATGTTTCGGTGGTACGCCTCAATCCTGTCGGTTTTGCCGGTGACGAACTCGTCCCGGGATACAGCCAGGATATGAATAACGTTCCGCCGATACAGGGAAACAGCTCGGTGATCGTCACACCGGCTGGGCATACACTGGTTGCACAGGATGCAACCACGCTGCTGGAGATACTTAACCGTCTGGATGATTCGGGATCTGCAGCGAGTGATTCTGTTTCCTGACGCAGGGATGCTCGACGAGTGGTCCAATAACCAGGCGTGATCTCTCGCCCGCATTCATTACCGGCGGGCTAGCCCGCATTTCTTACCAGGCGTCGTAGAATACTGATAAGGCATTGGTCTTTTTGAAGAAAACCCGAATGATCAAAATACAGTGTGTTATTCAAACATGCCTATCACGGTTCAGGCGGGTCTTCTTTTGCATGAGATCGTAGGGTGCTTCGTCCAAGCTGTTGCTACGCTTTTCGCTCCAGAGTGGCGCTTACGACCACGAATCCTGCGCCTGCTCCCGTGATCCTGGTGAGAAATGCGGGCCAGGTGTGGCTTAACACTTTGTTAGAAAAAGCGTGTTCAAGATACCTTATTATCGCTTGATTCGAGATAACATCTCGAACGATCAACCGTATCGGCCTTCGATATAATCAGCAGTTTCTTTGTGTTCGGGTGTGACGAAGATGGTTTCCGTTTCGGTATGCTCGATGACCTTGCCCATTAACATGAATATGCATTCTTCGCTGGCGCGCCTGGCCTGTGCCATATTGTGCGTGACGATCAGGATGGTGTATTCGCCGCGCAGGTCCCAGATCAGTTCTTCAACGGCCTCGGTCCCCTTTGGGTCGAGTGCCGAACAGGGTTCGTCCATCAGCAGCACACTGGGTTTGACCGGCAGCAGGCGGGCGATGCAGAGTTTTTGCTGCTCTTCCAACGACAGTTCGGTGGCCTTGCTGTTGAGACGGTCCTTCACCTGATCCCAGAGCAAAACCTTGCGCAAGGCGGCTTCGACAATGTCATGCTGCTCACTGATGCTGGCTTTTTTACCTGCAGTGTGTATTCTGTGTCCGAAGATGATGTTGTCTCTGATCGAGATCGGCAATGGATTAGGTCGCTGGAAGACCATGCCAACCTGTTTACGCACCTGCACCAGCTCGACATCCTCATGATAAATATTCCGCCCGAGCACTTCGATCAGACCATAAGTACGAACATACCCCAGTCGCTCGTTGATACGATTAATGCTGCGCAGGAACGTGCTCTTGCCGCATCCCGATGGGCCGATCAATGAGGTGATAATGCCCTGCTTGATATCGAGATTGACATCAAACAAGGCCTGGAAAGTGCCGTACCAGAGATTCAGGTCTTTCGTGTGAATCGCATGCTTGGCCTGGGTTGACGTACTCGCAGCCGTTGTGTTCATGGGCGTTTAACCAAATTTGCCTTCGATGTAGTCCAGGGTGCTCTGTTCTTTAACGTTGCCATTAAATAGATCCTCGGTATCGCCGATCTCGACACACTTGCCTTCGAGAAAAAACGCGGTGCGATCAGCCAATCGTCTGGCCTGCTGAACGAGGTTGGTAACCAGGATGATCGTCATTTCCGACTTGAGTTCCTTGAGCACGTCTTCGATCCTCATCGTGGTGACCGGATCGACCGCGATGGAAAACTCATCCAGCATCAACACTTCCGGCTCCTGCGATAGTGCACGGGCAATAGTCAAACGCTGCTGCTGCCCCCCCGAGAGCAGGCTACCAAGCGAATCGAGACGGTCCTTGACCTCATCCCAGAGCGCTGCACGGGCCAGACATCGCTCAACAACAATATCCAGTTCGGCCTTGTTTCTCACACCCGATAAACGCGGTGCCAGTGCAACATTCTCGTATATAGTGAGTGGCAATCCCACCGGCAACGGGAACACTACGCCAATGCGTTTGCGAAGCTCGTAAATATTACGCGTTTTCTGGACATCAATACCATTGAAGTGGATGCTGCCCTTGACTTTCATCTGAGCGGAAAACATGTCCATGCGGTTGATCGTCTTCAGGAACGATGTTTTACCGGCATTCGCCGGGCCGATAATTCCGAAGATCTCGTGTTCCCTGACATCCAGGGTGACGTGCTCCAGTGCTGGCTTGTCACCATAAAAAATGGACAGATCCCTGATATCCAGTTTCACGGGCTGTTGTGCCTGTTCCATAACGGCTTCTGTACTGCTTACCATTTCTTTTTACCACGAAGGTACATACGGAATGCGATCGAAATGCTGTTCATCAATAACACCATGCCGATCAAAACCAGCGCAACACCGTACGGCAACTCTTCGGGTACACCCGGTACCTGCGTCGAGACCACGAACAAATGCAATGACAAGGCCATGGTCTGGTCATACACGCTGTTAGGCAGATATGGCAGGAAGAAAGCCGCCCCGGTGAACATGATCGGTGCAGTCTCACCGGTGGTGCGCGAGACCTCGAGAATGACACCGGTGAGGATACCGCTGACAGCATTCGGCAGAACAACCCGGCGAATGGTCTGCCAGCGCGTCGCACCCATATTCCAGCAGGCTTCACGAAACGCTTTGGGAACAGCCTGTAATGATTCCCGGCTGGCGACGATGACGACCGGCAGGGTCATAATGGCCAGCGTCAGACTGGCTGCAAGAATACTGGTGCCAAATCCGAAGAAAATCACGAAAGCCCCGACACCGAAGAGCGCATGCACGATCGATGGAACCCCGGCCAGGTTGATGATCGCCAGATTGATGATACGCGTCAGCCAGGTATCCGGCGCGTACTCGCTCAGATAAATCGCCGCAGCCACACCGATCGGTACGGACACGAGCAATGCGACGGTGACCAGCCAGACCGTGCCGAACAGGGCCGGGAAAATGCCGCCGGCGGTCATACCGTCTGTCGGGCTGGTAAATAGAAAATCGACCGAGAGGATGCCTCCGCCCTTGTAGATCAGCGTACTCAGGATAATCAGCACCGGTGCGATCAACAACAGCGTCATCATCATGAACAGAACCTGGAACAGCTTCTGGGTTTTATCGTTACGTTTATTCAGATCTGAAGTTTCGAACATGCTTGAGCCCTACATTAACCTTTGCGTACACCACGAACGATCAAGTCAGCCGACAAGTTGATCAGGAAAGTGATCAGGAACAGGAATATGCCGATTGTGAACAGCACGCCATAATGGTCGGAACCAACGGCGGTCTCACCCAGTTCCGCCGCGATCGTTGCCGTCAACGCACGTACCGAGTCGAATATACTGGTGGGCATGTTCACCGAATGACCGGTCGCCATCAGCACCGCCATGGTTTCGCCGAAACCCCTGCCGACACCGAGCAATACCGCGCCGAGCAGACCGTTTTTTGCAGCCGGCAGCACCACCTTGAATATCACTTGCCACCGCGTGGCGCCCATGGCTTCAGCCGCCTCCCGATAGCCGTCGGGCACGGCCTTGAGCGCATCTTCTGCGATGGATGCCATGATCGGAGCGGCCATCAGTCCCAGAATGACACCGGCGTTGAGAATATTCAGACCCACCGGCACATCAAATACATCGATGATCAGCGGATTCATGATCGTCAGTCCGATGAAGCCCCAGACCACAGAAGGAATCGCGGCGAGCAGTTCAACCAGAACCTTGAGGTATTCACGCGTCTTGCCGGACGCGAACTCGCCGATATAGATGGCCGAACCGAGTGCAAAAGGAATCGCCACCAGCACGGCCAGGCCGGTCACGCTGGCGGTTCCCGCAATCAGCGCCAGTATGCCGTACTCGGGATCATCCTCATCGCTGGGAAACCAGTACTCCGATGTGAAGAATTCGCGTAGATCGAGTTTGTCGACGACAAAATCCATACCCTCGAGGGTGATGAAGACGAATATTCCGATAATGAAGATAATCGCCGAGATACCGCCGATGAACACCAGCAGCTGCATCGCCTTGTCGATGTACCAATCGGCGGTGCGACGATCAAATGCATTATCGGACAGTTTATTGCCGTTGGGCCGCATTTCAAGAAGCATCCTCACCGCGTAACAGTATCATCAGGTCCTTGATCAATACCGAAAGTTCTCGGTGTATGTTTTCGTAGTCCTTCTCGCTGCACGAACAGTCATCCGGCACCGAGGCCAGACGCCAGTCGAGCGCTGTTGTCTGAAATGGGATACGGCCCATATAGTCGGTCACCGGCCCTGACAGACCCACAACGACATGAAACCGGTTCAGTTCCGCCGGCGTCATGTCGAATGCCTTGGGCGCGGCACTGGACACGTCCATACCGTGCGCGTCCATGAATTCCAGCAGACCGCTGGCAATATTTTCTGCAGCCTCACGACCGGCTACGCTGGCATAGACGCCGCTTTCGGGAAAATGTTTGCGCGCAACGGCTTCGGCCAGCTGGCTCAGGCAACTATTGTCATCGTCCATGAATAAAATATGGTAGACCTTGCGCGCTTTACCCTCGCCCGATACGGTAAATATCGTTTGTTCACACAGGTTCTTGGCCTGATCGGCTATACGTTCGAGCCGGTGATAGACCGAGAACACGGCGAAGCGTTCCAATAACGACCATTGCGCCTGCTCATCGAGCAGCTCCTCGTACAAACCGGCCACGGTATGATCGACCTGTGTCGACATCGCAATGGTCGCCCTGGCGAGCTCTGCATTTTCTTCATCGAAGGAATTAACCGCCTGACTCAACATCAGCTGTACTTCGTCCGCGAGCAGTTCGATACCCTGCGCAAGACGTTTGTCAGGCGCTGTGTTGATACGTTGCAGTTCCCGGCTGATGGTAACAGCGTAATCGCCGATACGTTCGAGCGCCAGATTGATTCGAATGACCGAAGACATCAAACGCAGATGCCCCGCACTGGGCAGATGCACCGCTATGAATCGATGGCACAGGGTATCGATTTCACGCGTCTTCCGGTTGATTGGCCCGTCACCCAGAATGGTCGCACTGGCAAGACCCTGGTTACCGGTCAACAGCGCGTGGATCGCATTTTTTGCGGCTTCCTTGACCCGCCGCGCCAGGTCGCTGACTTCAAATCGAATATTCTCCAGGTCTTTTTCCAGGCGTTCTTCGTAATGGGACATAGTTGAACCTGCTTTTCCACGAATTGACAATTGCGACCGTTTTGCGATCCTGCTACCGCTGGCAACGATTACATTGCAAAAAAGGCGCCATCCGGTTACCGACGCTTATCCCGAGCCTATATCCTGAGCGTTGTGCACGGGAAGCTCGATCGATGTTTATTTGCACTCCACCGTTTTCATCGGTGCATAGCCTTTACCCTTAATGATGCACTGGCCGCTATCACTGAATATCCAATCCAGGTATTTCTTGACGTCACCTTGAGGCTCGCCGTTGGTGTACATAAAGAGCGGACGTGCAATCGGATAACTGCGGTCTACGGCGGTCGCAACGCTCGGACTCACACAGGGCTGGCCGGCTGTGCTGACACAGGCCATCACGACATGATCCGTGGCATAAGCCAGCCCGCTGTAACCGATCGCACACGGGGTTTTTTCGACCAGGTCGACAACGTCCTTCGAGCCATGCATATCGAGCGTGCCGGACCGGTACTTACCCTTCTTGCCCAGCACCGCTTTCTGGAAGTAGACATAGGTACCCGAATTGTTCTGGCGGCTGACGACGACGATTTTGTTACCCTTGCAACCGGGTACGGTAACACCAAGATCGGACCAGTTTTTGGCCTTGCCCTTGCGGCCATAAACCTGCGCCAACTGATCCAGCGTGAGTTCTTTGATGGGATTATCGGGATGTAGATAGACAGCCAGAGCGTCGTAGCCGACGACGTGCTCGACAGGGTTCTGACCACGCTCCTTCGCCATCTGGATTTCCTTGTCTTTCATTTTGCGGCTGGCATTGGCAATGTCGACGGTGCCGTTGATCATGGCCGCGATGCCCGTACCGGAGCCGCCGCCTGACACGGCGATGGCGACCGCGGGCTCAACTTTCTGATACTCCTCTGCCCACGCCTGGGCCACATTGACCAAGGTATCTGAACCTTTATTTTGCAGGACGGTACGTGCTTGCACTGAAGCGGCGGTCAGGAACGCAGCCGTGAACAGCGATGTAAAGACAATCGATCGGGTATTCATGAGTGTCACTCTCTATGGATTCACTTCAAGGTTACAAGCAAGCGCCCATCCCAGATCGTGAATGTTACAAAAATGTTAAATTTTGTCATAAATATGACACATTTGTTACGGTTTTAAAACCTTTCGCTATCATTTCGTGAAAAATCGTTGCGATCCCGGCCGATTCATGGCGCGTTGTGCCCCACCCTGACCGAATCAGGATCAGGCGCGAAATGCCGCGGCGATGATCCATCCCGCCCGTTGATATTGGTTCCTGAATCAGCTGAGCATGCTGATCAGCTCTGACTCGGTGACTGGAGGCTCGCCCTTGGTCGAACCGCTCACAAGCGCTCCACTCTGACCTTGACAACTGAACGATCGTCCGCTTCCAACACCGTCAGGCGGTGGCCCTGCTCCTCGATCAGATCACCTGCTATCGGGATATGACGCATGCGGCTCACGATCAAACCACCGATGGTATGTGCTTCACCCACAGGAAACTTGGTATACAGCATGTCATTCACCTCGGAAATGGGCGTGCGGCCACTCATCAGGTGTGCGTTGTCGCTTTCGTGCTCGATAGTTGTTCTCTGTCTTGGCTGATACTCATCGAAGTCATAGCCAACATCGATTTCGCCGACGACTTCTTCGAATACGTCCTCCATCGTCAGTATACCGATAGCCGAGCCGAACTCGTCGACGACCACCGCCAGATGGTCATCTCTTGCCTGAAGTTGCGGCAGCGCCTGGTCGATTGTCTGCTTTGGCGACAGGTACAGCACTGAGCTAATGTAGTCTGATATTGGCTTCTCCTCCAGATCCGGTTTCAGCAAATCCCAGGTGCTCAGTGTTAGCACCCCTTTGACATTGGTTATATTGCCGCGATAAACGGGCAGCCGGTTGAAGCCGTGTTTCATGACGATGCGAATCGCTTCTTTCATGTTACGTACTTCGTTAAAGCCGACAACATCGGCGAGCGGTATCATGGCTTCTCCAACCGTGGTATCACCAAAGCGTATAATCCGGCGGATGCGTTTCCGGTCGATTCGCGAGGGATCCGATGTGCTCTCGGACAGGTCCAGCAATACGCGCAGTTCCTCCCGTGTAATAAACATATTCTGCGAGACAACACCGGCGCCGATGATGCGCGTAATCAAACGCGCGATACGGCTGAAGACGAAAATAATGGGGTAAAACAGATACGTGAAAATACGCAGGCCATAAATCAGCCGGCTGACGAGCGTATCTGCATTTTGCTGAAAAATACTCTTCGGTACGACTTCGCCCAGGATCAACAGCAGAGGGGTCATCACAATGACCGAAATCAGATCACCGGCGGCACCGAACAGGTTGATAAAAATCAGTGCAGCCAGCGTGGAGATGGTGACGGTCGCGATGTTGGTTCCAACCAGCGTGGTACCCAGCAGCACATCGGGGGTTTTGAATAACTTCAAAACCATTGAGGCACCCCGATTGCCCATCTTTGCCTGATGCCGCAACTTCAGTTTGTCGGAATTCACCATGGCGATTTCCGAACCGGAGAAGAAAGCCTTCAGCAATAGAAAGATTACGATAATCAGGAGTTCGAACAGCCAGTCCATACTATTTCCCCTCCTTTTTCTTCTTCTTTTTCTTCCGGCGTCGTTTTGCAGGCAATTTATCGTCGGCTTTGGCTTTTTCAGCGTCGCTCTTGTCCGCCGCCCCGCCTTCAACCGGTTTGCCCGCTTCTGCAGCAGCGGTTTCAGCCGCCTCTAAAGCGATCTCTTCCGTACTGCCTAATCCTTCTGCTAGCTTTCTGACCAGCACCTTGCTGATCCGCAGACCTTTGACCTCCTTGGTAACGAATTCGTATCCTTCACTGGACACCTTGTCGCCCGCGACGGGGAGCTTGTCGAATAGACGAAAAGCAACGCCGCCGATCGTACACATGACCGGGTCTTCAATATCGAAGTTGGTCAGATTGTAGAAGTCGCTGAGGCGCATATCACCGGGGACGATGTAGCTGTTTTCATCTTCCTCCTTAAAATATTTCTGCCCCTCCATCGCGCCCGATATTTCGCCGAAGATGAAGGTGAGCACATCTTTCATGGTGACGATGCCAAGCACTTCGCCGTATTCGCCCAGGATAATCGCGACACGGGTGTTGTGTTCCTGGAAGTAGTCGAACATCTCGTCGACTTTCTTGGTCGGGGGTACGAAATGGACCGGCTTGAGAATCATATCCAGCGTGACCTGGCCCAGGTCACCGCCACCGCGCACGAGTTTCAGTATATCCTCGGAACGAATCAGGCCTATGACATTATCCCAATGTCCTTGAAACACCGGTATTCTGGGATGATGGTATTTTCGAAACTCCTCGATCAGTTCGGGTACCGGCAGGCTGGCATCGAGAAAGCGGATACGCGGACCCGGCGTCATGATCCGTGAGATATCGGTCTCGGCGGCTTCGAGCAAATTGTCGATCAGTACCCGCTCGGTGGCGTCGATGATGCCGGTTTCCTCACCTTCCTCGAGCAAGGTTCGGAACTCATCGGGTTGGAGTATATTTTCACGGTCAACACTTTCCCCAACGATGTAGGTGGTAATCCGGTCAGCGACCAACCTGACCGCCTCGCGTAATGGTGTAATCAATAGAATCCAGCGCGGGAGGATGCGCGCTGATACGCGCGTGGAAAATTTGATCGGAATGCTCACCGCGATGGTCTTGGGCGTGACTTCGCCAATCAGTAACAGCAGCGGTACCATGATAGCGATGTTGATCCAGCCCACTTCCTGCTCTGCAAACAGCAGCAGCAGGATTCCGGTCATGTTCACGGCAGACGCAATGTTGACCAGCTCGTTGCCACACAGGATCGAGATGATCAAGCGTCGGGGCTCGTCGAGCAGGGCATGGATGCTTTCGGAATGTTCGTCCCGTGTTTGTCGCAGCTTCTGCAGATCGATGCGACTGAGTGAGAAAAGCGCTGTTTCCGATCCGGAGAAAACCGCCGATGAGGCCAGGAACAAAACCTGCAGCACACAGCGTAGAATCAGCTCCCAATCCCAGGTGCTTACAGATAAAGATTCGTAGAAAGCCTGTATTTCATTCATACATAATCCTTTACCGAAAGTCGTAGTGTGAACCTTGAGCATGTCGCTCGAACACGCAGGCCGCCATGCAGTCGCACTGGTGGTGAAACCGGTCTATATAATAATTTAGAGACTATAGATGATAATGGCGAGTAGAAGATCTATGCAGCCCTTAATCGTCGCTGCCCAGCATGACTGTCGCCACCAAGACGCGATTCCGCGATCTCACAATGAATTTAACTGTAATACATTAGCATGCGCAATGTATGCGAAAAATTAGACCTTAGGCTAACCCGCATTTCTCGCCAGGCGGCGTGGAATACTGAATCAGTATGGGTACTTTGGATAAAGCCAGAATGACCCAAAATACAGTGTGTTCTTCAAGCATAACTTACGGGAGCAGGCGCGGCCGAAGGTAATACGTGCGTCGTTATGACGTGGCTCGCAGCTCCAGTTCCTGTTCTTCGATCTGATCGATTAATTCGTCTCTCGGGTAATATAGCAATGTGGCTATATCGACCAGGTCGCGCACAATATGCTGTGCTTCTTCGCTATCGTTCATCAATGATGTTGCCATGTCGTTGGTAATAGCACCGTCCAGTACGAGCTTGTTGACGTGACCGGACAGCAGCACGTCGAGCTCCTCTGCCTTTGCTTTTTGTTTTTCAATCTTTTCGATATATTTGACTGGTTGATCGGACAGGCTGGCACGATGTATCTGCCGGATCACCTTGAGGATTTTTCTGCGAATCTGGTTGTACTCCTGCAGCAGGGCATGGTTGTTCGATGACAGGGCCCGAACAATATTCTTATGCAGGGGTACCATCCGCTTGACCACGAGCACCAGCATGCGGTCTGCAATCAGAATATTGCGGATGGTCTCAATCTTGTTCTTTTCAAGCGCAAATTTGCTCTGCAGTATGGTTGCGTATTCAAGAATCTTGCTGTACACAGACTTGATTTTGGTCGCATAGATTCTTTCAATATCAACCGGTATGGTTTCTTTCGACTCCAGCATCGATTTCAACTTGACGTCAGATTCCAGGTCCTCCCGGTGTACACTGAGGCCGTGCGTTATAGCTTTATAGGCTGCATCCTGCAGCAACCTTAACGATTCGTCGAAAAGGGCCTTGATGCCGGTTTGCGGATATACCAGAGACGACGGACTGAGAAACCTGGGCTGGTCAATTTCGGCCTCCTCCTCGATAACAGCAGGTACCATCCATTCCACGATTTTCGCGATCTGTTTGATAAAGCCAATGAGTAATAGGGTGTTGATGATGTTGAAAAAGGTATGGAACAGCGACAGCGCGATCGGTATCGCAGCGGCTTCGACAAAAGGCGACGCACCTTCGAGGTTTTGGGTTATACCATCGATGTAGTTCAGCATCGGGTACAGGAAGGGGGTGAGTATCAGCAAGCCCAACAGGTTGAAAATCAGATGCGCACGGGCTGCCCGTTTGGCCTGGTAATTGGCGACCAGTGCAGCGAGGTTGGCGGTAATGGTCGTACCGACGTTCTGGCCGATCACCATGGCCGCCGCCATATCGAAAGGGATCCAGCCCTCATAGGTCATCAACAATGTCAGCGCCATGGTCGCACTGGAAGACTGAACGATCAGGGTCAGCACGGTGCCAAATGCGATAAAAAGTATAAGTGACAGAAAACCACCACTGGTATATTCAGACAGCGTCGCCAGCACTTCGGGATTATTCCCGATATCGGGTACCGAGTCTTTGAGGAACTGCAGCCCGATGAACAACACAGCAAAACCGATCGTGAAATAACCCCAGTGCTGGCGGTCTTGCTTTTTCGACAGCGTCAGCAGGAAACCGAGGCCGACCAGCGGCAGTGCAATAGCACTCATGCTGACCTTGAAGCCGAAGATCGATATCAACCACGCTGTCACCGTGGTACCGATATTAGCCCCCATAATGACGCCAATCGCTTCGGTCAGCGTCAGCAGGTTTGCATTGACGAAGCTGACCACCATCAGACTGGTGGCGGATGACGATTGAATGATGGCAGTAATGGCGAAGCCAGTGAGTACGGCAAAGAATCGGTTGGATGTTGTGGTCGAAAGAATCGAGCGCATGCGATCGCCGGCAAGTTCCATCAAGGCATCACTCATGACTTTCATGCCGTATAGAAACAGGCCGAGTGCTCCGAGTAAGGTCAGTAGGTCTGTAATGCCGTATTCCATGCCTGTTCCCTGTCAGCTAATTAACATGTTAGGCAGCTGATCTTCAATATTATTTTAGCGGTATATATCCCGCTTCTTCGATGAGTAGCTGGCCTTTGCCAGGGTCAAGCACAAAGTTGATGAATTCGAGACGCCGGCCTGTCGGCCAATTATTGGTAAACATGAACAGCGGGCGATTAATCAGGTAGGTCCCATCGAGCAGGGTCTGGTGTGAACCCATGACGCCATCGACCTTCAGTGGCTTAACATGCGCATTCAGGTAGCCAAGGCCGATATAACCGATTGCGCCGGGATTTTCAGATACGGCTCTGACAACTTCAGCATTCGAATTTCTCAGTGGCTGCACGGTGGTGACAGGTTCACGGCCCATGACAATGTTGTGCCAGACCTCGTAGGTGCCGGACGCGGTGTCCCGTGAAATCGCATCGATTGCAAGGTCAGGTCCACCGAGCTGCTTCCAGTTGTTGATCTGTCCGAGATAAATATCTCTCAGATTATCGCTGCTGATGTCTCTCAGGGGATTGCTGATGTGTACCACCGGCAAGATGCAGTCATTGGCGAAGCGGAATGGGACGGGGTAAATATGACGTTGCTGTGCGATTGTGATCTCATCCTGGGTGATGAATGACGAGCTGGTAGCTATATCGGCCTGGCCCGATATCAGTGCGAATATGCCTTCAGCCGAGCCGCCGCCACTGACATGGACCTTGACGTCGCCACATTGCCGTTCGAATTCTTCTGCGATAATGCGGGCGATCGGCAGTATCGTCGTTGACCCCTTGATATACAGATTAGTAAATTCTGCACGGGGACTGCTGAATACGAATGCTATCAGTATCGCGGCGAATGCTGCTGTATGCAATCGAATGAGCCATAAACGCATAAGATTCTGCCTCCTGCACGCAAGATTCATGTATCTATTTCACAGAATATACAGGTAACAGGGCTCAATGTGAAAGCTAAATCGCGTATTGGCATCCAAATAACCGACTAGCCCGCATTTCTCGCCCCCTGGTGAGAAATGCGGGTTAGTCCAGAGCACGCATGCAGGCATCTGAACCCATGCCATGTGCGGACAATGTGCGCTTGCACGGTTATGCCACTTTTTGGCTTGTATCCTTGTCCCGTTGAAAAGCTTCGAAATCACATTGAAACAGGCTGCCTTCTCCAGGAACGCTTTGCACGTGTAAAGCAGCATTGTGACGGTCGAGGATGTGCTTGACGATCGCCAGGCCCAGCCCGGTCCCTCCATGCTCTCTTGATCTGCCGGGATCGACGCGATAGAAACGCTCAGTTAAACGACTGATATGCTCTGGCATGATGCCGATGCCATTATCTTCCACACCGATATGGACGCCGTCATCATCGACGGTGTTGAAGATCTTGATATCACCGTTTTCAGGTGTGTAACGAATCGCGTTGGTGACGAGATTGCTAACTGCCATTTGCAGCTCGACCCGGTTGCCGATGATGCTCGCCGGCTGAGCTGAAATGTTCAACCGATGACGACCACGGTCCAGCACGAGTGCATCGCTGTACACCAGTTGCAGCAGTTCCTCAAGATCGACCCGTTCATGCAACAGCGGTGTTTGCGTTGCTTCAAGTCTGGCCAGGATGATCAGATCCTCCAGTATCTGCTGCATTCTGACCGTCTGTTGCTGGATCTTTGCAAGCGGTACGCTGATTGGACCATTATCCACCTGCTCCTGCAGTGCTTCAACAAAACCGGCAATCACCGTAATTGGCGTACGCATTTCATGTGACGCATTTGCGATGAAATCACGCTGCATGTCCTCCAGTTGACGCTGCAGCGTAATGTCTCTCGCGGTGAGTAAATACTGTTTGCGGCCATACGGCGTGATCGTCAAGCTGAGCTTTCGACGATTGAATTCAAAATCAACGGAGTCCGTTGTCTCTTTTTTTTTCACCAAATAAGCGGTGAAAGCCGGCATACGGATCAGATTGTTGATTCGGTTACCAATATCTTTCGGGTGTTGCAGATCTAATAAATGTTCGGCAGCCCGGTTGAACCATTCAATCTCGTTGTTTTTGTTCAGCGCAACAGCTGCGATGGGTAATGCCTGGGTTGAGCTCTGGAAACGATTGACAATGGTTTTCAGTTTTTTTCTTGCTTTACGTTGACGGTGATAAAGATGGTACAACTGATAATTGAGTTCATCCCAGATGCCGACCGATTCAGGTAAAATCTTGTTGGGTTTGTCCAGCCACTTGATGAGTTTTGACAGGTTGTAGATATGCCAGACAAGATATCCGATCAGACCTGCCAGCAGCAGCTCAAGCGTAAGACCGGTTAGTGTGCCCAGTATGACGATAAACACACCTGAAGCAACAAGATTGATGATTTCCCTGCGCAGCCCGGAATTCATATTTGTTTTGAGAAGCGATACCCTCTACCGTGCACAGTCTGAATAAGCGGATCCAGCTTAAAAGGTTCAAGATTTTTTCGTAACCGCCGGATATGCACATCCACCGTGCGCTCTTCGACGTAGACATGGGTTCCCCAGGCCTGGTCGAGTAGCTGGCCACGCGTGAATACACGATCCGGGTGACTCATGAAGTAATGCAACAGGCGAAATTCGGTGGGTGGTAAGTTGATGCTCTCTTCCAGTACCTTGACACGCTGGCTGACAGGATCCAGGTACAATTCGCCGAACTGTATGGGTTGCTCCTCAGGCATACTGCGCCTGAGAACGGCATGAATACGTGACTTCAATTCCCGTACAGAAAAAGGCTTGGTGATATAGTCATCGGCACCCACATCCAGACCCAGCACACGGTCCTCCTCTTCTGCGCGTGCAGTAATCATGATCACTGGAAGTTGCGAGTGGTATTTTCTGATGCGGTGAAGCAAATCGATGCCTGATCGATCAGGCAGCATCCAGTCCAGTAACACGATATCCACCGGTTTGCTTTCGATGGTTTCCCAGCCTTCTTTTGCAGTATAGGCCGCTTTCATCTTGAATCCTTCAGGTTCCAGTGAATAGGAGAGCATATCCTGGATACCCTCGTCATCTTCAATAACGAGTATGACTGCCTTGCTCATATCAGAACATCTTTCTCCGCTTCTTCGATAGATATATGACGAATATCCTTGCCCATGACCAGATAAATCACATATTCTCCGATGTTCATCGCATGATCACCGATGCGCTCGAGTGCCCGTGCTGCCTGCATGATATCAAGACTTTCTGAAATCGTTCTCGGGTCCTCCATCATATATGTCAACATTTGACGCATCACTGACTGATATTCGATATCAGCCTTATCATCATTGCGTACGACCTCGAAAGCCGCGTCTGTATCGAGCCTTGCAAAAGAGTCAAGCGCGTCATGGACCATTTTAATCACATGTTCGGACAAATGCATTATCCCGAGATAACGATTATGAAAAACGCCATCATTCTCAGCAATATTGATCGTCATTTTTGCTATTCTTTGTGCCTCGTCACCGATGCGTTCCAGGTCGGTTATGGTCTTGATCACGGCAACTACCATTCTGAGATCAGAGGCGGCGGGCTGACGACGGACCAGGATACGCGTACATTCCTCATCAATCGCAACCTCGAGTCCGTTGATGTAGTGGTCATTTTCGCAGACAGCCTCTGCTTCAGCCAGATCCAGCGACCTGAGTGCATCAACGGCACGGCGTATTTGCTGTTCAACAAAGCCACCCATTCTCAAGACCTGGTTTCTGAGGTTTTCCATTTCCTCATCGAATTTATGCGAAATATGCTGGTTTGGATTCACGGGCGCCATAGAGTATAAACCGCAGGTTTGATTGTTGGTGTTATCAGTGGGTTTGTTGTATTACTAGCCCGCATATCTCACCAGGATCACGGGAGCAGGCGCAGGATTCGTATTCGTAAGCGCCGCTCTGGAGCGAAAAGCGTAGCAATAGCCTGGGCGAAGCGACCGTAGGGTGCGCCGTGCGCACCGAAACAGCCCAGCACACTGAAGATTCACGGCGCGCACGGCGCACCCTACGATCTCATGCAAACCAAGACCAGCCTGAAGCGTGATAGGCATGCTTGAATAACACACTGTATTTTTAATCATCCGAGCTTCACTCCAAAAACCAATGCCTTACCAGTATCCCACGCCGCCTGGTGAGAAATGCGGGCTAACTGATAAACACGCCAGCTTTTTGTCTGCTTGATTTTAGTCCTTTGATGTTACGAAGATGTGACATCATGTTGCTATCCTGTTACCTCATCACTGACTGAAAGCTTGCTGTCAGTAGCGTGATGCCATTATCATCGCAAAATGCTACCATCTTTAAATTTCAGCTAACCCGTGTTTCTCACCAGGGGGTGACAAGTACGGGCCAAGGGTCATACCATGATGCAAGTCACTATCGTTCATGTCAGTGTTAAACCGGATCGTATCGTTGATTTCATCGAAGCATCCCGCCTCAACCATGAAGCCTCTGTGATGGAAGCGGGTAATTGCCGCTTCGATGTACTGCAGTCTGCCGACGACCCGACACAATTTGTGCTTTATGAAGCATACGCGAGTGCTGATGAAGCGGCAAAACACAAGGAAACAGCGCATTACAAACAATGGCGCGAGACCGTTGCCGACTGGATGGCGCAGCCTCGTCGAGGCGTCGCCTATAACGGACTGTTTCCAGCTTGATCACACATTTTAATTCATTCTCGGTTGCCCGCCTGCCGCGTATCGAATTTGGCAGCGGCAGCTTTGGACGCACCATCGAGTTGACCGGCCGATTCGGCAAACGGATACTAATCGTTACCGGCGTTCGCTCTTTTCCGCAATCTGAACGATGGCATCAACTGCTGCAGCAGATGGCCACTCAAGGTGTCAGCCACGAGCATCTGACGATCAATGGCGAGCCGTCTCCGGCCATGATTGATACCGCTGTCAGCGAGTTTACCAACGCCAATATCGATGTTGTGCTCGGCATCGGTGGTGGCAGTGCGATGGATGCCGCCAAGGCGATCGCCGGACTGCTCCGAAGCGGTCAATCCGTGCTGGATTTTCTCGAGGGTATCGGCCCGGAGCTGCCCTACCAGGGACCGGCGGTTCCCCTCGTTGCTGTACCGACAACAGCAGGTACTGGCAGCGAGGCGACCAAGAACGCCGTGTTGAGCCAGCAGGGACTGGATGGCTTCAAAAAATCGTTTCGCGACGACAAGCTGGTCGCCGAGGTCGCTATCGTTGATCCTGATTTGCTGTCAACCTGCCCGGCGGAGGTGATTGCAGCCAATGGGATGGACGCTTTGACACAACTGATCGAGTCCTATGTATCGATAAAAACCAATGTTTTCAACGATGCCCTGGGCATCAGCGCTTTGCGTGCAGCCCGTGACGGGCTGACCCGGCTCTATCACAGTGCTGGCGCCGATGCACAGGCACGTCAACGCATGGCCTACGCCTCACTGATTTCGGGCATTAATCTGGCACAAACCGGCCTGGGTTCTGTACACGGCCTGGCATCACCACTGGGCGCGTTTTATCCAATTCCACACGGAGTTGTCTGCGGCACGCTGGTGGCCGCGGCCACCGAGATGAACATCAATGCGATGTTTGATCGCGAACCAGATAATCCGGCACTCGAACGTTACGCCCGAGTCAGTGAAGTACTGGCGCAACGCCGATTCAAATCGCAGGACGAAGCGCTGCTGCAACTGGTGCAGCTGCTCAGACAGTGGACGGAAGAATTAAGGCTGCAGCGCCTCTCGCACTACGGCCTGCATCTTGACGGCATTGATTACGTCGTGGCGCATTCACGCGGCAGCAGTATGAAGACCAACCCGATTGTGCTGACAGACGAAGAAATCAAGGCCGTCCTGGTCGAAAGAATTTAAGGAAGCGCCAAATAAATCAGAGTGTCCTTAAGATTTTACCCGGGCTAGCTGCATTTCTCACCAGGCGGCGCAGCAAACTGATTTGGCATTGGCTATATGGAGTAAAGCCAGGATGACCCTAAATACAGTGTGTTATTCAAACAGGCCTATCACGCTTCAGGCTGGTCTTGGTTTGCATGAGATCGTAGGGTGCGCTGTGCGCACCGTGAATCCTCAGTGTGCTGGGCTGTTTCGGTGCGCACGGCGCACCCTACGGTCGCTTCGCCCAAGCTGTTGCTACGCTTTTCGCTCCAGAGCGGCGCTTACGCACACGAATCCTGCGTCTGCTCCCGTGATCCTGGTAAGAAATGCGGGCTAGTTTCGTGTTCAACAACGTTTCCAGTTCGGTTTTCTCCGGCTTGCACATGAAATAGAACAGATGCGTGGTGCAGTTACAGTCCGATGAGCCGAATCCTGTTAACGGCATGGTTGCTGAGCCGCTCTGAATCAGATGTTGCGCCCACGCGTGTTCACAACGCGTGTGATGAACACACCATGCACCGAGGAATTTTGTAACTGCACGCAAATAGTCTATATGCCAGTGCGGTTTAGTTGCCGCTTTCCGATGGCGCCTGACTCTGGCGCTTATACCACCAGGTCCGTAGGCGCTGCCAACGTAAACGTAGAAACCGGGTTCGGCTGTCATTTCGCCACGTTTACCGATCGATACTTTGATGCGTTTGTCACACTCAAGCAACAACAGGTAGGTACCGGACGCAGCTATACGGTCTTGCATCAATGCTGCTCTCGAGTTCACTTTCTGAATGTCATTCATCTGCTGACGCTATGGATTACACGAATATTTACGTTTGCTCGCGCTCATTTGCGGACTATTTTTTGTTCCGTTAATGCAGGCGCCAATAACGGCACATTCCTGTATTTAAAAAACGGGATCAACAGCATGCCGGCGACAAAGCCGCCCAGATGAGCGCCATAGGCAATACCACCCATTTCACTGGCACTGAGCCATGAATTGAACACCTGCAGCACAAACCAGAATCCGAGCACCCAGAAAGCGGGTATCCAGGGCGTATAAATCAATATACCCAGGGGTATAATCACCAGAATTCGCGCGTGCGGAAGTAATAACAGGTAGGCACCCAGTACGCCCGAGATAGCACCGCTGGCGCCTATCATCGGAATTTCTGAGGCAGGATCGAGCACGGCCTGCGTCATCGCAGCCAGAAACCCGCACAATAGATAGAACACGATGAAGCGTTTGTGGCCCATGGCGTCTTCGACGTTATTACTGAATACCCACAAATACAGCATGTTGCCTATCAAATGCATCCAGCCGCCATGCAGGAACATCGAGGAAAATATGGTCAGCCAGGCAGGCAGAACATCCAGGTCAACCGGCAGGCTTTTACCCGACAGCAGCACTGCTGGAATGACGCCAAAGGAATACACCGCATGCTGCCCCCAATCGCCCAGCGATAGCTGCCAGATGAAAATCAACACGCAGGCGACGATAACCCCGTAGGTTACATAAGGTGTTATCCGCGTCGGTGTGTCATCGTGAATCGGAAACATAGGATGTTATTGCATGAAACAGGATTTTCTCATCTTTATCAGATGGTGTATTGTAAGCCCATGGCAAACGAACATTCATGCTGTGTATACCTGGGCGACGAACTTGCACGCTACGCTTTTGGTGACAGTCACCCTTTTGGCCCATTGCGTCATGATGCCTTCAAAAACGCCCTGTTAAGTCAGAAACTGGACCATTCAGTCGCTATTCTGCCGCCATCATCGACGACACAAGACCGACTCGAGCTCTTTCATAGACACGAATACATCGAGAAAGTTAAGCGTATGTCCAAATTTGGCACAGGATTTCTCGACCAGGGCGACACACCGGCTTTTATTGGCATGTATGAAGCGGTACTGTCAGTGACAGGCAGCGTTTGTGACGCCATCGACCGCACGATAGCCGGACAATGCAAACGCGCCTTTATTCCGATCGCCGGTTTGCACCATGCAAGGCGCCATATCGCCGCCGGATTCTGTGTTGTGAACGATTGCGGTATCGCCATCGAGTACCTGCGCGATCGGTACGGCATCCACAGGATTGCCTATATCGATATCGACGCGCATCATGGCGACGGTGTTTACTACAGTTTTGCAGATGATCCTGACCTGATATTTATCGATTTCCACGAGGATGGCCGCTTCCTGTACCCGGGCTCCGGTGATATCAGCGAAACCGGCGAGGGTGACGCAAAAAGCACAAAACTGAATATCCCGATGCCGCCAGGCGCCAATGATGAATTGTTCATGAAGCTGTGGCCACGTGCAGAAGCGTTTATTCGAAAAGGCAGGCCTGAATTTATACTGGTTCAATGCGGTGCTGACAGTATCGAGGGTGATCCAATTACCCATATGGCATACTCGCCATCCGTTCACGCGCATGCGATAACACGCGTCTGCGCCCTCGCCGACGAGTTTTGTGATGGCCGCGTTGTCGCAATGGGCGGCGGTGGTTACAATCTGGACAACATCGCCAGTGCCTGGACCGCTGTCGTCAGCGCCATGATCGATGCGGGCTAGCCCGCATTTCTCACCAGGATCACGGGAGCACGCGCAGGATTCGTGTTCGTAAGCGCCGCTCTGGAGCGAAAAGCGTAGCGATAGCTACGGTTTGAGTGAAGAGCAAGCGTACGGACACGAAGACCAGCCTGAACCGTGATAGGCATGTTTGAATATCAAACTGTATTTTTAATCATCTGGATACTCTCAAAATGGATTAGCGTCTTATCAGTATTCAACGCCGCCTGGTGAGAAATGCGGGCTAGCCCACGTACTCATCAGTTAAAGGTACTGCCCTTTGCGCGCATTGAAGTGCAAGCCGACGACAGGAGATTGCCACGCCGCTGTCGCGGCTCGTAATGCTGAGTAAGTGGAATAACAGTGGGGCCAGGGCAATTTATTCAGCCAGGCTTAGCGTGAAGACATCGCCCAGCGCCTGGCGCATTTCATTGATACTCAAGTACTCGCCGATGGCAGGATCATCCCAGCGCTTGCAATCCATACGATACACATCCGGCTGAATTTTTGATTCCAGGTACATGGCCGTCGAATAGGTCATGTGCAGCGGGCCATCGCCGTATGACAGGCTCAAACCGGCATAGGTCGGCAGGGTAACAGATACATCCTCACGCTTGTCGACTATTCTGATCACAACGAATGAATCCGGCTTGACCAGCCGGCCTTCAGTGCTGATCGTGTACAGCTCAAATTTGCAGTGCGGGTAGTAGAAATCGACATCCCTGGAGGCTAATGTTTTGCCGTATTGCAAGTACACAGACGTTTGATCGGGTGGTATCGTAATTTCTCTATTGAGCGTGAATCGGGAACCGAGGGGTACCGAATAGAACTGGGAATTCTCGTCTTTGATGGTCTGGCTTTCACAGGCGGCCAGCAATCCAGCCGTACACAAGCCCAGGATAGCAGATTTATTCATCAGTGATTATCCGTTTTCGGGGGCACGCTGATTGGAAACGGCGTGATATTTCCACTGACATCCGCATCGACGATTTTATTGCTGCCCTGCTTGCTGACCTCGTCGATACGAATAATCGAGTGCATTGGCACAAAGGTCTTATTCACACCGGCAAACTCATCTTTGAGTCGCTCTTCAGACGGGTCGACAACGAGCTCGGTCTTTTGATCGAACAGAATGTCTTCGATCTCGACAAAGGCATACATATCGCCCTGACTGACTTTAGCTGCGTGCAGCTGGTATATCTTGCCCTGATTGTGAAAAATGATTCTGTACACGGATTTCATTTAATGACCAAATCTCTGTATTATTAACCAGACATTATTGTAATTCATAGGTTGCGCTTTATACACAGCTCTATGGTGAGAAATGCAGATCCGTGCGCAGTGCTGTCACTACCCCAGGGCTTGAAATCAACGCAAATATCCCAACATTAAAAGGCAATGTAGAATTTTTTTTGGTTTTTTACGATGAGCTATTCGAAGCATGTTGTCTGTTCAAATTGCCTGACCACGAACCGGGTGCCTGATAACAAGCTGGCTGCAGGGGGCACCTGCGGAAAATGCGGCAGTCAGTTGTTCAAGCACAAGCCCATTGAGCTGACATCGGCCAATTTCAACAAAATTATCGGTAACAACGAACTGCCGGTGCTGGTCGATTTCTGGGCACCCTGGTGTGGTCCCTGTAAAATGATGGCGCCGGTTTTCGAGCAGGCCGCACAACAGCTTGAACCGGATATGATCCTGGCCAAGCTCAACACCGAGAATGAACAGGCCATCGCCGCACGCTTTAATATCCGCAGCATACCGACCATGGCTCTGTTCAAGGGTGGTCGTGTTGTGGCACAGCAAGCCGGCGCAATGGACATGCGCACGCTGACCAGCTGGGCGAATTCCCAGCTACGATGATGCTGTATGAAGACGACTCATGTCGTATGTCTCGTTAAGGTTCTATGCAGAACTGAATGACTTCCTGCGTGATGCGCAGAAGAAGGTCAGGTTCAAAATTGAACTGAACCGGCGCACCTCGGTTAAAGATCTGATCGAGTCGCTCGGTGTACCCCACACAGAAGTTGAGATCATATTGGCCAATGGTACGTCGGTCGATTTCAGTTATATCGTTGAGGGCGAGGATGACATCAGCGTTTACCCAATGTTCGAAAGCGTCGATGTGACGCCGATTCTCGAACTCAGGGCAAAGCCGTTACGTCAAACGCGTTTTGTTCTAGACTGCCACCTCGGACGTCTCGCGCGATACCTGCGCCAATTCGGCTTCGACACCCTCTACCGCAACGATTATACTGACGAAGAGCTGGCGCAAACCTCTGCCGAACAGAACCGCACTCTGCTCACGCGTGATCGCAGTCTGCTGAAACGCAGTGTCATTACGCACGGTTATTTTGTCCGCGAATTTGATCCACGCAGACAACTCGACGAGGTCATCAATCGTTTTGACCTTAAAAAGCAAATCATTCCTTTCGGTCGATGTACCCGATGCAATGGTCTGGTTGAAGCGGTGGAAAAACAGGCCATCGAAGATCAGCTCGAGCCAAAAACGCGCCAGTACTTCGACACGTTCTGGCATTGTACAAGTTGCGGCCAGATCTACTGGGAAGGCAGCCACGTCAAGCACATGATCAGACTCACCGACGAGGTGCTGAATTCGGCATCGGACTGAATTCAACTGCAGTATTCACCGCAGAGGCGCAGAGGTTTTTATTTTTTCGACGAATACCGGCAGTGCTCTCTGCGCCTCTGCGGTTAATGGACGTTGATAAGGGGTCAAATCTTGACATAAGTGATAAGGGGTCAAATCTTGACATATAGTATTTAGCTGATTATACAAAGCGATATGGTCAAGCCCTTACGAATTGAATATGACGATGCGGTGTACCACGTAATGAATCGTGGTCGAGGTAGGGCGTTGACAGTTCATGGCGAAGCCTATTATCAAGCCTATTTGCAGGCCATTTTAATGTCAGTCATTACTGTACGGTATCGCAGATGATAGGTCGTCTAAACAGATTTCTAAAGGACGACCGGCGTTTACAGAAGGAGTTAACTACTATAAGTCAAGTTTTGACCCCTTAGTTCTGCCCCTTAGTCTATCCCCTTAGTCTCTTAGTCACTCCTAAGCGGGATGGACCTGCGTCAGTTGTAAAAAGAAAAATCCCGCAGAAGCGGGAATTTTCTCTCCACGAGATTTTGTCAAAAGATTTCAGTTGAAGCCAAAGGCTGTTTAGGTTACGGGCATGTTACTGCAATATGTGCCTGAAGCATATCGCGGCATGCATCGAGTTCATCATTTGTTATCGTAGGTGGCGTGGTTGTGGTACTCAAGACCGTATTTACTTTGGGGCTGCTTTGGTTATCGATATGCTGACACGTTCCACCGAGATTTACATTTATAAAACGGAGATAATCGGGATTTAGGTCAGAAGGTTCAGCAGCAATTACGCTTGCGGGATTATTAGTGGGGCAGGAAATACCTATATCTACGCTGCTACCGTCGCCCAACATCAATGTTCCATCAATTGCGCTCAACTGTTCCGCTGTAAAACACGGGCATGGTGGCTCGACCACAATACAGGGCATAGGCGGATCAGATGCTAGTTTCCGCTTGTTATAATTTGCAAGAATCCTACCGGAGGGGGCGTTTGCTTCCAGGCTCTGTAGTTCAGCTTCGGTAGTTGGGATAGTTGCCTCGGCGAAATCCTGCGCCTCACAAAAAGCTACGCATAAGCCGTACAATCCTTTACTGATACCGTCTGCCTTTAGCGGATCACAAATAGTCTCCTCGGCGGGTGTTTGCCCGTCGGGTGTGCTGGCATGCGTGGTCGGCGCGATCGCCAACACTCCTACTGCAAACGTAGTTACCAAGCTTGAAAATATGTATTTCATCTACTCCTCCTTTATTTTTATGATTTTCGTGTTCTGTGAGTTACCGAATAGTTGCTCACTAGCTCCGACTGTAGCGGACGTTCGTTACAATTAATGTTGAAATATTGTAATTTTTGGTAATGCAAACAATGTGCAGAATATAAGCTGCAAGAGTTACGGTAGAGCGAAAGTTCAAACTTATTCAGCGAACGGCAGCTTCTGGCCGGTTGCTTCTGCCCATACAGAAACTGCGACGGTACGCTTCAGCGAATGGGCCGGCATTCGCTAGCCCGGATGTTGCACGAAGGATTCGGATTTTAGGGGCAAGCTGGTTAAGCAGCTTGAACGATCGCCCGCAGATTCATAGCCTTTGCTATGGATCAAGGAGGACCGTTCAAGATGCAACGCCAGCTTGCACGTAAAACCGAATAGGACAAACTGTAACCGAGCAATACCCCGTCAATTCGGGCGTAGCTGATTGAAATATCGACTAATCCTTAACATTGCATGTCCGCCGTCGTGCAACACCCGGGCTAGCTCGAATCCCAAAATTTCCTTTCGTGGGTCTTCTTTTTCCAGGGGCAGACACTCGTTAAAAGCAGATGACAAGCGGAACCTTCGACCCTAAAGAGACGGATACGGAATTCTACTCAAGTACCGCCGACACCGCAGAGGCGCCTCTGCGGTTAATGGACGTTGATAACCAACGCATATAGGTGCCTCCTGTCAAAAAAGCACATAAACTAGTCGCTTCCAATAACGCCACAGAAGAATAACAATATGCTGGCTCACATCTGGTTCGGTTTCTTTGCAGTTGCCTTTGTCGCAGCCTTGTATCAGTGGCTGATCAATGGCCATGCCACCATCTTCACAGAAATCATGCAGTCGACCTTTGACATGGCGGCACTTGGTGTCGAGATTGCCATCGGCCTGATCGGTGTATTGTGTCTGTGGTTGGGCTTTTTCCGTATTGCGGAAAAATCCGGACTGATGAGTCTACTGGCACGCATGCTGGAGCCGCTCTTCGTGCGTCTGATGCCGGAAGTACCCCGGGGCCATGCCTCCCACGGCAGCATAACCATGAATGTCGCCGCCAACATGCTCGGACTGGATAATGCTGCAACACCGATGGGCCTGAAAGCCATGCAGGATCTGCAGGCGCTCAACCCGAACAAGGATACCGCCAGCAATGCCCAGATTCTGTTTCTGGTACTGAACACGTCCTCGGTGACGCTGTTGCCGGTGACGATATTCATGTACCGGGCGCAACAGGGCGCAGCAGATCCGACTGCTGTATTCATTCCAATCCTGATGGCGACCTCGGCATCGACACTGGCAGGTTTGATCGCTGTTGCCTGGGTGCAGCGCATCCAGCTGTTCGACAGGATCATATTTATCTATGTACTCGCCTTTGCTGCACTGATGGCATTGCTGGCGACCTTTCTCCTGGCGCAGCCAGCCGAGCAGATGGCCTCGACCTCCAGCCTGGTCGGCAATTTCACGCTGTTCAGCATTATCATGCTTTTCCTCATTGCCGGCTGGTGGCGCAAGATCAACGTCTACGACGCCTTCATCGACGGCGCCAGAGAAGGCTTTGATGTCGCGGTGCGGTTGATTCCATTCCTGGTCGGCATGCTGGTGGCGATTGGTGTACTGCGCACCAGCGGGGTGCTCGATGGTGTTATCTCTGGCATCGGCTTTGTGCTGAGCGGCATGGGCATCAACACCGATTTCATCCAGGCACTGCCGACCGCACTGATGAAACCGCTGAGTGGCAGCGGAGCCCGCGCGATGATGCTGGAAACCATGAGCAATTTTGGTGTCGATTCATTCGCAGCGACGGTTTCAGCCATCATGCAAGGTAGCACTGAAACCACATTTTACGTACTGGCCGTGTATTTCGGCAGTGTCGGCATCAGGCGCGTGCGCCATGCACTATCCTGCGCGCTGATCGCCGATGTTGCAGGAATATTGACATCGATCTTGGTCGGCTACTGGTTTTTTCACTAGATTATTTGAAAAAATAGCTTCAAAATGACAGTCTCTACTTTAATTGATCAAAAAAAGCTCTTAACTATGCGCCTGATACTCCTGTTAATATCCAGCCTGCTTTTTAGCGCCTGTTCAATGGATCAAACGCTGGTCCGGGCATCGATACCGATGATCGAGGGCGGTGTCGAAGCGCTCAATCATGAAACCGATCTCGAGCTGGCGGAGGATTCCATCCCGGCCAATCTCAACATGCTCCAGGGCATGATCAAGATCGATCCGCAAAACGCCAGGCTGCATACCTATGCAGCCCAGGCTTTCTATGGTCTGGCTTACGGCTTCAATGAGGACACCCTGCCAGAACGCGCGTCTGATTTTTATGTCCGTGGCATGAAGCACGGCATCCAGGCACTCGAAATCAACGGCGCAAGCAACCTGCTCGACAGCACATTGGCCGACTTCAACACGCAGGTCAGCAAGATGGACAAAAAGGATGTCGCCGCAATGTTCTGGACATCGAGCTGTTGGGCGAAGTGGATCGACATGCACCGGGACGACCCCGTCGCCATCTCCCAGCTCGCACGCGCTACGGCACTGATGCAGCGCGTCATCGAGCTCGATGAGACTTATTATTTTGGTGGTCCACACATGTATTTTGGCGTCTATTACGGCAGCCGTGCGCCATCGATAGGCGGGAACTACGACAAATCCAGGGAACATTTTGATCGCGCTCGTCAAGTCACCAACGGCAAGCTGCTGATCACCGATCTGCTGCAAGCGCAATTCCTGGCCCGCCAGATGCTTGACCGGGAGCAATTTCATAAGCTGCTCACTGGCATTGTCAGTGCACCCGATGACCTGATGCCTGAGCTTGCCCTGCAAAACCAGATCGCAAAACGCAAGGCCGGCTTATTGCTGAAGAAGGAAGAAGAATGGTTCTAAGATTACTCTGTTTTGCTCTCCTGCTGTCTGTCACGGCCACTGCTGTCAATGCAAAAACCTACCAGCTGAAATTTGCCACCCTGATGCCAACCGGCACCTCGTGGTCGAATCTGCTGGATGAGTGGATCAAGGAAGTCGAGGAAAAAAGCGAGGGCCGCATCAAGTTCAAGATGTACGCAGGTGGCGTCATGGGTGATGAACCCGATGTATTGCGCAAAATCCGCAAAGGCCAGTTGCACGGCGGCATGTTCACCGGCTACGGCATTGGCCGGATTTACTCGCCAGCGCGCGTGCTCGAAGTGCCTTTCATGTTCAAGAACACCGATGAATCGGACTATGTCCGCGATCAGATGATGCCGGACCTCGAGGCGGGATTCAGAGAAAGCGGATTTGAATTACTGGGCTGGCCCGAGGTTGGTTTTATTCATTTCTTCTCAACACAACCCATCAGATCCATGGATAGCATCAAAAAACTGAAAATCTGGCTATGGCAGGGTGACCCCCTGGGCGAGGCGTTTTTCAAGGCGGCCGACATTGACCCGATTCCATTGTCCATCATCGACGTCTACACCCAGCTCTCGGCAAAACATGGCAGCATTGATACGGTTTATACCTCCAGCTTCGGTGCCATCGCTCTGCAGTGGTATACCAAACTCAACTATGGCAGCCGAATTCCGTTCACCAACGCTATCGGTGGACTCATGGTCAGTAACCGTTTTTACGACAAGCTGCCGGAAGATCTGCAGCAACTACTGAAAACAACCGGCAAACGTCTGAGCGATGATATCCGCCAGCGCGCTCGAGGAGAGAACGAAAAAAGCCTGGCTATCCTCGAGAAAAACGGCATCGAGTTTATGTTTGACTGGTCAGATGCCAATATGGATGAAATACTGGAAATTCGCAACCAGGCTGCAAAATACCTCGAAAAAACCAACTACATACCGGCCGAGACGTTCAATAAGGCACAACAACTCGTTGAAGATTTTCGTGCACGGCAACGCACCAACACCCAGGCTACCCACCCGACTAGCCCGTGATAAAGGAACTTGAAAACGGACTGCTAAAAGCTGAAAGCGTCATTGCGGCGCTGAGTCTGTTTCTGTTACTGCTGCTTTCAGTCGTGCAGATGCTGGTTCGGAATCTGTTTGAATTCGGTTACCCGGAAATAGAAATCATCAACCGTTATCTGCTGGTCATGTGTGGTGCCATGGGAGCAGTCATTGCGACTGCAAAACTCAGACACATCAAGGTTGATGTGCTGACTACATTTATGAGCAAGCGATGGCTGGCGCGGCTGCGTTGCCCGCTGGCATTGTTTTCGGCGATGGTGTGCGCGCTGTTGAGTTATCACGCCGGCATTTTTGTCGCCGATGAATGGCAGTATATTCCTGCCAACGAGCGCTGGACATTACCGTTCACATTGACTTACCCCTTGGGTTTTGGCCTGCTCTCGCTGCATTTCCTGCTCAACTGCTTTCACAAGAAAGAATAAATGCTTGGAGCTGCAGCCCTAACACTGGTAGTGCTTGCACTGGTCGGTGTACCGCTTTTTGTGGTACTCGGTGCGGGCGGTCTGCTGGCCAGTCATTCTGCAGATATCAGTCCAGACATTCTGATCATCGAGATGAACCGCCTGGCATCATCACCCAACATGATCGCACTTCCGTTATTCACTTTTGCCGGCGTACTGATGTCCAGTGGTGGCGCTCCGCGGAGGTTGGTTAACTTCTACCGGGCCGCACTCGGCTGGATGCCCGGCGGCCTCGCTATCGTAACGATTGGTGCTTGCGCCTTCTTCACCTCCTATTCGGGCGCATCGGGTGTCACCATTCTCGCTCTGGGTGGACTGCTGTATCCGATTCTGGTGGGTGAAGGTTACCGTGAAAAATTTTCACTGGGCCTGCTGACCACATCCGGCTCGCTGGGCCTGTTGTTCCCCCCCAGCCTGGCCATACTCATCTACGGTATCGTTGCCGGTGTCGGTATCGAGAAAATGTTTCTCGCCGGCATCGTCCCGGGCGCCTTGCTGATGATCATCCTGGCGATCCACAGCATCGTTCATGGCCGCCATCAGCACGTCACAAAACATGAGTTCGATTTCGACACACTGGTTGCTGCGACACGCGGCGCGGTTTGGGATATCTTCCTTCCCATCGGTATCGTCGTCGGTATTTTCGGTGGATTTGTTTCCATCATGGAAGCCGCAGCGGCAACCGCGACCTATGTCATCTTTGTTGAAGTGTTCGTATACAAAGAGATCAACCTGAAAACCCAGTTCTTCGGGCTGCTGGTGGAAAGCTGCATCCTGTTCGGCAGCCTGCTCGCAATCCTGCTGGTCGCACTCGGTCTGACCAATCTGATGATCGATGCTCAACTGCCGATGCTAATGCTGGATGTACTCGAGCAACATATCACCAGCCCACTCGAATTTTTATTGCTGTTGAACCTTTTCCTGCTGGTCGTTGGCGCCATGATGGACATCTTCTCCGCCATCATCGTTGTCGTGCCCTTGATCCTGCCATTGGCAACGCGCTACGGCGTAGACCCGATCCACCTCGGCATCATCTTTCTTGCCAACCTCGAAATCGGATACTCGACACCACCGGTTGGTATAAACCTCTTTATAGCCAGCCAGAGATTCGGCAAGCCGATTGTCACCCTGTTCAAATCCACCTTGCCATTCCTGTTATTGATGCTGATCTGGTTGATGATGGTCACCTATATTCCGGATCTGTCATTGTGGTGGCAACACGAATAATTACACAGCCGTCCAGGATCCGTAACAAATTGGCGCGGCAAAATCCGTGCATTTGAATTGCCATAGAGCTATTCTTGTGTAGAACAAAGCGCTTCAGTTCAAGGAGTATCACCATGTCCAAACCCTGGTTGAAGAGTTATCCTGAAGGTGTACCTGCAGAGATATCGATCGATGAATACGCGTCTGTCGCGGATATTTTTGACCAGAGCGTCAGCAAGTTTGAGGAACTACCCGCTTATTCGAACTTTGGCAAGACAATCAGCTACAAGGAAGTGAAGCAGTTCACATCTCAACTGGGAGCCTATCTGAACAATGAACTGGGTCTTGAAAAAGGCGCTAAAGTTGCGGTAATGATGCCCAACCTGCTGCAAAATCCCATTGCCATTTTTAGCATCCTGCGTGCAGGTCTGGTTGTGGTGAACACCAATCCACTATACACCTCCAGGGAACTCAAACACCAGATGAATGATTCAGGCGCCGAAGCCATCATCATTGTGGAAAACTTCTGCCACGTGCTGGATGAAGTCATCAAGGAAACATCCATTAAACATGTGATCGTCACGCGTATGGGCGATATGCTGCCCTTCCCGAAATCGGCCATCATCAATTTTGTTGTCAAGTATGTAAAGAAAATAGTGCCCGCGTACAGCTTGCCAGGCGCAGTGCCTTTCAGGAAAGCACTGAAGCTCGGCTCACAACATCACTTCGAAACCGTGCCCACCAATCATGATGACATTGCATTTCTGCAATACACCGGTGGCACCACCGGTATTTCAAAGGGCGCCATACTGACCAATAAAAACATGGTTGCCAACATGCAGCAGGCATCAACGTGGATCCGATCCGTCATGGAAGAAGGCAAGGAAACCATTATCACCGCACTGCCGCTGTATCATATTTTTTCGTTAACAGCCAACTGTCTGACTTTCATGAAATATGGCGCCCTGGTATACCTGATTACCAACCCGCGCGACATGAAGAACTTCGTCAAGGAACTCAAAGGTGTCAGGTTTACCGCCATCACCGGAGTAAACACGCTGTTCAATGGCTTGCTGAATACACCCGGTTTCAAAGATATCGACTTTTCAAATCTGAAGTTAACACTCGGTGGCGGCATGGCGGTACAACGTACGGTCGCCGAACAATGGAAGAAGGTCACCGGCATAACTCTGCACGAAGCTTATGGCCTGACAGAAACATCACCGGCTGCGTGCATCAACCCGCTCAGCCTGAAAGATTATAACGGCAAGATAGGATTACCCATTTCCTCGACTGACTGTTCGATCCAGGACGATGACTGGAATCAGCTACCGATCGGGGAGACCGGCGAGCTGTGCATACGCGGACCCCAGGTCATGAAGGGGTACTGGCAACGTCCCAGGGACACATCCGATGTATTGAGTAATGACGGCTGGCTCCACACCGGCGATATTGCCTTCATGGATGAAGAGGGCTTTGTACAGATCGTCGACCGCAAAAAAGATATGGTTCTTGTCTCAGGCTTCAACGTCTACCCCAATGAAGTCGAAAGTGTCATTGCACAACACCCGGGTGTCCTCGAAGTCGGTGTTATCGGTATTCCCGACGAGAAAAGCGGCGAAGCCGTAGTGGCGATCGTGGTTAAAAGCGACCCTGCACTAACCGAAGAAGCCATTATCGACTATTGCAGGGAGAACCTGACAGGTTATAAACGGCCGAGACATGTTTTCTTTGCGGACGAATTGCCCAAGACCAATGTTGGCAAGATACTAAGGCGCGAGCTGAGGGAGAAATATGTGCATTAAAAACCCCAGCTACGGATGCACAAAAAGATTGTCCGCCATTAAACGCTAGTGAACGCAAATATCATTATGGCTTATTTGGTATTGGGCCGCGCCGTTATATTCTGAATTGCCAGAACGCTTTGCGTACACCCGCATTTCTCACCTGGATCACGGGAGCAGGCGCAGGAGTAAGCCTCGCTGTGGAGAGAAAAGCGGAGCAACAGCTTGGGCGAAGCGACCGTAGGGTGCGCCGTGCGCACCGATGCTTGTTAATAGAATTGAAAGTCACACTGCAACGCCGGCGTAGCGTTCAAAGAAACGAATACTCTGCGTTCGTGATGAATTCAATTTCCTCTGATGTTGATTCCCGCCCCAGGATCTCATTTAGTTCCGGAAAACGGCCAAACTGTTCGATCACGTAACGGTGCTTTTCTGCCCACTCGAGAGATACTTCGAACGGCTTGCGATACTGTTGTGGTACATCCTGTATCAGCTGCCTGAACGCTTTCACGCCCAGATTCTGCAGCGCAATATCCTCGGCATGCTCCAGGGGCAAATAAAAAAAACTGCGCTCAACCGGATGCAGGTTTAAATCATCGCCGGCGCCAATACCGTCGGTGCAGAGCTGTTGTGCTTTGCTATCCTGAGCGAACGCATCAGCACAACCCCGGTGTATATGGCGCGAAAACTGGTCGAGCAGAATGATCATTGCGAGACGACCGCGTGGTGATTCCGCCCAGTGATCGAGTTCACCCTCGATCGCTCGAAAATAGTCTGAACCAAAGCGACTAAAGATTTCAGTATCATAAGCTGCTCCGTTCTGAAACCACATGTCAATTTTCGACTCGTCACCGCTCCAGGCATCGGGGAAGGTACCGAACCAAAATTCGAGGATCTTTTCGATACGATCGATCATGGAAATCATTCTGCCACATAGACACTGAGGGCACGGGATATTTGTCCGCAAATAAACGTAAATAAAAAGTTTATGTTTTTGTGGAGCGGCTTCAGCCGCGAACATAGGCTGCCCACTGATGTATATTATTGGTTCTATAAGTCCACTGATTTACGCCTACTTAAACATATGTGCGTTTCTTTGCGTTCATTTGCGGACAATTTCAACGGCAAAAAAGGGCGGATAAACCGCCCTTACAAAATTGTATTTCGAAGGAAACTCTGATTTATTCAGACCTTCCTTGCGGCACATGGATGTGCCGTGCTCTGATAATTCCTGGATGGAATAATCTGAGCTTCCCTAAATCTGTCTAAAAGTTATACAGCAAATTGAACTGAAAACTGTTGACGTTATCACGTACCACATACTCGGACCGCAGTACCCAGTTTGGATTAAAGTAGTAACCCAGTCCGGTACCCGCCATCACGCCATCATCATCACCAAAGTCGATACCGAGGCGAACCAGACCCTCGACTCTGTTACCGATCGGAAAGCTTTCCACCACATTGAGCCACATCCCTTTTGCCTTGTCATTGACACGAAACGTGGCGTCGTTGTTGAAATTCTTGGTGTCGAAATTGCCGCTGTCCATATAACCTAATTCGAGCGCGGTTGAGATGTTACCGTTGATTTTAAAGTCAAATTGGTAACCGCCCAGAATCTGGATACCGGTGCCGTTACCCCCTGATGCTGTATTGAATCCGACACCACCCCCGAGGTAAAAACTGCTGGCTTTCAGAGTAATACTCACACCCTCGGCTGATAACGCCGTAGAGGAGAACAACATCAGTAAAGAGAAAAGAACACCACGTTTCATGATAGAAATATACCCTCTGGAGTTAATCGAATAGAATGGAGAACGGCGGGTATTTCAACACAGAATGGCGAATAAATCCAAAATATCAGCCTTTTAACAGGCGCCTGATTTGCGTCCGGCTTCATAGTCTGTTATTTGTACGCACCTCAAAATTTAATCCAACCACAGGTCTCAGCGAAAATGGTTAACAAACACAGACTCCACCGCAGTGAACTGGCTGTTCCCGGCAGCAACCTGCGCATGATCGAAAAAGCCCCGAATGCGGGCGCTGACTGCGTCTTTATCGATCTAGAAGATGCCGTCGCACCTGACGACAAGGTACAGGCGCGCAAAAACGCAATAGCGGCACTGAATGATCTGGACTGGTCAAAAACAACGGTATCGGTACGCATCAACGGCCTCGATACCCACTATTGCTACCACGATATCATCGACGTTGTCGAGCAGGCCGGTCACAAGCTCGATGGTATCCTGGTACCCAAAGTCGGCAAACCGTCCGAACTGGAATTCGTCGCCCTGTTGCTGCGCCAGATCGAAGTCGCCAAAGGTCTGCAGCCCATTGCGCTATCGGCGCTGGTCGAAACCGCCATGGGCATGGCCAATGTCGAAGCGATTGCCCAGGCCTGCCCGGACAGGCTCGAAGCGCTGCATTTCGGGGTCGCCGATTATGCCGCATCAACACAGGCCAGGACCACTAGCATGGGCGGCGCCAATCCGGCCTACACATTGCTGGCACACCCGAACGAAGAGGGCCACCGCGAAGTACACTGGGGTGATCAGTGGCATTTTGCGATGTCGCGCCTGGTCGTCGCCTGCCGTGCCTATGGCCTGCGCCCGATCGATGGACCATTCGGTGACATTCAGGACAAGGAAGGCTACCTCTCGGTCGCCAACTCCGATGCCGCCCTCGGTTTCGAGGGAAAATGGGCGATCCACCCCAGCCAGATACCGCTGGCCAATGAGGTGTTCACACCGCCCGCAGATGATGTCCAGACCGCTCGTCAGATCCTGGACGCCATGAAGCAGGCTGCCGCTGAGGGCAAGGGTGCGGTATCGTTGGATGGTAAAATGATCGACGCCGCTTCGATCAGACAGGCTCAGGTGCTAGTCGACAAAGCCGATCAAATTTCGGCAAACGCGGCCTGAATCAAACTTGAAAATAACGCGGTACTTCGTCCTCAGTCCGAGCCGTGTACGAACAATTGAACCCTGGAAGTTAAATGAATATCCACGAATATCAAACCAAGGAACTACTCAAATCCTTTGGCGTACCGGTTCCGAGGGGCCGTGTCGCTGATTCCGAAGCCAGCGCCGGCATGATCGCCGAAGAAATCGGCGGCGAGCGCTGGGTGGTGAAAGCACAGATTCACGCGGGCGGGCGCGGTAAGGGCGGCGGCGTGCAGATGGCAAATACGATCGAAGACGTGCGCAAACACGCGGACCATATCATCGGCAATCGTCTGATCACGCCGCAGACCAACTCTGCCGGCAAGATGGTACATCGCGTGCTGGTTGAGGCGGCGCAGAATATTACCCGAGAATACTATCTTGGACTGATTATCGACCGTGTTGCCCAGCGCATCACCCTCATCGCCTCCGCCAGCGGCGGTATGGATATCGAGACCATCGCCAAAACCAGTCCGGAAAAAGTGGTCCGCCTGGCAATCGACCCGGCCGTTGGCCTGCCCGAGTTCCTCTGCCGAAAGATTGCGGCCCAGGTTGGCCTGACAGGTAGCTTGATGCCCCAGGCCGTGAGGCTGATGCGCTCCCTGTACCGATGCTTCCGCGACAGGGATGCATTGATGGCTGAGATCAATCCGCTGGCGGTCGTCGACGGAGACAGGCTGCTCGCGGTCGATGCGAAAATGTCATTCGATGGCAATGCGGTGCACCGGTATCCGGAGATCACCAATTACCGTGACTTTGACGAGGAGGACCCAAAAGAAGTCGAAGCCAGCGGCCATGGCCTCAACTACATTGCACTCGATGGCAATGTCGGCTGCATCGTCAACGGCGCCGGACTTGCCATGGCCACGATGGACGCCATCACCCTGCACGGCGGTGCGCCGGCGAACTTCCTCGATGTTGGTGGCGGTGCCTCGCCGGAAAAAATTGCCAATGCATTCCGTATCGTCAGAAAAGACCCGAACGTCAAAGCCATCCTGCTCAACATTTTTGCCGGCATCAACCGCTGCGACTGGGTCGCCGAGGGCGTGGTACAGGCCATGCAGAAACAGGCCATCAGCGAGCCGGTGATCGTAAGGCTTTCTGGCACCAACTATGAACTTGGCCAGGAAATCCTGAATAAATCCGGATTGCCGTTCATCTATGCTGATGATCTCGACGATGCAGCACGAAAATCCGTCAACGCTGTCAAGAAACTATAAATATCAAGAACCGAAAACCATGAGCGTATTTATCAACAAAGACTCGCGCGTGATCTACCAGGGCTTCACCGGTCAGCACGCGACTTTTCACGCCGAAGAAGCGATCAAGCACGGCACCAATATCGTCGGTGGCGTGACCCCGGGAAAGGGTGGCGCCACGCACCTCGAACGCCCGGTGTTCGATACCGTTTCCGATGCCGTTATTCAGGCCGGAGCCGATGTATCGGGTATTTTTGTACCCCCCCAGTTTGCTGCCGACGCGATACTCGAAGCCATCGAGGCCGGTATCAAGACCATTGTTGTGGTTGCGGACGGCATCCCGATTCAGGACATGGTGCGGGTCAAGCGCTACCTGGTCGGCCATGATGCGATGATCTTCGGTCCTAACACCGCTGGAGTGATCACCCCCGGAGAATGTAAAGTCGGCATCATGCCGGCCAACATCTACCAGCCCGGCCGGGTCGGCGTGGTATCGCGCTCTGGCACCCTGAACTACGAAGCGGTCGCACAGATGACTGCGCGCGGCCACGGCCAGTCCACCAGCGTCGGCATTGGCGGCGATCCGATCAATGGTGCCAATTTTGTCGATGTACTGAACGCGTTCAACGAAGATCCGGACACCGATGCCGTGGTGCTGATTGGAGAAATCGGTGGAACTCAGGAAGTCGATGCCGCTGAATGGGCCAAAGAAAACATGGATAAACCTGTGATCGGATTCATCGCCGGGGTATCGGCACCGGTCGGGCGCCGCATGGGTCATGCCGGCGCAATCATTTCGGGTGAGGCCGACACGGCTGAAGCAAAGATGAACCGTATGGAAGACCTGGGTGTCCATGTAGTACGTAACCCGGCAAATATCGGCGACACTGTCGATAGCGTATTGAGGCAGTAGATACTAACCCGTATTTTTCACCAGGGGCTCACATGGCACGCATGGTCATCCTACTTGCCGTTATCGGCATCGGCCTGGTGCTCTGGTACAAAATATCCAGAGCACCGGCCGATAAGCGCAAGAACCTGATTTTCTGGAGCACTGCCGGCGTTATCATCGGTACCCTTGTCGTACTCGCCGTCACTGGCCGCATGCACTGGCTGTATGCCCTGGGCGGCACCGTCGCCGCCTTCATGCCACGCATGATCAGCGCCCTCAGATACCTGCCCCTGATCAGCCGCCTGCGCCGGCAATTCAACGGACAACAATCCCAACAGGCCGGCCAGCAGTCGGCCGGCCGCGCCAATCCGGGAAAAATGACGGCAGAACAGGCCCGGCAGATCCTCGGTGTCGAGGCCGGTGCCAGCAAGGAAGAGATCATCAAGACGCACAAGCGCATGATGCAGAAAGTACACCCCGACCGCGGCGGCTCGGACTACCTCGCCGCCCAGATCAACCAGGCCAAGGATACCCTGCTGGGCTAGTCCGCATTTCTCACCAGGATCACGGGAGCAGGCGCAGTAGTAAGCCTCGCTGTGGAGCGAAAAGCGTAGCAACAGCTTGGGCGAAGCGACCGTAGGGTGCGCCGTGCGCACCGAAACAGCCCAGCACACTGAAGATTCACGGTGCGCACGGCGCACCCTACGATCTCATGCAAACGAAGACCAGCCTGAACCGTGATAGGCAGGCTTGAATAACACACTGTATTTCTGATCATCTGGATACTCTTAAACGGATTAGTGCCTTATCAGTATTCCACGCCGCCTGGTGAGAAATGCGGGCTAGGCAGGCTGGTCCAAACCACCAGTATCCCTCGGTGTTTTATCGTTCCCCGAGATGACATAATCGGTGCTTTTTATACTAATCTGCGCCTTTTAAGGCAGTATAATAGCGTTCGAAAAAAGATGACTGATCCATTCACAACCGTCGCCAGCCTGGAAGCGCTGAAAACCAGCAAATTGCTGTGTGTGAAACCAGCCGGTTTACGCATCGCGCTAGCCTACGTCGATGGCAAGGTATTTGCCGTGGATGACAGCTGTAGCCACGAAGACGCCGCACTATCGAAGGGCTCTCTTCATGGCGAATGCATCAAGTGCCCGCTGCACGGCAGTCGGTTCGACCTCAATAACGGCGCAGCGCTCGATGAACCGGCCGAAGATCCTATAAAAACCTATCCGGTTCAAGTCGAAGGTGATGACATACGGGTAATGCTCTAACAGGTGTTTAAATGAGTGAAGTAGAAGAATTGTTGCGCCAGGATCCGAAAACCATCATGCGTTCGATTATTCAGCGCATCGCCACCGGTCCTGACATGAGCAAAGACATCTCACAGCAGGAAGCCCGTGCCGGCATGCGCGCCGTGCTCGACAATGCTGTTGACCCGGTGCAAGCGGCGGTGTTTCTGATCGCACTGCGCATGAAGCGTGAGACCGACCAGGAAAACCTGGGCATTCTCGACGCAATTCGCGATATCAGCATCAGCGTCACTGCACCGGTCGATGAGGTACTCGATCTGTCCGACCCTTATAACGGCTACAACCGTTCACTGCCAGCCGCCCCGTTCGTACCGGCTGTGCTGGCAGCCTGTGGCATTCATACGGTGTCCCACGGCGTCGAAACCATGAGCCCCAAATTCGGTATCACCCACCGCCGCGTGCTCAGGGCTGCGGGTGCCCAGGTTGACCTTTCGGTTGAACAAGCCGCAGCCAGACTTGGCGACAGCGCTATTGGCTGGAGTTACGTCGACCAGGACGCCTATTGCCCGCAACTGCATGACCTGAGCACACTGCGGACCAGTATCATTAAACGCCAGGCCATCACCACGGTTGAAGTCTTGACCGGGCCAATACGCGGTAGAAAAAAGACGCATTTTATGTCCGGCTATGTGCACAAACCTTACACGCGCGTTTACACGATGCTGGCGAGGCATTCGGGATTTGACACTGCTCTGCTGGTGCGCGGTATCGAAGGCGGTATCATCCCGTCGTTACGGCAGAAGGGAAAAATGGTTTACTACCATGACGGGGGCCCAGAACAGGAGCAGGAATTCGATCCCGCCGAGATCGATATTCACCAGCCCGTACGCGCGACACCTTTACCGGATGACTTGCCGCCACGGCCAGGTGGTGACGATGTCGGTGCCGACTTTGATGTTGACCACGCCGCGCAGCTGGCGGCCGAAGCCGGCCTTGAAGCACTCGCGGGCAAGCCAGGCAGCACCTACGATGCACTGGTATACTCAGGGGCGATCGCCTTATGGCACCTGAAACAAACGGATCACATCGCAGACGCGGCCAGGCGCATACGCGAGGTATTGAATAACGGTTCGGCGCTGGAACGATTCAACAACGCCGCGGTCTGAGCTCACAATATAAAACATTAACATGCCCTTATCTGAACAGAAAAAGACCGAAACCAGGGATCGCCTCAACCGCGATCCTGATTTCCGGGAGGCCTTTACCGTCGAAGCACGCAACATGTACATGAAAGCCCTGAAATATAATCCAGGGCTGGAAGATGAAATCAACCGTTTTGAACAGATCATGGGCGCCGATCCTGACACCTTCGAATTTGACAAGGGCGAAATGGACGAAGTGGATATCTTTGAACAAATACTCAACGCATTCGACAACCAGGTTCTGCTGGAAGAAAAGAACAACAGCACAATCAACTAGCTCGAAAGCGAACACTGGCCTGCAGTGACCAGGCTGCGTAAAATTTCAATCACAACTTCCCTCTAACCAATCAGACATGAAATATTTCTTCGTAATTTATCTAACACTGTTCCTGTCCGCGTGCATGCATCAGAGCGCTGACCCACGCAAGGTCGCTGAACAGTACTGGCAGTCATTGAAGAACGGTGATACTGCTATCGCCAGAGCGATGGTATCGAAAGCCAGCCAACCAGCCTATGATGCATACCAGGCATTACCAGCTGACCAGAAAACACCCATCAGCGAGATCAACCTCGGCGCCGAGCAGGCGATCATCGCCACTATTCTCTATCCCGACAGCAGCACACCGGACAAACACAGCGCGTTCGACACCGTGCTGGTACTGGAAGATGGCAAATGGAAAATCGATGCCAGCCAAACCGTCCTGCCCCGGCCTGCACCAAGCGATCGTGAACTCAATGAACTCGCCGACGAGCTTTCCGAATCCATGCAGGACAATATCGATTCAATGGAGCAGGCCGTGAACGAAGGCCTGAAAATGTTCGATGAAGCCCTGCGCGAGGGTTCACGTGACCTGGGTGAGTCCTTGTTGAAGGGTATGGAAGAAATGAACCGGGCACTGCGAGAGTCGATCGAGGAGCTGCAAAAACGCCGCGAGGAACAGCCGACAAAACCCCAGGGCGAAGCTGAAGAACCGATTTGAAGGATCGGCTAGCCCGCATTTCTCACCAGGATCACGGGAGCAGGCGCAGGATTCGTGTTCGTAAGCGCCGCTCTGGAGCGAAAAGCGTTTTAGATTGTGTGTAGGGGCGACTTTAGTCGAACATCTGCAATTCGCGACTAAAGCCGCTCCGAAAACATGAAGTATACTCTGCGTCTACGCGCCTCAGCGGTTAATCCAGAGACCCAGTGTTAGTGAACAACGAATAAACCGTGTAAAGTACTGTCGTCTCAACCGAAGAGAGAAATCGACAACCCGGGTAACTACTCACTTCGGCCGAAATGGCCTATTCTGTTCCAAGCTTTGAATTACCGCAGTTGAATGCAAACCACTGATTATCTCGTGAGGCCGACATAGGCCCAGGTCAACAGAAAAGCAAAGCCGATACCAACAATACCCAGCACGACGGTCATGCCATCGTTTCGTTTCCAGCCACGTGAAATCCAGTAAGCCTGCAGACCGGAAAATCCGGCGGCTGCACCAACGACATATAAAAGATCCTTGTTTTCTATCTCCATCGGAAGTAAAAACACAAAGTAGAAAGCAAAAGCGATACCCAGTGGTGTTAGTGAAAAAATCCATGTGCTCATTTCCGCAGGATCACGATCACCTTCGAACATTTTTTTGAATTTTCCACCTAAGCCCATGGCAGTCTCCTCTGATTTAACCGGCGCTGTACAGATCGTTACTCTTTCCTTGATCCTTTTATCACAGCCAAAACACATTGGCTAATTACAATGTTCTAATAGAGCAATATGACTATCACATCCCTGTTTTTCATGAAGGACTCCTAGCCTGCATTAATCACCCGTGTTCATTGACGGGCAAATACTGCCAGACAGCAACGATTATGCATCACATACATTCGTCATTAACGAACACTATCATTTCAATGCTATTTTTCTATGAGCCGAGCCTCATGACAAGATGTCATTTCGTGCGTTGAATATGATTATATTACATACCCCCATTGCACAGCTCAGGTCTCAACCGCGTTCCGGCTATTTACCACAACGCAGGTAGTGTCTAAAACTAGACCAATTCTGACAAATGATATATAAAGACAGCACCGTTTGATTTACTGTAAGCATACGAACGTATCCCCGCCTCATATGCTTGCTGGCGGTATATATTAGATTCATGTTTATCTCAGTTTTGTATAGTAAGACCTGATCTGTTAACTTCATCGCTATTAGATATCACGAGTATCATTGTGGAGAAATACCTATGAAACAATCAGTCATTATTCTATTTCTGTCTCTTCCAACAATAGCCTTCTCACAGAATTTCACCAGCATGAACGAGGCCGACATGGAGGAGATGGTTCAAGAAATAGAAAAGAAAATGGAGTCATGCTTGGAGAATGTTGACGAAGAAAAGTTGAAAGAATTCGAAAAACGGACACAAGCAATCGAGGAGGAAGTAAACGCTTTATGCGCCAGCGGGAAGCGTGACGAAGCGGAAAAAAAGGCAGCATCACTTGGAAGCGAAATTGCTAAGGACCCCATGATGCAGCAAATCAGCAAATGTAACGAAATGATGCAATCCATGATGTCAAAAATGGATTACAACATGAAGGATACACCTGTCGACGACCGGCATGTATGTGACTAGGCGTCTGCGCGGGAAAAATACCCGTAGCGAAAAAGTGGCACGGCGAGGACAGTTTTCTGTTCTTTTGAGGCGCATAGTGGGCACTACGCAACGAAAAAGAACAGATAAATGGACCGCTGTGGCGCTTTTGCAGTAGGGATACTTTCTACCGCGCAGACTCCTGGCCCGCATATCTCACCAGGATCACGGAAGCAGGCGCAGGATTCGTGTTCGTAAGCGCCACACTGGAGCGAGAAGCGTAGCAATAGCTTGGGCGAAGCGACCGTAGGGTGCGCCGTGCGCACCGAAACAGCCCAGCACACTGAAGATTCACGGTACGCACGGCGCACCCTACGATCTCATGCAAACCAAGACCAGCCTGAAGCGTGATAGGCAGGCTTGAATAACACACTGTATTTTTAATCATCCGAGCTTCACTCCAAAAACCAATGCCTTACCAGTATCCCACGCCGCCTGGTGAGAAATGCGGGCTACGCACAACAGCGAGAAATACAATTGAAAACCCTCAGACTAATTTTGGGCGACCAGCTCAACCGTTCTGTCAGTTCATTACGTGACATCGATATCAACCATGATGTCGTACTGATGATCGAAGTTCGCGCTGAAACCTCCTATGTTCATCACCACAAACAAAAGCTGGTGCTGGTGCTTTCGGCAATGCGCCATTTTGCACAAGCCTTACGTGATGAAGGTATCAATGTCGACTATGTCGAACTTGATGCCAGTGATAATAGCGGAACCCTGACGGGTGAACTGGAACTTGCCCTGTTACGCCATAATGTCGAGCGCATTGCAGTGACCGAACCGGGTGAATGGCGAGTCTGGCAAATGATGCAGAACTGGATTGAACGCTTAGATACGCCGCTCGAGGTTCTTGCAGATGATCGCTTCCTGTGCTCCCGCGATGAATTCACCCAATGGGCCAGTGGCCGCAAAAGTTTGCGCATGGAATATTTCTACCGCGACATGCGCCGAAAAACAGGCTGGCTGATGGCTGATGATAAGCCTGAAGGTGGCCAGTGGAACTATGACGCGGATAATCGCCGGGCACTGCCCGCCGGCCTGACTATACCCGCCAGTCCGGGTTTTGAAACAGACCAAACCACGCTCGAAGTCATGGCGTTGGTCGCAAAGCACTTCAATCATCATTTCGGAGAGCTGGAATCCTTCAGCTGGGGCACAACACGGCAACAGGCTTTATCAGCGTTGTATTACTTTATCGATGACTGTCTGCCACGATTCGGTGATTACCAGGATGCGATGAAAACCGGTGAGGACTACCTGTTCCATTCGGTGTTATCACCCTACGTCAACATCGGCTTACTCAATCCGCGAGAAGTCTGCGAAGCTGCACTGACTGCCTACCGGCAAGGCACGGCACCTCTGAATGCCGTCGAGGGTTTCATCCGCCAGATCCTGGGCTGGCGTGAATACATGCGTGGTATCTACTGGCTTAACATGCCCGCCTACGCAGAGACCAATTTCTTGCATGCGAATCGACCACTGCCGGCTTTTTACTGGACAGGTGACACCGACATGAACTGCCTGCATGAAGTCATCGATGCCACCCGACGGAATGCCTACGCGCATCACATTCAGCGCCTGATGGTCACAGGCAATTTCGCCCTACTCACAGGTATCAACCCCTCCCAGGTTGAAGCGTGGTATCTCAGTGTCTATGCGGACGCCTTCGAATGGGTAGAACTGCCCAATACCCATGGCATGGCACTGTACGCTGATGGCGGGCTGCTAGGCTCGAAGCCCTACGCAGCCTCTGGTGCTTACATCGATCGCATGTCGGATTATTGCAGGACCTGCGCCTACAAACCGAAAATCAAGCTGGGCCCGACGGCCTGCCCGTTCAATTACCTGTACTGGCATTTCATGATCACCAATGAAACACGACTAAAGTCAAATCCCCGCATGGCAATGCCCTACCGCATGCTGGCACGCATGAACGAAGAAAAGCGACGCGAGATCGTGCAACAGGCTAATGATTTCCTTGCAGAACTGACTTGAGCATAGAGGTGCATGCATCATGAAGAATATTTATGATAATCCTTATCCACGCCATCCCCACATTTGACGAGGTCATGAATGTTCATCAGTGCACTGGATCTTTTTAAAATTGGCATTGGCCCATCGAGCTCACACACCATGGGACCCATGGTTGCTGCCAATGATTTTATCAATCGCGTTCGACGTTATGCCCACGCACATCAAGGAATCCAGAATGCGACGCTGCGCTGCACACTCAAGGGCTCACTCGCGTTTACCGGCAAGGGTCATGCGACCGATCGAGCCATCGCATTGGGATTGCATGGCTATTCGCCCGCGCATGTGGCTGACGAGGATGTAGAAATGCTGATAAATAACATCTGGAATAAAGCAGCGATCGCGCTGGATGGAAATCATAGCGTCATGTTTTCACCCGGCAACAACATCGTGTTTGACCAGGGCGAGCCTCTGCCTCAGCACCCCAATGGTATGATCTTTGAACTATGCGGGCCATCGGCTGACAACCTGCTGTCGGAAACCTACTTCTCGATCGGAGGCGGCTTCATCAGCACCCTCGAGGAAATCACCCGCCTGGTGGCGCCATTGAAAATGGATTCCTCAGCGTGCCCCTATCCCTTCGACTCCGCGCGCTCGATGCTGGAAATGTCGACTAACAGCGGATTGTCGATTGCGGCCATGAAACGGATCAACGAAGGTGAAATCCTCGCAGCGGTGGCGCTGGATCAGGGCCTTGATGACATCTGGCGTGCCATGCGAACGTGTATCGAGAACGGGCTCGAAGCCGAGGGCAACCTGCCCGGCGGCCTTGATCTGCCCCGACGCGCGAAAAAACTGCTCCGGCAGTTGCAGCACAACACCGATGAAGCCAGTCTTAACGACTGGCTGTGCGCCTACGCAATGGCAGTCAATGAAGAAAATGCCGCCGGCCATATGGTGGTGACCGCACCGACCAATGGTGCCGCAGGCGTTATACCAGCCGTGCTGTACTATTTCGTTGAGCATGAAAACGGCCAGCCCGACCAGGTGCGGGAGTTCCTTCTCACCGCCAGCGCTATTGGCGGCATCATCAAACATCGCAGTTCGATATCGGGCGCGGAAGTCGGCTGCCAGGGTGAGGTTGGCTCGGCTGCTGCGATGGCCGCAGCCGGACTGTGCGCCGTTCGCGGCGGCACATCACAACAAATCGAGAACGCGGCTGAAATTGCACTCGAACACCATCTCGGCATGACCTGCGACCCGGTCAACGGACTCGTACAGGTTCCCTGTATTGAGCGTAATGGTTTCGGTGCGATAAAGGCATACACTGCAGCCTCACTGGCGATTCGAGGAAGCGGTGACCATTTCATGCCGCTGGACAGCTGTATTGCCGCGATGAAACAGACCGGTCTGGAGATGTCGCATAAATTCAAGGAGACAGCGCTTGGCGGGCTCGCGGTCAGCATTACCGAATGTTGAGCATTGCCCGCCCAGGAGCGACGCGCCCACATTTCTCGCTCACTGGAGAGAAAGGCAGGCAAGACCCAACACGTTTGCAAGAATTAAATGATTGCTTCGCTTCGCTCGCAAAGACGAATAAAAAACAACGTCATTGCTAACCGCCACAGCGGTGTGGCAATCTTCCGGATCTCACGCGCTTTGTCGAATGCCCGGCTGCGTCTGTTTTGCTGTGAGAATGTTGTACGCCTGAAGCAGCGCTGTGTCATCGCCGACGTTACCCGGAAAGATCACAACCGGCAGGTCCGGAAATCGCTGGTGATCCGAGGGACAACGCACAACCGAACACCCGGTAAGAATCTGCCCCAGCACGCGTGATTGCTTCAGCCCCAGACCGGTGCTGAGCACATCGTTCGACGTAATGCCACCCTTGCTGATCAGGAAGCCGATGGATTCAGGAAGGTTTTTAACCAGATGCATCAGGAATGCCGACACGCGTTCACCAAAAGCGAGCCGCTCTGCCTGGGTGGGAAACTGCAGCTCTTCGCGTGAGGTATAGATCACCACGTTGTCACCGTGCGCATGGGCCGTGTATACCCTGGCGATGATATCGTCAGCGAGACTGGCCGTGACCTGTTCCAGACTGGCTTCGTCAGCACACTCCAGCAGTTGCTTCAGCGCCACTTCGATCGGTACGACAGCACTATGCGCCAACAAACAGTCCAGCTGTGCCGAGGTCTTCGCTACATGCGAACCGACGAGCACGATACCGGGACGTTGATCCCAAACATACTCGGCCATGTCTTCGGCCCGGACCGGTTGCTCGGGCAGCCTGGCCAGTGCAGTCAACAGGCTGGCTGCGCTGCGAAACAAAAAACGCTTCCCTTCCTGTGCCACCGCCTGCAATTGGTCCGCAAACACGTTCAGATCATGCTGTGTCTCACAATCCACCACACAGCAGACATTATCGGATAGCCCGCGCAGACGCTCACGACAATCGCTGCGGACATCATCGAGCAGGAAGCGTTGTACACTGTCTGCGCTGATGCGGCCTGCTGTTTTTTCTTCGACGTAATCGGGCAGGTAGGCTGTACTGAAGCCAAACACCGAATCCCTGGCGAACTCGGTTTGATCGACCGGAACCGGTGCGTCATCGACAAGCAGATAATGGACACTGCCACGGGTGAAACGGCCCGCCTCGAGAAACGCCGGCACCATAAAATGTGCATCAAAGGGGCCAAGCTCTTCGGCGATAATGTCGGTCTCCACCGGGTAGTGCCCGCGCAGCGTGGAATCCGACCGGCTGACAACAATCGGGTTGATTGTCCTGCCCTGCCCGTTCAGGCTGTCCAGTGCGCGTTTCAGATTTACACAAATCTCGCGGGTCACGGCAGCCGCACGCGCAGCATCCATGCCACGCGTGTTGGACAACACGAAGAACAGCGGCGAGTCATCCAGCAACGCATGGATCAATGTGTCTTCATCCCAGCGGGTCAGCAGCAAACAACTGTGTACGGTTTGCGACCCGGTGGGATCATCATCAATCGCGATGATTTTGGTAGTCGTCATCGTGTTCATGCTCCAGCCAGCCGGTTGACCCTCGTTACAATCTCGCTGCTAGACAGTCCGTTGAATGCCATGATTTCCTGGGGTGAAGCCGTGGTTTCGCCGCGCTTCCAGCCCATCACATCGCGCCAGGGTGTACGGCTGCGCAGCATCACCGGTTCCAGCGAGCCGGTGGCTCCGCCAGTTACACCGATCAGTATGTCGGCATCGAACAGGCGGTGAAAATCAACATCATTCATGAAGGCATCATCGCTTTGTGAAACCGTATCCCAGGCCACATCCGACGGACGATAAAGCCGCCGCGGGTTGGCCACGCAAACAATGCGCACCTTGTAGCCCCGCTCTTCAAGCATGTCCTTTGCCTCGAATACCGGCAGCAGCACCATATCGCCAGTGACCGCGAACACAACCGAGCCTTCTGGACCTGCTTCGCTCTCATAGAGGGTGACTGCACCTTGTTCGATACCCTGTTTGGCCTGCTCCATCGTGGTATAAACCGGCAGGGCACTCTTCGAAGCCACGATGCCTATAGCCTTGTTGAAGCTGTTTGTTGCCCATTCGTAGGCCACCTGGATCATGTTGGCATCACACGGAAACAACGAGTAGAAGTTGCCGTTACGCATCATCGCAGCCATATAGTTTTCTATTTCGGGGCGCTGGTGGGTCCAGCCATTGCGTCCCTGTTCCAGTGCACCCGCAGTAAACATCATCACGATCGAGGGTGTCTTGCGTCGCAGTTCGGCCATGGCCTGGGCAACCGTCTGAATAATCGGCATACCGTTGATAACGAAACTCTCGTAAGACAGCCACAGCGCACGTGAACCAAACAGCGCGAGGCCACCGGCAAAACCGGCACAGGCATCTTCACTCAGCGGTTCATACACCTGCCCTTCCGGCCCCTGGTTGTACAGGGCGTCTGCCGTCGGGTGCCTGATCATCAAGGCTTCATTGATGTTTTTCATGTTCGATGCCTCATTACCATCGGCATTGGTGACAACAAAACGCCGGTCACGCCTGCCGACCTCACCAACCAGCATCCCCATGCTCGTCGATGGCACGGCCTTGTCACCGATGCTGTATTCCTGTTTGGGTAATTCACCCAGTTCGGGAAGCTCGAGTTCAAACTCGGTGACCACAGTCTTGGCCGCAGGGCCGCCACCGGCACGCGTAAAATTGTCGCGCACCAGCTGCCAGGCATGTTCAGGCAACGCGCGTTTTTTCAGTCCATCCGCAATATTGGATTTCTCGAAGCTGTCCCCCGGGTACAGGTTGTGCGACTTGGCGCCTACGGCGTGTACACCAGCGCCTTTGAGCTGCTTGATGATGAATACGGTTAACTGTCCGTTCATCGCGCTGTCCGCCGCGTATTTCATTTGCCGCAACACGGCTTCGGTAAACTTCAGGCGGCCCTCGAAAGAAAATACCGTACTGTCAATATAGTCACCCTGCTGGCCAGCATCATCATAATCTTTCGCATCGACCAGCACGACGTTTTCGAAACCGTGGCCCTTCCAGTAGGTTGTCATCTCCTCGTTGCTCTTGATCGACACCATCGAGTGGTGTTCCTGGCTGTAGCCGTTCCATACCAGGACCGGCAGGAAATTCGTCGCCTGCGGGTATGCCGTGTGAAAATGCATCATCGAGGACAACACATAGGGCTCGCCCATACCGCCATCACCCAGAGTAAACGGGAACAGCTTGTCCGGATGCAGGTAAGCACCAGCCATGGCGAAATGCTGGCCCTGGCCGAGCGGGCCAGCCGGTGATAACAGACCCGGGATGGCGCCAGAAAGATGGCCCAGTAATCCGTGGCGCTCGCGAAAACGCGCCATCATGTCATCGACCGTACCAATACCCATTTCTTCCAGTGAGCCGTCCAGCATCATTGCACTGTAGAAACCGGGCGCATGATGGCCGACCTCGGTAACGATGTTGGTGTGGCCCAGCATGACCAGCGCCGCGTACGCATCGGCACTGCTGGCAAAACCGCCCGGGTGTCCGGATTCCTTGCTGCTGCAGACCTGCAAGGTCAGGTAGCGGAGCGCGTCGGCACCCAGCAGCGTCTGATAGACCGACGCGTCATCGACGTCGGTAATTCGATGCTGGCCCTCGCTGATCACCGCAGACTGGCCGTGTTCGGCAATTCCCGGCATTTCAGGGGCAAAATGCTTGATACCCTGGGCAAAAGCGGGCATCGTATTTTTCAAAATTTCATGTGCTGCAGTGCTCATGCTGCACCTCCTGGCGTTAGGAAAGATGATACGGGCAAACCTTGTGGCACCCTGTTGATGCAGAAGATAGAACAGACAGCACATTTCATAAAGTAAAATATATTTCACAATGTGAAATTTTCATGCAGTGCCTGACATATTACTGATTAAGTCATTGTTTTATTTGTTTAATGACCCAATAATTGTCATAATAAGAAATCGTTTTCATAATGTGAAATATTTAAATGCCCGTAAAAAACAGTATTCAGGTCATCGACCGGATGTCATCACTGCTCGATGCCGTCGCGCGCTATCCTGAACCGGTCAGCCTCAAGATACTGGCTGCCGAGACCGGCCTGCACAGTTCCACTGCATTTCGCATTCTCGATTCCATGCTGAGCAATGGCTTTGTAGAGCGCGATGCCGCGGGTAAATACCAGCTGGGCCGCAAGCTGCTGAGTCTCGGCAGCCGGGTGCGCGCGCAATCGGATGTGCGCCAGGCTGCACTACCTGTCATGGCGCGCTTGCGTGATGAACTGGGTGAGAGCATTAATCTGACCATTCGAGAAGGCGATGAGGTGGTTTACATCGAGAAAGCGACACCCAATCGCATGATGCATGTACAACAACTGATTGGCAGCCGCGCACCCTTGCATGTCACCGCGGTGGGCAAACTCATGCTCGCCCTGGCTGGCGACGAAGAATGCCGTGGCTACGCCATGCGCACCAACCTGCCGGCGTATACGCGCAATACGATAAACGATCTCCCAGGTCTGCTGAATGAAGCGGAACGATTACGCACCCAGGGCTATGCTTTAGATGACGAGGAAGCCGAGTTAGGTGTTGGCTGCATCGGTACGCTCATCTACGATGCAGGCGGCAATATCATTGCAGGACTCTCGGTTTCGGCACCGATTGAGCGTCGCCAGTCAGCATGGGTGAATAACCTGAAACAGGCGGCAGCGGAGATATCGGGCGAGTTCGGCTACCGCGCAGCATGACCGCGTGTTCTCTGCAGTCTTGGCGTCATTGCTGTAGGTATCAAGTATTTCATTGATGGAATAAAGCGATAAACCGCAGGGTGCGCCATGCGCACCGAAATCAGGCTGATTGCTGCAGCATGGTGCGCACGGCGCACCCTACTTCGCTTATTTCATCACCGCACAAAAACCAGAAAGGTCTGTATCAGTGTGTCGATGGTAAAAATCCGGTGGAGATGCCTAAGCGAAATCCATCAACGAATTAGCTAACACATACAATTGCAGTATGCGGGCGAGTTCGAAGTCCGCCGTTCACAACAATCATGGTTTACGCCTTTGGTATATCGTTATCAGGCGTATAAATTTATCAGGCCGCATTCACGTGTTTTTCTGCATCGGCCGCTTTCTGTTTCATCAGGTCGAAGATCGCATAAACACCGACGTGCCGGCTCGGTGACAGGTGCTCATCGAGACTCAGTCGCTTGAAGATTTCATCCATGTCCAGGTTCTGTATCTGTTCAATCGATAGGCCATCACACAGGCTGATCAGCAGCGCCAGTATGCCCTTGATCACACTGGTATCACAGTCTCCATCAAATTTGACTTTGCCGTCGGCGAGGCTTGCGCTGATCCAGACCTGGCTCATGCATCCTTTGACCTTGTTGTCCTCGATTTTCAACCTTCCCGGCATCAGCGGCAGCTTTTCGCCCAGCTCGATCAAATACTGGTAGCGCTGATCCCAGTCGCCCAGTAACTCGAATATATCGACAAATTCATCCAGCTGTGTCATCGCATCTACTTCCGTTGTCAGACGGTGAATGATTCCCCACAGCCACACCTGTTCTTCACATTGGGATTATTGAATTCAAAGCCTTCGTTCAGTGCATTCATCTTGACGTAGTCGACGACGGTACCGTTCAGGTAGGGAAGGCTCCCCCTGTCGACCACTACTTTGACGCCGTGGCATTCAAACACCTCATCCCTGTCATCGATTTCGTCGGCGTAGTCGACAACGTACTCAAACCCGGAGCAACCGGACGCACGCGTACCCAGGCGCAAGCCAAGGCCGTTGCCACGCTGTTGCAGCATGGTATTGACTCGGGCAGCTGCATTTTCAGTCAGTTCAATCTTCATCTCATTACCTCTATAACAGTCCTAACGTCAGTTTGACTTCATCAGACAGCTTGTTACTGTCCCAGGGTGGATCCCAGGTCAGTTCAACACAGACATGATCGACCTCGTCGAGTGCCATGATGGCGCACTCCACCTGTGCCGGCATTGAGCCGGCGACCGGACAGTTGGGTGATGTCAGTGTCATCACAACATCAACATCGCGGCCATTGATGATTATTTCATAGATCAGACCCAGGTCATAAATATTCACCGGCAACTCCGGGTCATAGATATTTCGCAGCAGCGCGATGATCTTCTGGTCCAACGGTGTATTGTCGGCATTGCCTGTGTGCCGCGGCCCCTGCGACTGCTCCTCGCCAGGTTGTTTAAAATGTACGACTGCAGTACTCATAGTACGATTTCCTGCTGGTCGAACAAATCGGCGATCTGCCCATATGCGTAATCATGCACCGCCTCATCATCGAGGTGTGACAGCACCTGCTCGGCAAATCCCAGACAAATCATCTGTCGAGCCCGGTGTTGATCGATGCCGCGCGAACGCAGATAGAACAACTGGTTGGGATCAATTTTACCGACCGTTGTACCATGGCTGCATTTGACATCGTCCGCATGAATTTCGAGCTGGGGTTTGGTGTCGACTTCGCCATTTTCACTGAGAAGCAGGTTCTTGTTGGACAGTTGTGCATCCGTCTTCTGCGCGTGCTTTTCGACCAGGATCCGGCCATCGAACACCGCGCGCCCGTTGCCATAAACAATGCCTTTGAAATTCTCACGGCTGCTGCAGTGCGGCACGTTGTGCAGTACGTCAAGATGAAAGTCGGTCGTTTGTTGATCGCCCACGCTGTAGAGCCCGTTCAAATCACAGACCGCATGCGGTCCTTCGAAACGGGCATTGATGTCGGTGCGACTCCAGGCGCCGCCTGTAGCAATATTGACGCCGCTGTATTCACTGGCCGTGTGCTGGCGCAGGGCGATACGGCTTAAATGATGCGCCAGACGCGTTTCCTGCTGCAACCGGACATGCTCCAGGCTGGCATGTTCGAACAGCGATATCTCGGTCACACCATTGAAGAAGTACGAGCGTTGGCCATCGCCGATGTAGCGCTCGATCAGTTTGGCGCGGGCACCGGCTTCGAGTATCACCAGGGAGCGCGGCTGGCATAGCAGGTTTTCATCATGGCTGATATTGAGATAGACCACCTCAATCGGTCGATCAACGGAAACGTTTTCAGGCACATGGATGAACAGACCGTCATTGAACAATGCCCGGTTGAGTTCATTGAACACATCCGTGTTGTCAGTAACACGCTGTTCCATTCGTGACGAAACCGAATCTGGCGTTGTGCTCAGTATCTGGTGCACACTCCCTACCCGAATACCGTCAGGCAATGAATGAATGTCAGACAAATTCGGGTTGTAATGCCCGTTGGTAAAAACCAGGCGGTAACTTGCATTGTCGGCATAGATCCATTGATCCACGGAAGCGCCATCGTCTGCCTGACTCTGGAACGTTGGCTGGTAACGATAACTGTGCTTGTATAACTTGCCAAGGTCAGTATACCGCCAGGCTTCCTGTTTACGGTCGGGTAAAGTCATGTTCCCGATGGCATCCATCGCTTGTGCGCGTGTTTGATTCAACCAGGACGAAGCGCTCGCAGAAACCCGCGCGGCATTCTGTTGCACCATGTCATTGAACCAGTTTCGCGGAGTAGGCTGAGTGTTCATGCGGCAGCCTCCTCCAGCAACCAGTTGTAGCCCTTTTCTTCCAGCTCGTATGCCAGCGTCTTGTCGCCTGAACGAACGATTCTGCCATTGGCGAGCACGTGCACATGATCAGGCTCGATGTAGTCCAGCAGGCGTTGATAGTGGGTCACGACAATCATCGCGCGCTGTGGACTTCGCAGCGCATTGACACCGTGCGCAACAATGCGCAGTGCGTCGATATCCAGACCCGAGTCGGTTTCATCGAGAATGGCGAGGTCCGGTTCCAGCAGCGCCATTTGCAATATTTCATTGCGCTTTTTTTCCCCGCCGGAAAAACCGCTATTCACATCGCGTTTCAGGAGTTTATCGGGCAGCTCGACCAACTGCGCTTTTTCCCGCACCAGCTTCATGAAACTGACCGCATCGAGTTCACTCTCTCCGCTGGCCTTACGCACGCTGTTCAGAGATTCACGTAAAAATGTCAGATTGTTGACACCGGGTAATTCAACCGGGTACTGCATCGCAAGAAAGATACCCTTGTGCGCGCGCTCTTCGATGTCCAGATCCAAAAGGTTTTCGTCTTTGTAAACAACCCCGCCCTGCGTCACCTGATAGCCTTCACGCCCGGCCAGAATATGGGCCAGCGTACTCTTGCCTGAGCCGTTGGGACCCATGATCGCGTGCACTTCACCCGCATTCACCTCGAGGTCGAGCCCCTGCAGTATGGGTTTTTCATCTACGCTAACGTGTAAGTCTGATATCTTGAGCATGATTAATTCCTCTCGATTGATTATCCAACGGCACCTTCGAGTGTGACGTTTAAAAGTTTCTGCGCCTCCACGGCGAACTCCATCGGCAGCTCTTTGAATACTTGTTTACAGAAGCCATTCACAATCATCGACACCGCCTGCTCTTCGTTCAAACCGCGTTGCTGGCAATAAAAAAGCTGGTCTTCGCTGATCTTCGAGGTCGTTGCTTCATGTTCGACATCAGCGCTGGGGTTACGCACTTCAATATACGGAAACGTGTGCGCTCCACACCGGTCTCCCATCAGCAGGGAGTCACATTGCGTGTGGTTGCGCGCGTTCTCGGCCCGTTGCGACATACGCACCAGGCCGCGATAGGTGTTCTGGCCTTCACCCGCCGAGATACCTTTGGACACAATCGTGCTCCGGGTATTGCGGCCGATGTGTATCATCTTGGTGCCGGTGTCGGCCTGCTGTTTACCCCGGGTCACGGCCACGGAATAGAATTCACCGACCGAATCATCACCGCGCAAGATGCAGCTCGGGTATTTCCAGGTGATGGCTGAACCCGTCTCAACCTGGGTCCATGAAATGTGCGAACGATCACCGCGACAATCGCCGCGCTTGGTGACGAAGTTGTATATGCCGCCGCGGCCCTGGTCATCACCGGGATACCAGTTTTGGACGGTCGAGTACTTGATGGTGGCATCGCCCATTGCGACCAGCTCAACCACCGCAGCGTGCAACTGGTTTTCATCGCGCATCGGTGCTGTGCAACCCTCGAGATAACTGACGTAGCTGCCCTCGTCGGCCACAATCAGGGTGCGTTCGAACTGGCCGGTTTTCGCCTCGTTGATACGGAAGTAGGTCGATAGCTCCATCGGGCAGCGCACCCCTTTGGGCACGTAGACAAACGTGCCGTCACTGAAAACGGCTGCATTCAGGGCGGCAAAATAATTATCGGTATGCGGCACGACTTTGCCGAGATATTGCTGTATCAAATCGGGATGTTCGCGTACCGCTTCGGACATCGAGCAGAAAATAACGCCGGCCTCAGCGAGCTTTTCCCGAAACGTGGTCGCCACCGACACACTGTCGAACACCGCATCGACCGCAACACCCGCGAGCGCCTTCTGCTCTTCCAGTGGTATACCCAGTTTGTTGTAAGTCTCTATTAATTCTGGATCGATTTCGTCCAGGCTCTTGGGCGCGTCGTCACTGCGCCTGGGTGCGGAGTAGTATGAAATGCCCTGGAAATCGATCGCTGGTAAATTGAGGTGCGGCCAATGCGGTTCCTTCATTTCCAGCCAGTGGCGGTAGGCCGCGAGACGCTTTTCCGTCATCCACTCAGGCTCGTGCTTCTTCGCGGAAATTACTCTGACCACGTCCTCGTTCAGGCCGGGGGGCAGTGTGTCGGAGTCAATGGTGGTTATAAAGCCGGCGTCATAACCACGTTCGAGTAATTTTTCGACTGAATCTGCTGATGAACCCATTGGATAGTCCTCGGTAATTCCTGAGTAATTTAGTCAAGTATATAATTCCTGACTAATTTGCTCAAGTATTTATAATGATTCTTATGCAGCTTTCAACCATTGATTATGTAGGTGCTTTGAAAGTTGTACGGCTCAATCACTAATTTATTCATCAAATCAGTCAATTGCGCAAACATCTGCCAATAACTAACCCAGCTATTGTATGAGTTGCTGATCACATTCTGCAGGACGAATTCCGAACGTCAGCCAGATTCGCCGAACGATCACGGCATTGTGCGTTCGTTTTTTTCCTGGTCAGCACTCGCAGTCTTTCCGAAGCTCTCCAGTTTTTCGAAGAAAGTCTTGTGGTCGATGTAATGCGCACCATTACAATTTCTCCTCTGTTGATGGTTATGTCATGCACATGCCAGTCGTCAGCATGCCACTGCAAATTACTATCTGTCTTTCAATGACTTCTGGACTAAAAATATCTGACCAATATACTCAGGATCATGCGAGTATAATTAAATCCGGTGATCGATCGAGTCACTTTTCCTGTAATGTCTGGCTTGGGTTAAACTGGCCATTGCCAGAGGTATCAAACGACAGGACAAACATGATGCGTATACTATTCGCTGTACTGATGTTGCAGATGATGGCTGGATGTACCGGATTACCCGATGAAGTCTATCCTGTTGACGATTTTGATCTAAACAGGTATCTGGGTAAATGGTATGAAATCGCCCGGCTGGATCATTCCTTTGAACGCGGCTTGAACAATATAAGCGCAGAATATGCGCTACGTGAAGACGGTGGTGTTAGCGTCATCAACCGGGGTTTTTCCAGTGAAAAAAACGACTGGAAACAATCAGAGGGCAAGGCCTACTTTGTCGACGATCCGAAAACGGGCCACCTGAAAGTGTCGTTCTTTGGTCCGTTTTACGGCTCCTACGTGGTCTTCGAACTGGACAACACAGCGTATCAATACGCCTTCGTGGCCGGCTATAACAAATCCTACTTGTGGCTCTTGTCCCGCACCCCGGAAGTCAGCCAGGAACTCATCGATCGTTTCGTCGAAAGGTCTGCACAGCTCGGCTTCGATACCGGGGAGCTGATATGGGTTGATCACAGCAGTGCCGGTCGATGATCGTTGAAAAGCGGAAATGATGGTGCCGGGTGCGCCATGGAAGCCGACACCATCACAATGATTATCAATAAAAGATGTTAGCCGCTAAGCTGCATTTCTCACCGGGATCAAAGGAGCAGGAGTAAGCCTCGCTGTGGAGCGAAAAGCGGAGCAACAGCTTGGGCGAAGCGGCCGTAGGGTGCGCCGTGCGCACCGAAACAGCCCAGCACACTGAGGATTCACGGTGCGCACGGCGCACCCTACGATCTCATGCAAACCAAGACCAGCCTGAACCGTGATAGGCATGCTTGAATAACACACTGTATTTTGGGTCATCCTAGCTTTTCTACTACAAGCAATACCTTATCAGTATTTTCCGCCGCCTGGTGAGAAATGGGGCTAGCCCGCATTTCTCACCAGGATCACGGATGCAGGCGCAGGATTCGTGTTCGTAAGCGCCGCTGTGGAGCGAAAAGCGGAGCAACAGCTTGGGCGAAGCGACCGTAGGGTGCGCCGTGCGCACCGAAACAGCCCAGCACACTGAGGATTCACGGTGCGCACGGCGCACCCTACGATCTCATGCAAACCAAGACCAGCCTGAACCGTGATAGGCATGCTTGAATAACACACTGTATTTTGGGTCATCCTGGCTTTACTTCATATAGCCAATGCCATATCAGTTTGCTGCGCCGCCTGGTGAGAAATGCGGGCTAGGCCGGCTGGTTCAAGTCTGGCCGCTCGGTGTCTTCTTCAATCGTTCCATCACCGGCCATACCCCTTGCAACGGCCACCTGCCTCAGGCTGTCACCCGCGCTGACGCAGCCGAGCGGTATCACGACCAGTGTCAGCACGGTGGAGACGAACACCCCGAACAACAGTGATACCGCCATGCCCTGGAAGATGGGGTCGGTCAGGATCACCGAAGCACCGCCCATCAGTGCAAACGCAGTGATCATGATCGGCCGGGTGCGCGCCTTACACGAACGCAGTACTGCCTCACGCACGTCGACACCCGTGCGCACCTCTTCGACCGCGAAGTCCACCAGCAAGATCGAGTTACGCACGATGATTCCGGCCAGTGCGATGAAACCGATCATCGAGGTTGCGGTGAACTGGGCATCCATGATGTAGTGTCCGGGAACGATACCGAGCAAGGTCAATGGGATCGGTGCCATTATGATGGCCGGTACCAGGAAATTACCGAACATGCCGACGACGAGCATATAGATCAGGACCAGCGCGACCGCAAAGGCGAGACCCATGTCGCGGAAGGTCTCATAAGTGACCGTCCATTCACCGCCCCATTCAAAACCCGACTCGCCGGTGTCAGCCGGTGGGCCGGTCATGGTGCCGGACATCACCACGCCGTCCGGTGTCGTATAGTCCTGCAGCATAGTCCCGACTTTCAACATCGGGTATATCGGTGCGCCGAGACGACCGACGGCATCACCGACCACGTACTCGAGCGGGCGCAGGTCCTTGTGGTAGATCATGTACTCTTCCGGCATGCGGGCAAATTGACCCAATTCAGCCAGCGGTACGGTGTTACCCTCTGGCCCCGGCACTGGCAGGTCAGACAGCGCCTGGGGATTGGCACGCAGCGACAGCGGTGCCTGCATCACGATCCAGGTCGGCTCCAGCGCGGAGCCCTCGCGCACATCAGTAATCCGGTAATTGCCCATCGCCGCCGACAGGGTATCGATGACCGTGCTGGTCGAGATCCCCTGCATGGACGCTTTCTGGGTATTGATGATGAAGCGCCAGGCATCGTAGGGCTCCGTCATGTAGTTGTCCACGTCAGCCAGACCGTCCACTGATTCGAAAATATCGGTCATCTTCTGGGCCACCTCACGCCGGGTATTTGCATCCGGCCCATAGATCTCCGCAACCACGGCCTGCATCACCGGCGGCCCGGGAGGCATTTCCGCTACCGTTATACGGGCGCCCGCAGCACGTGCGATCGGTGTCAGGCGTTCGCGTGCTTCCACAGCGATCTCGTGGCTGCTGCGCGCGCGCTCTGACTTGTGTGTGAGCTGCACCTGTATTTCGGCCTGCCAGGGCTCTTCGCGCAGATAATAGTGGCGCACCATGCCGTTGAAGTCGAACGGACGCGCGGTGCCGGCGTAGGTCTGCAAGGCCGTCACTTCCGGAATACCGCGCAGCTCCTCGGCCAGCTCGCGCGCGAGGTTCGAAGTCAATGGCAGCGCAGTACCTTCCGGCATGTCGATCACCACGGCAAACTCGGCCTTGTTGTCAAAAGGCAGCATTTTCACTGTCACTGCGGTGTTGTAAAACAGGAAGATCACGGCGAAAAAGGCCACCACCAGGGCCAGCAGAAATCCATAACCGGCAAAGCGATTATCCAGCAATATCGGCAGCACCTTGCGGAACAGTTTTTCCAGTCTTTCGTTAGCCGCGTGCTCTTTCTTTTCTGCCTTTTCCAGCGCTTTCATCGACGGCTTGATGCGCATGGCCAGGTAGGTGGTAAAAGCGAACGCGGCGAACAGCGAGATGATCATCGCTACCGAGCCGAGCACTGGAATCGGCGCCATGTAGGGCCCCATCAGGCCGCTGACAAAGGCCATCGGCAGCAGGGCGGCAACCACGGTGAAGGTGGCGATAATGGTCGGATTACCGACTTCCCTGACGGCATCAACCGCGACGGCTGTGCTGCTGTTACCCGCCATAAGCCAGCGTCGATAGATGTTTTCGACGACAACGATCGCATCATCCACCAGGATACCAATAGAGAAGATCAAGGCAAACAGCGAGACGCGGTCGATAGTGAAACCCATGACAAAAGCCGCGAAAACGGTCATCAGAATAACCACGGGGATCACCAGCGTCACCACGATCGCCGGCTTCAGGCCCAGCGCCCACCATACCAGGATGGTGACGATGCCGGTGGCCACCACCAGTTTGAACAGCAGCTCATTCACCTTGTCCTGAGCGGTATCACCGTAATTACGCGTCACTTCCACGCGCACCTGGTCGGGAATCAAGCGCCCTTTCAGGGACTCGATCATATCCAGAATGGCGTTTGCCACCGTGACGCCGTTGCTGCCCTTTTTCTTGGCAATAGCGATCGTCACCGCCTGCTCACCATCGGCTGTGATGGCCTCACCGTGGCTCTCTGCGTAGGCTGCACCGGTATAGTAGTTGACGAAGTTGTCGGCATCCTCGACCGCACGATACACCCTGGCCACATCGCGCACATAGACCGGACGGCCATTATTCACACCGACCACGAGATCACCAACATCCCGGGCACTGCGTAAAAAGCTGCCGGCGTACACCCTCAGCGCAAGATTATCCGACTCAGACCGGCCCGCGATATTTTCGGCGTTGGCACCGCGTATCACGTCCGCCACCTGGCTGGTGGTCACACCGGATCCGCGCAGTTTGTTGGGTAAAATCTCCACTCGAATCTCTTCGCTCTGACCGCCGACGACAAAGCTTTGTCCGGTGTTGGGCAGCTGGTTCAATTGCTGTTGCAGATTCAAACCGAGGCGCCGCAGACTGGCCCCATCGAGCTCTTCAGACCATAAGGTCAGTGTCACCACCGGCACGTCATCGATGCCCTTGGCCTTGACCAGCGGTGGCATGGTGACGCCCGGCGGCACCTTGTCCAGGTTGGAAGATAACTTATCGTGGACCTTGACCAGCGAGGGCCCTGTCTGCTCACCCACTTTGAATCGCACCGTCACGATGCCCATGCCCCGGGTACTGGCCGAATAGATATGCTTGACACCGGGTATCTCATTCATCAAGCGCTCCAGTGGCTCCACCGCCATGGACGCGACCTGCTCAGCGGAGGCGCCTGGATAGGGCAGAAAAATGTCGATCAGGGGCACGGATATCTGCGGGTCCTCCTGCCGGGGCGTGGCGATCAGGCCCAGGAGACCCATTGCCAGCATGGCCATGAACAGTAACGGGGACAGCGGTGAGTGAACAAAGGTGCGAGCGATGTTTCCCGCAAGGCCGAGATTGACTTCCTGGGCCGGTTTTTCATTTTCGGTCATGGCAGGCCCCTATGGCTGGTTCGCTGGAGTCGGCTCCGCCGGCATCCCTGTTACCTGCATACCCGCTCTGAGGCCGGGTGGCGGATTGTTGACGATGACATCGCCTTGTCTGACACCGGACAGCAACACGTAATCGCTGCCACCCAGATCTTCACCCAGCCTGACCACGCGTAAACGGGTGAGGCCGTCACGACTGACGGCAAAAACCAGGGGCAGTCCACCTTTGTATATCACCGCGCTTTTTGGAATCAGTAACTTGGGGGCTTGCTGGCTGGCTCTGTCGGGTACACTGACTTCGGCATACTGGCCGACGGTGGTCCGCGTTTGAGGGGGCAGATCCATCTCTACCCTGACGGTATGCTGGCGGGGGTCGGCCACCGGAAAGATACGACTGACGGTAGCCATGATTGGCGGCCCCATGCCATCGAGGAGCACCGCCAGCACTTCACCCTGGGTCAGGGTATGGCGCAACCTGGAAGGGATATCCGCCTCGACCCGGTAACCACTGGTTTCACTGTAGTTCAGAATCGGCTGTCCCGGTTGAACCGTATCACCCACCTCCACATGGATCGATTCAACCACACCGTTAAAGGGCGCGATGCTGCGGGCATCGCGCAGTGAGGCCTGAATTTCCTTGATCTGCGCCTCTGCCTGGCGCTGCTGTGCGGTCGCCTGGCTGACCTGGGTCTCGCGTTCGACCAGGTCCGATCCCCGCTCTGCACCCCGGCTGCGCAGACCCATCGAATCCTGCATCGGATTCGTGAACATCTGATCCATCATCGCCGGCATACCCATACCACCCGGTGCGGTGCCGGCGGCGCGCGACTGAGGGGAGTATATCTCACGGTTGAGCTGCATGTTGGCATTGCGGATAGCCGCAATAGCGGCGTCACGATTGGCAATCGCCGAGTCAAGTTTTGCCCGTAACGCAGTATCATCGATCATTACCAGCACCGCACCTTGTTGAAAGCGGTCGCCCTCATTGCCGGCGATATAGGAGATGCGCCCCGGGATCTGCGCTGTCAGTTGCACCGCCTTGCGCGCTGATACAGTGCCCGCAATGGCGATGTGTACGGAAACCTGCTCGGATTTCACGGTGTAGAGCTCATACCCTGGTGATGGCGAGGCGATTACCTGGCTCAGCAAAAGACATAGACAAAGGGAAACACTTGCTGTGAACGACAGTTTTATAAACATTTATACGACTTCCTCAAATGAAATCACTTGACCCTGGATACATTGTGACCGTCTCATTGCAAACCGGTCAATGCCTGCAAGTGTATTTCAAGTCAATTAACGGCTTTTATTCTAGTATAAATCGATTTAGTGATATCCCTTATATTATGTCTGGGTTTATTTTCGACACCAGACCGACTGTTTTCGGTTAACGGGGTCATCAGCATATCCAGTATGCGACGGCCGGTTCCGACATCACTCAATACACCCTATCGGCAAAGATTATCCGGCTTGGCTGCATCGGATGAGCAAACGGTAGCAGCACGCTGTCGATTTCCGACAGTGCTGCCTGATTCGGTCATCTAATAACGCCCGAGTAGTCGGTACATGATCTCAGCCCACGCACTGCCATGGAATAGCGACACAGTGAGTATATATACGCGTCAACAGACATGAACGTAACGGCTCAGCGGTCTGATGTGCCCACTCTATGATTCACCCGAAGCCACCGGATACCCGGCATCGCGCCATTCCACGATGCCGCCACGAAAGTAGTAAACCTTTTTGTAACCCCACGAAACAGCCCGCGCGGAGGCGCGAGAACTGCGGGTGCATTTGACTCCGCTGCAATAGATCACCAGCGGCTCATCCTTATTCACAACAGCTGCCAGCGACGCTTCGCTGAAGACATCCTTCAGATCGAGATGCTGAGCGCCAGGTATGTGGCGCCTGGCATACAGGCGAGGATTACGCACGTCGACTATCACCACACCGGCGTCAAACAGCTCTTTCACCTGTGCTGCTGTGACTGTCGTCGCGCCCTCAACACTTTCAGGCGCGCGGTAATCATCGTCGCCCGCATGTCCGGGCAGAGCGGTTGCCAGTACAACCAGTAGAATGACAAATCGCGGTTTATACCATGTAACCATTGCAAGCCTCGTTTGTGTGGTATGACCCGTTGACAAAAGCCGGACAATCCTGCTCAAGAAATTCTCGCAAAACACATGCCAGCCGTTGTAATCCAGCTGTATCAGCTGGATCTCAGGCACAGGTGGACAAGGCCACTGCAGTGCGTGATACTTTCAGCGAACATTTATCATATCAGATGACCACAGGACTCGACCATGGAAGCAGAAATATTCAATAGCACCAGAAAACCGGGCGTACTGTTTTCAGACGTTTTCCACCTGCTGCCGGTGATCATCGGATGGACCGTGTACCGGGCCCGTAAGGGCTATCAACAGGTCCAGGGCAGGAAAAGCGCTTCTGGCCCTGGCGACGATGAGCATGAGTAGCGACTTCCCGACACTTTCGGAAGTCTGGCAGCTGTTACTGGCTTTTTTTCGCTTTGAACTTTTTATCACGCCCTCGGTGCTGATCTTCATGTACTGGCTGGGTGCTGTTGGCCTTCCGTTGTTAGCGATCGTGTTGATACGAAAAATATTACAGCACCCTGCGATGCCCGATATTTCCGAGGTGCCGGTCTGGCAACGCAACAGAACGCTCGTGATTGCCTCGGGTATCACGATGTTTGTATTTGCCGAACTGATCTGGCGTATGATGATAGAAACCGTGCTGGCCTATTTCCAGATGCGTGATGCCCTGATCGGTGTCTCGTTGCTATGATGACCTGCCCGCACAGTCAGTACGAACAAACATGGACTTTGGCCGCAATGAATTTTATGCTTGAATGATTCCACCTGTACCGGAGAGAAACGTGTTATCAAGAGTACTGATCTGTATCGTTGCCGCCTTGTCGGTGAATTTTGTCTCACTGCCCGCGTGGTCTGATGAGCCCGTTCCGTTGACCCAGGAAGAACTGCTCGAGCTGGTGTACGACAAAACCGTCGATTGCCGCAAGGAAAAAGACCAGAGTACCTGCGTGAATTATTTCTCTGACGAAGGGGGCATGGTGCAGCTATTGCACAAGGACGGCAAAAGAAAGGGCGGTCGCTGGTTTCTGGATGATTCCGACCGCCTGTGCATCCTGTGGAACGGCAAGTACAAGCCCTTGTGTTTTACAGTCACCGAAAATGATGACGGAACGTACAACATGGTCAAGCGCGGAAAACACGTATCGACAATGCTTGAGTTCTACGATGGCAATACCGAGAAACTGTAATTGTCACCCGCTATGCCGCATGCGTTGCAGACTCTCCGAGGCCATGGATGATTCATAGCAGGGTGCGCCGTGCGCACCGCTATTTGGGAACAGATAAACGGTGCGCACGGCGCACCCTACTTTTGGACAGAGACGGATTCAGCCAGCGACTCATGTTCTTCGTCGATTGCGCCGAGCCAGCCGAAATCATCCAGAATGCAATAGATCGCAGGCACCAGGAACAGCGCTGCTATCGTTGCTGTTGACAGGCCAAACGCGAGACTGGCGGCCAGTGGGATCAGTATCTGTGCCTGCAGACTGGTTTCGAGCAACAAGGGCATCAGCCCCGCGACCGTGGTTATCGATGTCAGCAGGATCGGGCGAAAACGAGCGATGCCTGCGCGTCTGGCGGCTTCGGTCACTGCAATACCACTGGCCCGCTCCTGGCGAATGAAGACGACCAGCAAGATGGAGTCGTTGACCACAACCCCGAACAGCGAAGCCATGCCGATCATACTGGGCATGGTCAGATCCAGCCCCAGTGCCAGGTGACCGATCACCACACCGATCAGCGCGGTAGGGATGACCATCATCACCGTCAACGGAGCCAGGTAGCCGCGAAATTGCAGCGCCAGCAGCATGTAGACACCGATCAGGCCCAGCAACACGTTGCGCACAATCGAGCGCCCGGTTTCGGCCGATTCCTTACTCTCACCCTGCACATCAAAGCTCAGATCGGGGTAACGCTGCATCAAGTCCGGGATGAATTCACGCTTGGCCATGGCCAGCAGTTCCTGGGCATTGGCCACATCGCGGTCGATATCACCCTGGACAGTGACGGCACGACGGCCGTCAACGCGGTTGATGCGGGCCCAGCCACGCACCTCTTCGACCTCGGCTACGATCAGCAACGGTACCAGGGCGCCATCGCGCCCCATCACGGTGAAGTTCTCGAGATCTTGCGGTCCGACGCTGTCACTGGCAGCCACCCGCAGATTGACTTCATAGGTCTCGGCGCCAACCGGGAACTCATCCACCTTGATACCCTGGAAAGCACCGCGCACCTGATCGGCGACGGCTTTCGCGTCCAGACCCAGAACCCCGGCACTGGCTTTCAGACGCAGGCGGTATTCACGTTTGCCGGGACGCAGATCATCGGTGAGATCCTGCACCCCGACGAAGCCAGCCAGCCATGCCTGCAGCTCAGTGGACGCGGCTTTGAGTCTGTCCAGGTCGTAGCCCAGTAGACGCAAGTCGATGGGCCGGCCACCGGGGCCGATCACAGGCTCGGTATATTTGATCGCGATCACATCCGCGAGCTCGCCAACCTCCCTTCGCCATGCGTTGCGAAACTCATCAAGCGGTGCGTCACGACGCTCCGCTCCCAGCATGTCCACCACCACCCTGGCGACATGCGGACCGGTTTCGAAGACATCCGGATTCTGACCATAGATCACGGTCACGTTGCGTATCAGATCCTGCCCATCCGGCTGGCGCGGCCGGAATTCTTCGTTGAGCCGGTCCAGCGCGGATTCCAGTGTCGCCACCACCTGCTCGGTGCGGGCCAGCGGTGTCCCTTGTGGCAGCAGCAGGCGCGCCTCGACGACATCGCCCTCGATATCCGGGAAACCGACGAACTTGAGTTTGCCGCCGGCGGGGATGGCGACTGCAAACAGCAACAGCATGATCACCAGTCCGAGTGTGAAATAGCGGTACGCCACCGCACGACCCAGGAGCGGCGCGAAACCGCGGTCACGGAAATCGGCGAAGGCGTTTTCAAAACCCTGGCGAAAGCGTGACGGCGCCTTCTGTCTCATGTGCATCAACGAATGACTGAGGTGATGCGGCAATATGCAGAAGGCCTCGATCAGGCTGACCGAGATCACGACGATCAATACGATCGGCATGATGCGTAATATCTGGCCGATCGTGCCGGTAATGAATGCGAGCGAGCCAAACACCAGCAGCGTGGTGGCAAAAGACGACAGGATGCCTGGCAACACCTGTTTAACACCGGTTATCGCAGCCTGCAGCGGCTTGTCACCTCTGGCCATGCGCGCGGCGATGTTTTCTGCGATCACGATCGCGTCGTCCATCAGCAATCCGACGCCGATCAACAGACCCACCATCGAAATCATGTTGATGGTGATACCCAGAATCGGCAGCACGAACAACGCGCCGAGAAATGAGACCGGCAAGCCCATGGTGACCCAGAAACTGTATCGCAAGCTGAAAAACAGCCACAGCACCAGGAACACCAGTAACAGCCCCTGGGCACCGTTACGCACCAGCATGTCGAGGCGGTCCTGTACGATCGACGCACGATCCTGGGTCAGATGCAGCTGCACACCCTGTGGTGCCCGGGCACGCTCAGCCTCGATGAATGCATTTACCGAGGCGAATACCTCGAGGATGTCCTGGTCCCGGGTCTTGGCGATGTCGAGCTGGGCAGCGCGTTGACCATTGAACAGCACTTTCTCCTCATCGCGGTCAAAACGATCGGTGATTGCAGCGAGCTCGCCCAGACGAATCGCAGCGCCGGTGCTGCCGGAGATCACCACCAGGTCATGAAATGACTCAACGCTCTTGCGCTGGTCGTCAAAGCGCAGTAACAGGTCCTCGACACCCCCTTCGAGGCGTCCGGCGGGGCTGCTGACACTCTGGCGTTCGACAGCACTGGCAATGTCCGCAGCCGACAGGCCATACTGACGCAGCCGCCAGGCCGGCACCTCAATGCGGATATGATGATCGGAAAAACCACTGACGGTCACCTCCGCCACATCGGTTGCAGCCATGATCCTGTCCTTGAGGTCTTCTGCGTAAGCCTTCAGCGCCACCGGATCTTCCGGGCCGGTCACCGCCACCGACACCACGAAATCGGTCCGGTTGAGTTCCTCGACCACCGCCGGCTCGGTCTGCTCGGGAAAGTCGTCGATTGCATCGACGGCAGATTTAACATCATCGAGAAAACGTGGCATCAGCGCACCTTCGCGCATGATCGCAGTGGCGGTGCCCAGGCCCTCTCGGGCATCGCAGCGCATTTCATCCAGATCGGTAATGCTCTCCAGTACATCTTCCAGCCGCCTGCACACCGCGTCTTCGACCTCAGCCGGGGTGGCGCCCTGGTAGATCACGCGGATTTCAACGGTATCGCTCTGCAGTTCAGGAAAGGTCTCGCGCTGCAGCCCGGGCAAGGCCACCAGGCCGAGTATCATTATCGCAGCCATCAGCAGATTGGCTGCCGTCTGGTGGCGTGCGAACCAGGCGATCATGCGCCGCCCCCGACCGCCTTCAGTGACTGATTCAGGGCCTGATCAAGCTCGACATTGAGCAACATACCCTCCACAGCTGGCACTAAATCGGACACCACCACGCGCTCGCCGGCTGCAAGCCCCTCTTCAATTACGGTCACATCACCCTGAGAAAATAGCGTCTTCACCGGCCGCCGGCGCAGGCGGTTGTTCTCGTCTGCAATATAAACCACGCCCGCTCGCACGGACGAGCGCGGCACGACCAGACGCTGACTGCGGTAATTGCCGCTCAGGACCACCTTGACGAACATGCCTTTCGACAGCGGCGGCCTGTAGCCCGGTTTAATCTTGTCGAATGGCCGGTCAACCGCGACGACGACACCCATGGTGCGGGTATCGGCATCCACGATGTCGCTGAAGCGGACGAACTCCGCCTGCCATTGTGCTACATGATTGCCCAGGTCCATTTGCACCACCGGCTCCATATTGACGATCTCGGAAAACTTCTCGCCCAGGCGCTGGATATCGATCTTGAAATCAGGGCGACCGATGAACAAACGCCGCAGCGAAGACATGGCCACCTGCGCTTCGATCTCCACTCTGTCCACCGCGTCACCCTCGAACAGGCTTTGTCCCACGGCAACATACTGGTCAGCCTCGACCTTGAGATTAGCCACACGCATATCAAAAGGTGCACGGACAACGGTCCGTTCCAGGTCGCGTTCAGCCAGTGCCGCTCTGGACTCGAGCAGGTTGCGCTGTGCCGGAACCAGTGCCAGCGTGTTCTGCAGGTTCTGTACCGCGGCACTGTAGGCGAGCACAGCACGCTCTTTTTCGTCGGCTGCGTTTTGCGAGCTGGTGCCCTGGCGTACCAGTTTGCGTACACGCTCTAGCTCCTTCTGTGCCAGCTCTTCATTGCGTTTCTCAATTTTGAGTGAGGCGCGTGCGTTTTTTTCCTGAACTTCCAGCTCCGCAAGTTCGGCCCTGGTCTGCGCGATGGCGATTTCATAGTCTTTGGGATCAATGCGGAACAGCACAGTGCCCTCGGGCAAGATCTCTCCATCCCTGAGCCTGGAGTGGATGCAGGTAACACGCCCGGCTACCTGGCTGACGGCTGTCCATATTCGCGCCGGCTGTACCGGTCCGAATCCTTCGGCCATCGGCACCAGATGCACCAGCGGTGTTTCGATCACACGCACGGTGCGTGAGGGCTCACCACGCTCTGCCTGCACCGGTGGCTGCCTGGATGAGGACATCCAGATCAACACCAGCACACCGAGCACGACCGGAGGTATGATCAGCCACCTGTTCCATTGCAAAAACCCGTGCGCATTCATGTGTTCTCTCCCGAGTAAATAACAGCGTTAGCTTCAACGATCTTGCTGCTTTCATCAAGACGGGAAGATTACCGCAGAGCGCGTGATCAAAACATCAACGAACACGCGCCTGTCAAAGTTTTATTTGACAGGAAAGAACGATTTGCGCTTACCGGCACACGCTTTTGCAGAACTCACCAGCACCGGAATCGCGTTGTTGTAACGTGATGAACAGGAATCCATGACCTGCCGCTGCCAGTGGGTTGTGCAGGCCGTTGAAAAAACGCTCTCCACTATTTTGCATACTGGCACGTCGCTGACATGCCGACGCTTTAGCCCGCATTTCTCACCAGGATCACGGGAGCAGGCGCAGGATTCGTGTTCGTAAGCGCCGCTCTGGAGCGAAAAGCGTAGCAATAGCTACGGTTTGAGTGAAGAGCAAGCGTACGGACACGAAGACTAGCCTGAACCGTGATAGGCATGCTTGAATAACACACTGTATTTTTAATCATCCGAGCTTCACTCAAAAAACCAATGCCTTACCAGTATCCCACGCCGCCTGGTGAGAAATGCGGGTTAGTGTCCGCTCACGATTATCGGCAGCGGCATTGCTCCAGTATCGAGATCGGTAGACAGGGGAACGTCCATTGGCTGCTTGATGCTGATGGCACCGCGCAGATCACCCGGTTTGTAACCGATGGCCTGGTCATGCGGATAATCCATCGCCAACTGAGCCTTGACCCCTGCAGGTATCTGATCGGCACTGCCATGGCAGGTGGTGCACAGTTGTGCCATCGGGATCGGTTTCATGAAGCGGTAGTACGCTTTGCCATGTTCGGTCACGGTTTCACCGTAGACCATGTCAGCGTATTTCTCACCTTTTGCTGCTCGCTGTTCAAACGTCTGCATGACCTTAGCTTCCCACGCATCGGGGGTTCCCAGCATCGGATTTCTGATCTTTTCACTCACGCGTGTAACCCGCCAGCCATTCAGGCGTGAGACTTCGCTGTTGATTTTCGGGGCCATATCACGGCATACCGTAATGGCCGCTTCAGGGCCATTATTGCTCATTTCTTTTTTCAGCTCAGCACCCAGCTTCTTGATCAGGCTTATACTCGCACGTTTAGCTGCATTTTCACGTTCCAGTAACTCATCTGCCTGAACAGCAACCGAGGCAGACAGCAGCCCGGTCAAACACGTAAGGACTAGCGTATGGTTGAATACGGTTTTCATGTACATCTCCAAATGTATGGTTTCAATCAGGTCGGGCTTACTATCAATGGTTTGCGCGACACGCAGGTGTTCGCTCTTTCATCGAATCTGGATGCCTGTGTCACTCATGTATTATGACACAGCAATAGCCGCGCCAATCCAATCGTGTCGCCCTGGTAAATATTAAGGAAGCTCTGAATAATTCATCCGTGAATTATCAGAGCACGGGAAGCATAAAATGCGATTTTCTGTTTCCCTTCATTTTCAATCGCTTAAGGCGATTGAAAATGGCGGCGCATCCGTGCGCCGCGGAAACTCTGAATTAATCAGAGTTTCCTTAAATGCATGTAATCCGTTGTATTAAATGTAAAAATTAGACTTATCCATGGCCTTTACACAGACGCAAAAGCCCCTATCGACACCACAGAAAATGTCATAAGTGGCATTCATCAGTTACAATCAGCGCCATTATTGTCACTCGACACCCTCACTATGACAGTTACGAAAACCAGGCATGAGCTGAAGACCGAATTCACCGCCCTGCTCGAACGCGCCGTGCTGCTGGCTGATGGCAATCGAATCATGCCAGAGCATCTGGTGGATATCTGCCGGCCGATGAATCCTCAAACGAACGCAGTTGAACCATCAGAATTGATTACGCTAGCGGAAAACGAACGCCGTTATCTGATCAGGGCACTGGCGGCCTGCCCGACTGACCGGCAGGCGCTCGCGAACAAACTCGGCATCAGCAAGCGCACGCTGTTCAGAAAACTGGACGAAATCAAAGCAGGTCGATGATGGAACCACTGGCTTTATCGATGATCACCTGGCCCGCAGTCCTGAACTACGACGGCGACGATGAACTGATTTATATCGAATCTGAACAGGCATGGCTGCGCGATGCGGCATCGCTCCTGTACCATCACAGTGGTAACGACCAGCTGATTGACAGCAGCGGCCACGTCTACCGGCTTGACGCTGTCAGTGGCAGTACTGTCATTGCTGCGTACACCAATGTACAGATGACTGTGGCTGCCTTCATCAAGCTTGTCCGCATACATGCCTCCAATTCACACCGATGCTGTATCGACAAGATCAACTTTCGTACGATCGCTGACGGTATACAACTGGTAGACAGCATGAGTGAAACATGATCGATAATGGATAGCGAATAAACTAGCCTGCATTTCTCACCAGGATCATGGGAGCAGGCGCAGGACTTAGCCCGTATGTCTCACCAGGGGCCGAGATGTTCACGCCGAGATTTGGATGCACAGAGAATTTTGCGAAGAAGCGGAATAACCTTGTGTATTTCCGACTGAGCAAAATGCTTTGTGGATTCAAAGATCAAGTGAGGGCTCGTCCATCTGGTGAGACATACGGGCTGGTGTTCGTCAGCGCCGCTGTGGAGCGAAAACCGTAGCAATAGCTTGGGCGAAGCGGCCGTAGGGTGCGCCGTGCGCACCGAAACAGCCCAGCACACTGAGGATTCACGGTGCGCACGGCGCACCCTACGATCTCATGCAAACCAAGACTAGCCTGAACCGTGATAGGCATGTATGAATAACACACTGTATTTTGGGTCATCCTGGCTTTACTCCCAACAGCCAATGCCGTATCAGTTTTCTACGCCGACTGGTGAGAAATGCAGGCTAACCCGTGCCGCCGCCAGCTGATATTGACAGGCAATGAACAACACACCCGTTTTACCACCCGCGTATCTTTTTGCCTCACTGTCAGCGATGGTGCTGCTTCATTTCCTGGTACCGGTTTATCAGCTAACCGCCTACCCGTGGAACGCCATCGGCCTGTTACCCTTAATCACCGGTGCCGGCCTGAATCTTGCTGCCGACGCCGCCCTGAAGAAACAGGGTACGACCGTGAAGCCCTATGAGACGCCCTCCGCATTGATAACTACTGGAGTGTACAGCCTCAGCAGAAACCCGATGTATCTGGGAATGAGCCTGATTCTTATCGGCGTGGCGCTGTTGATGGGCTCATTAACACCTTATACTATTGTTCCCGGATTTATAATCATCATCGACAGAGCCTTCATCAGGCCCGAAGAAGCGACATTAAACAGACAGTTTGGCGAGGCATGGACCGCCTACGTGGAACGTGTCAGACGATGGTTATAATAAAATTTAAAAACGTTTGCACAAGAGGTAGATGAACGCATGACCACCCGACATGAATATATTGAAAAACTCAAGATCAAGCTCGATGAATGGGATAACGATATCGATGAACTCGAGGCGAAGGCACTAAAAACCAAGTCAGAGATCAAGTACGAAGTTGAAGATCAGGTAAAATCGCTTCGACTCAAGCGCGATCTGGCCAGAATGAAGATGTCCGAAATAAAGGATGCCAGCGAGGAAGCCTGGGAAGATTTGAAGGAAGGCGCCGATGAAGCCTGGCTCAGCCTGAAGGAGGCCATGGACAAAGCCTGGTCGCACTACAAGTAGCGTGCGGTTGAGTCGACTGCTGTATTTTGCCTACGGCTCGAATATGTCAACACGGCGTATTCAGCGCAGGGTTGCATCGGCAACAGCCGTATCCACTGCACGACTGCAAGAGCACGCACTGAAGTTTCATAAGCGGAGTATCGACGGCTCGGCAAAATGCGACATCGCGCACACGCGCGAGCGGAACGATGTTGTCTTTGGCGTGGTTTACGAACTACTCGTGAGTGACAAGCCTGTACTGGACAAATATGAAGGCCTGGGTATTGGCTACGCAGAAAAGTCTGTGGCTGTCATTCAGCCGGATGGGCAATCTGTCGAAGCCACCGCCTACTACGCGACTCACATCGACGCATCATTGAAACCTTATCACTGGTACAAACAGCATGTGCTCATAGGTGCACTTGAACATGGGCTGCCTCGTGAGCATGTTGAGCTTATTGAGGCCACCCAGTCAGCACCGGACCCGGATCAGCAAAAGCACATCGAGGAATTATCGATCTATCCCCGTATATGACCCGTAAGCTGTAATGGTCTAACCCGTATTTCTCACCTGGAGCTGCGGTGAATAATGCGGACAAGAGGTAAAATTATGATATCAGTCATCTATGCGGTAATCTAGGTCGTGCTGATCATCTACCTGTCCTTCGAGGTGATAAAGACACGCAGAAAACACCAGATCAGCGTGGGTGACGGCAACAACGAAGAACTGCAAACCGCACAGGGCGCCCAGTCCAACGCCATCGAATATATACCCATTTCGCTGTTGTTACTTTTATACCTGGAGTACAACGGCGCCAGCAACTGGATCATCCATCTGGCGGGCATCACACTCATTATCGGCAGAATCGTTCATGCACACGGATTATTAAAAAGAAGCCTCTCCAGGCGGGTTCTGGGGATGCAGATCACTATCTACGTATTGATAGGACTTTGCCTGTTGAACATTGCTTTTCTGCCACTGGACAAACTGCTAGGCCTCTAGCCCGCATTTCTCACCAGGCGGCGTCAAATACTGATAAGGCACTAATCCACTTAAGAGTATCCAGATGATCAGAAATACAGTGTGTTATTCAAACAGGCCTATCACGGTTCAGGCTGGTCTTCGCGTCCGTAAGCTTGCTCTTCACTCAAACCGTAGCTACTGCTACGCTTTTCGATCCAGAGCGGCGCTTACGAACACGAATCCTGTGCCTGCTCCCGTGATCCTGGTGAGAAATGCGGGCTAGTGCGCAAGGATTGATCCATTGATAAACATTACCTTTCGCTCGCTATCACTGGCCTTGCTTACACTCTTTTTCTCTACTGTATCAGCCAGTGATTCCATTGTCTGGACAAGCGGGCAGAGTGCCGGCGAGAACCACGTCCACCTTTATTTTTTCTGGTCCCAGAAATGCCCTCACTGCCTGAGAGCGGTACCATTCGTCGATTCCTTGAGCCGTGACTATTCCTGGCTAGTTGTACATTCTGCCGAAATAAGCCAGAACCGGCAGAACCTGGAACGCTATGTAGAGATGGCAACAACACTGGGGCAGGAGCCCAGCTCGGTGCCTGCCTTCCTGGTCTGTGGCCGCATGCTGACCGGGTATGACACTCCGCGGGGTGTTGGACAGGAAATCCTGGGGCTTGCGCTTGCATGCAGACAGTCACCCGAAGCTGCCTTGTCGACGACAGCTGAAGGCAGACAATTTTTGCTGCCGTTTCTGGGCACGATCGATCCACAGAGCAATTCCCTGCTGATCTTCACCCTGATCATTGCCGGCATGGATTCCTTCAATCCCTGCGCGTTCTTTGTGCTGCTGTTCCTGCTCAGCCTGATGGTACATGCACGCAGCCGCGCGCGCATGCTGCTGATCGGCACAACTTTCGTCTGTATTTCTGCATTGATTTACTTCATGTTCATGGCTGCATGGCTGAACCTGTTCATGATGATTGGTGCCGTGCCGGTCATCACATCGATTGCCGGCGTCATAGCCATTACCATCGGTTTGCTCAATGCCAAGGAGTATTTTCTGTTCAGACAGGGGCCTTCACTGACTATACCTGAATCCGCCAAACCTTCGTTGTTTCGACGTATGCGTGGATTGCTCAAAGCGAACAATGGTATGGCCCTGCTTGCGGGCGCTGCAGGTCTGGCCATTGCCGCCAACAGTTACGAACTGTTGTGCACCGCCGGGTTTCCGATGGTCTATACGCGACTGCTTACGCTGAGCGAACTGAGCGATATTCAGTACTATAGCTACCTGGCGCTCTACAACCTGGTCTATGTATTGCCGTTGTTGCTTATTGTGCTGGTTTTTTCTTTTACCCTCGGTGCCTACAAGCTCAGTCAGCAGCAGGGGCGATTTCTCAAATTGTTGTCCGGCCTGATGATGCTCGGGCTTGGACTGGTGATGCTGTTTGCAGCGGATGCGCTGCTGACGAATATCTGGACCGGCGCTGTTCTGCTGTTTGCATCGATCATGGTAGCGCTTGCCGTTCATGGGTTTTCGACCCGGACGAGTCACTGAAAGCCTGACTGTGTGATGCGCTCTTTAACAAGGCCAGGCACAATCAAGTCCTGTACATCACATATAACTGTCGGCTCAAAGCACCGATGCCGGCAAGCAAGACGGCCCAGTTGATCAGGCCACCGACGATCGGCACCAGGTTGACCACAGCCAGGGCAAACAGCGCTATCGCCAGTGCTGTTGCACGCATTGCATGGCTGGCTTCGCTCTTGCCCAGCTTGCTCAACCCCCAGCTGCCCACGAACAGGGCGCCGGCTAAATACCCAGCCAGCAGAATCACCAGATAGAGAACCAGCAGCAGCAGTGCCAGCCACAGGCCGATCAGCGTCGAAAACAGAACAACCATCAGTACCGGCACACCGGCAAAAACAGCCAAACCGATACCCAGAGAGATCCAGGGCTCATCGGACAAGGACTGGCTGACACGCAGGCAGAAAACCGGAAACAACCGGTACAGCACCACAGCGGTAAGTATGATGCTGATCAACACGAGCAGCGCGGCGAAGATAGCCTGGGTGATGATCGGTTTGAAATCCACATCGACGGGTGTGTACACCACCTCACCATCGATGCGAACACCGCTGGCGATATCCGCCTCGTGCGGACTGCTGTAATGCAGGTTACCGTTGATCTCAGCGCTTTCTTCAATCACGATATGTTCGGCCCTGAGCTCGACGTCACCGTCGACCTTGCCGGCAATGACAACCCTGCCACCCGCGACCCGCAGTTCCTCGACAACATGGCCGTCAACGCGGACCTCGCCACCACTCAACCAGGCGCGACCACCGACTCGGGCAACCGGACTCAGATGGATGCGCCCACCCGCTGCCAACAGATCGTCGCCGACCTTGCCGTTGACGCGGACATTGCCGCCGGCGAGCCTTGCGTCATCGGCGACCACACTGTCAAGTGTGACTGAGCCGCCAGCGGCCATCAAATCGGCGTTGATATCGCCTTCCAGGTTCAATTCACCACCCGCGACAATGACATCCCCGTTCACCGCTGCATAGAGATCGACCTGCCTGCCTGCAAGATAGAGATCATCATCGATCTCGCCGTGCTTCATAATCACTTCACCGGCGTGCTGGGCATATGAAAGCGCAGGCAAGGCCGCTATTACTAACAACAGCAGAAAAATACGATTCGTTCGATCAGGAATTTTCATGGCTGTTCTCCTCAGCGGGATGCCTAACAGGTAGCTCTCGACCCACAGTAGAATTTTTCAGACCAGGTTCAGCCTGGCTCGGTAGCGAGAACCAGACTGACCATGTGGGCTATGCGAAAGACTTCTTGATGGCTTTGATGATATCTTCACAAGCCTCGGCACAGTCACGGCATTCAAAGTGCTCGTCATGCTCTCTGCATACTTTCGCACAATCATCACAGGCTGCCACGCAAATACGTGAATAGTCTTTTGAGTACTCGGAGTTGGCTGCGAGCAGGTAGGAAAAGGCATTACAGATCGCGTGCATTTCGTGGACCTTGCTCGCACATTCTGCCAGTTCCGTGTCACCTTCGACAAAACTCACCAGGCAATGCGCGATACAACGTTGCCCCTTGTCCAGGCAGGCATTGGCCGCATCGAGCACCTTCCCGTGCTGGGGTTTATGTGTGCTGTGGTCGTGTCCGGCCATGGCTGCTGCAGCCGATCCGCTGTAAGCGAGTGTTGCTGCCGCGCCCATGCTCAACAACGCCTGTCGGCGGCTGATTGTCTGCTGCTGGGTATCCTGCTCTGTTTTTAACTCGTTATCGTGCATAGTCATAATCCCTACTTGGTTGATTGGTATGCGTACTGTAGTACTATTCTTAAAATTGTGCACTAACGGACTCCAATCAGCAAACGCCAACGACTGATATTGATGCGTGAAACCAGAAAGGTTAGCCCCCAATGCAACTTCGAACATTACTGCAAACGATCAGACCGCCTTTTCTGATTCTTACGCCCGTTTGTGTTTTTCTCGGCACCAGCACCGCAATCTCGACCCAGGGCAGCGTCGAGACCACAACACTCGTACTGATTTTGCTGGGCGCGCTCTGTGCACACATCAGTGTCAATACCCTTAATGAACACGCAGATTTCAAGAGCGGGCTGGATCTGATTACCATAAGAACGCCGTTCAGCGGTGGCAGTGGCGCCCTGCCCGGCGATCCAGCCACGGCTCATTGGGTCCTGGCGACGGGTCTGGTGAGCTTGATCGCGACCACGGCCATTGGGATCTATTTCATTGACAATTACGGCACACGTATTTTACCGATAGGAGTCATCGGTATCGTCATTATCCTGACCTACACCAAATGGATCAATCGCTGGCCCGTGTTTTGCCTTATTGCACCCGGTATTGGTTTCGGCCTGCTGATGGTCGTCGGCACCCACGTCGTGCTCACGGGTGCAAACGCATTTGCACCCTGGCTGGCTGCACTGGTGCCTTTTTTTCTGGTGAATAATCTGCTGTTGCTGAACCAGTACCCCGACATCGAGGCGGACAAGCGCATCGGGCGGTATCACTTTCTGATCGCCTACGGGGTAAGAGCCAGTAATTACGCGTATGGCATCATGGCCCTGTCGGCTTATGCGGCAATCCTGTACGGCGTTGTTTTCGGCTATTTTCCCAGACTCAGCCTGATTGCAATCACGGCCAGTGTGCTATCGCTGATTTCACTGACGGGCGCAGTTAAACACGGACAGCATATCGGGCAGCATGCGCATTTCCTGGGTATCAATGTCGCAGCCACACTGTTAGCACCGCTGTTGCTCGCCATTTCGATAAGCGTCGCCTGAGTCAGTCGACGGCACCGATTGCTTCAGCGGCAGTGGCGCGGCGACTGATCGCCCGGGTCAATCCTCTGAAAATCAGCCAGTGCGCCGGGGTTAGCGCGTACCAGTACAGCAATCCCCAGACGCCTGCCGGGTGAAAGTACGCAGTGGCCGTGACGCGATGGCCTTCCGCTACCGGCTTCAGTTCAAATTCCAGCACCCCGGCACCCGGTGCTTTCATATCCATCAGCAGTGTCAACCGGCGTTCGGGCTCCATGGCGATGACCCTCCAGGCGTCGAGCACATCGCCGACACGCAGCTCAGTGGGGTGGCGCCGTCGTCGGCGATAGCTGGGCCCACCAATCATCCAGTCGATAACACCCCGTATTGCCCACAGGATATTGAGATAATAATAACCCCGATCGCCACCGATTGACCTGATCTGGCGCCAGATGTGTGCCGCCGATGCTCTCGACACCGTACTGCCACTGGCACGCTTGGCATAAAAACTGTACTCGGGATGGTAGTTACGACATACGATCGAACCTTCCACCCACCGGGCCGTGACCTGCTGCTTCGACTCGAGCTCCAAGGTGGAGCGCACCGATTCCCTGAAAGTCTGTAGCGAAAGCGGTATCAACGCACGGATGGGTGCATCATCTGCAATAACATCCTGCTTCAGGCCTTCGATCAACGCCCGCGCGATGTTGGTCGGCACCGAAGTCACCAGACGCAACCAGTAGGAGGACAGGCTCGGGCTCAGCACCGGCACCGGGATAATGACCGGATGCTTGCCGACGACGTCGCCATACTGGCGCATGATTTCTGCGTAGGTCAGAATTTCCGGGCCTGCGACATCGTAACACTGGTTCGCCGTCTCAGGCAGGTAGGGCACTCGCAGCAGGTAGTCGAGCAGATTTTCCAGTGCAATCGGTGAAGAACGACTGTACACCCACCGCGGCGTCAGCATCATCGGCAGGTGGTTGACCAGATCACGAATGACCTCAAAAGCGGCAGAACCGGGACCGACGATCATACCGGCCCGAATCTCGGTAACCGGCACCTCGCCCGCGCGCAAATACTCTCCCGTTTCCCGGCGTGAGCGGAGATGCTCAGAGACCGGTTGCGGCGGTAGCAAACCACCCAGATAGACGATGCGACGCACCCCCGCCTGCGCCGCTGCGCGACTGAAATTCTCTGCCGCGTCGCGGTCCAGACGGGCAAAATCACGCCCAGCAGCCATGGAGTGGACCAGATAGTAGGCAACATCGACACCATCCAGCGCCGGCACCAGGGTTTCGGGCTGGAGCGCGTCGACCTCGACCAGTTCCACACCCTGCCAGCCTCGCCCCTCCAGGACCTCGCGGTTACGCGCGCTGGCACGGACCGGACACGGTGAAGCTAGCAGTCGCTCGACCAGATTGCTGCCGATATAACCGCTGGCGCCAAATACCAGGATGCGCCCCGCTGCGGGATCACACTCAGCCATGTGCCAGCTCAGCTGGATGCTGGGTCGTGCACGGCGTCGGCCGGTAATACATCAGTCTGCCTCGAGGAGTGCTTGAAGATTGTTGACCACACCGTTGCCACCGCGTTTGATGATGTCGTCCACACGGCTTTGCAGCGGCAGCATCAATAATGGCAGCCTGAGCTGGAATTCGAAGCTCAGCCGGGTGGCGTCGGTTACCGGTTCGAATCGGTAACAGACATCGAATTCGGGTATGGACAGGCTGGCGAAGCGCAACTCGCGCAACGGCAGCAGCCGGGTCACCCGGAAAGTCGCTTCACTGCGATAACCCAGATCGTAGCGCACCTGCCTGCCGGTCACACCGACGCGCATCGCGCCTCGGGTAATTTGCTCCAGTTCGCTGACTTCCGGCGACCATTTACGGTAATTCTGAAAAAAATCCACCGCGACGAACTGGTACACGTCCTCGACCTTGCGCTTGATCATTATGTTGTTGTGCGAACGTAGCAATGCCGGTTTCATCTCAACTTGGGTAGTGGATCTCATTCTGGCATGGATAAACTGCAGTATAACCACCGAGGATACAAAATCCACAACAGCTTGAACAGTTTACCCGCATTTCTGACCGTTGAGGGGCACCACCACCTCTCGCCTGCACCCTCTGGACGCCCTGGCATGAGTCGGTCTGAATTCCTGTGTGGTGTCAACCAGATTGCCAGTCATCCGTTTTTATCTGAGAATAGAGCTATAACCAACCAATCAACGAGAGAAAGATTATGACAATGTCTGTAGAACGCACCCTGTTCGCCTTTGGCGGTACCATGGTCATGGCCACCAGCCTGCTGGCCCTGTTCCATCACCCGTACTGGACCTGGTTCACGCTGTTCATTGGCTTCAACTGCTTGCAGAGTTCCTTCACCGGTTTCTGCCCGCCCGCGTGGTTGATGAGAAAATTCGGTCTTAAAACCGAGGCAGAGCTGGCGGTCGGGCAAGCATAAAGCCTGCTTTTCGATGGATGGTGCGCGCTGCGCAGCCAGCGGTTTGTTGGCTCTGCGAGCGTTGACGAATGCCGCTCAATCTTATGTGGCACTCATTTCGTTGATGGAATAAAGCGTATTATCGTAGGGTGAGCCGTGCGCACCACGCTGCAGTAATCAGGCTTGTTGTGTTGATTTCGGTGCGCACGGCGCACCCTACCTCGCTTACCGGGTGATTGCCAGCAACGCGCGCGGGTGATTACCGGCTGTTTTCTCTATTGCCCTAAACCTGTGATTCCTGTGCGTCTCCGTGGTGAAAACTTTGCAATATGGCCAAGGCCCGTGGTAACCAATCCGCGAACCTTAACCGGCCTGGCGCGATGCCCGTTTGCGCTCGTGCTCCTTGAGAAACTTCTTACGCACACGTATGGCATTCGGTGTGACCTCGACCAGCTCGTCGTCATCGATGAATTCCAGCGCCTGCTCCAGGGAGAAGCGGATCGGTGGCGTCAGGATGATGTTCTCATCGGTACCGGCAGCACGGATGTTGGTCAGCTGTTTGGCTTTAAGCGGATTGACCACCAGATCGTTGTTGCGTGAGTGAATGCCGATGATCATGCCCTCATAGACCTCTTCACCGTGGCCGATCATCAACTTGCCGCGTTCCTGTAGATTAAACAAGGCATAACCCAGCGCCTTACCCTGGCCATTGGCGATCATCACGCCATTGTTACGCTGGCCGATACTCACATTCAAATAGGGTCCGTAGTGATCGAACACGCTGTAGAGCAGGCCTGTACCCGATGTCAGTGTCAGGAACTCGGTGCGAAAACCGATCAGGCCGCGTGCCGGAATGATATAGTCGAGTCTTACGCGGCCCTTGCCGTCGGGCACCATGTTCTTCAGGTCGGCCTTGCGCTCGCCCAACGCCTGCATCACCGCACCCTGGTGCAACTCTTCGATATCCACCGCCAGTTGCTCGTAGGGCTCCTGCCTGTCCTCACCTGCCTGGTGAACGATCACTTGCGGACGGCCGACTGCGACTTCATAGCCTTCGCGGCGCATGTTCTCGATCAGTACCGACAGGTGCAGTTCACCGCGCCCTGAAACGCGGAAACGCTCGCCTTCGAGCTGCTCGACCTGCAATGCAACATTGTGTTTCAGCTCCTGCTGCAGCCGGTCCCATATATTTCGGCTGGTAACAAACTTACCGTCCCTGCCGGAAAAGGGCGACGTGTTCGGCTGGAAGGTCATGCTGATGGTGGGTTCATCCACTGACAGCGCCGGCATGGCTTCGACGCAGTCCGGATCGCACAGCGTGTCGGATATATCCAGTGGATCGATGCCGGTAATCGCGATGATATCGCCAGCCTGAGCCTCGCTACGCTCAACCCGCTCGAGCCCGTGAAAACCCAGGATCTGCAATACACGCCCCGATCGAACTTTACCCTCACGGTCAACGATCCTGACCTGCGTATTGCTGGTCAGCTGGCCGCGCTTGATGCGCCCGATACCGATCACACCCACGTAATTATTGTAGTCCAGCGTCGAGATCTGCATCTGGAAGGGGCCCGCGTTGTCAATGTCCGGCGCAGGCACCTGCTCGACGATGGTTTCGAACAACGGTGTCATATCACCGCCGCGTTCCGCAGAATCCAGTGAAGCATAACCGTTCAGGGCTGACGCATAGACCACGGGAAAATCGAGCTGTTCGTCAGTAGCACCGAGATTGTCGAACAGATCAAAGGTCTGGTCCAGCACCCAGTCCGGCCGCGCACCATCACGATCGATCTTGTTGATCACGACAATCGGTTTGAAACCCATCGCGAATGCCTTCTGGGTCACAAAGCGTGTTTGCGGCATCGGTCCGTCGACAGCATCCACCAGCAGCAGCACAGAATCAACCATCGACAGTACACGCTCGACCTCACCACCAAAATCGGCATGGCCCGGCGTGTCGACGATGTTGATGTGGTAATCACCCCAGTTGATCGCGGTGTTTTTGGACAGAATCGTGATACCGCGCTCTTTCTCGAGATCATTGGAGTCCATCACCCGTTCCGTTGGCGCCTTGCGGCTGTCCAGGGTGCCCGATTGCTGCAGCAGTTGATCGACCAGTGTGGTTTTGCCGTGATCGACGTGGGCGATGATAGCGATATTGCGTAGTTTTGCGCTCAAGCTGCGCTCCGGTGATTCAAAAGGCGGCTATTATATAGTGTGTTCGGGGGAATTGCCTCTTATATCGGATGAACAGGGCAGCTTCTGCGCACCAAGACCGAAGCCATCATTGCTGTATGTGTTAGGTATTTCGTTAATGAAATAAAGCGTACAAACCGCAGGGTGCGCCGTGCGCACCACTCTGCAGCAATCATGCTTGTTGTCCTGATTTCGGTGCGCACGGCGCACCCTACGTCATCTATTTCTACACTGTACAGGACCCCGGAAGGTCTTTATCAGGTGATCATATCCACGTGCGAAAATTCTTGGACTAACGCAGAGGCCAGACAACGTTTCATGATCTACACGTGATCAAAATTCTCTGCGGTCCAAACCCTTCGTGCAATAGGCGGGCTAAGCTTCGGCGGTTAGCTCGTCGACGATATCATCCAGACTTTCGTGACGCACATCCATGCCTTTGACCAGGAAAATGACATAGCCGCCGATATTTTTCGCGTGACCGCCGATGCGCTCGAGCGCACGCAATCCCAGCACGGTTTCGACCACGTGGCCGACCACCCGCGAGTCTTCCATGATGAATGTCGACAGCCGGCGCAGGCAGCTTCTGAATTCGGACTCGAGTTCAAGATCCATGCGAATGACGTCGATAGCCAGATCGATGTTCGTTTCGTCGTAGGCACGGATGGCTTTCTCCAGCATGTCATCGATGAAAACCGATAATTTGGCCATGTCGCGGACGATCACCTCGCTGGGCGATGTCGTGTTGTGGTCATAAAAATGCACACACAGCATCGCTATCTTGCGTGCTTCATCACCAACGCGCTCGAGATCGGTGACGATCTTGTTGACCGTCAGTATCTCGCGCAGGTCCTTGGCCAGGGGTTGACGCTTGGCAATCAGGTGAATGACTTCATCATCAACCTTGATATCCAGGTCATTGACTTCCTGATCTCTGTCAATGACCGCACGGGCTTCATCCACATCTTCTTCCTCGAGCGACTTGACAGCCCGGCACAATTGATCCCGAACCAGACCACCAATCTGCATCACGTTGTCGTGCAGCAGCTTCATCTCTTCGTCGTAGCTCTTAACGGTGTGGCCATCAGTCATTTCATTCATCCTGGATCTCCGCTCGTGTTTAACCGAAACGTCCGGTTATATAGTCTTCTGTCAACTGATGTGTGGGGTTGGTGAATATCTGGTCGGTTTCACCCACCTCGATCAGATCGCCCAGATGGAAGTAAGCGGTGCGTTGAGACACACGTGCCGCCTGCTGCATCGAATGGGTCACAATGGCGATGGTGTAGTGTTCACGCAACTCATCGATCAATTCCTCGATTTTGGCGGTCGCGATCGGATCCAGCGCTGAACAGGGTTCGTCCATCAATACGACTTCCGGGTTGACCGCGATGGCACGCGCGATACACAGGCGCTGCTGCTGGCCACCGGAGAGACCGGTGCCCGGCTCCTCGAGATAATCCTTGACCTCGTCCCACAATCCGGCTCTTTGCAGCGACGAAACGACAATTTCCTCGATGTCCGTCTTGCTTGCGGCCAGGCCGTGAATGCGCGGACCATAAGCGACATTCTCGAAGATGGATTTAGGGAACGGATTCGGCTTCTGGAAGACCATACCGACCTGGGCACGCAGCAGGACCACGTCCATTTTCCTGTCATAGATATTCTGGCCATCCATGACCAGATCACCGGTGACACGGCAGCCATCGATGGTGTCGTTCATGCGGTTCAGGCAGCGCAGAAAGGTCGATTTGCCGCAACCCGAGGGACCGATCATCGCGATGACTTCATTTTTTCCGATATCCAGGCTGACATCAATGATGGCATGCTTGTCGCCATACCAGACATTGACATCGCGGCAGCTCATACGCGGGTCCGGGTGCGTGATTCCACCCACTGTTTTACGCTCATCCCGGCTGACTTTAGCGCCGCTTTGCGTCGATTCTGCTTCATTCACTGTACCAATCTCCTGTCCGGGCAGGTCTGTACCGCTGTCGAATTGTAATGTCATATCTTCTGTCACCTCTAGCCCGCATTTCTCACCAGGATCACCGGAGCAGACGCAGGATTCGTGTTCATAAGCGCCGCTCTGGAGCGAAAAGCGCAGCAATAGCTTGGGCGAAGCGGCCGTAGGGTGCGCCGTGCGCACCGTGAATCTTCAGTGTGCTGGGCTGTTTCGGTGCGCACGGCGCACCCTACGATCTCATGCAAACCAAGACCAGCCTGAACCGTGATAGGCTCTCTTGAATAACACACTGTATGTTTAATCATCTCGATACTCTTCAATGGATTAGCAACTTATCAGTATTCAACGCCGCCTGGTGAGAAATGCGGGCCAGAGCCCGTTAATTACCAACGACGTTCAAACTTCTTGCGCAGTAACACAGCCAGCGCATTCATCGTGATCAGGAAGGCTAACAGCACCATAATCGCCGCAGACGTGCGTTCGACGAACGCACGCTCTGGGCTGTCCGCCCACAAATAAATCTGTACCGGCAGCACGGTCGACGGGTCCATCACACTGCCTGGACTATCGACGATAAACGCCACCATACCGATCATCAGCAGCGGTGCTGATTCACCCAGCGCCTGCGCCATACCGATAATGGTACCGGTCAACATACCAGGCATCGCCAGTGGCAGCACATGATGGAACACCATCTGCATTTTCGAGGCCCCAACGCCCAGCGCGGCTTCGCGAATCGAAGGCGGCACGGATTTCAATGCCGCCCGGCTGGCGATGATGATGGTCGGCAGCGTCATCAGCGTCAGCACCAAACCACCAACCAGCGGAGCCGAACGCGGCATACCCATAAAGTTGATGAACACGGCCAGCCCCAGCAGTCCGAACACGATCGAAGGCACCGCTGCCAGATTGTTGATGTTGACCTCGATCAGATCGGTCCACCTGTTCTGCGGCGCAAACTCCTCCAGGTAAACCGCGGTCGCAACGCCCATCGGGAATGCCAGTGACAGCGTTACGATCAGGGTGAAGAACGAACCGGACACCGCACCCCAGATACCGGCCAGTTCGGGCTCACGTGAATCGCCCGCCGTGAAAAAAACCTTGTTGAAGCGGCTCTCCAGCCGGCCCTCAGCCTCCAGTTTGTCGATCCAGGCGATTTGATTGTCCTTGATGCGCCGCTCCGATTGGTCTTTGTCGCGATCGAAGTGCCCTTTGACCAGCATATCGACATCGTCGTCAGCCGGCACCCAGAGCTGGATGGTATTGCCGATCTGATCCGGATTGGCCGTGACGAAATCTTCCAGGTCATACCTGGCACCGCTGCTGACTATGCCGTAAAGCGTGCGCTTCTCTCGCCTTTCGGTGACATCCGGAAACATATCACGCAGTGATTGCTTGACCAGACCGCCGTAATCGGCCGCTTCGATGACCTGGGGATCACGCGTACCGTCAGGATCGATCGCACTGGCATCCAGATGCACCTCGATTTGTATATAAGTCTGCCAGAAGGCCGAGTAGCCGTTGCCGATAATGCTGATGAACAGCATCGACAGAAAGATCAGCCCCATGATGATGGCGGCCAGACCCATACGACGAAAACGGGCTTCACGCCTGTAGCGCGCATCCAGCCCGGCTCTGACAATATCAGTGACGTATTTTGGTGTATCAGCCATTAGAAACCCGCCTGTTACTCATACTGTTCACGGTATTTGCGTACAACGTGCAGCGCGATAATGTTCAAAATCAGCGTAACCACGAATAACAACAGACCGAGCGCAAATGCGGCCAGTGTCTTCGGACTGTCGAACTCCTGGTCACCGACCAGCAGCGTGACGATCTGTACCGTCACGGTAGTAACGGCTTGCAGCGGATTGGCTGTCAGGTTGGCCGACAGGCCGGCTGCCATGACCACGATCATGGTTTCACCGATAGCGCGTGATACCGCCAGCAGAATACCACCGACAATGCCCGGCAAGGCCGCCGGTATGATGACGCGCTTGATCGTTTCCGACCTGGTCGCACCCAGACCTTCGGAGCCATCGCGCATGGCCTGCGGCACCGCGTTGATCACGTCATCAGACAGCGAAGAAACGAACGGGATGATCATGATACCCATGACCAGACCCGCCGCCAGTGCCGACTCGGAGGAAACATCCAGTCCGATCAGCCCCCCACTATCGCGAATGAACGGTGCGACGGTCAGCGCGGCAAAGAAGCCGTATACCACGGTGGGTATGCCGGCGAGTATTTCGAGCAGCGGTTTGGCCACGGCGCGCACCTGCTTGCTGGCATATTCGGCCAGATAAATCGCCGACATCAGGCCGATGGGCACGGCCACCAGCATGGCAATGAATGAAATCAGCAGGGTGCCAGCGAACAGCGGTATGGCACCGAACGCGCCAGAGGAACCGACCTGGTCTTCGCGAATCGCCATCTGCGGACTCCACTCCAGCCCGAACAGGAAAGATGTCACCGGTACCGTTTCGAAAAACCGGATTGCTTCGAACAGCACCGAAAATACGATACCAATCGTCGTGAAAATGGCTATCGTGGAGCTTGCGACCAGGAAGATCTTTACGACCAGCTCGACCGAATTTCGCGCACGCTTGTCCTGATGAATGCTACGCAGTGCAATCAATGCGCCCGCAATGGCCAGGACCAGGGCCAGCACCGTCAGTGCGGCCTTGCTGACAAGCTGCAGGTGAAGGTAATGATCGGCAGCGGCCTGCATCGCCGGATCAACGTCACGGGACGTGATATTCCCAGAAACCAGGTTTCGAATATCGTTAACGACGAGATTCAGCCTGGCCGGTTCCAGATTACGCACGTCATCCGGCAGGCCGGCAATAACCAGATTGGTTATGATGGTGTCTTCAAAGAATAGCCAGAGCGCCGCGACCAGTAACGCAGGAATACCACACCATATCGCCGCATAGAAGCCGTGGTAGGATGGCAGTGAGTGCAGTTTCCAGGCATCACCATTGACAACCGCATAGGAACGTTTGCGTCCCAGCCAGTAACTGAACAGGCCGAGCAACACCAGGGTAAATAACAGTGCAACGACCGACATCAGCTGCTGCCGTGTCTACGAACGGTTTCGAATTTCTGTGCCCGACCAGGCACCCGGAAACAATCGTGCACTGCCTGCATAGATAGTGTATTCATGTGTTTTTGAACATTTAACCGCGTTAAAGACAGGAAAAGGCAACCGCCCGAGAGCGGTTGCCGTCAAAACCGGCGAGACTACATCTCAAGGTTCTTCATATTCTTGATGGCTGATGAGAACTCTTCACGTTCTGCTTTCGGCATCGGAATAAGACCCTTGTCGGTCAGATAACCTTCATCGCCCCAGGTGCCTTCCTTGTCCCACTCGGCCAGAAATTCCTTGATTCCCGGCACCTTGCCAATATGCGCTTTCTTCACATAGAAATAAAGCGCGCGAGAAACCGGGTATTCACCACTGGCAATCGCTTCAAACTCGGGCGCGACACCGTCGACCAACGAACCCTGTACCTTGTCCGTGTTCTGGTCGAGGAAGCTGAAACCGAAGATACCGAGTGCGTTCTTGTTGGCTTCCAGCTTCTGTACGATCAGGTTGTCGTTTTCTCCGGCTTCGATATAGGCGCCGTCTTCACGTACCGTGTGGCAGATGGATTTGTATTTGTTCTTGTCCTTGCCTTTCATCGCAGCAATCCATTCGATCTTCTTGCAGCCGCCTTCCATTGCGAGCTCAGCGAAGGCGTCACGTGTACCCGATGTCGGCGGCGGGCCCAGCACTTCGATCTTGTTTTTCGGCAAATCCGGGTTCACGTCATTCCAGGTCTTGTACGGGTTTTTGACCAGTTTTTCGCCACCTTTGGGATCAGGCACCTGCTTCGCCAGCGCGAGAAAAAGATCCTTGCGGCTCAACGCCATGCGCTCGGCTTTTTTCGAGTTCGCTATCGCGATACCGTCATAACCGACCTTGACCTCGATGATCTGTTTGACGCCGTTCTTATGGCATTGATCGTACTCTGATTTCTTTATACGACGCGAGGAATTGGTCATATCAGGGTACTCGACACCGACACCCGAACAGAACAACTTCATGCCACCGCCAGAACCGGTCGATTCGATTTTCGGTGTCTTGAATTTGCTGCTCTTACCAAACGTCTCGGCAACAACGGTGGAAAAGGGGTAAACCGTCGAAGATCCCACGACAGAGATATAGTCTCTGGATGCGGCAGTGACCAGCGTTGAGAAACAGATTGTCGCTGCTGATGCGAGAACAAGAATTTTTCTGTTCATAATTTCCTCTGAAATATGGATACATGCATTGTGGGATTGGATTATGCGGGCAAAATGTTACAAAAATGTTACGAATGTGTAACCATAAAATGACGCTGGAACGGGCTAAAACCAATAAAAACAGCATGTTGGGTTACCACGCCCTCACCCGGCCTGTGCTGTCAGCACCACTAAAAGCCTATCCAGTTGGTGACCGCCTCGCGTGCAATGGCGTTATCAGGGCGCGCGACCAGGCCATTGCGGCTGATGCTCACGCTGTACCGTGCCAGGTTATCCATGGGTAAAAAGACTGCACTGCCATAGGTGGCATCAACCATGTTCAGCCAGTTGCGGTATTCATGCGCGTAGGACCACAAATCGATGCGTTGTTCTTCGCTCAGGCCATGGACCGTATGCGGGGCGGTGCGTTCCTGCTCGATGTCCGTATAGCGACCCGATAGACGGTGTAACCGGTAGTAGGCGTCCAGCCCCAGCAGGTTGGCGTAGCCTTTCCATGTCAATATCTGCGCGTCGAGTTGCCACTCATCACCACGCAACTCATAAAACCAGCTTTCGCCAGAACCCAGTTCTTTCAGTTCCACACCAAAATACTGGGGCGACATCTGATGAAAACTGAGACTGGCTATCGGCTGCTCGTAGACCAGACGCTCATAGGTGTGAATATTGGAAGAGACCAGAAACAACATCGCCGCCACCGAGAGCAGAACGATACCGGTTATTTCATATCTGACACTGCGCATCAGCAGTCTTCTGGTCAGCCTCAGGATACCCAGCAGGCACAGCATCAGGCCTATACTGCCTATCACGATGCTGGTTATGGTCAGGGTTTGCACAGATTTGAACGCCAGCGGCTCAGGCGATACCTGAACTGAAGGCCACTCGTAAAGGCGCGCAGGGGGCAAAGAAAGTTGAGGTGTTTATTGCTCGCGCAGTAACTGTTTGAGGCATCATTCTTTTTAGCAACTTTACGAGCGTTTTCGCCGCTATCAGCGTTCTGACAACGGCTGGACCCGTGCTTTCGTCCCGCGTGATACAGGTCGATCGACCAGCCGGTTTTATATGCTGTCAATCGGCTACTTGCGCAAGCTTCTGCCTGGCCTGTTCAGCGGCTTCCGGATCACCGGATTGTTCATAGATTTCAATCAGTTTTTCCAGAACACGTTCGTTGGTTTCATCGTGCGACAGCGCAGTTTCACAGAACTCACGTGCGCTGTTCAAATCACCGCGCGCATGCTGAGCCCGCGCCATGCCGAGATAGGCGTAGACGTCTTCGCCGTTCTTCAGGCTGGCCTGATAGTGTTCAATGGCATCGTCAATTCTCTCGAGGCTGAGCAGGGCATCGCCAACGCGTGTCCACAAGGCCTGGTTTTCCGGCTCATGCTCAAGAATCCTGTCCCACCACTCGACGGCTTTCTCCATGTTCTTGTTGCCACGATAACAATCCCCCATACCAAACAGCGCAAAGTTATTTGTCGGTTCAAGTTCCAGCGCTTCCTGGTAATGATCCATCGCACGATCAAATTCCTTGCGTCGACGGTAGATGTTGCCGGTCATCGTCATCACCACCACATTTTGTGATTTGTTCTTCAGCAGCGTTTCAAAACAGAGCAACGCCTTGGTGTCTTCATGCTGGGCATAGTAGACATTGCCCAGACCCAGCAGCGCGAACGGGTCGTTGGTACTGACTTCCAGAGCATGCTCGTAAAATACAATGGCATTCGAGGCATCGTGCAGCTTGTGATAGGCATCGGCAACGCGCACCATGACATGACTGTCTTTGGGATTGATCTCCAGGTAACGCAGCCAGAAAGGTATGGCCTTTTGCGGCTCTTTCATGCCGCGGCGCGCATCGCCGGCACCACGTAAAGCGAACAGGTTCCTGTTATCGTCCTTCAGGATGGCATCATAGTATTTTGCCGATTCTTCAAACTTGCACAGCTTGCGGTAAACATCCCCCAATCCGGCGAGCACATAGGGATTGCTGTTATCCAGCTCGTAGGCCTGCAGGTATACTTGCTCTGCCTCCTCGAACTGGCCTTTGCGAAACAAGCGGCTGCCTTTCTTGGAAAGATCAATGACGGACTTCTTTGCTAATTCGGCCATTATATTTGTTGTAAATTTTCCGGTGGTTAATAATGCATTTTACACCAGTATTACTAGCAGCAGATCGCCTTAATCGCAACTAGAATGGGCCACTAACTTCAAAAGTCACCCCATCCGCGTCTTCGCCGCATTTACCGCGCTGCGAACTGAAATACAGTCGCGAGCCATCGGGACTGAAAGCCAGCCCGGTGATCTCGGACTGGCCGTGACCCGCCAGTTCGAGCAACGGATAAAGACTGCCGTCGGTCGCGATGACCACAACCTGCAGATCGCCCCCGTCCTCGGCCACATAGAACGTACCATCGGCAGAAACCGTGATATTGTCGACACCGGTCAATACCGGATCGAGGTAGGCACTGTCATCGTACAGTATGCTGAGGTTCTGGCTGGTAATATCGAAGGCCCAGACGCGGTTGTCGCCCTTGGTTGTGAAATAGACCTTGCCGTTGTAATAGACAATACCTTCGCCGCCATTGAAGCGGGTGGCGTCGGCTTGAAAACGGGTTTCGGCCTTGCGCGCGGACGGATCTTCGATGACCAGCCATTCAACTCTACCGGTTTCACCCTCAACCACCCGTGCCGCTTCCAGTATGCCTGCATCGAGGTCCGGATAATGGAACGGGGTGAAGCGATACAGATAACCATTTTTGCGGTCTTCCGTGAGATAGAGCTTGTACCCCAGCGGGTCGACGGCGACCGCCTCGTGCCTGAACACCCCCAATGCAGGCCTGACCACTGCGGCCTCGATACCCCGCGGGTCGCACTCCCAGACCCTGCCGTCGTCGACCTCTTCGCATGATAGCCAGCGACCCCAGGGTGTGGCGCCACCGGCACAGTTGCGCCGGGTACCCTGTAAGATGGGATAGGCATCGATGAGCTTGCCACTGGCATCGAATCGCAGCGCTCCGGCACCGCCCTGGTCGTCCGTTTCGCTGTTGGACACATAGATCCAGCCACCTGCCGCATCGGCAAAACACGCACCGCCATCGGGCGCCGCGTGCCATACATATTCGCAACCACCAACAGGTGATACGGTCGACTCGGCGACGATACGCGAACGGAACCCGGCCGGCAGGCGCACGCCATGCCTGTCTGGCGGTAACAGCTTGTAGCGATCCGCCGCGGCCCGGCTGTCCGCTACGCTCGAATTCGCCCACAACGCACCCGCGCCATAGAGCCCCAACTTGATGACTTCTCTTCTGTTCATACGGTCAAATCTGGTTGATACGCCCTGTCAAGTTATAGTCGCCAGCGTCCACTGCCGTAGCAATTAAGGACGCTTCGAATAATTCCATCCAGGAATTATCAGCGCACGAAAAATAAACATGCGATTTTCTATTTTTCTTCATTTTCAATCATAGCTGTGATTGAAAATGGCGGCACATCCGCGTGCCGTACGCAAACTCTGAATTAATCAGAGTTTGCGTAAGATAGATTTACTTTTGATAGCCATCACGTAGAATGACCGCAATGGCACATCATCAATCCCAAAAACGCGCCTATCTGGTTGATTCCAGTATCTATATTTTCCGCGGCTGGCATGTTTACCCCGAGCACATGACCGACAGCGAAGGCCATCCCAGCAATGCCGTGTACGGTTTCACCGAATTCCTGCATGAACTAATCCAACTGGAACAACCCCAGTATATTGCCTGTGCTTTCGACGCAAAACAAACTGATTCTTACCGCAAAGAAATCTTTCCCGATTATAAAGCCAACCGGCCACCCGCGCCGGAAGAACTGAAAAGACAGTTCAAATATTGCCGCGATTTTTGCCGTGCCGCAGGGATTGCTGATTTCTCCAGCAACCGCTATGAAGCCGATGACATTATCGGCACCCTGGCAACCCGATTACGCGAGGATGGATACGCGATCACCATCATCAGCGCCGACAAGGATCTCGCCCAGCTGATCAAACCCGGCGACATCTGGTGGGATTTTGCGCGTGACAAAATCATGCATTATCGCGATGTCGAAAAAACCTTCGGCGTTAGACCCGAACTGATTGCCGACCTGCTGGCACTATCCGGCGACGCTATCGACAATGTTCCCGGAATTCCCGGGATCGGTTACAAGATGGCTTCGAACCTGCTGAAGAAGTACCCGGGTGTCGAACACATTGTGGAAAACGCCGGCAAGATCTCCGAAATGAAATTCAGGGGATCTGCGCGTATACAACGCCTGGTTGAGGAGCATAAACACATGCTGCCAATGACCAAGCAGCTGACCACCATCGTTACCGACGCTGAATTCAAGGGTCCCAGGCAGGACCTGCGCTGGCACGGCGTTGATGAGGACGCCTTGCAGGTGATGTTCAATCTGCTCAACGCCGGGCACGGCCGGCGGCAACGCTGGCTCAACCTGCAACCGTTTTAGCGGATCGAGTCCGCAAACAGGCGCAGCACATTCTAACCCGCATGTTGCATGATGGATTAGGATTTTATGGGCGATATTTTGTCAGGAACCAAATATCGCGTTAGCCCCGAAGGGGTGGGTCTCATGGATGAGACGAACAGCCAGATTGCGTGATTGCCTATGGATTGAGATGATCGTAGGGTGCGCCGTGCGCACCATGAATCTGCAGTCTTTCTCGGTGCGCACGGCGCACCCTACGTCTAATAAAAACAGAAACTTAATCAGTCCATTTCGCGAATTTTGCGTTATTTACGGCTAATTTCATATTGTTGTTTGTGTATACCTGATCATGCCGAAAATCATCCTGTTCAACAAGCCATACGGTGTGTTATGCCAGTTCACCGACCAACAAGGTCGGGCAACACTGGCTGATTATATCAATGACAGGAATGTATATGCTGCCGGTCGTCTCGACAGAGACAGCGAAGGGCTGGTGGTATTGACGGATGATGGCAGGCTGGCGCATAAAATCACAGATCCAGCAAACAAAATGGAAAAAACCTACTGGGTTCAGCTTGAACACACCATCAGCGATGCTGCCCTGCAGGCACTGCGCGAAGGCATCGATCTCAAGGACGGCAGAACAGCACCAGCCAGAGCAAAACGCATCGCCGTGCCAGCGACACTGTGGCCTCGACAGCCGCCGATCAGACAGCGCAAGCATATACCGACATCGTGGATAGCACTGGCCATCAGCGAGGGCAGAAACAGGCAGGTGCGTCGCATGACCGCGGCCGTCGGTTTCCCAACGTTGCGCCTGATTCGTTACCGCGTCGGCAGCTGGACCATCGACGGTATCCCGTGCGGTGAATATGCCAGCTTAATAAGATAATCCCCGGCGAAGGAGCTATTCAATGCAAAGTACGCAAAGAAAAATCTCGCTGCCTGGTGAGACATACGGGCTGGTGTTCGTAAGCGCCGCTCTGGAGCGAAAAGCGTAGCAATAGCTTGGGCGAAGCGGCCGTAGGGTGCGCCGTGCGCACCGAAACAGCCCAGCACACTGAGGATTCACGGTGCGCACGGCGCACCCTACGATCTCATGCAAACCAAGACCAGCCTGAACCGTGATCCTGGTGAGAAATGCGGGCTAAAGTCGCTCCTTGTATCTACGAAATCATGCAAGCTGTGCGCCGCTGCGATAACGCCACGTTCACTCTACAGAAACAGACAAGGAACGCAGGCAATGATCAAGTTCGGCCGTAATGACCGATTCAAGCTCGGCATGGTCAGCCACGTTGAATACGCCACACTGCTCTATCCAGCCGGCACCGCGTACCCTGGGCAGCACCGTATCACTCCCCTGCGCCACCCGTGGCAGTACATAACAACGTCCCGGACGATAAAGCAGATTGTAGGGTTGATGGTGTTGATGATACTCATCGATCTTGCGCCAGCATGCCTGAGCAGAATCGAACACGATACAGTTCATCGGATAAGGATCATCGCCACCGTTATGCCGCCATCGTTGGAGTTCAATGGGCAGCGAGGCTTCGCGCATAAAGCCCTGGAAATGGAGCTGATTGACCGAAGCGCAGGCACCCAGACTGTTGTAACCGATCCCCAGGCCGGGCAGTCGGGTCTGTTGCTGTAGCAGCAGTTGCCACATCATGTCGTGGTAGGTCGCTGTCAGATATTGGGGCAGCTGTTGGTGCGGATCCGGCACGATGATCAAATGATAAGGCACAACCGGGAACTTGTTGTAGAGCACACGCAGTCGAGTCTGTTGCCAATAATCCTCCCACAATATTTCAGGCCGCAGGAACACCTTGTTGAAATTGAATTTATTCGCTTCAAATGGTCGCCTGATCCCGTCAAACAGCACGTTAGACGCACGCGCAGGCCGTAATGCTCGCACAGGATTGAACATGATCTCCCATGAATCTTTGCGCGTGCTTTGCCATACACTGAAAGATTCGATGCCGTAACGCTCGAGTGCCTGAAAAACCGCGCGATCATCATCGGTGACCACCAGCTCGTTCGTCCGAAACTTTGACTGGATTTCTCTGAACATCGATGCAATGTTGTTTTTCAATCCAGCGTAAAGCGATTCGTCCTGCAGGCTGTTGGCGAGCACGAGAATAAAAGCACCGGCCTCTTCCGGCGACAGCATGTTACGCAGTGACTGTATAAACTGATGCTGAAACGCCTCAATACTGCCTGCAATGAACATGGATCTGAGCTTTATACTGGATGGTTGTGGCGTTCGGGTTAATCGGATACGCCGCTGGCGCTGCGCTTGTTTCGGCGTTTGAGCAGATAGACCACGAACGGATAGATGAACCAGGACAGTTCCCACATCCACATACCCGCAGCGAAGGGTATGGTGATTGCTGCGGTAACGGGTTCGGCCTTGATGCGTTCAGTGATACTTTTGGCCTCTTCCACGCCTAACTCATCCGTCACCAGGCTTCCCCTGTGCAAGGCATAATACCAGGCGAAAAACGAAAACATACCCAGCAAACAGGCCATTGCGCTCTCAAACACGCGGGTGCTCGCATTGGCTTCCAGTTGAATACCAACCCTGATCGCATACAGGAACAACAGCAGGGAAAACAGCTGTGCGATCGACAGGCCAATATGCCAGCTGTCGGTACGGACCAGATACTTGAACAGCAGGTTGCTCTGTATCCAGTAGATAATCACGATGATCAGTGCGATCACCACCACCACAAAATTCAGCAGGCTGTCAGCGAGCATAGCCAGCAGCGTAGTCCACTCGGGATTCTCATCCGGACGCGGCAACAGTACAAACAAGCGCCAGATGGTAATCCCGAAAACCACATCGACCAGCGTTTCCAGCCGTCTCAGCTGTCGTTGTTCACGTACTTCCAGAGACATGATCGGTAATAGTCCGGACAAAATCGGATAGACAGGGGAAGCATCGAGAACCCCCGCTCAAGGCTCAACGTCCCTGCCCGTAACAGACAAGCCTAGCGCGCATTTCTCACCAGGATCACGGAAGCAGGCGCAGGATTCGTGTGCGTAAGCGCTGCTCTGGAGCGAAAAGCGTAGCAATGGCTTGGGCAAAGCGGCCGTAGGGTGCGCCGTGCGCACCGAAACAGCCCAGCACACTGAAGATTCACGGTGCGCACGGCGCACCCTACGATCTCATGCAAAAGAAGACCCGCCTGAACCGTGATGGGCCTGTTTGAATAACATACTGCATTTTTGATCATCCTGGTTTTTCTCCAAAGGAGCAATGCCTTATCATTATCCTACGCCGCCTGGTGAGAAATGCGGGCTAGCGAACGATCTTGGTCATCTTCGATCCTTCGAGCGTCAGGTTGTACATCAGACCCTTGTTGGAGAAAACAAAACCGATGATCGGCTCTTTTGCTGTAGTTGAGCTGATCTCGCCACCTGCACCCAGCTCGGCTACGGCAACGCTGCCATCGACACCGGCTTCCCAGCCTTTGCTGTCGCGGAATTGCTTGAGCACCTCATCATTCATGAACAGAATAACCTGGGATTTCTGCTGCGCACCCAGCTGGAAACCGACTGAAGCGGCCGCCGTACTGTAATAGTCGACCGTCTTGCCATCAACCAGCAAGGCACCTTCACCGTATTCACCACCCACACCGAGACCTGCCTTGATCACTTTCGGAAAAACCAGCATACCCACCGCCTTTTCTGACAGCGCCTTGCCAGCCTGTGACTTTTCGTAGAACTCCGCGATCGCGTCCTTCACGTTTTTATCGATTTCTTCTTTCGTCGCTGACACGGCAGCGGCACTTATAAACATACTCAGTAACAGCACCACGAGTGTTAAATGTCTCTTGATCATAATCTCATCTCCTCGAGTTGAGCTTTCGGTTATACATACAATAATGCTTCAGTGCTGGATCAGGCGGTAAACTGCTCCCGGATGATCCTTTCTTCCAACGAATGGTCTTTATCGAACAGCATCTGCACAGAGTGCGACGGGTCTTCACGCACGCTGACCGTGACAACATCATAGATATCTTTCGAATCCGCCGTTGTCAGCAGAGGCCTTTTCTTGGGATCCAGATTTTCCAGGGTAATGACCGAGCTCCGTGGCAACAAGGCACCTTTCCACCGTCGAGGCCTGAATGGACTGACCGGTGTCAACGCCAACAGATTAGAACCCAGCGGAATGATAGGGCCGTGAGCCGACAGGTTATAGGCCGTGCTGCCCGCCGCTGTCGACACAATCAGGCCGTCACCCATGTATTTTTCCAGGCGCACGACACCATCAATCGAGACGCGGATATTGGCCGATTGGGCAGAGCCCCTGATCAAGGCCACTTCGTTGAACGCCAGCGCGTGTTCAACCTTGCCTTCGGTTGTCGTCGCTTTCATCGCGACCGGATGCAGCGCGAATAGATCAGCCGATAGTATTCGCTCGACCAGTTTTTCCTGGCTGTATTCATTCATCAGGAACCCGATGGTCCCGCAATGCATGCCATAAATCGGTTTGTTGAGGTGCATGTGCGTGTGTAGCGCGTGCAACATCAAACCGTCGCCACCCAGCGCGAGAATCACATCACTCTGATCCGGCGGAACAAAGCTATAGGCAGCAGACAGTTCGTTGAAATGTATTTCCGCCAGATCCGAACCGGAATGGACACACGCAATGCGCAGCTTCGATGCCTCGAGATGCTCGAGTGAATTGCCATTTTGCTGCATGAGATGATCCTGTTTGCAGGCTGGCGCTAGGGCATGCTGCGTTTGCTGTTTAGCCATTTGACCATCGGCTCCCAGTTTTCAATGTCCTGCCAGACCTGCGAAGGCGCCATTTCGTAGATACCCACACCGCGCTCCTCTGCCTTGATATAGTTCTGGGTATCACGCAGTGTCGTAATATAAGGTACATTGAGTTTGCGCAGGAACTCATAAAGCTCGGCGTAAATGATGGTATTTTCGCGCACGCGGTTCGCAATCACACCGATTTTGGCCTCACCTCGCTGCACCCGCCCGGTTGCCTGCAGCTCCTGCATGTAGACTTCAGCCGCGCGCATATCTATCGGTGACGGCAACACCGGGAACACGATGGTCTCGGCCCTGCGCACAAGCTGGGTCAGTTCGCTACCGTGGACACGTGCCGGCGCATCCATGATCACCACGTCGGTATCACGCGAAGGACGCACCGGATCTTTCCACGCGGCAATGCCCTCGATCGCTGGCCATTCTTCACCGCGCACGCCAAGCCACGCCAGGCTGGAGCCCTGGGGATCAAAATCCGCCAGCGCGACTTTCTTCTCCTGCTCCCACGCATAGTAACTCGCCAGATTGGTCGCGATCGTGCTTTTACCGCAACCACCTTTGGCATTCAAGACCAGAATGTGACGCATGCTTGCACCCCTAATCAGCTCGTAATCAGTAAAACTGGCTGCATATTACACCCTTATCACCCAGGGTTCACCCAACACCTGTTGGCACCGAAACAATGCAGACTGCACTGCTTCTGTGCATTTTCGCAGCTTTTGCACATTCGCAGCATACCTTAATACCTTTGTAAACATATTGTAAACATTAGGCTTTATGCTCGAACTCCTATTTTGGCGCGAGTTTTGCTCGAACCTTTCTGTTAAATGATAAAAGGAGAACGACATCATGAGCACACACGACAGAAATCTGATTATGATGATCCTGATGGCGTCAGCGCTGGTCAGCCTGAATTTCTTCGCAGTTATCACCGGTGCGGCCGATGGTTGTTACGACCAGTTGACCGATTTGTTGATGCCATTGCTCATGAACAGGTAATAGCCCGCATTTCTCACCGGGCGGCGTAGTATGCTGATAAGACATTGGCCCTTTTGATATAGCTCGGATAATCAAAAATGCAGTGTGTTATTCATACAGGCCTATCATGGTTCAGGCGGGTCTTCGTTTGCATCAGATCGTAGGGTGCGCCGTGCGCACCGTGAATCCTCAGTGTGCTGGGCTGTTTCGGTGCGCACGGCGCACCCTACGGCCGCTTCGCCCAAATGTTGCTACGCTTTTCGCTCCAGAGCGGCGCTTACGATCACGAATCCTGCGCCTGCTCCCGTGATCCTGGTGAGATATGCGGGCTGGCCCGGATGTTGCCCGATGCGCTACCCTCGTCACTGATGGCGGCGTTTACAGCTGCTTGATACCGCCAATCAGTTCGCCTACAGCCTTCTGGCCATCACCGTAGAGCATACGGGTGTTGTCGGCATAGAACAGGTGATTTTCGATACCTGAGAAACCGGCCCCCTGTCCGCGCTTGATCACGATCACATTCTGCGCTTTATCGGCGTCGAGTATCGGCATGCCGTAGATCGGGCTGTCCGGATTGGTGCGCGCCACCGGGTTGACCACATCGTTGGCACCGATGACCAGGGCAACATCCGCCTGGGGAAACTCGGGATTGATTTCATCCAGGTCAAAGATCTTGTCGTATTCGACGCCGGCCTCGGCCAGCAGCACGTTCATGTGCCCCGGCATACGACCGGCAACCGGATGAATGGCATATTTGACATTTACACCACGCGCCTCCAGCAGCTCTTCCATTTCCTTGAGCTTGTGTTGCGCCTGGGCCACGGCCATCCCGTAGCCGGGTATGATGATGACGTTATCGGCATAGGCCATCATGATGGCGGCATCCTGGGCCTGAATTTCCTTCATGCTGCCTTCGATGTCTTCTTCCGCCGCAGCCCCACCGTCGCTACCAAAACTGCTGAACAGTACGTTGGCCAGCGAACGGTTCATCGCCTTGGCCATCAACTGGGTCAGCAAGGTACCGGATGAGCCAACCACCGTACCGGCAATAATCATCGCCGCGTTATTCAATACGAAGCCTTCAAATGCGACCGCAAGCCCGGTCAATGCGTTGAACAGGGAAATCACGACCGGCATATCGGCACCGCCAATCGGCAAAGTCACCATCACACCAAGCACAATCGCCAGTACAAAGAACCAGATCACATGCTGGAAATTCACCGGATGGCCGGTGGCAACCCAGAATCCGAGGACACACACAGCAGCGAACAGCCCCAGGTTAATGAACTGATGCATTGGCAGACGCATGGTTTTTTTCATCAACCCCTGCAGCTTGGCGAACGCAACACCTGATCCGGAGAAAGATACCGCGCCTATAACCGCACCCAACACAGCCAGCAGTTGCACGACCAGACCATGGCTTTCACCACTGCTGGATAACTTGACCAGCTCGACCGCAGCAATGGCCGCGGCAGCGCCCCCACCCATACCGTTATACATCGCAATCATCTGCGGCATGTCGGTCATAGCAACGCGCTTGGCCGAAATGTAGGCCACTGCCGAACCCACCGCGATGGCGATCAGCATCAATATCATGTTGATGTTGAGCTCAAACTGAATCTGCGGCACACCAAAGGTGATCACGGTGGCCGCCAGCATCGCGAAACCGGCGAGTACGATACCGCCACGCGCGGTTACCGGCGAAGACATCTGTTTCAGCCCATAGATGAAAATGAAGGCCGTGACGAAATAGGTAATATCAACAGCGAGACTCATCATTATCTGGTCTCCTTGCTGCTCTTGAACATCTCAAGCATACGCACGGTCGCGACATAACCACCGACCGCGTTGCCAGCCCCCAGGGCTACCGCAAAAAAACCAATCGCGAGTTCGAGCGTGCCTTCTGCGTAGCCCAGCGCAATCATCGCACCCACTAGTACGATACCATGGATAAAATTCGAACCAGACATCAGCGGTGTATGCAATATCACCGGTACACGGCTGATGACCTCGTAACCGGTGAATGCGGACAGCATGAATATGTATAACGCGGTAAAACCTTCTATCATGTTTAAATTCTCTTACGCGTGTGAATTATAGTGTTATCGTCATCCCGAGTGCGTGAAGCGATGGGTAATCTCAAGGACTTTCGCGCATACCCTGGAGATTTCTCCTTCAGGTCGAAATGACAGTGATTGAATTATTTATATTGTTCTGCTTTCACTTCACCGCCGTGCGTCAGTAAACAGCCCGCAATGACGTCATCATCAAAATCGAGTTCCAGCTCGCCAGCTTCGGTGATAAACGGCGACACCAGGTTGAACAGATTCTTGGCGTACATCTCACTGGCATGCACGGGCAATTCACTGGGCACATTCAGAGGTCCATGGATCGTAACGCGGCCCTGGTAATCAACGGTTTCGCCTGGCCTGGTGAGTTCGCAGTTGCCACCACCTTCTGATGCCAGGTCAACGATCACGGCACCGACCTTCATGTCTTTTACCATGGCTTCGGTGATGATCTTCGGTGACGGCCGGCCCGGAATCGCAGCCGTGGAGATAATGACATCAGCCTGGGCAATATGCTTGGCCAGCACTGCCTGTTGCTGCTGCTTTTCTTCATCCGTGAGTTCACGCGCATAGCCGCCCTTGCCTTCCGCACTGACGCCAGTATCGATGAACTTGCCACCCAGCGATTCGATTTGTTCGCGCGTCGCAGAACGCACATCGAAAGCTTCAACCCGAGCACCCAGGCGCTTGGCCGTCGCAATCGCCTGCAAGCCGGCAACACCGGCGCCGATCACCAGCGCCCTGGCAGGGCGAATCGTACCTGCCGCGGTGGTCAGCATCGGAAAAAAAACCGACGCGAGCTGCGCGCCCATGAGTACACCCATATAGCCTGCGAGTGAGGCCTGAGAAGACAGCGCATCCATCGATTGTGCGCGTGTGATGCGGGGTACCAGCTCCATCGCCAGGCTGGTGATGTTCCGGTCGCACATCGTTTTGATCATATCGGCATTTTTGTGCGGCGCCATAAAACCGACGATGACCGCACCCTCCTTGATCTGCGCCAGCTCGTCCGCGGTAGGCGGCTGAACCTTGAATATCAGATCAGCCTCTTTATACAGAGCCGATGCATCTTCGACCAGTTCAACGCCCTCGAAGGCCTCATCACTGAAATGGGATGCGAGTGCCGCGCCTTTCTGCATCATGACTTTGACACCCTTATCGATGAGCTTCTTCGCCACCCCGGGTTCCAGTGCGATGCGCCGTTCGTTTGTTATTGTTTCTTTGGGTACAGCCAGCCTTGTCGGCATGTTCAGCTCCAGCGCTTACAAAAATAACGAGAGTATATTACAGAAATCGTTTCGTGTAACACATGAAGTCATCGTCCCATTATTATTATCAGACTTGTAGAAAAGGGACGAATCTGCCACTCTTGCAAGCTGGTTAAACTACCACACACGCATCCAGGTGAAAAATCAGGATTACACTTATCAACACGGCTCCAAGGAAAAACTGGGCATCCTGCTGGTCAACCTTGGCTCGCCGGACGCACCCACACCGTCCGCGGTACGCCGCTATCTGGCCGAGTTCCTCTGGGATCCGCGTGTAGTCGAGGTGCCGCGCCTGATATGGTGGCTGGCTCTGCACGGCGTTATCCTGCGTCTGCGCCCACGCCGGTCCGCACGCGCTTATCAGAAGGTATGGAGCACGGATGGCTCGCCGTTGATCGCAACCTCCAAACTGCAGGCGCAGGCGATCGAGAAAAAAATTCAGGAGCGTTTCCGCGGCAATGTGCTGGTCGATCTGGCCATGCGCTACGGTAATCCGTCGATCAAGAGCGGGCTCGAAGCATTACGCCTCGCGGGGGCACGCCGCATGCTGATATTGCCGCTGTATCCACAGTATTCGGCCACCACCACGGCCTCGGTATTCGATGGCGTCACGAACGTGCTGCAAACCTGGCGCTGGCTGCCCGACTTGCGTTTTATCAACAACTATCACGATCATCCGAAATACATCAGCGCGCTGGCCAACAGTGTCCGGCAGCACTGGGAGAACAATCCGCGCGCGCAGAAACTGGTGTTTTCATTTCACGGCATTCCCCAGCGCTACTTTGACCAGGGCGATCCCTATTTTTGCCACTGTCAGAAAACGGCCCGGCTCGCCGCTGAAGCACTGGAACTGGACGCAGGTGAATGGATGGTCGTGTTTCAGTCGCGCTTTGGCCGTGAACCCTGGCTGCAACCCTACTGCGACAAAACCCTGGAGCAACTGCCAGCCAGCGGCGTAACCAGCGTTGATGTGATCTGCCCCGGTTTTTCATCAGATTGCCTGGAAACACTGGAAGAAATCGACATGGAAAACCGCGAGATTTTTCTCAACGCCGGTGGCGCCCGCTTTTCCTACATACCGGCCTTGAATGCCAGCCCGGAACACATCGATGCGATCTGCGAGATACTCACCGCGCACATGTTCGGCTGGCCCGAAACCATGCCCAACTGGGATGCGGGCGAACGTGCCGTGGAAGAAAAACATTCACGCGAACGGGCGCTGGCTATGGGCGCGACAAAATAGAACGCCTCAAATCGTAGGGTGCGCCGCGCGCACCGAATCGATCAAGCCAGAAAACGCATTTGAGTTCGTAAATCACGCAAAAAACGCAAATGACGTATTCAAACAAAAACCCCTTTGCTTTATTAGCGTTATTCGTGGACAACATCCATCTCGATCAGTAGGGTGCGCCATGCGCACCGCGAATCTTCAGTTTACTGGGCTGTTCTGGTGCGCACGGCGCACCCTACGGGCTGAGCCAGTGTAGCGAAACCTGCTCGATACCGACCTCACAGATCAAAACCAGGCGCTTATACCCAGCAGCAAACGCGTATCGCTACTGTCTTCACGCAGGTTTTCGTTGGTATCGCCGGGTTTATTGAAATCCCCTTTCCAGGTGATCCCCACATAGGGTGCCAAACTGCCGGTGACCCAATAGCGCAGACGCAAACCGAGATCGAGATCCGATGAAGTCGAATCGACCACGGTCTGCGGATAGGCATTCTGGTAAAAGTTAGCTTCGATATCGGGCGTCAACGACAATTTGGGCGTCAACCAGTACACATAGGCAACTTCCAGCCTCGCCGCCAGGCTATCCGATTCACCGACAAAAAGGCTGGCATCGGCACCAATTTTGAACGGCAATACGCCGATCAGACCGAAGCCCAGCCAGTCTCTCGCTGGCTTCGGTTCAATATCGCGCTTCCAGCCGAGCTGCACACCGATGTGAGGCGCTATCGTATAGCTGTAGAACAGCCGGACTTCCGCACTCTCGGTGCCGCCCTCCGTTGTCGCACCCTTGCTGGTCAGCCACAACGCGTGCGGATCGGTTTCAAGCACGACGAAACCGCCCCATTCTGCGTGGGCCTCACTGTCACGTGTGCTCTGCTGATGCTCGAATTTATTCAGCCTGACCAGGTAGGCCCAGGAGGCTTCACGATCCTCATCGATACTGTCGGCTGAGGGCATACTCGCTTGCGCCGATGCGGCCTGGCACAGCAGCATCAAAACACATATGACACCACCGTAGGGTGCGCCGTGCGCACCATAAACGATGATCAACGCCTGATCGATGGTGCGCACGGCGCACCCTATGGTGGTTAAAAGGCGCTGTTGTATATTTCCGAACAAACAAGTTGATATCGACCTTCGGTACATAAGCCTCATCATACCTGCAATTGTAGGAAGACTGGCGCAGAATGGTACACACACCACACCGAAACGGTATGAGACAGCAAAAACGATCCTTTGCGTTTGTTGATGTATTCGTCATCACGGTTTTCGATGTCGAAAAAAAAGGGCCTGTTGCCAGGCCCTTTTATGCGACGATTCGGAGCGAGCGTCTTTTAACTCACACCGGTCACACTAGTCGAAATCGCTTCCTGCGTCGGTGATGGTGAACTGGTTAAACAGCGCGTGGGCGGTAACACCCGCACCGCTTCCTGTGCTCTTCATCAGCTGCCAGTACTCCGGCACACCATCAAGATTGACATCAGCCAGGATCCCGAGACCCTCGAACGGAAGTGCAACATCGGGAATGGGAACCCCGAGAAGCGCATCGATAAACACGTTACAATCCTCCGAAACTGCGCCGATCGTATTCACGGTGAACAGGTTCAGCGTATCGACTTGATTGACGTTCAGTTGCCCGCCGCATGCAGCCGCAACATCACTAATCTCAACAGCCTGCATAGTCGTAGTGTCGATCGTTTCCCGGGTGTAGGCCATCGAGGTACCGCTGTTGTCATTGCTCCACAGATGGTACTCAGCATCCGCACTGCCGTCACTACCGACCAGACCCAGTGTCGCGAGCGAAACGGACCTGGCGTTTTCGGGCGAATAGGTCATGTCGACGACCAGCTTACCGGCACCGTCTTCCTCGAACTGGATTTCACCGGTCAGCTTGGACACACCGGTCGTTGCATCGAAGGCATAGTACAGACAGCCGGCGCCGCGCTGATCAGGTCCTGCTGCCGAGCCGGTATCGTAGGCGAACTCCTGCAGGAAGGTACCCCTGGTACCGAATCGACCGATAGCCCAGACACCGCCATCGGTGGATGGGTACAGCGCGTTCGGTACTTCACAGACGATTTCCTCCGCCGCGGTCAGATCGGTATCATCCGGCTCTGCCGTGTTGGTGACGGACACCGTCGAGAACGCAAAGCCGCCCTCGAACAGGAAGTGCGGGTGTTCCGTCAGGGCGTCCTTACTCAACGGGCCGTCGCCGAGTGCGACACCAACGGTATCACCTCTGATCGAAAAGTCCTCAGCAACGACCCGGTTGAACAACAGGCTGACGTTGTAGGAGACGGATTCGCGGGTGGTTTCCCGGCTGAAATCGCCCACCCAGAGACCGTTGATCGTGCTGGTCGGCGGCGGCGGCGCTACATCAGGGAGCCCAGGCACAATAGGCACGTCTGTACCGTCGTCGGGCAACGCGATCGTATCATCATCACTGGAGCAGCCGACGACAAAGAAAGCCGCCGAGGCCAGCACCACTGCCGATGACAGTAATTGTGAAAGTTTGTTTGTATTCATTGAAATACTTCTCCAAATTTATGGCTTGGCCAGTGACCCACCGGGGTGGGCCACTGTGTTGCAGCTCAGACCAGCGATTTACTTGCTGGTCAGGCCCTTGCGACGTAAGCCAAGGTAGCCCAGTCCGATCAACACCAGTGCAGGCAGCACGGGATCGAAGCGGCCGTTCGGGTTGTAGGAACAGAAACCGCCGTCCTCGCTGACCAGATTCGAAACTGTATCAACAACTTCGCAGTCTGGATCTGCAGCGTCGATCAAGCCGTCACCATCGTTGTCGATGCCGTCGGTACATTCCGTCTCAAAGTTCTCAGGAGGCTGCATAATCACCGAGTCGGTCTTGGTAACATTGGTATCCGTCAAACCGTCACCATCGCTATCCACACCGGTGTTTACATCGAGATAGGTCACCGTGACCTGCTGGTTCACCCAGGTATTCAAGGTGCCATCGTTGCTGGTACCGACCTCAGGCGTGATAACCGTCGGCAAGATTCCTTCGAACCTCCAATCCAGAACCGCGTCCCCAACCAATACAACCGTTTCGGTTTCACCGGTGCTGTCGTTGGTGATCGTCACGGTCTCCGTGTTGGCTGTGATCACGCCAGCATCGGTATCACCCAATACGATCACCAGATCTTCACCCACAATAGCCGGCTCCTGGATACTGATGACGCCATCAGCACTGATGAAGGACTCGAGGTCCGGCGCAGGACTGGTCACCCAGGCCGGGGTTTCGTTGCCGTAATCGCCCGGAAGGACACCGGCAGTGCTCGTCGCCATGGTTTGCAGACGTACCGTGAAAGTCGGGTTAGTGGCCACATCGTAGTTACGGCCGAGATAGACGAAGGAGTCGATGTTCAGGCCACCGAGGTCGTCATTCACGCCGATTTCATACAGCGGACCCTCTGGGAACTCGCCGGTGACCGGATCGGGCTCTTCCTGCAACGGATACAGTGCCCAGGTCTTGATCAGCTCCGGATCGACCGGCAAATACGCCTGGTCCGGCTCGACCACACCGTCGAATACCGGGCCATCGATACTCCAACGGAATATCGCGCCGTCCCACCAGGCGAGCAGATCGCCTTCCGTTGACGGGTCACCGTCTTCATCGACGTAGATACCCTGCGCCAGCTGCCCGACATCACCATCGGCCAGCACGCCGTACCACATCAGGTAACCGAACGGGTACGGCGTCGGCGGTAGGGGTGTTGTGATATCGTACTCGGCGAACTGATTGGCCACGAGATCGAAGTAGTTCGGTGTGGTCGGACCGACGTAGCCCGCCAATGGCGTCGCGCCGTCGACGCGGCTGTCCCAGTAGACGGGGTCATCACTGGGCGCGGTGCCGCTATCGAGCACACCCAGGGTCTGGACCGCAGGCGGATAGTTCCCGGCAGGACGCTTGTCCCAGAAACCGCCGGGGATGCCAATGCCGAGCATGCGTTTGTCATCGATGGTGGAATACATCTTCGGCGAGAACGAGGAGTATTCCTCTTCGAGCCAGATTTCCTGAGGCAGGGCCTGGCCGGTCGAGTCGAAAGATGCCGAGCACGGGTTGGTCCCGGTGCCCGGACGGTCGCGGAACACATCGAGGAAGTGGTCAGGCATACACGGGCGCAGCTCCCAGCCGAGTATCTTGTCTACCTCGAGACCGGTACCGGCCGCATCCGGGATAGGCGCAAATGCAGAGCCAACACCGTAACCGAGTTTAAGACTGAAGCCGACCATGCGCTCGCCATCGCGTGTAATAACATTACCAGCCAGATCGACAGTGTCGTGACCGGTCGCGTTGTGGAACTTCTGCAAAATGCGGTAGACACGGGCGGATTCCTCGACACCGTCGAAGGTGGGCAACGTGTCATAGTTGGTGTAGGTGAGTGGAGCCAACTCGACGTTGTAGACCAGATCGACCGGTACGTCGTGTTTCATTATTTCCATCTTGAAACGCTTGGACGCACCCTGCGGGTTGCTGCAGGTCTTCTCGACTTCGCCGACACCAGGCAGCGGAATAAAGTCGCCCGCGGCCATGACGCAATTACGCGATTTGAAGCCATCGATATCGGACTTGGACATCACACCCGGGAAAGAACCACTGCCGTTGTCGAGTTCCCAGTGAATGAACGCAACCGCGGAATCCGGGATATTATTCGGAGGCGTGGGGGTTGCTGGGTCTGTCGGATTCCACCAGGCATTCGCGGTCGCCTCATCGGGGAAGATGTAGACCACATCGTAGTCACCCCCTTTCTCATCCGGGTCATCGCGATCGGGATGGAAGCCGCCGCGCAAGTTGACCGGATTAAGCGCATAGGTGCCAGCGGTTTGAGTTAGCCACGCTGCCATCGTATTCAGCGCTGGGTCAATAGATTTCAGCGGATAGTCCTGCTTGATGCGCTTGGCATTATCCTCAGTGACTACAGCAGTAACGTTAGCCGACATAGCGGTAATCACAATGGCAGTGGTTATCGCAGCCGTCAAAGGTTTAATTGAAGTACGTAGGTTCATCACAATTTCCATCCCTCCTGTTAGGGTATTACTTTCAGGCACTCATCACCTGGTTTTATTTAATAGACTAGATCCAAAACTCTTGATATGAATCATCATGATCCACATTGGGAAAGCGATCCTATTGCAAATGATTCAATAATGCATTGACAATTATCAATTTTCGTATTCCCGTGTGTTTTAATCATGCTGCTGGTGTAAATGTCTGCCCGGCATATCGATTTCTTCATTCAATCATTCACACTCACATGGTTAACTTATACAAATTCGCCAATCGTTACTTGACAAATTAAGACAATAATTTGACAAATTGTCACGCACAGAGTGTTGACTCAAATCAAGTTGTGCACAATACATCGATAAAATATTTCTAGCAATACATAAACAACGACATATTGAAAAATGTCAGTAAATGTAACCGTTGGATTTAATATGGTGTACTGAATGCGCCGCTCTTTTTACCTGTGCGTTGCCGTGTATCCGCTCGCGCTTCTATCACTGCAGACTAAATTACAACATAGTATAAAGTTTTTCATGATGATCCTGCGATGAAATTTGAACCAGGACCGCATTGATGCGGCGTTGAAACACGGCGTCCCACATAGCCCCGGACATCTTGCGTGTCTGGCCGCCACCGTGATCACAGTTGTATGTGTTACGTCATTCGTTGATGAAATAACGCGTCCACATCGCAGGGTGCGCCGTGCGCACCGTAATCAGCGCGACAAGCAGGATTGCTGCCGCGTGGTGCGCACAGCGCACCCTACTTTGCTGCCGCTGTTGATCGCAAAAATATGATATATGATCGAGTATGGCGAATGATTCCGTACCAGACATACTGCGCTATCTCGCAAACGAAGCCGGGTTCAGGCCGGCGCGTCGCTGCTGGCATGATTACCGTCTTGCACTGGCGCTGGTCGCCGGCGTGCTGGTGGTGTGGGCGGAACACAGCTGGTTGCCGCCGTTTTCGAGCCACCACGCGTTCGACTGGAAACTGATGGCGTCGCTGATCATCTGGCAGCCACTGTTCGAGGAAATTCTGTTTCGCGGTCTGATTCAGGGTCAACTGCTCAAACGCGACTGGGGGCAGCGTTCACGGCTGCAGATCAGCACAGCCAACATCATCACATCTTTGCTGTTTGTCGGTATCCACCTGTTCATGAATTCGCCATTATTCTCGATGACGCTATTGATCCCGTCACTGGTCTACGGCTATTTCCGTGATCGCTGCAACAGCGTCTATCCATCGATCCTGCTGCACAGCGCTTACAATGCTTTTGTGATCATCGGGTTGGTCATTGCGGGCTAATTCTTTAAGGACCCACCGTAAAGGCGCAGAGAAGTTTTGGCTGGTTTGCGGTATTTGCAGGGTGCCGATGTTGTCGCGCGAGAACTGATGAGATTGCCGCGTCGCTGTCGCTCCTCGCAATGACGCTGGCGGCCTTGACGGATTTGCGAGATCTTTACAAACCGTAGGGTGCGCCGTGCGCACCAGAGCAGTTCAGCAATACGAAGATTCGCGGTGCGGCGCGGCGCACCCTGCAGGATCGATATCAGAGCCGCGTAAGCAGGTACACTAACCCGCTTGCTGTAACTCTAGAACACGGTGAACTTCGACGTGGATTCATTGTAACGAACGAAGATATACCACAATGCCAGCAGCACATAGGTCAGCAGCAAACTATACTCCCAGCTTCCGAACAGATCAGGCATGAAGGCCTGGAAGCCGAGACCGCTGATCTGGGCGACACCATCGAGAAAGTCGAGATCGATATCCACCGCCAGCACACCCGTGTGGCCCAGAATCGCATTGAAGGTCGAGCCGACCCAGGCGAAGAAGATTAACGCCACAAGCAGCTTGAGCTGGCCCTCGCCGATCCGCCACAGCGAACCCGACGCACAGCCCCCGGCGAACACCATGCCGATGCCGAAAATCACACCGCCCAGCAGCGCACCCAGCCAGAAACGCGTGGGAACGGCGATGTAGGGATCGATCGTGCCGATCGCGATCAAGACACCCCCGACAGCGGCACCCAGTGCGATGGCCAGAATCATCGCCTTGGTCATTTCACCTTCGGCGGTCATGAAGGGTTCGCGGAATACGCGTGAAAAACACAGGCGCGAGCGGTGCATCACGAAGCCGATAGCGAAACCGGCGATCACCAGCAGTGCCCGCGTGGCCTCTTTGTCATCACTCGAATTCCACCAGTTCAGCGCCCACCACAGGATCAGCAATCCCACCAGCAGACCGAACCACGGATACCATCGTTTCAGATACGCCGGCAAGATCTTTGCGGGCGTCATGCCCCAGGTGATATTTTCCAGTGTCCACAGCAGCAACTTCAAACCGATCAACGCACCAAACAGCAAACCGGCCGCCATGGCCCAGCCTGAAGCCGATGAGAATGTCAGCGGCACGAAGAAGCCGCCCGTGGTGCAACCACCGGCCAGCACCGCACCAATACCCATCAGTGAACCACCGACAACGGCCCAGATATATTCCAGCCTGGGTGGACGGTTGATGTGAAACTGCCGGGACAGCAGGGCGGCGCTGAACGCGCCCAGCAACAGGGTAATGTTGAGCAACGAAATGCGGTGCATCAGCGGGCTGTCCAGTTCCTGTTTGATACCGAGCACACCACCGAGACCGATCGCGTTGTTGAGGTAATCACCCCACAGCTTGAGGCCGCCGAAAACACCCCAGAACAGCCCCGAACCCATCAACACGGCCATCAGTATGACCAGCAGTACCGCACCGGTGTAAGCCGACCACGGCTCGACAAAAACCGCCTTGTAATCCTCCCCGAAGCCCTGCAGCCATGCCGGCTTGCCCGTACTCTGATTCACTGGTATTGACCTTATGTTGGTATTGTCTGACGAAAGCAACTGCTCGCAAGAAAGCGACCAGTAGCAGGCTGTTGTATTTTTTATCTGAGGAAAGCGACTACTCGCAACCTGATGGTTGATCCGAATCCTTGGCAGTGTGTATCACGAAAGCCTCTACATCAGCGAGCAACTGCTCCTGGGGTACTTTCAGAAACTTTTTCGCGGCCCGGTTGGTGTCCTTGATGCTTTCGCGAAATTCCTCGCTGACGAAATAATCGACGGTGAATTTATGCGGACCATCCTGCGGACCGTGGATGTTCTTCTTGAAGTAATCTTTCCATTCGGCGACGGTTTTTTCGTTCGGCGCTATCTTGCCGCCCGTCTCTTTGGCGTGGCATTCCGTACAGACCATACGATAGTAGATACGCCCGTTTTTCCAGTTACCTTCAGCCGCGTGCGCCAGAGGCGATAAACCGAACAGTACAACAGCCAATGCTGCCAGCGTGGTTTTCTGATGTCTCATATTGATTCCCATGTAGTCATAATCCCGTAGCCATATACAGTTGTTTACAATATCACATTTATGGAAAAGTCAAAAAGCCGTAACCGTTTTTCAATCAGCTTTCTTTGGCACTTGCTGCCATATCGTCACATTTATTGTCCTCGCGCTCACATTCCCATCCGGTAATCATCACCTTCATGTGCGCCCACAAGGTCGGCCCGGTCGTGATCAGGTAAACATGTGCGATCAGGAAGACCAGCATCATGAAGGCACCGATCGCATGAATGAATGACACCTGCTCCAGCTCGAGGTATTGGTTTAGGCCCCATTTTTCCCAGTCGGCGTAGAAGATATAGACCCAGCCGGAGGCCCAGATCAGCGGGGAAATCACGACCCACAGAAACAAATAAGCCAGGCGCTGCAGTGGATTGTGTTTTTTCAGCACGGTCTGGCGAAACGGGTGCGGCGCGCGGACGAATATGCCCAGCAGGTAATATCGTATCATCGCATCGACCTTCTTCAAGGTCGGCACGTACTGTTTCCACTCACCGGTGGTGAAATGCCAGAAAATGGCGAACACCCACAAGGTCACCAGCGACCAGGCCGTGGTTCGGTGAATGTTTACCGCCGTCTCCCACCCCAGTATTTTGTAGGAACCGTGTATTTCAAAACCTGAAAACAGCAACACGAGGATCAAGGCCGCCTGGGCCCAGTGCCAGAAGCGCTCGAAGCGCTTGAATATCATGAGTCTATCATTCATGAACATCTACTCCTAATATGACTAATAAGACGACCGATTGCGTGCATGATGACACCGAGCAGCGTCAGCAAGGCAGCACCCCAACCGATCATATCCAGCTTGATCCGGGTATCCCGGCCCGGGATGAATATGCCTTCGACATCTTTCATGCGACCGTCTTTACTGTGGCACTCATCACAACCCACCGATTGCTCTTTCGGCGCCACCATATGCGTGATCGGCCATGACATCTGCGTCTTGATGAAATCGACCTTGCCGGAGAAGGGCTGGCCGGCACTGAGCATGCCCGCGGTGATCGACTTTTCCCAGTCGAAATTGTGCCAGTAGGCATCCTCATTCAAACCGGCGGTGTGCGGCACGACCATGGTGCCCAGCTCCGGATCGTAGGGCTGCACGCCGCGGAACACCTTGACCGGCCAGATGCGTGATTTACCGTCGTCGGGACTGCCTGCGAAGCTGTTGATCTCCACGTAGCCGTCTTCATTGAGATGGACCCGCTCATTCAGCAACAGATAACTGACGGAGCCATTGAACCAGATATATTCGGGATCGATATTTTCCGCATAGCTGAAGGTGCCGCGCTTGCTGTCGTAGATGATATTGCCGTTGTTTTTTTCCTTGAACGGCTTGCCGTTTTCATCGAAGGTACCCGCGGTCGACCAGTCCCAGGTCATCCGGGTGGGTACGCCACCGCGGGCAATCTTCGGCACATGGCAGGTCTGGCAGGCGATCGTCTTGGCGTGGTTATTCAAACGGGCCTTGTCTTTTTTCTTGTGGGGATTGTTGCCATGACAGGCGCGGCAGTGGGCAAAGTTCTGTTCGTTACGCTCGCGGCGGTGCAGATGGTAATCCTCAGTGTGCGCGGCCTCCATCACGTAGCGGCTGCCGGCGACCTTGTGTTCGACATGCTTGTGACAGGTGCCGCAGCTGAAGTCCTCACCCAGCGCATCCATGTGCACATCGAGCTCGCGCTCCGGCACCGCCAGCGAGGTGTCCATATCGCCGTGCTTGACACCGTTGCCACCGCCACCGTAGAAATGACAGGCACCGCAGGTATCGCGGCTGGTCTTGCCAACACGCTGTGCGACCTTTTTCAGATCGACCGAATCCTTGGGCAAACCGCCGTCGTCACCGCCTTTGAGATAGGTACCCGTGGTGTCGTGGCAGACCAGGCAGTCGACATTCTCCTGTTTGGTGAAGTCGTATGTGTCGTCGACCCAGCCGTAACCCGCGTGACACTTGGTGCAGTGCGCAAAATTCGACTGCGGCGTGATACAGAAGTTGTTGAGTATGTTTTTCTTGCCTAGGCGCTGTTTGTTGTCCGGATTCAAAAACTCCCAGGTCCAGTGCTTGGTTTTCATCACCTGCTTGGCCGCCTCGGTATGACATTTGAGGCAGGTCTTGGTGACCTCGGGGCCGGTCTTGAACTCCTTTTGCAGTTCCTTGAATTTTGTATGATCGGCTGTCGATGTATCCTGCGCATACGACGGCGCCGTCATGCACACCACACACATCGCAATGCTGCAAGCACGGATTATCATATTTGTCAGATTTGGCAACCCCATTGTGCACGCCTGAATGTAAAGAAAAGTCATGTATTAAAACACAGCTATAAATTATTCACAAAATTCAATACGAGTAATTGAGATATCGCAATTAAACTTGAATTATTTCAATTCCACGAGTAATAATGTGGTCTTGATAAGTTGACTTCTGATACAAAAACCCAACGATCTGGAAAATCATGCCATTTTCTAACTACAAAATTATGTTTCTGCTGACGGGCGTATTGTTGCTGATCAGTGGCCTGCCGAATGCGGCCGAACCTGAAACGCCAGCCGAAGAAAAAGCCCCCGTCGAGGTCGAGCCTGAAGATACTGCACCTGCCGGTAAGGCGAAACACGCCTTCAAGGAAGCGAACCCTTGCGAGGGACAGCTCGAAGGTGAATACATGGGGGCTGATGTCTGCGCCGACTGCCACGCCGACAAAACACAGACAATGTCGATGAGCCCGCACGGCCAGGCCGCCGACCCACGCACGCCGTTCGGCAAGGAGGGCTGCGAAACCTGTCACGGGCCGGGCGAACTGCATTTTCAGACCGAAGGCAATTGCATCATCAGTATGAACGGGCGCTATGGTGAATCGATCGAACAGCGTAACGCGATCTGCCTTAACTGTCATCAGGGCGGCAACCGCATCCACTGGTTCAGCAGCATCCATGAGGCCGAAGGGGTGGGCTGCGTCAGCTGCCACTACATCCACCAACCCAATGACGTCACCGAGCGCACCACGCAGTCACAGGTTTGCTATAAATGCCACAAGGACATCCGGGCCGCGACGTACCGCGCGTACACCCATCCGATCCGTGAGAACAAAGTGATTTGCAGCGACTGCCATAATTCGCACGGCTCTGTAGGGCCGTCCTCGCTGAAACAATACACGATCAACGAAAACTGCTACGCCTGCCACGCGGACAAACGCGGACCGTTCCTCTGGGAGCATAATCCCGCCAGCGAGGACTGCACGCTGTGCCACCGCGTACACGGCTCCAATCATGTGGCGCTGCTGAACCGGCCAGGGCCCCAGTTGTGTCAACAATGTCACGCAGCCGAGACAGCCGGCGGCGGCCTCTCACATATCAGCGGCTTTTACGATTTTGATACCACCAACTCCAGACAGATGCGCTTCGTGATTGCGAAGAATTGTGCAAACTGTCATGTCAAAGTCCACGGCTCAAATCATCCATCCGGTGCGGCTTTACAACGTTGAGGCAATGAGTCCACCGCTCACACAGGCAGACAGGAGACCATGAAAACGAAAATACTGCTGGTTTTTACCGTTACTACATCGACGCTGGTCGCCGTGGATGCGTTGGCCGATCTCAACTCCGAAGAGGAAGAAGGGCCCGTCTCTGCCGAATACATCTCCGAACCGATAAAAAGCAACATCGACCTCGGTATCGGCTATGTTTCGGATGACGCCTATCGGTTTGGCCGCTACAATGGCCTTCAAAGCAACGGGGCGTTCCTGGTCGGTGACATCGATGCGAAGCGGTTCTTTGACGACGGTCGTTTCTACAAGGTGCGCGGCACCCGGCTCGGCCTGGAATCCCGCTATCTTCGTCTGGAGGGCGGTAAGCAGGGTCGCTATAAAGTCTTCCTGCTGTGGGACGAATTGCCTAACTACATCGACAACACCGTGCGAACACCGTATCAAGGCATCGGCGGCACGAATCTGACGCTGCCGTCAGGCTTTGACATCAACACCAATCTCGATGCGAACCTGAACCTGTTTGAATTGAAAACCAAGCGTGAGCGCATCGGCGCCGGCGCGAGTATTATTCCGAAAGAACGCTGGCAGTTCGATGTCGATGCCAGCCACGAGACCAAGAAAGGCGTCAACAGCACCGGCTCGGTGCTGGGTACTGGCGGCACCGGCCTTATCGGAAACAGTGCGATTAGCTTTCTGCCCCAGCCGGTTGACTACGAAACCGACAAGGTCAATGCCAAGTTGTTCTACACCGCTAACAGCGGCCAGCTCGAACTGGCCTATCATGCGTCGCTGTTCAACAACGCGAACGAATCCTTAACCTGGGAAAACCCGTTTGCGCCGACCACCAGTTTCGGCAGAATGTCACTCGCGCCGGATAACGAATTTCATCAAGTTTCGCTGAATGCCGGCTATAACATGCCCTACAAAAGCCGCCTGACCGGCGTTTTATCCACGGGACGCATGACCCAGAACCAGGATTTTCTGCCCTACAGCGTGAACTCGACGACGGCAGATCTGCCCCGCAGCTCACTGGATGGCGAAGCCTGGCTAACCACCGCGCAGCTGAAGCTGTCCTCGGTGCCGCTGACCAGACTGAGGCTCAATGCCGAATTGCGCTATAACGAACGCGACAACAAAACACCGGTTTCTACGTATAATTACGTCATAATCGATTCGGGCCAGACCGCGACCGCCGAAAATGCGCCGTACAGCTACGAGAACAGCCGCTTCAACCTCAATGCGAACTACCGCTTCAATGCCCTGACCAGTTTGCGCGGCGGTTACAAATACAATCAGATGAAGCGGGAGAACTCCCATCGCGCAAAGACCGAAGAGAACACGTTATTCGCCAAATGGAAGGTCAAACCGGTCTCGCACGTGGACGTCGAACTCTATGGCGAAGCCGGCAGCCGCGACGGCAGCGATTTTGTAATCCCAACCGGTACCAACCCCGCCTTGCGCAAGTACAATCTGGCTGACCGTGATCGCACGATGGTCGGCGCTGCAGTCGATTACATGGCGACGGAAAGACTGTACCTGCACGCACGCGCCGACTACAACAAGGAAGACTACAAGAACACCGTGGTCGGCCTGACTGAAGCCACCCGTCCCGTGGTGACGCTGGATTTCAGTTATCAGGTGCGTGACAACATTTCGACTTACGGTTACTACACCTACGAAACCATCGAGTCCAGCCAGAACGGCGCGACCGTCACAGTCGCTGCGACGCCGGGCCCAGGTGTCCCACCCTCGGCAACGGCTACACCAACGGGCGTTAACTGGCAGGCTGATTTCGAAGATGTTTTCGATACGGTCGGCATTGGCGCCGAATGGTCCGGCCTCGGCCGTTGGGACATTGGCGCCGATATCGTTTATAGCCAATCGACCGGCAAGATCAACATGCGAGATCTGATCAGTCCAGGTACCGAAAGCCAGTATCCGGACAACAACACCGACCTGACCAGCATCAAACTGTGGACCGACTACAACCACAGCGAAAAGCTGGTCTACAAACTCAGCTACTGGTACGAAAAGTACAGCGAGGACAACTGGGCCATCGATGGCTGGTCGCCGTATGATCCCGCAGCGGTTCAGAACACGCTGTTATTTGGCAATCAAACCCTGGACTATGACGTCCACGTGATCACCGCATCGGCCAGTTACCGGTTTTAATTAAGGCGATAAGCCAGTAAAGCCTGCATACACATCCGAACAATAGTGCGTGTCTTTGCGAGTCGCAATAGCGACGTGGCAATCTCCTCATGTTAGCTAACCGTTCAATCTGGGCAAAGAGCTTTAGTTAGGCCCGACGTGAGAAGGGATTGTCAGTGTTGATGAGGGTAGAGTTATGACGGTAGACGCCTCCAATGAGACTTCGTGGTCCCAGTTCTGGGCGAGCGGCTCACTCACGGCTTTTTATGGAAAAACCGAGAATTACGACGCCGAGTTCATGGCGTTCTGGCGTACTGTTCTCTCTGAGCCGGTTGACCAAATCATCGACCTGGGCTGTGGTAACGGTGCCCTGACCTGGATTGCCGATGAGATCCTGAATCACCCGGAACCAACGACAGCAATCTGCGGCATCGATCTGGCGGTCATCGATCCGTTCGCAACGCTGGATAAAAACAGGAGCGATCACCCGAATGTCTCCTTTCTGGGCGAGTGTTCCATCGAGGCGATGCCGCTCGAAACCGACTCTGTCGATCTCGCCATCAGCCAGTATGGTATAGAGTACGCGATGACGGAACGTGTACTGCCGGAACTGGGGCGTGTGCTCAAACCGAAGGCCGGGCTGGCCTTCATTCTGCATGATGAGATGTCTTCGGTGCTCACTACCATGAAAAATACAGCAGAAGGCATCGAGTTTCTTTTAATGTCTGGCGGCTATTACGATGTTATGTTACGTATGGACAAGATCCAGAACAAAAGGAAGACCATTCAGAAGCTGCAGGCAGATCCCAAATTCCACAAGTCCGTGCTTAGCCTGCGGCAAATCACCCAGTCTATCGAGCGTTTTCCTCCACCGCTTAAAGCGTTTCTAAAGAAACACATCGCGGGCACAAACCGCCTCTTCGCCAAAGGACAACCGATCCAGTCCACAAAGCGGAGACAATTGATTCAGCAACGTCGCCGCCTGCTCGAAGGCACGCTAAAACGCTATAACGAGCTAAAACAGGCAGCACTGTCACGCGAGCAGTACGATAAACTGATCAAACAGGTCGAGAAAGAGGGATTCAGCCTTGTTGAGAAGGGCAATTTTCTCCACGAAGCTGATACAAGCACAACACTAAATCTCGGCTGGAAGCTGGTTGCAAAGCGATAGCCCCTAGCCCGCATTTCTCACCGGGGGGCGAGATGAGGATTCATACACGCGCATCCACCCAAACCGTCATGCTCGCGGCTTTGCAAGCCGCGGCAGCGGCGTGGCAATCTCCTCTCTCCAGCCCAACCTTCTATGCGCAAAGGGCAGTGACGTAGGGTGCGCCGTGCGCACCGCTCTGCAGCAATCGGACGTGTTTCACTGATTTCGGTGCGCACGGCGCACCCTACGATGTATGCACGTTATTTCATCAACGAAATACGTAACCACATACAGCAATGATCGCTTTTGATCTCCGCTTGCGAGTAACTCTTTCTGTGGTGACGAGCAGCAAGCAACGAGTGACCAGAACCACAGGCAGGAATCACTCGCCGCTGGTCGCTCGCTCCTCGACACCGCTTATTGTTTCGGCGGTTTAATGTGACAGAGTTTGCACTTCTTCTTTTGTGGACCCGCTGTCATACCCTGCGCGACCGTGTACTCGTGACAGCCGATGCAACGCGTGTGAAAGGCTGTTTTGTCATAGGGTGGCTGATCGGGCGGCGGTGGCTCTTTACTCCCTTTGGGCTGAGGCTTATGGCATTCGTGACAACCCTTCACCACGGTATCCGCTGGCTCAATCTTGTGGTGGCAGGTTTTGCACTCGGTAATTTTCAGATCGGCGTGTTTTTGATGAGCAAACGTCACCACACCCAGCTTTGTCTTGAATTCTACAACGGATTTTTCTGGCGGAATCGTTAGCTCCGCAGCGATGGCATTGCTCAAGAACAATGACAACACCGCTATTATGCATGTTTTTAAACGCATTTCATTCCCCTTTGGATAGTAACAGCCGACACAATATACCAGCTCATGATCGAGTCTCAATGACTCTAATCAATTATTTTTTACAAAATCACATCAGACCTGGCCAGGCAACTCATGTGTCGTAACTTGCGCATTAACATAAGTTGCGAATCGTCCCAGGGTGAGAAATGCAGGCTACAGCACGGACAACACCTGCTGCATCATGCCAACCGCCTGGCCGTGGTAGCCGCCACCAAACAGGTTGAGGTGATTGATGATGTGATAGAGGTTGTAAAAGGTCTTGCGCACGTCATAACCCTCATCCAGCGGCCAGGCTTCTTCATAGGCAGCGTAAAACCGTCCACCAAAACCGCCGAACAGGCTTGTCATGGCCAGATCGGCTTCACGGTCGCCATAGTAAAAAGCGGGATCAAAAATCACCGGCGTGCCATCGCGCAACGCGCCGTAGTTACCGCTCCAGAGATCACCATGCAGCATCGACGCCTGAGCTATATGGTTGACGAACAGAGCCGGCATATCAGCGAGCAGGCGCTCTCCAAGCCGCTGCAATTCACCACCATAGCCGTTGCCAGCAGCCGTCTTTAGCTGAAAACCGAGGCGCCGCTCGCGCCAGAATTCGATCCAGTCGCCTGTTGGGGTATTTGGCTGCGGCGTCGAACCGATGGTATTGTCGATACGCCAGCCAAAATTGTCCTTGGTGACCTTGTGCATTGCTGCAAACCGTCGACCAAAAGCCGCCATATCCGCACTGCCGCCAAGTTCAAGGTACTCCATGACGACATAGCACTGGCCACCAAACTGGCCATAACACACGGGTTCGGGTACACGCACGGTTCCCGATGCAGCCATCTCCTGCAAGGCTTCTGCCTCGGCTTCAAACATATACGCATAGCTGGCGCTGTTGGTCTTGATGAAATAGCTTTGCTCATTGTCAGTGACCTTGAATGCTGAATTGATACACCCGCCACCCACGCTCCGATTGTTGTGAATATGGAAACGACGGCCTGATGCCCGTTCGATTTGTTGTTCGAGATGTTGCCAGATGTCCATGATAAATAAACCCGTTCAAACCAGGTCGCAAAGCCTAACCGAATCCAGCGCAAGCACCAAGACAGACAGTGGTCTGGTCCGGCTCGAACCATACTGGCGTTAACCACAAGCAAATTAACATATTCTAATCAACTCGCAGGCTTCCATTCATTCCACTACGACACCCTCAATACAGTCCAATTTCCCAATATACACGTACTAACTTATTGTTATTATTGCCCCCGCCATCACTGGTCAGTTTTTAACCATAAGCACCTTTTACGTTGTTTTGCTGGTACTTCCTGACTGCACAAAACTGTTTTCCACAGAGATATCCACAGAAAATGTGCGCAACGCCAGTTTTACTCCCTAAATTAACAAGTTAGGTGGTTTTTATATAAATATTGTGAAGAATATTGTCCAACTTGGGGCTTGAGGGTGCGAATCTGACGGGGGTTATACACAACACATTTTTCAAAAAAAATCAAATACTGCGAAAATACAATTTAACCCTATAATAATAGAGCCTTAGCTTACAACTGATTGTATTTTATAGATTTATTTCTCTGGTTAAATTATGACCATATTATGACAAGCGGCTTGCCACACCGGCATGTACCGATTTGATAAAGTTTTTTCCACAGAGTTATCCACAGAACTTGTGGACAAACAGCGATGGTATACGACCCTCTCTTAGTATGATTCACAAACGGTGACGATTCATGAACCTGTCAGCGGGAAAAATCGGCTATAGTGCGCCTGCATGCAACACTCCAAGCCCAATAAAAAAACGCCCGGTAGAATTCTTCAAGTCGCTGTTCCAGCCCCCCTGTATTCGTCGTTTGACTACCTGTCACCGCAAGGGACTGGAGATAATACGCTGCATCCAGGCAGTCGTGTCCGGGTCCCCTTTGGCCGCCGCTCTCAGATCGGCGTTATTCTCGGTCATTCAGACCACACTGAGGTACCCGCAAACAAACTGAAAGCGGTGCAGGCGACACTGGATGTTGATCCGGTATTGCCTGCTGAGCTGCTGAAACTGTTGAAGTGGGCGGCGGCGTATTACCAGTATCCGCTGGGCGAAGTGATCCATACTGCGATGCCTGCTCTGTTACGCCAGGGCAAGGCGCCATCGACCAAGGGACAGACTTTGTGGCAAGCCTGCACGACACAACCACCGGCACAGGCACCATTCAAACGCGCGCCCAGGCAGCAACAGCTGTTCACATTGCTACAGCAACATGAACAAGGTTTGACTGACGAACAACTGAATCAGCGTATGGAAAACTGGCGTCCGACAATGAAAACACTGCTCAGCAAAGGCCTGGTTATCAAAAGCGATCGCCCCTGTTTAGCCGATCCTGTAGCTGCAGCTGAACCGGGGCCGAAACTGAACACGCAGCAACAAGCCATCGTCGATGCCATCAGCAAACAGGCTGCCGGTTACCAGTCACATCTTGTACACGGCGTCACAGGAAGCGGTAAAACGGAGCTGTATATCATACTGGCGCAACAGCTTATTGCAGAGCAGAAGCAGGTCCTGGTGCTCGTACCGGAAATCAGTTTGACGCCACAGCTGACTGAACGCTTCAGCACAAGGCTGGGGGTACGCACAGCCGCTTTGCATTCCGGACTCAACGACAGCGAACGTTTGTGCGCCTGGAGCACGGCTGCGCACAATGAGGCGCAACTGGTCATTGGTACACGTTCAGCCGTGTTTACCCCAATGCCGCAACTCGGCCTGATCATTGTTGATGAAGAGCACGATGGCTCCTACAAGCAACAGGACGGCTTCCGTTACAATGCCCGCGACCTCGCGATCGTGCGCGCACGACAGGCCGATATCCCGATCATTCTCGGCTCGGCCACACCTTCGCTGGAAAGCCTGTACAACTGTTATACCGGGCGTTACCAACTGCACACCCTGAAACAGCGTGCGCGTAACAGTCAGTCTCCGCGCATTGAACTGTTGAACCTGTGCCGGCAGAAACTGCAGCATGGCTTATCACCGAAACTGCTTCAAACCCTCGACAAACATCTGAACAACGATGGGCAGGTATTGGTCTTTTTGAACCGGCGTGGTTATTCACCGTTGTTGATGTGCCACGAATGCGGCTGGACCACATCGTGCCGGCGATGCGATGCGCACATGACCTATCACAGAAGTAAACAGCTGCTCAGATGCCACCACTGCGGCGCAGAAGCGCCGGCACCATCGGCCTGTTCCGATTGTGGCAGCACTGAATTAATCTCGATAGGTGCCGGTACCGAACGCATCGAACAATACCTGAAGTCACTGTACCCGGAGACCTGTATCGAACGTATCGACCGAGACACCACCAGACGCAAAGGATCGCTACACGACAAACTCGAGCAGGCACGCAGCGGTAAAGCAAAGATTCTCGTGGGCACGCAGATGCTGGCCAAGGGCCATGATTTCCCCAATGTCACCCTGGTCGCGGTGCTTGACACCGACCAGGGTTTATACAGCGGCGACTTTCGTGCCGCGGAACATCTGGCACAGCTCATTACCCAGGTTGCCGGCCGTGCAGGACGCGCGGAGAAACCCGGCGAGGTTTTGATACAGACACATCACCCGGATCACCCCTTATTGCAGACACTGTTACACCAGGGTTACGACGGCTTCGCGCACGCGGCATTGGCTGAACGTGAACAGGCCGGTTTTCCACCTTACCGCCATCTTGCACTGTTGCGTTGCGAAGCGGTCAAGGCCGAGGCCGGGACGGCTTTCATGCAATCGGCACGCGAGTGTCTGGGCGATAATAAAGCCATCGACATATTTGGGCCGCTACCGGCACCGATGGAAAAGCGCGCCGGTCGCTATCGCTTTCAACTGGTTCTGCAATCGACGCAAAGAAAGGCGCTGCACCAGGCACTACAACCCTGGGTACGATCACTGACGCAGCTAAGAACCGGTAACACGGTGCGCTGGTCGCTCGATGTTGATCCCTATGACACCTACTGAGAGTGCATGGTTTACTATTCGCTATTCACCACCATATGCGTGTAAAATCGCGCAGCAAAATTCTACACTGTTACGCACTGATCATTTTGAAAACCAACATCGAAGACCTGATTACTCAGGCCATTAACCGTTTGAAACAGCAAGGTGTACTGGATACTTCACTGCAACCCAGGATCCAGGTAACACGAACGCGCGATGTTGCCCATGGCGACTATGCCAGCAATGTTGCACTGATGCTGGCCAAAACCGCTGGCAGGAACCCGCGCGAGCTTGCACAGGCACTGATTACGGCCCTGCCTGCTGATGAACATGTTCACAAGGTCGAGATTGCTGGCCCGGGATTCATCAACTTCTTCATTCACCAGCAAACGACTCTCGACATCATTCGTACCATTCTCGAACGCGGCGAACGTTACGGCACCAGCCAAATCCGTCACGGCGAAAAAGTACAGATTGAATTTGTCTCAGCCAATCCTACCGGCCCGTTACACGTCGGCCACGGCCGCGGCGCTGCCTATGGTGCAACGGTTGCGTCGCTGATGCGCGCAATCGGTTGTGAAGTCGACTGCGAATACTATGTCAACGATGCCGGACGGCAGATGGATATTCTTGCAGTCAGCGTGTGGTTGCGTTATCTACAGCAGCTTGAGGTCGATGTCCCGTTTCCGGTCAACGGCTACAAGGGTGCCTATGTACTCGACATCGCCGCCGAGCTGGTCCGTCAACACGGCGGTATTTATGTACACGATCCGAGGCTGATTAGCGAAGATATTCCACCTGATGAAGCGGAGGGTGGCGACAAGGAAACACACATTGATGCATTGATTCATCGCGCAAAACAATTACTCGGCGCTGATGGCTACCGTGTTATTTTCGAAGCGGGGTTAGACACCATTCTCGCGGATATCGCAGACGACCTGGAAGCCTTCGGCGTACACTACGACATCTGGTATTCGGAACAGACCCTGGCGGACAGGAACCTGATCGACAAAGCGGTCCAGCAATTGCAGGATGCCGGACATATCTACCAGAAAGAGGGCGCGCTCTGGTTCCGCTCGACTTCCTTTGGCGACGAGAAAGACCGTGTCGTCATCCGTGACAATGGCCAGGCCACCTACTTTGCGTCTGACATCGCCTATCACATGGATAAATTTGCTCGCGGGTTTCATCGTGTGATCAATATCTGGGGTGCCGACCACCACGGCTATGTGCCTCGTGTCAAGGCAGCCCTCAATGCATTGGGCGAGGATGAAAACAAGCTGGGAATCCTGCTGGTCCAGTTCGCGATTCTCTATCGCGGCGGTGAGCGGGTACAGATGTCCACGCGTTCGGGCTCGTTCGTGACCTTACGTGAATTACGCGAAGAAGTTGGCAAGGATGCCGCTCGTTTTTTCTATGTGATGCGCAAGTGTGAGCAACATATGGATTTCGATCTGGATCTGGCCAAATCGCAAAGCAATGACAACCCTGTTTACTACATCCAGTATGCCCATGCACGTGTATGCAGCGTGTTGCGACAGCTGGGCGAGAAGAACCTGTCGCACGATATCGAAACCGGCAATGAAAACCTTGAACTGCTGACGGAGTCGCATGAAACCGATCTCGCTGTCCAGCTGGCAAAATATCCCGAGGTGGTGGAGAAAGCCGCGATCAATGCCGAACCGCATTTGCTGGTGCATTACCTGCGTGAACTGGCCAACCAGTTTCACACTTATTACAATGCCCATCAATTCATCGTGGAAGATGAGGCGATACGCAGCGCACGCCTGAATCTGATCTCTGCAGCCAGCCAGGTTATCCGCAACGGTCTCGACCTGTTGGGTGTGAGTGCACCCGAGAGCATGTGACCCTATGCCTGCTGACTATAAATCACGTGTAAACCGGAAGAAGAAAAAACCTGTGCCTGGATTTGTCTGGATGTCCGGCGGGCTCGCGATAGGCCTTTTTATCGCTTTTCTGGTTTACCTGGACAAGCAGCCGCCCTCCGATATCAGCTTTGGTGACGCGGTCAAAACCGAGCTCGACAAAATCAAGCAGAACAAACAGAGCGCCTCGGCGACACCGGCAACCCAGCGCAAACAGGAACCGAAGTTCAACTTTTATACAATACTGCCAGAACTCGAGGTATTGATCCCGGAAGACGAAATTCGGCCACCACAAAACAAAAGCGCAGCGGACACCTCGGCCGGCAAACGCTACATCCTGCAGGCCGGCTCATTCAGAAACAGGCAGGACGCCGAAAAGCTCAAGGCCACGGTCGCCCTGCTCGGGCTGGAAGCCAGCATCAACGAGGTCTCCATCGACAATGAAAGATGGCACCGCGTTCGCATAGGACCGGTGAATAACCGCAGGGATCTCAACCGTAATCTCAATCTATTGCAGCGTAACAATATCAATGCGATGGCGATGGAACTTAAATAACGCCATCGTCCGCGCTCGTATACCCCTTCCGATATAGATTTTTGTGTGCTACTATCCCGCCGGCGATATTCGGTGAGTTTATAATTACATATAACAACCACTTACACTGGATGCGGGTGATGGTCATTTTGCATATCCAGTGACGACAGGGCCTTTCGATGCCCATTTAAGAACAATTCCGGAGGTTTACATGGCTTTATTTGATGATGCCTGGATGAAGAGTTTCCAGGAACAGTGGAATGCAGATCCTGCATTGAAAGATGCGCTTGCAAAAATCGAGTTCAGTTCGGTTATCGGCTACGGTTATCCGGGCGATGATACCTGCCAGGGTTTTATTGACGTGCAGAACGGCGAAGTTGTCGAAGCGGGCGCGTATGACGGACGCGAGCTGAACTGGGACATGCGTGCCGAGCAGAAAAACTGGGAAAAATGGCTGGCCAAGGAAATCGGCATGACCGGTCTGGGGCTTGCGTTTTCAACAGGCAAGCTGAAGTTCAAGAAAGGTGACTTCAAGGCGATGATTTCTGACCCGCGCATGGCAGGTCCATTTATCAAGAGCTTCGGCGCGATGGGTCGCGCGTAAATTTTACGCCAAGCCGATCTGCCTAACAGGCCACTGCAAGGTGGCCTTTTTTATTCATTTTCCGCTAACCTACACTTCTCACCTGGGGGCGAGATGATCCAATATCCCAAATAGTGTTCGTATCCAGAAAAAACCACGCTAAACTCCGATCGATACATAATAATAAACATAGCCATAGGAATCTCGTTCATGAACAAAATCACCATCGTTGGCGCAGGGCGTGTCGGTGAGTCCACTGCCCAGTTCATCGCAGCCAAGGACATGTGCCGCGAAATTACGTTACTCGATATCAACAAAGGTGCTGCTGAGGGTGCCGCGCTGGATATTCAGGAAGTTGCCCCGCTGTTTGAATACGACACTCGACTGCACGGTGGTAGCGATGGCGCATTAATGGCTGGCTCAGACCTGATCATCGTCACCGCCGGTCTGCCACGCAAGCCCGGGATGTCGCGTGAAGATCTGCTGGCGAGCAACATCAGCATCGTCGACGGTATTGTTGATGATGCCATGAAATATGCACCGGACTGTTTGATGCTGTTTGTGACCAACCCGGTCGATATTGTTACCTATTATGCCTGGCAGAAAACCGGCTGGCCGCGCAATCGCATCTTTGGCCAGGCTGGCGTGCTCGATTCGAGCCGCATGGCCAGTTTTATTGCGATGGAGACGGGCTATTCAACACTGGATATCCATACCATGGTACTCGGTGGTCACGGTGATACCATGGTACCCATGCACCGTTACACCACCATAGCCGGCATCCCTGTCACCAACTTTCTCAGCAAAGAGAAACTTGACGAGATCGTCGAACGCACACGTCATGGTGGTGCGGAGATTCTTGCCCTGCGCCAGAATAGCAGCGCCTATGATGCACCCGCTGCCTCAGTTGCCGAAATGGTCGACGCCATCGTGCATGACCGTAAACGCATACTGCCGACGGTCAGCATTCTCAGTGGCGAATACGGCCTCGATAATATTGCGATTGGCGTACCTGCTGTGCTTGGAAAAGACGGCATGGAACAAGTGATCCCGCTGAAAATGAACGATGAAGAAACCACCATATTTCACAACTCTGCCAACATCGTGCAACAACAAATTGAACTACTGAAACAGATCAAGGGGCCGTAAGCCATGCTCAGAACCGTTACGCTGGCTGTCATAAGCCTTATTGCCACCACTGTTTGCACGGCGCGTGCTGATGACGCTTACAGCATCAAGAATATCGGCCTGGATCTGGCTAAAGACATCGCTGCTGCCGCTGTCGATGCATGCCGCAAACAGGGCTACCAGGTCAGTGCTGTTGTAGTCGACCGCCACGGCTTGTTGCGCGTGGCCATGCGAGACGACCTGGCACCCCGGTTTACCTTGCAGATATCTGAAGAAAAGGCCAATCTTGCAGTAATGGCGGGAACCAGCTCGGGTGATTTTAGAAACAGAAGAGATGATATCAGAGGCGAAATGAACCACCTGGATGACATTATCGTTATGGAAGGTGCACTTGAAATTATTGCTGGTGGTGCACGCCTTGGCGCAATCGGTGTTTCCGGTGCACCCGGTGGTGATATCGATGAAGCCTGCGCCCAAAAAGCACTGGATAAGTACGCGGAACGCCTCGATTTTCTCGAATAATTGACCAACAAAACTGGAGAACCCATATGGCTAACGAAGGCTTTCATGAACCGATCGAAGAACTGTCAGATGACACACGTGATATGCACCGTGCGATAACGTCCCTGATGGAAGAACTCGAGGCGGTTGACTGGTATAACCAACGTGTTGACGCCTGCAAAGACGACGCGCTTAGAGCGATTCTTGCGCATAATCGTGATGAAGAAAAAGAGCATGCCGCAATGGTGCTGGAATGGATTCGCAGAAAAGATCCTGCATTTGACAAGGAACTAAAAGATTATTTGTTTACCGACAAACCGATTGCACACGAGTAAGATATCGGCTGGTATCATTTTTCAGAAGACCGTCTATTCGTGCAACACAAGCATGGACCCAGTCACCTGCTTTGCGCCAATCGCAGATATAAACGCAGTCATCTTGATACTGGGCTCCATGCCCAGTACTCAATCGCTTGAAGCACATCAGTACTATGCACACCCGCGCAACAGCTTCTGGTTCATCATGTCAGCACTGTTTGCCGATAAAGGACCACTGAATTATGAACAAATGGATTATAAACAGAAGCAGCAGCTGCTAAAACGCCACCGGGTCGCACTCTGGGATGTGGTCAATACCTGCCAACGAAAAGGCAGCCTGGACTCATCGATAAGGAGTGACACGATCGTGGTCAATAATTTCAACCATTTCTTTGCCGAGCATCCGTTAATCAAAGCCGTCTATTTCAATGGCTCGCGCGCGCAGCAGGAATTCAACAAACACGTATTGCCGACGCTCGACGAACGCTATTCATTGATACAGTATCAACGCCTGCCATCAACCAGCCCGGCGATGGCCAGCCTGAGCCGTGAGCAGAAGCTGCAACAATGGAAGCGTGTTCTTGAGTATCTGAATTAACCGCAGAGTGCGCAGAGTAATTTTCAGTTAATCGTAGGAGCGACTTCAGTCGCGAATTTCAACAGTTCGCGGCTAAAGCTCCTACAAAAACAAGTAAGGTCTGCACCCTCAGCGCCGCTCTGGAGCGAGAAGCGTAGCAATAGCTTGGGCGAAGCGACCGTAGGGTGCGCCGTGCGCACCGAAACAGCCCAGCACACTGAAGATTCACGGTGCGCACGGCGCACCCCACGATCTCATGCAAACCAAGACCCACCTGAAGCGTGATAGGCCTGCTTGAACAACACACGGTATCTTTGATCATCCAAGCTCTACTCCACAAGGGCAATACGTTATCAGTATTTAACGCCGCCTGGTGAGAAATGCGGGCTAACAATTATTTTCATCGATCACTCTCTCTGCCATGCCATCACCGGTTAGATAGTAGCTTTTTACACGGAAACTGACCCGCGTTGGATTGTGGTCCGATGATGTCACGCGCCAGGTATCATGTTCGACCGGCTCGAGCCCACGATAGAAGACATGATCAATCGCATTCCCAAAAACGTTTGTTCGGTTATGGTTGGTGTAGTCGAGCGATGCCAGAGCAAGACGCTGCGCCAGAGCTTCGACGATGCGCATGCGTGCATCGCTCCAGGTATTGAAATCGCCTGCCAGCACGACCGGGCCGTCGTGATGCTTGATGATACTGTAGAGTTTTTCTATCTGCTGATGATAGGCTTTAAGGCCCAATGTAAAGTTGATTCCATGAATATTGGCGACCAGCAGGTGCTCATAGACACCAGCTAGCGGGTAGTAGGCAATCAGGCTGGTTTTAGGTGTCCTGATTAACGGCTCTATCGTGCGCTGGCCGCATAGATAGTCAGGTTTGATCGCAGAAGCCGTCATGACTCCGGTCGCCTTGTCCTGGTAGTTAAACGCCACGTTCATGGTCCAATGGTGATGCTCATCTTCCAGCAGGGATTCCAGCTCATCACCCAGATGCGCTTCCTGTATCGTCAGAATGTCATGCTTCTGACTGTAGCGCTTGAAATCGGTCGCCCAGCCATCACGCTTACCTTTGTATATGTTCCAATTCAATATCGTGATGCTTTCGGGATCAAGCCCGGGAGCCTGTTGTGCCACGGCATCCGTATTTTGCACAAGCCGATCAAGGCGACAATTGCCATCGACATGATTCACTGCCAACGGCTTGATATCCTGTAGTCCCTGCTGTCCAGCGATCGACGCAACGGTTGCGAGCATCAAGCTAATGAACAGTCCCGGATAGTGTGGGTTAAAACGCACGGCTTCCCTTTACTTTGTCCAAATGGTATTAGATTCATTATGAGCTTGAAAGTTCAACTGCATCGGCGTCACGATCTGCATGCAGTGAACAATGCAGGACTGCTATGATACTGATTAGACTACAAAACCTGCTACTATCTCTGCAACAGGCTCGGTCAGCCACGTTACAATGGCTTGTAAATATGTTGATATACAGAACTGCTAGAGCGATCAAACCGGCGCCATCGCTACCCAGATCATGGCATCTAAATGGACAATACACAAATGAGCACGCAAAAAAACACACGATTTCCGTTGCAGATCACGATAGGCGCATTATTCGTACTGCTGTCAGTGATGCTCGGCGCCCTGCTCAGCATACAAAATCATAAAAAAACCTCAGATATCCTGCTTTCTTCCGCCCATGAGATCTATAACAGACTGACCGAAGAACTGAGTCTGGACATAAAAGGCACCTATACGCCACTGGCTGGTGTTTTGCAGATACTCGCGATATCTCCCATTACCAAGGCAAATTCGCTGGAGCAGAGGCTGGAACATCTGGAGGCATTCAGCATCGCACTCAGTAACCATCCCGCAGCAGCCAATCTGTATATCGGTTATAGCAACGGTGATTACTTCATTGTCCGCCATATGAAAAATGAAGATTTAAGGGAAAAACTCGAGGCGCCAGCCGATACACTTCTCGTGGTCGATAATATCGAAACGACCAAAATGGGCAAACGCAGATTGTCCCGCCTCTTTATCAATGAACAACTCGAGATAATTGCCAGGGAACCCGCCGTCGATACTGATTACGATCCCCGGCTGCGCCCATGGTACCTTGAGGCAAGCACACAGCCTGCTGTAACCAAACCCTATGTCTTTTACTTTTCCGGTAATGTCGGCATCACTGCAAAAGTCAAATCCAGACAACCGGGTGTGGTCGTCGCGACAGACATCACACTTGACCGACTCACCCGCACTATCAACAAGTATCAGCTGACACAGGGTTCGGAGGCCGTACTGATTAATGCCGAGGGACAGGTCTTTGCTTATAAAGACCCGGAAAAAATCATCGTTAAATCAGACGATGATCAACTCAAACTTGCCGTCCTGCAACAATTAAACAGTGATGTGCTTGCATACCTGGGCGAGAACATTGAAGCACTGGAACAGAATCTCGATTTTGAATTCAAGGGTGCGCAATGGACCGGGGCGGCACGCATCGTAGGCAAGCCTGGTGGGGTTGATCTTTATGCCTTGATCCTATCGCCTGTCGATGAACTGTTGAGCGAGGCTGCTGAACTGCGAAAGCAGTCATTCATTGCAACAATCGTGATCATACTGCTCTTTATTCCACTCATCTGGTACGTCGCCAAACGGATATCCACACCACTCTATAAGCTGTCACATGCTGCAGAATCCATATCCCACCTCGAATTCGAAACACCGATTGATACCCGCTCCAGTATAAAAGAAGTTCATGAGCTGTCTGTGACCATGGACCTGATGCAATCAACGATCAACCGGTTTATCAACCTGATTAATACGCTCGCGGGCGAGCAAAACCTTGATAACCTTTTACGCAGCATCAGCCAGGAAACCATGCTGATAAGCCATGCCGATGGGGTCCTTACCTATTTAATGAACGAAAACGAAGACGCACTGGAACCCGGCGTACTGTGTTCAAACAGCGACAACTTTATCGATACCGATGAGATAGCACCGATATCATCAGAAGCTAATGAACTAGCGTCTCTGTTCACGAAAAACAGAAGCAGCGTGATCACTATCGATGAATCCTCCAGCGATGCGTTCAAACCCCTGCTAAAACGTTTCAATACGGATCATCTTACGATGATCGCGTTACCGCTGACCAACAGAAACTATGAACATATTGGCCTGCTGTGTCTTTTATTCCGAAAAGCCGACGAACTGACAACTGAAACTGAAAAAGCCAGCCTGGCCTTTATCCAGGCCCTCTCCGGCTTTGCCGCTGTAACACTCGAAAGCCGGCAGCTGCTGCATATGCAAGAGGCGCTGTTAAACGCGTTTATTAAACTGATAGCGGGTGCGATCGATGCGAAATCACCCTATACCGGCGGGCATTGCCAGCGCGTACCCGAACTAACCCGTATGCTGGCGCAAGCAGCCTGCGCATCTAAAGAGCCACCATTCGATCAGTTTGACCTTGCCGAGGAGGCGTGGGAAGCACTGGAGATAGCGAGCTGGCTGCATGATTGCGGCAAGGTAACGACGCCGGAATATGTTGTCGACAAGGCAACCAAACTTGAAACGATTTATGACCGTATCCATGAAGTGCGTATGCGCTTTGAGGTTCTTAAACGTGATGCAGAAATTCAGTACTGGCAGCAACTCGCTGAAGGTGGCGATAACGCGAGCCTGCAGGGATCGCTGACCGCAACGCTGAAGCAGCTGGATGATGAATTTGCCTTTATCGCCGAATGTAACGAAGGCGGTGAGTTCATGAGTGATGACAAAATCGATCGTCTCAAGCGCATCGCTCAACGCACCTGGAAACGCACACTGGATGACCGCCTGGGTATTTCATGGGAAGAAGCCCGGCGCAAAAACAAGAGCGAAAAACCAACATTACCCGCTGAGGAACACGTCCTCGCCGACAAACCCGAACACATCATCGAGCGCGAAGATCATGAACGCATGCCTGCCGACAACCCCTGGGGATTCAAGCTCGATATGCCCGAGCACAAATATAACCGTGGTGAGTTGTACAATTTATCGGTAGGCCGGGGCACGCTCAGTGCAGAGGAGCGTTACAAGATCAACGATCATATGACACAAACCATCATCATGCTGCAAAAACTGCCGTACCCAAAACATTTACGCGAGGTACCGACAATAGCCGGCGGTCATCATGAAACCATGGATGGCAGGGGCTACCCGAAACGGCTTACACGTGATCAAATGCCATTGACAGCACGCATGATGGCCATCGCCGACATTTTCGAGGCCCTGACCGCATCCGACCGCCCGTACAAGAAAGCCAAAACATTATCAGAAGCTATTCGCATCATGAGCGCCATGAGCAAAGACAACCACATCGATCCGGACCTGTTCAAGCTATTCCTCACCAGTGGTGTTTATAAAAAGTACGGTGAGCAGTTTCTCGATGCCGAACAGATCGATGATGTCGATATCTCCAGATACCTCGATTAATCATGCATCAGGACGTACAGGCCTATATTGACGCTATCCCGCAAAACCGCCTTGAACGATTCCTGTCGATACACCAGCTGATTGTTCAACTCCATCCTGACGCCATCGTCGATATGCGATACAAAATGCCGACATATAGCGTTGGTGATGGCTGGGTCGCCCTGGCCAACCAGAAGCACTATATTTCACTCTATACCTGTAGTGCATCCCATCTCGAATCCTACCAGAGTAAACACCCGCAGCAGAAAACCGGTAAAGGCTGCATCAATTTCAGAGTACGCGATGAAATCCACTACGATGATCTCGCCAATGTGATCAGGCACGCCATCGAATTCCCCAAATCCTGAATAACAATCAAAAGGAGATGTTCGCAGGTCTATTACTCCGTGTGCTAGAAAATCTTATTTTTACCGCAGAGGCGCAGAGTAGTCACAGGTTTACGACAATAGAAGTTGTAGGGTGCGCCATGCGCATCGAGGCTGGATAACGCTTTTAAACTTCGCGGTGCGCACGGCGCACCCTACCTGCTTTGGGAGAGCCGCTACCTGGTTCGCGGCCTGCTGATCACGGCGATATCGTACTTGATACGGGTATTGATGTTTCCTTCCATTCATCTCAAATGAATTGTAGGGTGCGCCGTGCGCACCGGGGCTGGCTAACACACTTAAATTTCGCGGTGCGCACAGCGCACCCTACCTGCTTTGGGAGAGTCGCTACCTGGTTCGCGGCCTGCTGATCACGGCGATATCGTACTTGATACGGGTATTGATGTTTCCTTCCATTCATCTCAAATGAGCCAATGCATCAGGTGAAGGCCCATATTATTTGATAATCTGTCGTCATATGGAAATCATCATCGCAGCACTCTCCCTGGGTATCACTGCCGGACTCAAACCCGGGCCACTGGGTATCTACGTTATCCACCAGACACTGTTGCACGGTGCCCGCTCCGGCTTGCTGGCCAGTCTGGCACCGTTCGTATCGGACGGTCCAATCATCCTCGGAAGTTTTATACTGGTAAACTCATTCAAACATTTTGACCTGTTCATCACGTCTATTTCGATACTGGGCGCGCTGTATATCGCCTTCATAGCAGTCAGACTCATCATTGCCACCCCCGACACGCAACGACCCGAAATGGCACCTTCCAGTTTTCTGACAGCCGTTAAAATCAACCTGCTCAATCCGGTACCTTATATTTTCTGGAGTACCGTAGGGGGTACTTACCTGTTACAGAACGATGTATCGGACGCGATCACATTTGCACTGCTTTTTCTTGCCACGCTGTCGATGACCAAGTTCATCATGGCCCTAAGCATCAAGAAGCTGGGCAGCAATTTCAGTGACAGGCTGATTACGACTGTGTTGAGACTACTTGCAATCTTTCTGCTGTTTTTTGCCATCAGGCTATTCGTCAAGGCATTGTCCGCTGCTTGAATAAAACCGGATTTTGTAATCCGAAACAGCCGATTTACCCGCACTCCAGTGGTAGACTTCGTGCTCGCATCGATCGATCAGGGAATTACCATGAATAAACTGCTCCAGTTTGCCGGTATCACCTGCATGCTATTTATGACAGCATGCACCACAGCGCCAACGAAAGACATCAAGATTGAGGCCGAGGCAGATCCGAAGGCCAGTTTCTCCGGCTTCAAGACCTATGCCTGGCTGGCCTCAGCACAGATCCTGTTCGATCCCGAGGGCCAGTGGGAGCCAAGGAATGTTGATATCGATGCCGAAGTTCGATTGATCATCAACAGCGAATTACGCAAGCGTGGCATAGCCGAAGTCAGCAGCAGCCCGGATATGCTGGTGGCCTATGCCGCCGGTGTCGATATGACCACGCTTGGCCTGAAACAGAACCCTGAAACCCAGCAAAAACTGCTGGAAAATGTGCCCAAGGCGGCGCTGGTTGTCGCCCTCATCGATGCCGACAGCGGTTATGTTATCTGGCTTGGCGAAGCCGTCGGTGAGGTTCAGGAACAGGCGGATGAAGCCACCGTGCGTGCGCGTATTGAATACGCCATCCGGGAAATGTTCCGCCTGCTGCCAAAGAACTGAACGGCTGCCCATGTCCCTGCGCCGCTGAATGCTTTATTATTCGATCTCCGGGCCATACTGGCCAGCACGCTTCTGCCATTTTTATTAGCTGCCTGTACTGAAGAGGCACCGCTACCACCGCCCGAGTCGCGTCCGGTAAAAACCATGCTGGTCGGCGGAGTTACTGCCGGTGATTTCAGGCAATTTCCCGGTGTCGTCGACGCCATTCAAAGAGCGGACCTGTCATTCAGGATCCAGCTGCGCCGGGCGATCGAGCCCGGCAAGGAGTCCTACCAGGCCATCCTCGATTCAGCCGTGTCTCGTATGCGCCCGGTACTGATGGCCGCCAGTACGACAATCCTGGGCATGATACCGGTGCTGTATGTGATCTTCTTCAGGGTCAAAACCAACGAGCAGGTTGTCTGGTTTCAACGCAGAGGCGCAGAGAACGCAAAGGTTTCTATTGTTTTCGAGCGCCCGCATGTGATTCAAAGCACTGCGGTAGGGTGCGCCGTGCGCACCATGGATTCACCGTTTTCGCAGCTTTTTTGGTGCGCGCGGCGCACCCTACGGTCCTTTATTGCAGGATGTTCGGAAAAAACGGCGGCCGAAGCCGCCATTTTCCATAAGCATGCCCCGTTAAGTCAACTTGGCAACTACCGCGAGTATCGCAATCGATTAGTCATCATCATGGTGCTTGCCACCGCGGTGTCCGCCGCCATGACCATGGTCATAGCCATGACCACCACCTTTACGGTTCAGCTGCTTGTACAGATCCTCGCTGCAGATGCTGCCTTTGATTACAGCCGCTTTATTGTTACCATCCTCATCGACGTCATCTTCGACCGAACCCGGGAAGAAGATATGCCCTTGCAGTAACAAATCAGCACTGCCACCGAGTTCCGCACGGTCATATTCATCGTCATCGTCAGCTCTGTAAGTAACCATGCCCAGCAAGCTGTGTGTGATTGATGCACCGACCAGTGGCGCAGCAACATCTTCCAGGTGAGTGATGCCGGCGGCGCGGGTCGCCATCACGATCGGCACTTCCTGCGTCCTTCTGCCATTGTCGACGGTAATCACTCCATCAAAGATCGAAACTTCGGTTACACGCGGATAATAATCCAGTCCCAACTCTTTGAAGAGCGGATTCAGGAAGGGCTGAGCCAATTGGAAGCTGCAGGAGCTAGGGTCATCCGGATGAGCGCAAGAATCCTGATACCAGTTGGTCAGACTCGCACACGCTAGTTTGGCCTCAAACGCATGACCGCCAATGGTACCGACGATATTACCGTCGCTAACCACGGCCGACGGCACCATGTCACCGGTAGGCAATGGTGAGATTGGACCAAAGTATTCGCAGTTGAAAAGATGTTCTTCTTTAGTGAAAGGATAGTAGGCGTCTTGGAGCTCACCGCCCCAGTAATCTCTGACAGTGCAAGTACCTTCCGGCTGCATATCAGGCATCATGTGAAACGGCTCGATGACCACGTCCATGCAGTAGCCTGCGTCATCATCGCCCGCCAGGGCAATACCGCTGCTCGCCGCCAGAACCGTCATGGCAAGACAGGTGGTGGTAACCTTTAGTTTTTTGCTCATATATTTTTCTCCCATTTGAGATTTCAATTCTGCGTATTGGTGATAGGTGTAACGTGAGTGTTGAACCGGTACAACTCCTGAAAAAAACTCCCTGAATACGCGCCCGTATGCAAACGCCATCGTTAGTTGGAGGTAGTCAGAAGGCCGCCCTGCTTACGAAACGACAGCATCATACAACCTGCCACATAACGAATCAACGCATCAGCCACCGGCGATCTAACCCTGAGGTCTGAACAAAGCGGTGACAAAAAGGATAACGGGCTCTACTAATTGATAACGAACGAGATCTAATGTGGCTGACACACATGATTATGCGCTGCAATGAATCGAGCGTTTAATCAAAACACACCCGGAATGAAGACCTCGAGCGCCTAACCCCGAACTAAAAACGCGCTCAATGACGAAACCTACAGTGCAGTCAGTCTTTCCGTAGCCAGCGCTCCGCAACCTTCATCTGGAATGTCTTCCTTGTCAATATTTATGGTAAATCCATCCGGCATGAACAAGGCCTGGGATTGACCTGAAACTGCCAGCATAAGGCCTGCAAGCAAGCATCTAAAAAACACCATCTAAGACTCCGTTTTTGCTCCATTTATACAAAGCAGGCGAATTATATACCATTATAAAAACGCCAGCTAATTCATATAGCTACGCATAACGGCTTGATTAAGTGCATGATTTGTCGAAAACAGCAAAAAATGCGGGCTAATGCTCGAGAAACTCCGGTCGGAGCATGTAGGCCAGGCGCCAGACTCCGTCTTTGTTGTCCAGGCAGAATAGAGTGCCGGGTACAGATGCAAATGCGGTGTCCGCATAACCCGTTAGCAAGACTGAGCACAACCTGGAGACCAATGGCATATGGCTGACGATAAGCAGGTCCACTCCCTGGGGAACAATCGCGGCCGCAAATATAGCCGGGTCATCATTCGGTTTTAGACCATCCGCCTGTACCGGTTTGATTTCAGGTGAGAGTGTGTCAGCGATGAGTCTGGCGGATTGTTCTGCACGCAACTTGCCACTGTGCATGATATTTCCCAGCTTAACGCCGGTGTTTAGCATATGCATAGCCAGAAGCCGAATATCACGGATTCCCTGTTCGGACAATGGCCGCTCGGGATTGATGTCCTTCGATTCAGCTTCACCGTGCTGCAGGATGTATAAGTTCAATGTTGTCAGACAGTCGAATTAGATATGATGAATGTCCCGTTGATTGCCGCCTTCGTGTAATATCCGGGCGTAGACCAGCCCAATCTCAACTTCAGCCTGATACTCTGAACTGCCGATCCAGCCGTCATGAGCCAATCTAAGCCTTTTCACCCTATCCCGGCAAACAGGCATGTTGGTCTTTATGCGCGTTAGTGCACACCTGTGAGCAGGTATTGTCAAGGATTCGCCGATTGAAATTCTTTATCAGCTTTCAGCTTTATGTAAGATATTATAAAGCTGTTGGGCAGCCGACTGCGCCGGCTGCCCAAAGAACGGGTGGGTTGTTTAAATCAAGCTAGTGCTTGACTGCTTCAACCGCTGTTGCTTCAAGTCGATCATTCAGTACCATATAGTCACCGCCAGTTTTAAACCTGACGATGGAGAAGCCATGATTACTGACACGCTTGATTTCAACAATTTGCCCGGTACTTTTTATCCTGGCTTTAGTACCCTGTTGTAGATTTTTTATATCCATGTTTCTTGCTCCGGATTTATTATTATTATAGAGTAGGCACACACCCAGAGGATGTTATAGCACATATCTGCAAAATATTTTAGATAAATATTGTAACTTATTGATTACAATTGCTAATAGGGTGGATTTCTTGTGTCCACCGCGGGTTAGGATCACCGGTGTGTAGACGAACACTCTGTCCAACCTCATTTTCGTACCAGCCTGCCGCCGACATATTGGGCTCGTGCTCGTAGGCCCACCAGACACCATCGGCATCCTGCGCTATCCAGCGCACCCATTCCGGCAACTGACTACAATCTGGTAACATTCCACACCCCAACGATTACGAATAACTCACTATGGGACGCTATCGCCCACCACAACCGGCCGCATCGAAATATATAACCCCCATTGGAAAACAACGGCTTGCAGAAGAAGTGGATAATCTGTGGAAAAATAGACGACCCGAGGTCACAAAAGCGCTGGCTGCAGCTGCGGCCGAAGGCGACCGGTCGGAAAATGCAGAATACATCTATCGAAAGAAGGAACTGCGCGAAATCGATGCCAGGCTTCGCTACCTGCGCAAAAGGCTGGACGGTATCGTGGTCGTCGACCGTGCCCCGGAGAATCAGGACAAGGTCTACTTTGGCGCCTGGGTCCGACTCAAAAACGTCGACGGGGATCAAACTGTCTATCGGATTGTGGGTCCCGACGAAATTGACCCCTCGCTGGGTTACATCAGCATGGACTCGCCAATGGGCAAGGCACTGATCGGAAAATCGCTGCATGATGAATTTATCCTGAAGCTGCCCGAGGGCGAGTTCGAATATGTTATCACCGAGGTCAGTTACCTGGAGATTGGATAAGACAAAATCTGACGCAAATACACCAGGACGCAAAGAGCGTTGAATACTGGCGCCGTCACTCGGGCTAGCCCGCATCTCTCACCAGGATCACTGGAGCAGGCGCAGGATTCGTGTTCACAAGCGCCGCTCTGGAGCGAAAAGCGTAGCAACAGCTTGGGCGAAGCGGCCGTAGGGTGCGCCGTGCGCACCGAAACAGCCCAGCACACTGAGAATTCACGGTGCGCACGGCGCACCCTACGATCTCATGCAAAAGAAGACCCGCCTGAACCAAGATAGGCATGTTTGAATAACACACTGTATTTTGATCATTCGGGTTTTCTTCAAAAAGACCAATGCCTTATCAGTATCTTACGCCGCCTGGTGAGAAATGCGGGCTAGCTGGAAGACTTTGCGGCCTTTGCGGTGAATCAGCCTTTATCGATGGCACAAAAAAAGCCTGCGACTGGCGCAGGCTTTTGTGGAACTAACAGCAGTGTTGCCTAGTAGCCGTAGCCCTGCTGCGGGTAGCCACCGCCAGATGGCGCATAACCACCGCCGCCATAGGGGTCATAACCCCCACCGCCATACGGTGCCGGCGCATAACCCCCACCGCCATACGGTGCCGGCGCATAACCACCGCCGCCATAAGGAGCGCCGTAGCCGCCGCCGTAGGGGTAGCCGCCACCACCGTAGGGGTAACCGCCGCCATAAGGACCGTAACCACCATAGCGGCCATAGTCATCATCGTCGAATTCGTTTTCCATTTCTTCCATCCAGTAACGCGGATCCCACTCATCATACGGGTTCCAGTTACCACCACCGCCCCATGGACCGCCGTAGTCATCATCACTCCACCAGCTCGCCATACTGGTGCTAGCAGCGGTCATGAGTACGACCGCGAATACACTGCCAATTAGTTTCTTCATTGCGCTTTCTCCATTAATAGAGGAGTTGATCAGCCTTTAGTAGCCGTAGTAAGGGTAACCGCCACCGTAAGGAGCACCATAAGGAGCGCCGTAGCCACCACCGTAAGGAGCACCGTAGTAGCCTCCACCGTAGGGAGCACCGTAGTAGCCTCCACCGTAGGGAGCACCGTAGCCACCATAAGGACCGTAACCACCGTAGCGGTAATAGTCATCATCATCATCCCAGATGTCTTCCATTTCTTCCATCCAGTAACGCGGATCCCATTCATCATAGGGGTTCCAGTCACCACCCCACGGACCACCGTAGTAATCATCATCATCATTCCACCAGGCCATGCTAGTGCTCGCTACAGTCAGGAGAATGGCTGCCAGCAAACTGCCAAGAAGTCTCTTCATTGCGTTCTCTCCAAATTTAAAGAATTGATTAGCTCTGTGATTCTATATCAATAAAGGATTGTAAAAAATAGATGTAGATCAAAAATAAGTGTTTGATTATTTGCTCATTTCTCTACGCATCCAGATACTCGTCGACAAACTCCCGCAAAAAAGAGAGCGGTTGGGCGCCGTGAAAGCGCGCTTTTTCCTCGCCATCGATAAACAAAATAACGGTCGGAAAGCCCCGGACCTTGTATTTACCGGCCAGCCTCATGTTCTCACCGGCATCAACCTCGAGTTTGGCCAGCTTCAGCCTGCCCGCATACTCCTCGATCAGGGCTTTCAATTTTGGCGCGATCACCAGGCAGGGCATACACCAGTCCGCCCATAGATCCACCAGGATGGGTAATTCGTGTGACGCAGCTATGACCTTTTCATCATAGTCTTCATAGCAAACATCGAAAATATCCGGACTGGAGCCGGGCTGATTGTGCATATTGCTTGTCTGTACCATTGATACCGGTCCTTATTATCAGCGAGGTGCGATCATGAGTACACCCATTATTCCACCAGGGTATTGCACGCAGGATTTGGCTTAGAGGGGTAAAATGGAGAAAAAACACACCATCGAAGGGATACGCTGATAAAATCCAGGTTTGAACCCAACAAGCTGTGGCCATGAGTACGATTACGATTGAACATAATGTAACGCCCGCCAAACTCGATGTCCTGTACGTCGATGACTGGCCGGTATGGACCAAGGGCATTTCTGAATTCGACTGGGAATATGATCAGCAGGAAACCTGCTACATTATAGAAGGCAGCGCCCTCATCACGGTAGAAAACGAGGATCCGGTGACCATCAGCAGAGGCGACCTGGTGGTCTTTCCCAGGGGCATGAAATGCGTGTGGAAAATCATCGAGCCGATAGAGAAACATTACAAATTTGATTGATCGGGAAAATTGAAATGGAGTTATGGGAACAATTGGTTCTGGGTGCGCTGGCCATACTGGTACTGTTTCTGTTCAGACCGGGCATCAAGGCGACTATTGAAAGAAGTAAAAACGCCGAAGAGAAGCACTGGGGGACACTGGCATTACTGGCCGTTGCTCTCATCGCTTTTGTGATCTTTCTGATCTCGTCTGTACGTTAGCCCGGGTTTAGCCCGCCTGGTGAGAAATGCGGGCTAGGAGTCTGCGCGATAGAAATACCCGTAGCGAAAAAGTGGCACGGCGAGGACAGTTTTCTGTTCTTTTGAGGCGCATAGTGGGCACTACGCAACGAAAAAGAACAGATAAATGAACCGCTGTGGCGCTTTTGCAGTAGGGATACTTTCTACCGCACAGACTCCTAGTGTCGCAATCCCAGTTTGTTTACGACCCAGTGTATCGTTGGCGCCTGTACAAACAAGGTGAATAAGACAACACCAAACGCGATCGACTGTATTGTCCACCAGTAATCCAGTGTTACCGGTATGGATAAAGCGAGCGCCAGTGCCACCGCCCCCCTCAAACCACCCCAGACCATGACTGTCTGGTGACGAAGATCGATAGGCTTGCGCTGAAACAGACCCAACAGGCTCAAGCTTCCATATGTACTTATTGCTCTTGCGACAAGAACAGCGGCTATCGCGATCAACATCGCGAGCCAGCGCTCCTCGAACATACTGAGAGTAATGGTCACACCCATGACGATGAAGACGATCGCGTTTGCAATGTGACCCGTAACGTCCCACAGGTATTCAGTTTTCATCAATGCTGTTTTTCCTGACTGCCTGTTCAGCATAGCGGACATGACAATGGCTGCTGCAAGTGTCGACATGACACCGGACACGTGCAAAAGCTCTTCAGCGAGCAAGTAGGACCCATAGGCCAGCATCAATGAGAGCATCCCGGTCATCGAATCGGATTTGACCAGTTTGGCCAGTAAACCGGTGACCAGGCCCGCGATCAACCCGGTTAGCAGACCACCCAGGAATATTGTCAGGAATTCAGCGATGGCGTCTGAAACGCTGATCGAATTCTCCATTGAAAGCGCCATAGAAATAAAAAGACCGAAGAGCACAATGGCGGCAGCATCATTGAACAGGCTTTCACCTTCCAGCAATATCCTCAACCTGTCAGGTGCACCGATTTCGCGTAAACGCGTCACAACGGCAACAGGATCTGTCGCTGCAAGTATCGCACCGCTGAGTAAGGCCGCAATCAGCGGAAAACCGACGGCATGCGCGATACCGTAGTAGAGTCCGACTGCGGTTATTGTTGCTGTCAGCAATAAACCGAACACCGCAAGAAAGATGATCGGAACAATATTGTGCAATAGCCGTGTTTTATCGATCTTGTATGCTGATTCGAAAACCAGTACCGGAATGAATACGTAGAATATCAGATCGTGGAAATTATCGGCACGGACACCGGTATCAAAACCTGACCTCACAACAAGCTCAGACACCACAAACCCCAATAACACCAGCACGCTACTGTAAGGTAGGCGAATAAGCCGCGATAATGGCTCTGCGATAAAAGCCAACAGCAGCAATACCACCAGCGACGCTGAAATCTGCTCGATTGCCATAAATTCTGAGACCTATCGACTGCTTGCCAGTTCTTCCCAACCACTGTTTACTTTGGCGTATCAGTGCTGTTACACGCACCCGTCAAGCACTGAATCAACAGGCATCGGCACAGATTACCCTAACCCGCCTGTTGTAGCCAGCGCGCGCTCGCCACTGTATGTGTTACGCATGTCGTTTATGAAATAAAGTGTCTACATCGCAGGGTGCGTGGTGCGCACTGCAATCAGTGCAACACGCATGATTACTGACGCGTGGTGCGCATGGCGCACCCTACCTCACCCATTTCATCATTGCACAAGAATCAAAAAGGTCTGTAACCATGGATCGATGCAGATATGCTGAAGCTGAAGCCAAATCCATCAACGAATTGGCTAACACCTGCAGCAAAAGCGCTAAAACTGAAAGCGTAAATTGAAAACGAGAGCACACGCTGTAACATGTGTGGCAGTTGTAACTGTATCATCTAAGCTGATAATCAGATACATCCTGAAAAGCGTGGAATATAAAAAACTGACAACACCGGCTATTCTAATAGCCGTCACATGCATGATCGCTATCAAAGATGCCAGGGCACAAGACCCTGACTCCGTGCAGTCGCAGTTCGATGAGGCCATGGACGACCGCGAAGCCGGTAAGATCTATGATGCGATAAAATTATTCGAAAACATACTGGCAACGCACCCGTATCTGAATCGAGCCAGACTTGAACTGGCCGTGGCTTACCATGAAGCCAGTTTTTACCAGAAAGCAATGGAGCAGTTCCAAATAGTGCTGGATGATCCTGAAACACCCGATTCAGTTCGCCTGGCCATCCAGGCCTACATCGAGCAGGCGTCCCGCGATCAGTTGCAGCCGAAAGGTTCACATCAATACTCCCAGTACGTCAAAGCCGGGGTGATCTACAACTCAAACATTAATGTCGTACCTGGCGTCGGCAACGTAATCGTCAATGGCCGTGAATTCTTTTTGCCTTCAGAAGAAATCGCTTCCGTTGGTTCAGATATCGTACTGAGCGCGTCACACCGGCATCGCCGAAAAAAACCTTTGAACATAGTCGGCACCAGAACAAGCCTTGAATGGCAAAGCCAGGCGTCGATATCCAGCAACCTGTATACCGAGACCAGTGACTTCGATCTGAATATGGTCAGCGCTGAAACCGGCCCGGCATTCATAGCCCCGCGACGATGGCTGGGTGCAATACCTTTGAGGGCAGACTATGTCAATCTAGGTCATAGCTCACTGGCAACCGCATTGTCGCTCAATCCTTACATCAGTCTGGACCTGGGTCATTACCGAAGTGTCCTGATTGAATCGACTTTACTCAAGCGTAATTATGCCGATGAAATCAATGACCCGCAGAATGGTAGCCTGTTGATGGCTGGCGCCGCCTATTCAACGCTGTTGCAAAGGCTCAACACCGGAATAGAAGTGGGCTTTCGTTTTCGCAAGCGAAGCGCCGAAGACGACCAGTTTGCCTACGACGGTGTTACGCTTTATTTCAGCGGCTACACCACCGTTACCAATATGAGCAGTGTTTATCTGAAGGCCAACACGCGAAGATTTGATTACAAGGCGCCGGATACAATAATCGATGACACCAACACGACATTGATCAGAAAAGATGATGAGTACACAGCCAGTATCGGTTACAACCGCGACATTAAAAGCGGGCACTTTGAAAGCTGGGCAGTCAATACAGAAATAGCCTACACAGACAATCAATCAAACATTGATGCATACGACTATGACCGCTTGTTGTTGTCAGTCAATCTGACTCGGTATTTTCAATAATCCCCTATCGAAAAACCGCGAGTGTAAGTACCTGCAAAATAAATCACGCAATACCCCATCAACACGCTGTTTGAGGCCTTGCGTTACTCAAATTCTTTCCAGCTCGACCGTTTCTTCCTGGATATCCAGCTCGGGCAGCACACCGTACAGCGCTGCCTGCAATGCCTCTTCGATGACCGGGTGATAAAATGGCATTTTCAGCATATCGAACACCGCCATCCCCTGCTGGATCGACCATGCGAGCAGATGTGCCAGATGCTCACCCTTGACACAAGCCATCGCTGCGCCCAGCACGAGACCATCGGCCTTGTTGACATAGAGCCTCAATATGCCACGATTTTTACCCATGATAAGCGCACGACCCACCGGGGCAAACTGCATCTCCGCAATTGCAATGGCTGACTCATCAAGCTCGTCGAGCTGTGCGCCAACTGTTGCAATATTGGGATCACAAAAGGTAATCGCCAGCGCTGTTTTCCGTCTGAACCTGACGGCACTCTGGCGTACTGCGTTATAGCCGGCGACGCGACCTTCATGGCCGGCTTCGTGCAATAACGGACGATCCATAACAACATCACCGGCAATATAGATGGATGACTGGCCGCACTGCATGGTCTCAGGATTGCGTACCGGCACAGCCCTGTCATCGAGTTGCAGCGATGTATTCTCCAACCCGAGCTTATCAAGACTTGGTCTGCGACCGAGACTGGCCAGTACTTTCTCGACGGTGACCTGTTGATCACCCGCGCTGACGAGGATGCCATCTGCTGTTTTTTCTAGCTGTACCGCCTCACCCAGCCACAGCGGGAATTCCTTGCCGATAGCTTCGACAACCAGCTTGTTGACTGCCGGGTCTTGCAGCTTGGCAACCGTGTCGAGCAGATCGACACCGGTCACATCAACACCCAGTCGCGATAAAGCCTGTCCAAGTTCCAGCCCGATCGAACCCAGGCCAATCACCGCGACGGATGCCGGCAGCTCTTCCAGTTCAAAAAATTCATCGGTGGTGATGATGTCATCCCTGAATGACTGCCATGAATCGGGTACGATCGGCGTCGTGCCGGTTGCGATGACAACGGCTTTGGCCAGGTAACGCTCATCGTTGACTTCAATGGTGCTGTCATCGACAAATCGTGCATAACCGTCGATTAAATGGGCCTCATCCAGCCCATTGGTTACACCGAGCGTCCTGTCGACGAAGGTGTCACGCAGATCCTGAACATGCTCCATCACTGCCGCATCGTCCAGACCAAGCTCATCTGCGCCATCGATACCCTCACGATCAAAAATCGTGCGCCGGTGAAAATCTTCCGCTACCTGTATGATGACCTTTGATGGCATGCAGCCAACCCGTGCACACGTTGTTCCCAGCTCCCCACCATCGATCAAAACGTAATTGTCGGTCTCCCGGCGCACTTGCGACAAGGCATACAAACCGGCACTACCCGCACCAATAATGGCAACATCGACTTCACGTGACATACTATGACTCCTGATTATTCTTGCACCTAGATTAACAGTATGATCCGATATGTAAAACCTAAAAAATCCAGAACACGCAGAGCCGTGCTCATCACAATAAAGAAAAACAATCACACAGATAGTGAAATACTAATTGTAAATGCATCAATACATGATTATTGTTGTCGATATAGAATTCTGATGTAGAATTTCTGACCCCAATAATTCATAGAGGAGATAATCATGGCACTGAAAGGCAGTAAAACAGAACAAAATCTTAAAGATGCATTCGCTGGCGAATCACAGGCTAACCGCCGCTACCTTTATTTCGCTGCAAAAGCAGACGTCGAAGGCTACAACGATGTATCGACGGTCTTCCGCTCAACCGCCGAAGGTGAAACCGGCCATGCACACGGTCATCTGGAATATCTGGAAGAAAGCGGCGATCCGGCAACCGGCCTGCCCATCGGTGGAACCTCGGACAATCTGAAAGCAGCGATTGCCGGCGAAACACACGAGTATACCGACATGTATCCCGGTATGGCTAAAACCGCACGCGATGAAGGTTTTGACGAAATTGCCGACTGGTTTGAAACACTGGCCAAGGCAGAACGGTCACACGCCAATCGTTTCCAGAAAGCACTGGATAATATGGAATAAACTCGATCAACCAACAGGTTTGCGCCGGGGTTATCCGATCCCGGCGTCATTAAAAAATATATATCATGGCAACTGAACAACGCGAGGGCAGCCTCGAAGCCCCGACTCGTCATCCCCTGGGACACGAGAAACCTGAATTCTGGGATGAACAAACCCTGTTCGAGGAACTTGAGCGCGTCTTTGATATCTGCCACGGCTGTCGCCGCTGTGTCAGCCTCTGTGGCTCGTTCCCGACCCTGTTCGACCTCGTGGATGACTCCGATACCATGGAAGTAGACGGTGTCGCAAAGCACGACTACTGGCAGGTCGTTGATCACTGCTATCTGTGTGATCTGTGCTACATGACTAAATGCCCCTACGTACCGCCGCACGATTGGAATGTGGATTTTCCACACCTTATGTTGCGCGCGAAAGCGATCAAGTTCAAAAATGGCGACACAAAAAGACGCGACCGGCTGATCACTTCGACCGACACCATCGGCAAATTCGCCAGCATTCCGGTCATTACTCAAACCGTGAACGCCGTCAATGCGAACAAAGCCTCGCGCAAGATACTCGACAAAACGCTGGGCATTCATCCCGAAGCACCGATACCCAAGTATCACTCAAAAACCTTGCGTAAACGGGACACCGGGCGTGCGCCACTGCAAGTGGACGCTCAGCCCACCGCTACCACACGCGGCAAAGTCGCGTTGTTTGCCACCTGTTACGGGAATTACAATGAGCCCGAGATGGGCGAGGACCTGATTCGCGTTTTTGAACACAACGGCATACCGGTCATGCTCGCCAGAGATACGCAATGCTGCGGCATGCCAAAACTCGAACTGGGCGACCTTGATGCAGTAACTGCCGCCAAGGATTCCAACATCAAAATTCTGGCAGCACTGGTCGACGAAGGCTGGGACATCGTCACGCCGATACCGTCGTGCACGCTGATGTTCAAACAGGAGCTACCGCTGATGTTTCCACAGGAGGCGAATGTAATTAAAGTAAAAAACGCGATGTTCGATCCGTTCGAGTATCTGATGCTGCGCCACAAGGACGGCAAACTAGATACAAACTTCAAAAATTCTCTGGGTAAGGTGGCTTACCATGTTGCCTGTCACCAGCGTGTACAGAATATCGGTTTGAAAACACGCGACCTGCTGCAACTTGTGCACGACACCGAGGTCCTGCCGATTGAACGCTGCTCCGGGCACGATGGTATTTATACCGTAAAAAGCGAATTTCACGATATGGCAATGAAGATCTGCCGACCTGTGGTCACCAAGGTCAAGCAGGCAGCGCCGGACCACTACACGAGCGACTGCGCCATGGCTGCACACCACATCGAATCCGGGCTGGCCGATGGCAGTCAGCCGGAACATCCCATTTCCCTGATCAGAAGAGCGTATGGAATATGAATATCATGAGTAAACTTAGCAGAAAAGATCTGTATTCACTCGAAGAATACTCAGAAATCCGAGATGAATTTCGTGCCCGTGTGATGGAACACAAGAAAAACAGGCGCCTGTATCTTGGCGAGCACCTTGCCTTGTTTTTTGAGGACAGGCTGGTGATGCACTACCAGGTTCAGGAAATGCTGAAGGCCGAGAAGATATTTGATGCCGAGGGTATCCAGGAGGAACTTGATGCCTATAACCCGTTGATTCCGGACGGCACCAACTGGAAAGCGACCCTGATGATTCAGTATGCCGACGTAGCCGAGCGCCAGAAGATGCTGCATAAACTGGTGGGTATCGAAGAACGGATCTGGCTTCGTGTGAATGACATGGACAAGATCTATGCCATTGCCGATGAAGATCTGGAACGCGCCACTGAAGATAAAACCTCTGCTGTGCATTTTCTGCGCTTTGAACTCACGCCCAGCATGATCGCCGAGATTCACAGGGGCGGTAACATTGCAGCGGGTGTCGATCACGAAAACTACAACGTGACTGTTGATCGCATTGCCGACAATCTAGCCACGTCCCTGGCCAGCGACCTGGAGAGTATTCAGTAAAATCAGCTGCAGGAGTCCCTCGAGAGATAAAAAAGCCTGCAGTCGCAGGCTTTTTTAATTGACGTGGATCGACGGCTCAGGGTTTGCTGCTGACACGAAATATCACGTCGGTGTCAACGATACGCATACCCTCGGGTAACCGGGGTGCTTCCACCTGAATTTCAGTATTCATCACATCGTGCAGCTCACCGCTGTCGACGTTGTATAAATGGTAGTGCTCTGCTCTGTTGGTATCGTAGAACACTCGCTCCCGGTCAATCAGTATTTCACGCACCAGACCTTTGCTGGTAAACAGGCCAAGGGTGTTGTACACAGTGGCACGCGACACACAGTTGGTGTTGGCATTGACGCCTTCAAGAATATCTTCGGCAGACAAATGCCGGGGCTTCTGAAAAAGGTAATCGGCAATCTCGATACGTTGGCGAGTGGGTGTTACTTCGTACTGCTGCAGCAGTTCGACAATATGGCTTCTATCCATGGCAGTTTGCTCCCTGTTTGTTTGAATATTCATTTCTAGCATGTGCAAATTATAATCATTTAGACGGGTTTGTATAGATATTTCCTGCAATTTTGTCATGCTTCAATGATTGACCAATTATCGTTTACAATAAAAAGGCGTTCCACGGCTAATCCACCCTCCTGTCGGGTGACCTGCAATGGCAAGCGGAATTTGCCTTGATCAACCAGCCGCAGCAAGTCTTCGATGGTATAACCCACGGAATGTTCATCGTTTCGATGGTCTGACAGCCAGCCACTGCGTATCAGCGGTTGAAAACAGGCTTCGAGGCCGAATGCGTGCTCAAACTGATTTCGGGTGAGCCAATGGCCAGTGAGGTGCGCCGGATTGGCAGCGTATGGATGGCGTTCCTGCCCACCCTGTTGCCAGGGATAGAATAAACGGCCCTTCAGAATCACTGCGCACTCATCGATGACAATATCTCGCTGATCGAGCTGCGCCCTGACAACTGGATCACGACTGAGCACTGTCTGCCGGTTCAGCAGATGACCGACCTTCAGATCCAGGCGGTCTTTTTTACCAGGACCATGCCAGGCATGCTGGTGTACGGTATTGCCAATACCAAGATAAAACTTGATGGCCAGCTCCCAGTGGGCGTGACGCCCGGTATCCCTGTCCAGCACAATGAAATCCATTTCTCCGATTGTGCGCTCGCCGTCATGAATCTGCAGGTTGCGCTCAATCAGCTGGTAGCGTGGATTCAGTTGCAGTGCGTATGACCAGAGCGTTTCGAAATAATTACCCAACCGCTGGTCCTTCTGCGCTGTCAACAAGTTGTTCAGCTCAGCAGGGCGGCGGTCCAGCTGGCGCAATTTCGCTTCGATCTGGGTATACTGCTCGAGGTACCAGGCATCAGAAAACCAGTCACAATCCGTGCCCTGATAGTGCAACATAGGCGGACTGGACAAGGCCCAGGCAAGGTCCGCCACACAGTGATGATGGTAATGGTTAGCCCACATAGTGCATGAAGGATTTGGATTTTACGGCACGGCTGCCCCATATAATAAGTTATCGGACGGGATCGTACACTGATATTAAAGGAAGCGCTTAATAATTCCATCCAGGAATTATCAGAGCACGAAAAATAAAATGCGCTATTGATTTTTCTTCATTTTCCATCACATACGTGATGGAAAATGGCGGACCCGAAGGGGAAACACAAGGATGTGTTGTAATCTCCTGAATCTCCCGCAACTGCACGTGCGGTGCACACATCGTGGCTGGTTCCTGCGTATCATCAAACGATGTTGCGCATAAAATTGCAATGGCAATGCCTGGCGTGCTGACGGTAAAATACGGTCATCGCATGACATGGGATACATGTGACCCAGCATATATAAAGGTATACCATGAACACCTCCCTATACCAGGTTACAACTTGAGCCTTAATGATTCAGACAATCGTTCAGCCCTGTTTCCGTTGAACGACGTGCTATTTCCCGGCTGTATGCTGTCTTTGCAGATTTTTGAGCAGCGATACCTGCGACTGATCAAGAGCTGCTTGCGTGATAATCATGGTTTTGTCGTCATTTTAATCAGCGCCGGCAAGGAAGTCGGCGACACACCCGAAACATTCAGCATCGGCAGCCATGTGGAGATCATCGACTGGGCGACGCTGGAAAACGGCTTGTTTGGCATAACCATCGAAGCCAAATACAGGGTTCGTGTCAGCAAGCCCTGCGCACAGGACGACGGCCTGTTGACCGGCGAAATTGAAAAACTGCCCGCATTGGAAAAGTCAGACCATGCGTTAACGAAGCAGATACCGGACCTGATAGATACGCTCAAGCAGCTAGAGCAACATCCCTACACAGAGAAGCAAACCAGGGAAATTGATTTCACATCGGCACAAGACATATGTCATAAGTTATCCCAGCTACTGCCAGTCGACCCACGAATCAAACAAAGTCTGCTCGAAATCAACAATACTGCTGAAAAAATCGATAGACTCAGGGACCTGATTTACCAGATACAGCAATGACCATGCGATCAGCACAACTCTATCAGCATAAAGTCTGGGACCTGCCAGCTGGACTGTTCCAGCGGACGAACTTCTGATGGCATGGTGGGGAAAACTGGTTGGCGGCGCTTTTGGCTTCATGCTGGGCGGACCGCTTGGTGCATTGCTTGGTGCTGCACTCGGCCATAACTTCGACCGAGGCCTGAAACTCTCAGCCGAATTTGGCGGCTTAGCCTACGGTGACCAGGAGCGAGTACAGGCGGCTTTCTTCACGGCGACCTTCTCGATCATGGGCCACATCGCCAAAGCCGATGGCAAGGTCAGCCAGGCTGAAATCGCCAATACCGAAGCGATCATGGCGCAAATGCGCCTTGATGCGCAGCAGCGGCAAGCCGCCATAAAACTGTTCGAAGAAGGCAAGGCGGATGACTTTCCGTTGCACGATGTACTGGTGCAATTCCGCAAGGAGTGTCACAGACGCATCAATCTGATTCAGATGTTTCTTGAAATACAGATCAGCATGGCGTTTTCAGACCAGAAGCTGGACCCGGCAGAAAAAGACATACTCTATCAAATTGCCGATGTACTCGGCTTTCCCCGCAAGGCACTGGACCATCTGTTTCATCTTGCTGGCGGCGTTGCGTCTCCCAAAACGGAAAAAGCCGCGATCAAGGAAGCCTATGAGGTACTGGGCGTATCACAAAAAGCGCCGGATGCCGATGTCAAGAAAGCATATCGCCGCTTAATGAACCAGCACCATCCTGATAAACTCGTATCCAAGGGGCTCCCGGAAGAGATGATCAAACTGGCAAATGAAAAAACCCAGCAGATCAAGGAAGCCTATGAACTCATAAAAAAATCACGGCAATAAGGCGACGAATGACGTATGGAAATTAACGGACCTTTCAAGATCGGGATCCAGCAAAATGACCTGGGCGGACAAGAACTGCACCTGGATTTCACAGCAGAATTCAGGGCATTGAATCTCGCTCAGCAGGCGGATACCTTTCAGAACTATGTTCGCAGCCTGATTAATGAAATCAGCCGACTGGACCAGAATGACGCCAATCGCCAGGGCATGCTGACCATTCTGCAAGTGGCTGAACAGTTGACGCCACACATCGAAGCCAATGAAATACCGCTGGAAGAGACCATCGTGATCAGCCTGCAGCAGGACAACCCGTTCGGGAACATCACACTCCAGAGCTAAATAAAAACACAACGCAAAGATTATTTAGCCGCCAATTAACGCCAATGTATTTCAGGGCTTACGGCATAGTTCAGGCACTTATAACTCTTGCCAGTATTTAAGGAAGCTCTGAATAATTCATCCGTGAATTATCAGAGCACGGGAAGCATAAAATGCGATTTTCTGTTTCCCCTCATTTTCAATCGCTTAAGGCGATTGAAAATGGCGGCGCACCCGTGCGCCGCGGAAACTCTGATTTACTCAGAGTTTCCTTAACTGTTTGAGGGCGTCGTGGAACCGCTCAGCTCCCAGGCGTAGGCACAATCGAGTTCGGAAAGTACCGTGATGACGCCAGTTTCGCCGTCTTCGACCATGGTATGCAACGGTGTACGATCTTGCATCCGGCGATGCGGAGTATTCATCCAGCGCGGCCCCATATTAACGTTTCGCGGATAGGTTGTGCGTAGAGCGTCAATTATGCCCAGCAGGCGTATAACGCGGGCGTTTATTGACTCGATATCGGGCAATGGCGTGTCTTTGCGGTATTGCATCAGATGCCGGCTGCGGTGTCCCTCCGGAAAATCCAGTATAGCCAGGATCTGATCGCCCGAAAGACCCCATTGATCCAGTGATTCCATAACCTTATGGGTGATCATCAAGCGCTTTTCAGGGCTAATATTTTCCAAACTCACGGCCACAGTACAATCTCAGCAGTTATAATCGGATTTACATAGTATCACTAACCGCATGACCAAATAAACCAGAGCAATATTATGGCCATTCACTCTGTGCTGCGCATGGGTCACCCGCTGCTGAGTCAGCGAGCGACAGAAGTCCGGGATTTCGATACAGTAGCACTCAACAATCTGATCAGGGACATGCTCGATATCATGCACGCGGAGGATGGCGTCGGTCTGGCCGCTCCACAAATCGGTATCAGCTCGCGCGTCGTCGTGTTCGGTTTTGATCATAATCCCCGCTATAGAAACGCCCCGGCGGTGCCCCGCACCGTCTTGATTAATCCGGTCATCAAACCGCTGGGTGACGCCATGGAAGAGGCCTGGGAGGGCTGCCTGAGTGTACCGGGCATGCGCGGGCTCGTTCCCCGTTACAAACGCATCGAATACCGAGGTTTTGACGCCAGCGGCACGCCTGTAGTGGCAACGGCAGAGGGATTTCATGCACGCGTGGTTCAGCACGAATGCGACCACCTCGATGGCATCCTTTATCCACAACGCGTGTGTGACTTCACCCGCTTTGGTTTTATCAGCGAGCTGGCCGACGCCGGCTTGCTGGCCATGAATACAGCGGATGATCCGAACTGATATTCGGTCGGACGGTCCTATATAACTGACCCGCAAGGTCTATAATAGTCCTGTCTACTTCCGGATATCATAACCAATGATGATGAATCCCCGCCGATTGATAATTCCCCTGATGCTATCGTTACAGCTCTGGGGGCTGCAGGCTGCCGCCACCTCTGTATTGCCGATCTCGCTGCAACGCATGGCCGGCACCGCCGCTGTAATTTTTCACGGCCGGGTGACCGGCAACGAAGTGCGGCAGGACCCTGCCAGCGGACAGATAGTCACGGTTACCGAATTCGAGGTGCTCGAGGCGGTCAAGGGCAACCCCGGAAAAACATACCGGATCAAGCAGATCGGCGGCCAGCTGCCCGGCAGCATACGGCGCCTGGTCATTCACGGCGTGCCCGTATTCAGCGTCGATGAAGAATATGTCGTGTTTCTGCCCAACGCTTCCAGTCTCGGCTTCGCCAGCCCGATCGGCCTGTCCCAGGGCAAGTTCAATGTCGTAAGGCAAAACGGTAAAGAAATGGTCACCCGCGGCCGCGCGCCGGCAGCGGTGCTGAACACGCAGCAGCCGGCTTTGCCCGAGGTGCCGTCAGCGCTAGAGACAGTGCCAGCCGGCACCGATCTGGGCGAGTTTCTGCAGACCGTGCGCGGCATGGCCGGGGAGTAGCCGCATGCTGAAACATCTAAAGGCGTTATCCCTGCTGTGTTTTTCTGCACCGGTGATAGCGGCCGGCCCGCTGGTGCTGGAAGGTCCCAACGGCCACGTACCGGCGACCTACGAGGATTCCAATATCGTATTGAATATTGAAACAGGAACGCTGGGAAGTCTGTTAAATGACGAAGCCGATCAGCTGGTTAGAGACGCGCTGACGATCTGGAACGACATCAGCACCTCGACTATCGCCATTACCCTGGGTAACGATGTGCCGGTGGATATCGATGAGACCAATTTCACCAGCTACATTCCTGACCCGTTCAACAGCTTCATTAACAATGATAACGACGGTCTCAATCCTATCGTCTACGACGATGACGGCAGTATCATTGACGCCTATTTTGGCATCGGCCAGGGAACGGGACTCGATGCTTCTGTGGTCGGTTTTGCTGCGTCCTCGATATTGATCGGTTCGAGTTACTACACCGAGGGTTTCGCCGTGATCAATGGCAATGACTTTCTGCCGATTGGCCCTGAACAGATCAAATTGATTTTCGCTCACGAAATCGGCCACTATCTCGGGCTCGATCACACCCAGGCCAATATCGACAATACCGAATCCCTGTTTGATTTCTGCCCGAGCGCGGAGAACGACTATCCGTTGATGTACCCGTATGCCTGCCGGGGAAGCCAGTTCACCCACCCCGATGACAATGTATCACTTTCGATGCTGTATCCTGCGGCAGATTTCTTCCAGCAATACGGACAATTGACCGGTCGCTTCGTGACGACAGACGGCGTTGCTGTCAAGGGCGCCAACCTGTGGGTGGAGAACACCATGACCGGCGCCGTGTACAGTGTCGTTTCGGATTATCTGATGCAGTGTACCGGCTTTTTTGCACTGTTTCTGCCACCGGGCAGCTACACCTTGCACGCAAACAGTATAAACAATGAATTTTATTCCGGCTCGAGCGTTGGCCCGTATGCACTGACCCCGTATGACCTGTCTTTTCAATCGCCGGCCAGCACCATCGGTTCGGTTGAATTCGACGCCGGCGGTGTGCCGCCTGCGATACTGAATCTGGTGGCGGGCAAAGCGGTCGATGTCGAATTCAGGACGGATGGCAGCGGCACGGTGACCTCGAATGATACGCAGGTCGATCTGGTACAGATTTATAACTCAACCGAAACCTGTGCGGTCACATCCATACCGGTGGTTGACGACGGTGGGGGCGGCGGTGGCGGCAGTCCATCGCTGCCGCTGCTGGCAATCCTGCTGTCCATGCCAGCCCTGAGAATGTGCTCAACACGCCGAAAAACAGTGCGTAGACACACGTCGTAACCCCGGCATCGATTCGTCGAAAGACAGCGGACACAACCGCAAGAAGCGCACAATGCGTTGCCCAAAATCACCTCGATTGGTCGAAATTGGATGTTTTCCAATTTCGTTGACGAAATCAAGCGTAGACATCGCAGGGTGCGCCGTGCGCACCGAAATCATTTCAACAAGCATGATTGCTACCGAGTGGTGCGCACGGCGCACCCTACCTCACCACAAAAACATGAAGCGTTCTCTGCGTCTCTGTCGTGAAAACTGTGCAATATGGCCAGGCCCTGGCCCTCGAGCAATATGCGGGCTAGCCGATCGTGGATGCTATCCAGTCTGACACCGTGACGAACTGCTTGAACTCGTCATAACGCATGGGCTTGCTGACGTAGTAGCCCTGGACAATTTCGGCACCGCGTGATCTCAGGAACTCGAATTGCTCCTCGTTCTCTACACCTTCACCAATAACACTGAGGCCAAGACTGTGGGCCATGCTGATGATCGCTTCGCAGAGGGCGGCATTGTCCGGATCAACACCAATATCGTGAACAAATGTCTTGTCTATCTTCAGCACATCAAAGGGGAAACGTTTCAAATAACTCAGTGATGAGTAGCCGGTACCAAAATCATCGATAGATAATCGGATTCCCATCTCCTTGAGCTGGTCCAGCGTTGTGATCACATCCGGCACATCTTTCATCAACAGACGCTCGGTAATTTCCAGTTCGAGACTGCTGCCATGAAGCCTATACCTGGATAAAGTGTCCGAAACCTGTCGGGCGAAGCCCTTGCCCCTGAACTGACGGCCCGAAAGATTCACCGCGATATAAAAATCCTTGCTGTCCTGGTCGGCCCTCAACCCTTTAACATCCCGGCATACGCTGTCGAGCACCCAGCGGCCGATATCAACGATGATGCCCGACTCCTCCGCAAATGGAATGAAAATCTCCGGGGCGATGTGGCCGAGCTCTTCATCTTCCCATCGGATCAGCGCTTCTGCGCCTTGCAGGCGCATATTGCGCGTACTCACCAGTGACTGGTATTTGATATAAAAGCGCTCATCCTCTATAGCCCGCCTGAGTTTGCTTTCGATCTCGACACGCTTGACGATCTTGTCGCTCATTTCAGGCGTGAACTCTTCGAACGTGTTTCGCCCTTTGCGTTTGCCGCGATACATCGCCGTATCGGCATTTTTCAGCAGAATGTGCGGGTCATCGCCGTCCTCCGGAAATATCGCAATACCGATACTCGCCGTGACAGAGAATTCCATATCTTCGATGACACAGGGCTGCGCTACCTTGTGCAATATTTCGGCCGCCTTCTGCTGAATTTGATCCCTGTATTCAGACAGCGGAATTTCACCCGACATATGGTGGGTACTCGTGAGTATCAACATGAATTCATCACCCCCCAGACGGGCTACGGTGTCCACATCACGTACGATACCTTTCAGTCTTTCAGCCATCGATATCAAAAAACTGTCGCCGGCATTATGACCCAGGGTGTCGTTGATATTCTTGAAATGATCAAAATCGACATACATGACAGCGAGGCGCTCCCTGTCACGGATCGCATTAGCCAGTGCCTGCTTTAAACGGTCGAACGCCAGTGAACGGTTGGGCAGATCTGTGAGCTTGTCGTAGCTGGCCTGATACATCAGACGCTCTTCATACTCTTTTCGTATGGAGATATCTTCCTTGATAGCCAGATAATGCGTGTTATTGCCGTCACTGGATTTTATCGGCGATACCGTTACATTCTCCCAGAACAAATCACCATTTTTCTTTCTGTTATAAAGCTCCCCGCTCCATGACTGGCCAGTGCTTATGCTGTTCCACATGTTGGTAAATTGCGAGGGCGGGGTGTGTCCTGACTTGAGGATGCGTGGATTTTTCCCAATGACTTCACCAGCTGTGTATCCCGTTACGCGGCTGAACTCCGGATTGACGTATTCAATATTGCCCTTGAGGTCGGTAATCATCACTGAAACAGGGCTTTGCTCAATGGCCTGCGACAGTTTGCGCAAACTGTCTGCCGTCAGTTTGTGGTCATCGATTTCCTTTTCGAGATCATTCACCAGCACGCGGACGTTAGTTGTCATGTCATTGAACGCGTTGGCAAGACCACCAATTTCATCGTTAGTGTCGACGTTGGCCTTGATCTTCAGATTGCCTTCACCTATCTGCTTCACCACCGACGTCAATCGCCGAATCGGCTCGAGCAGAATACGCGTGGTACCGGCTACGATGAGCACCACCAGTAAGGCGATAGCACTGGCAAACAGTAAGGTTGCTCTTGTCTGCTCTTCGACGGGTTCTATCAAGACCTCCTTGGGTTGTGCAAAAATGACTTTCCAGGGCGCCGTGTTCAGTCTGGCTATGGACAATGAATACGCGTCCTCTCCCATACCAAACAGCCTTACCTGCAAATTGGTATTGTTGAATCGAGTATTTTCCAGCTTTTCGATCAATTCCGGTTGCTCGGCAAACAGTCTTTTCGAATCAGATGGAATCCTGCCATCCTCTTCCAGCACCATGGTATCGACTGCGCTCTTGTTGGTCGCCAGTGTGTACTGCAGATCATTGCGCCTGCCGTGGATCAAACGCAGATAGTTCTCATCGATCAGCATGGCAAATGCGCCGCGACCAATGCGCCCACGCGAATCGCTCAGCAGCTTGTTCAGTACTCGGGCGTTGTATTTGACCCGAAGCACACCAAGAAACGTGCCGCTGATATCCTCAATCGGACTGCTGAAATATAACGCGGGCTCCTCGGATCTGGAGAAGATGACCGGTGACTGATAGGGTGATTTTTTTAATAGCACTTCCTTGAAGTAGGCCTCCTCACCCTCGTTGCCGCCGATCAACGCATTGACCGTATCAACCATGTTGACCCCGTCCTTATTCAGCACCGCGTAAGAGATAATGTCTTTAACCTGCCTCGATTGCAGCGCGATCAGTATTTCTCTTATCGTCTGACTATGATAGGGCTCGGCCCCATGATGCTTGATGTAGTAGACGAGTGCCGGCAGACGCGCCTCAGACTGGATTGATTCCAGATTAAACTCATTAAACTGGTCAATACGATCAGCATACTGCCTGGCAGCCACATCCAGGATCTTGTAAGTCGTTTCCTCAAGATTCTCGCTCATCAGGTAACTGTCCAGCGCTGCCAGCAGTCCTAGCGATAACAGTACGATAAAGAGGAATGAAGTCAGCAACTTTGCCCGAAGCGTGTACTGGCGTGCAATCATGATGCCGACGACCAGCAACAGTAATCCGGCCACCACCAGAACGGTAGCGATATTGATCAGCATTTAGCCTTCCAGAAATGGAGCAAGCTGGCCTTCAGAACAATGCCGGAGCAGAAAAATACCCGTTGGATTAACATATAAGTCGATTTTAGGCACCACTAAACATTAATTCTATCAGAACCGCTGTTTTAACCGTTGAATATGCCCAAAAATATCGCACCCTACGGGAGCTGGACGTCACCCATAACCAGTGCGTTGATAAGTTCAAAATCCGTCACTCTGGATCAGGTACGCATCTACAATCACAGCCTTTACTGGCTGGAACGAAGACCCGAAGATTCGGGTCGTGTTGTTATTGTCAGTTTCAGCAATAACACCCAAACCGAACTACTTCCACCCCCTTTCAGTGCACGTTCACGTGTGCATGAATACGGTGGCGGTGTCTATTGCGTATGCGAACATGGCGTGTTTTTTGTCAATGACGCCGACCAGGACATCTACCGGCTGCTAAATAACCGTACCGAACGTGTCACGACTGCTGAAAAATTGCGCTTCGCGGACCTGAGTTATGACGCCAGACACGAAAGAATCCTTTGCATTTGTGAAGATCATGGCACGGGTGGCCAGGAACCAGCGAACACCCTGGTATCGGTCGATATAAGATCGGGCGAGATCACAACCCTCGAGCACGGCTACGATTTCTATTCTAACCCCCGCGCAAGCCATGACGGTAACAGGCTCGCCTGGCTTTGCTGGAACCATCCCAACATGCCATGGGACGGTAACGAGCTCTGGTTAGCCAGACTCGACGGGCAGGGTATGCCGAAGGATCCCGAGTGTGTTGCGGGGAGCGAGTCTATCTCGATTTTTCAGCCGGAATGGTCGCCCGGCAACGTATTGTATTTCGTGACAGACGCATCCGGCTGGTGGAATCTTGCGCGCCTTGAGCAGGGCGAAACACGTGCCGTTACCCGTCTACAGAGCGAATTTGGCTTACCGCAATGGGTCTTTGGTCAATCGACGTATGCCTTTTGCGAGGACAATACGATTATTTGCAGCCGAATCAGTGACGGCACAGGCCAGCTATCACTGATCGATCTCGATAGCTTCGAATTGAAGGATATCGACACCAGGCTGAACACATTCGATTCAATCTGCGCGGACTCGGGTATCGCTGCTTATATCGCAGCCTCCGACACCGCGTTCAGCCAGGTCATCAAACTCGATACCACCCGGCTTGAAACGGAAACGATTGCCCATTCCTGCAACGTTACCATCGATGAGGCGTATTTATCAAAAGGTCAAAGCTTCAGTTTCGACACACGCCATGGAGACAAGGCCTATGCTATTTACTATGCACCGTTTAACAGCACATACCAGGCACCAACGGATGAATTACCCCCATTGATCGTGCTCAGTCACGGTGGCCCCACCGGCGCAACCAGCTCAGCGCTGGATTTACGCAAGCAATTCTGGACTTCGCGCGGATTTGCCATCGTTGATGTGAATTACAGTGGCAGCACAGGCTATGGTCGCAACTACAGGGAGCGGCTGAAATACAACTGGGGTATACGTGATGTCGAAGATGTGTGCGATGCTGCGAATTATTTTGCGTCCTCTGCGATGGTCGATAGCAACAGACTGATCATCAAGGGTAGCAGCGCTGGCGGTTATACCGTACTGGCCGCATTGACTTTTCATGACACCTTCAGCTGTGGCGCCAGTTATTATGGTATCAGTGATCTGGAAACATTAGTTGCCGATACACACAAGTTTGAGGCACGTTACACAGAAAAGCTCATAGGTAGCTATCCTGAAAAGCAACGTATCTATCATCAGCGCTCACCCATTCACCAGGTCGAAAAGCTCTCCTGTCCGGTTATCTTCTTTCAGGGTCTGGAAGACAGAGTTGTACCGCCTTCACAGGCCGAAAAAATGGTCTCTGCACTGAAAATGAAGGGTATTCCAGTCTGTTATGTAGCTTTTGAGCACGAGCAGCACGGCTTCAGGCGAGCCTCATCAATAAAGTTTGCACTGGATGCCGAGCTGTATTTTTACTCGATTATCTTCGGCTTCAGCACAGCCGATGATCTTCCGCCCGTGCATGTCGAGAATGTTGATGGATCGTATGCAATGCTAAGGCGCGAAGACGCCGAGTAAAGCACTGCAGGGCTGCGTCAATCCTGCCTCGTTATACCGACCGAAGCGGGGATACATCGAGCAGGATAAATCATCACCAACAGCGCAGGACGGGTCAACCAGCATATCGAACGTATCCGCGCCAGGCTCATCGGGCGCGCTATGATCAATAATGCTCAACGCGTATCGTCTTCGGGTCCTGCTTGATGATCTCACCATAATGGGTGTTATAAACGCCAGTCTTTCTGTCTTCGAAATAGAGCTTCAGGGTCTCCCTGACAACCGGAAAAGACAAGTCTTCCCAGGGGACCTGTTCTTCAGACACCAGTTTGACCTCGAGGCTTTCTTCACCCGGGCTGGCGATGCCATGGTGCAGGGTACCCCGGAAAAAAGTGTATATCTGATTGATGTGTGGGATGCTGAAAATACTGAATAACTTCATATCCCGCAGCTCGGCGTTGGCCTCTTCCATTGCCTCGCGCGCAGCCCCAAACATGCCGCTTTCACCATTTTCCAAAAAACCCGCCGGCAGCGTCCAGGTGCCGTATCTGGGCTCGATCGCGCGTTTACACAGCAGGATTTTGCCCTCCCACTCCGGTATACAGCCGGTGACCACATTGGGATTCTGATAGTGAACCGTGCCGCAATCAACACAGACATGACGATGCCTGTTGTCTCCTGCAGGTATCAGCAGATTCACTCTTGCGCCACAAAAAGAACAGAAATTCATAACATGCTAATTTATAAGGGTGGTGTTATCTTAACCGGGTTTGCCAAATCTTTCATTTCTGCAATTAATTATAAATGGGATGGTCTTAATAACCAGTTGACCTTGCTGGAAACAGAGGAATATACTGATTGAATATAGAATAAAACAGAGCCGCGCCCGGGACGTGACTGGTCACGAGTGTGAGCAAGTCGGTAGCCTGTGGCAAATGCTATCAAACCTAAGAGAGGGTTAAATATGAGAAGACTGTATTTTTTACTGCCTGATCTCGACACCACCAATACAGTGGTGGATGAATTATTACTAAAACGCATAGATGAACATCACATTCACGTCGTTGCGAAAGAAGGCACTCCAATGGGCGATCTACCGGAGGCCAATTTGCTTCAGAAGAGCGATTTTATCCCTGCGATGGAACGCGGACTGGCCGTCGGCGGAATTACCGGCGTACTCGCTGGTATCGCTGCAGTGACATTTCCACCTGCAGGTCTGATACTGGGGGGAGGCGCCATTCTTGGAACCAGCCTGGCCGGAGCCGGTATCGGCGCGTGGATCTCGGGCATGATCGGCATGGATGTACCCAACAGTCAGATCGAGAAGTTCGAAGACGCTATCGAGAAGGGTGAAGTGCTGATGATGGTTGACATACCCAAAGCACGGGTCGAGGAGATTGAGGCACTGGTTCAGCAACACCATCCGGACGCCGATATGGGGGGTACCGAACCTCATATACCTGCATTTCCATAGCCGGGACCCAGTCGTCTAGCCCGGATATTCTCAAGCGAGAATATCCGGTATTAATTGATCTTCGAGCCGGGCGATCGTATCTTTCAGTTGAAGCTTGCGCTTTTTCATGCGCTTTATTTTGAGCTCCTCAAAGGTACCCAGCGCTATCAACTGCTCGATGGCCTCATCCAGATCGCGGTGTTCGAGCCTGAGCTCATAAACACGCTTTCTGATGGCATTCAATTCATCTTCAGTCAATCGTTCAGACATTTCTTAACCGTAACATAAATTATAGCGACTCATCCGCATCTTGCATGAAGAATTCCGATCTTAACCCACAGCGGTGAATAGAGAGGCTTCGCGCAAGATGCAACAAGCATTGGCTCATAGACATAAACAGGACATTCTGCGACAGTAAAAACCGAGAGTCTCTGTGGAATATTGATCGTTCTGGACCCGCCTTCATGCGCTACATGCCATCATTTGCTCTGTTGCGGATAGTGGACTATATTTCGATCTATGTCGAATTATTCCACTCAGGCCATCGGCCGATATTCGACAGTATTTTTAGGAAACTCTGAATTAATCAGAGTTTCCTTGATCATAATTCGTAGAAAAATCATGAATCATAAAAAAGCGGATGAAATTCGACAGCATGTCAGGCAAAGCTACACCGAGGTGGCTGAAGCGAGTGATAACGGTGGCTGCTGCGGTGAACAGGCAAGGTGTTGTGGTGTCAGCTCGGATACAGCCCTCACTACCCTGGTCTCCACCCGGCTGGGATATAACATAGAGGACCTGAACGCTGTGCCCGAAGGCTGGCGATATCTGATGTCATCGCCAGCATTGATCTACCGGATGCGCTTCGAAACGATCTGCAACTGTATTCCGGATGCATGGCCGACGCCTCCTGCATCGACGAGCTCGAACAGCTGCTTGCTGACAGCGGCTTTACTGCAATCACCATTGCACCCAGAGACGAATCCAAAGAATTCATCAAGGACTGGGCACCGGGACGCGGTATTGAAGAATACGTCGTATCTGCAAACATCGAAGCGGTAAAACCAGGCACAGATAACATTTCATGATTTCGGAGCGGGTTAAAGTCGCTCCACACGCAATCAAAATGCTCTGCGGTTAAATCCCTCATGGGTTGTCCTTTCCATCTGGCCATCAACCGATAACACGCTCATCGGTCCTGTGTTTTAACACTGCTCCCAGGGAAGGTTATGGTAGCGCCAGCCGCCAGTCGCGCTTCGGTGATGCTGCTCATCCAGTTCGCCTTCAAAACCTTCATCAATGTGATATACATTGGCGATACCGGCATCGAGTAATTTATGCCCTGCCTCTTTGGAGCGCTTGCCACTGCGGCAGATCAGGATGATGGGTGCACTACCTTGAGCATCATCCTCGACGACACCGCCAAGAATGAGCTTTCTTATTTCCGTTATAAAGTGGGGATTAACCACCCAGTCCGGCTCATCAATCCAGGGCACATGGACAGCGCCCTTGGGATGACCCACAAACAGAAACTCCATACTGGAGCGGATATCAACCAGTATTGCGCGCGCATCTTCATTGACCAATTTCCAGGCCTGGTCGGGTGTTAGGTTACGCAATTCGTCAGACATCTTTCTCAAGAATGGTTGGTACCTGTTTTTTCAGTATCCGACTGATTCGCGACATAGTCAAGGAATGGCGTTAATTTATTGGCAACTGTCTGCAACATATAACCAGGTACCTTGGAGTAATCACCATCGAGGATATGCTGGAGTGCTGTACGGATTTTATCGTCTGTAATGTCAGGCTTCGGTTCAAGCTGTTGCGGCTCTTGGAAACTCACGATCTTGTTTCCGGTGATACTGTTGACAGCCTCTTGCAGTGCGCTGTCTGCCTGCTGCATCAATGCCATGAAATCGACCCGTTTGTTCCAGCCAAGAGAAGAATATCCCGCCGCCAGTGATATATGTATCGTCTCGTGCTGGGTACTGAAAACAAGCTTGTTGACTGTATTACATATACGCGTGATGACGACACGGGCGCTGGCATCATTTGTCAACGGTAGCAACACAGCGTACTTGGCGACACCCAAACGTGCCGCAACATCTTCGGTACGCATAACCTCCTTCAGGCGTTTACTGACTGCAACAATGATTTGCTGAGCAACACCTTTCCCATAAGCCAGATAGATATCATCAAAACTATCAATTTCAAGATTGACGGTTGTTAATTGAAGCTCATGGCGCAGGGCAAAAGACAGTGCCTTTTCACCCTGATCCTCAAAACTGGAAAGACTGAAGAGCCCGGTGAGCTGGTCATGACTGGCTTTCTGCTCGAGCTCAGCCACCTTCCGGTTGAGGCGGGCATAGGCACGGGCGCGGCTGAGAAGATCGATAGATACAAACGGCTTGGTCACGAAGTCGGTCGCACCGGACTCAAATGCCTTGCGCTTGGCATCTTCGCTATCATTTGCACCGGTGATCATGATCACCGGCAGTGCAGACATATGCTCGTCATCCGAACGACGTATATTGCCCAACAACTCAATACCGCTCATCTTCGGCATTTGCATGTCGGAAAATACGACCGAAATAGCATCATTAAGTTGCAGTTGCTGCCATCCGTCCATACCATCAACCGCCTCATGCACGTGATAATCATCACCCAGCATCTTGACGGCTGCACGCCGGATCACTTTCGAGTCGTCTACAACCAGAACCTGCGGCTTTTCTGCTGATGCTTCATTCATGCCTATCTACGTTCTTTACCAGGTAAGAGTGTGTAAATGTCGAAGGTGATATACAGACGAGTCGGCAAAAACCTCCATATTCAAGCATAGCTGGATATCATCCATTTACAACGAAGGCAAAACGTTTCAGTACATTTTGTGCAAAAACACAGTGGTTAGCATGAATATCGGCAGTGATACATAACAATTACGCTACAAGCGACTATAATTTGCATATTCTTATAATAAAAAAGGCCGGCTTGAGGCAGCACTGTCTAAACGAGAAACGGAAAAATCAAAGCGCTTATGAGCAATCAACAAACATCTGGTTCGCCATCACCCTATGGCAAATTGATCGCCGAACTTAAGAATAGTGCGACCACGCAACTGCGTGAGCTATTAGCAAAAATGTTCGACGAAGCGAATATAAAACTGCTCGACATGGCAGATGAATCTTCGTTTAGCCAGGAGAAGGATGTCTATTACATGCTCATCAGAAAACTGAAGGAGTATGACGAGGATATCGCGGCTGACTTCGAGGACTTTATGCTCTCGCTGCTGCGTCCGTACACGGTCACTCAGGCAGAAGAGGCCGCCAATAAAAAAGAAGATACCGGTGATGATGAGCTCAGCCTGGTAGAACAGGATGATATGGAAGATATCGTCCTGATTAAAAACCTGAGCAATGAATTCACCGGTCAATTCCGTGAAAAGATAACACACCTTGAAATTCGTCTCGACCATCTCGCGCTGAAAACAACCGATGTTTTTATCAAAAATGCGCTGTCACCCAGCAGGATATGCCAGGCCTACGGTGACACCCTGTTTGAAAGATTCGATCTGGCCGAACGCAAAACCATGTTCAAGCTGTTCAAGGATGACGTCGCCAGTCACCTTGGTGAGCTGTACGATGCATTGAACAAACAACTCATCGAAGCCGGCATTCTGCCTCAAATTAAAGCACAATCAAGAGTGGGTGGCAGGCGTGGCCGCGCCCATCAGGCACAAAGCGTAGACACACCAGCCGACCAGCCAAATGTAGCTGACAACATGGGAGATGCCGGTGGCTATGATGCCGGTGGCTATGATGCTGGTGGCTATGATGCTGGTGGCTATGATGCTGGTGGCTATGGTTATGCTGATGGCTATGCAGCAGCACCGGGTATGCCCGGCGGTATGCCCGGTGCCGCGCCTGGTAGTGCGCCCGGTGGCATGCCGGGTGGTATGCCCGGTGGTATGCCGGGTGGTATGCCGGGTGGTATGCCCGGTGGTATGCCCGGTGGTATGCCCGGTGGTATGCCCGGTGGTATGCCCGGTGGTATGCCGGGTGGTATGCCCGGTGGTATGCCCGGTGGTATGCCCGGTGGTATGCCTGGTGGTGCTCCTGGCGGTATGCCCGGTGGTGCGCCCGGTGGTATGCCTGGTGGCGCGCCCGATGCGCCTGCTGGCATGCCGGGAGGCGCTTCCGGAGGCGCCGCGGGCGCTCCCGGAAATGCACCACAGGGCGGTGTATCACTGGGTAATTATCAAGCAGGTCAGACAGCTGCACCTGGAGGCAATTATGGCAACATGGCTCCTGCGCCGGCGGCGAGTCATTCAGGAGCGACCGGTGGCGGCTTCAGTGGCACACTACCACCACCGAATGAACAGGGGGTCTATCAGCATCATACAGCCGGACTGCCCGCCAGCCATGTCAGTCATACCATAGGTAATTATCTGGGCGTACCTCTGACTGGCGGCGGTGCAGAAGCGGCACACAGCGGTAAGCAGGTTGCGGCCTATCCTGTCGGCACTGCCCAGTACTTCGGTCACGATGAAATCATCAGCGCCTTATCCAACATCCAGGCACAACCACAATTCACAGAAAGCGGCGAACTCAGATTTGATGCAGAAGCAGTCAAACAGGCAGTGCTGGCAACGATAGCAAAATCGTCAGGTGGCATTGTCACCAAACGAATTAACCAGATTGCCGAGAAGACCATTGATTTCATCGAACTGGTCTTTGACGCCATCATAGAAGATGAAAATATTTCCGACACGATCAAGGCACTGCTGTTGCGCTTGCAGATCCCAGTCATCAAAGCCTCCATGCTGGATCAGGAATTTTTCATTTATGATGACCATCCTGCCCGAATCTTACTCGACAGAATCAATGAAGTGGGCATGGGTGTAACAGACCATGCTGACGAGGTCTATATACGGCTGGACAGAATTGTAAATCAGCTGATTAACGAGTACGAACTGGATACCAAAACATTCCAGAACGCTCTCGACAAACTCAATGATTATGTCAAGGAGCGTGAAGAAGAAGCGCGCCTCAGAGAGGAGGAAGCACAGAAACAGACCCTGCGTGAACACGCACGGAATGCCGTTCTGAAGTCACTGCGTAACATCACGACAGGCAAAGCACTACCCGAAGCGATCCATATGCTGGTATTGAAACGCTGGCCAACAATCATGTTTAACCATTATATCGATCACGGCAAGGAAAACGATGGATGGGTTGCTATCGTCGAGCTGCTGCGCGATGTGATCGAAAGTGTACAGCCATTCCAGTCTGCAGAGGATTATGCTTACCTGACTACCGAAAAAGATAATCTACTCGAGCGGGTAAACCTGCTTCTTTCGAAGACCTACAAATCGAAAAAAGACATACGATCTGTTGTTGACGGTTTGGTCGCAACCTATGATGAAATGATCGAAGATGCCAACTACCTGGCTGAAGAAATTGAAAAGGCAGAAAAAGTGGTTGCCGAGACACCCCGAGAGAAAGAACCGATACCGCCAGAACCGGCGCATGTACCAGAGACCAGGCTGCCTTCAAACGTAATGCCTGGCATGTGGTTCCAGATCGTCACGGGCAATGGCAGTGGCACCAGGCGCTGCAAATTGTCCGTGATCATCGTTGAAGATGAAAAGCTGATTTTTGTCACCCATGAGGGTGAACTGATAGCTGAAAAAAGTTTCAAAGAATTCAGTGAAGAACTCGACAAAGGTCTATCCAAGGTCATTATGGGCCACTCGGTGTTTGACTATGCGCTGAACTCGGTCATCACCAAACTCGAACCGACCGTGCACTGAATTTCAACAAACCAGATTTGATCTTACAGATTGCGGGAACGATTTAGAATCTAACTGACAGCTTGATGGACCGATTGTTGGGTGCGCCGTGCGCACCGGGACTGTCCAACAAACTTGATTTCGCGGTGCGCACGGCGCACCCTACGATATGTACTGACAGTAAAAACTAAATCTGTTTAGGTGTGTCAGTTCAAATCTGACCCGAATGGCACTTACTTAAGCTGAAAATGCACATTTTTACAGTAGATTCGTCATTGCTATATGTTTTACTTAATTCGGTATCGAAATAAACGAGATCTACTGTAGGGTGCGCCGTGCGCACCATTGATCGGAAATCATTCACGCTCGACTGATTTCGGTGCGCACGGCGCACCCTACCTCACCGATTTACAGCTTTAGTAAGTGCCATTCAAATCTGACCCCTATTTGTTATCCGTCCGATCGAGTCGCGAGTAATACACATTATTACAACGTGATGGTGATTTTGAATGCATCGGCACTGTTAGGCCAATCAACGGCAATATTGTTTGATTTTAGCCTGAAGCCTTCGTGTTGCCTTGGTGCGATCGCCGTCCGACATGTAAACCCGCTCGCCGTTTTTATCGAGTCTGTACAATGAACTCGCCCGCTCGTAGTGGCGCATCTGATCGCGGTAGCGATTACATTTATTTCTGTTTTCCCGTTTGATCGCCCGTTGTTTTTCGCGTTGCTCCTGCTTTTCCAGGCGATCTTCTGCCATTGACTGCAGCAGGCGCTCGCGTTTTTCTTCGCGTGACATTTGGCCATCTTCACCGTATACAGGTTCGGTCGCGCTGTCATCCACATGCATCTCGACACTTGGCTGAGTGGCCGTCGGGCTGTCCGTGTAATGAACATTGCCATTTTCATCGATCCATTTATAGACGCCCGCACGAGCAACCAATGAAGCCAGAAGAAGAAGTAAAAATGCTACATATCTCATATCAATTTCCCGGTTGATATTTTTATAGCATATGGTCATCTATCCCGCATTAATCAGCAGACGGACGAGCCCTCACCCCCTGGTGAGAAATGCGGGTTAACATCACGTATTACGAAAAAAGCCGGGCGATGCCCGGCTTGGTTTCAGCTCATCTGATTCAATGTCAGATAATATAGCCACGTTCGTCGTGCTGGCTGATATCCAGACCTTCTGTTTCGTCTTCATCCGTCACACGCAGACCCAGCAAGGCATCGACAACTTTAAGAATCACAAAGGTAATGATGGCAGTCCATAGCAGCGTTGCCACAATACCGACAACCTGAACACCGACCTGTGATCCCATGTTCATGCCTTCAGCATAACCGGCGCCACCGAGCGTCGAGGCAGCAAAAACACCCGCCATAAAAGTCCCCAGAATGCCACCCACACCGTGCACCGGGAACACATCGAGTGAATCATCAATTTTGAGCTTGCGCTTGATAAAACCGGTGGCGATAAAACAGATCACACCTGCCGATGTACCGATCACCAGGGCACCCATCGGACCGACAAAACCTGATGCCGGTGTGATCGTGCCCAGACCCGCCACCATACCGGTGACAGTACCCAGGGCACTGGCCTTGCCGTACCTGATCCACTCCATCACGGCCCAGGTAAAGGCGCCACAGGCCGCACTGATGTGTGTCACCAGCATCGCCATGCCGGCATCTCCATTGGCAGCAACGGCGCTGCCCCCGTTGAAACCAAACCAGCCCACCCAGAGCATACCCGCACCGGTGACGGTCATGGTCATGTTGTGCGGCATCATCGCCGTCTCCGGAAAACCGTTGCGCTTACCCATCACCACCGCTGCCACGATTGCAGCGACTCCCGCAGTGATATGCACCACGGTACCTCCGGCAAAATCGAGCAGGCCTTTCTCACCCAGCCAACCACCGCCCCATACCCAGTGACACACCGGGAAATACACCAGGCTGACCCAAAAGATACTGAACACCAGCATGGAAGAAAATTTCATACGTTCGGCAAAGCCGCCAACCACCAGCGCAGGTGTGATGATCGCAAAGGTCAGCTGAAACATCACGAATACCGTTTCCGGTAAGCTGCCACTCATGGATTCACGTGTGACTTCGCCAAGGAATGCGTTACTCAAACCACCAATCCAGCTGTTACCTTCGCTAAATGCCAGGCTATATCCATACACAACCCAGATAATAGTGACAACACAGGCAATGACGAAGCACTGCATCAGAACGGATAACACGTTCTTGCTGCGCACCAGGCCGCCGTAGAAAAGCGCCAGACCGGGGAGGGTCATGAACAACACCAGTGCCGTCGAGGTCATGATCCAGGCGGTATCACCCGTATCCAGTGTTTCAGCCTGTGCGATAACGGGCAAAAACAGGAGTACGGCAATAGATGCAAGCCTGCTTGACAGGCCTTTGATTTGATTCATTTCGTATTTCTCCCGAGGAATCTTCAATCCTCAGATTCATCGTATTAAGATAATGGAATTTTTTAGTGTCGGAGGTATACGCGTACCAGGCCGGTGTGTACAGAACCGCAACAGGCCTGCGCGAACACACCTCACGGAAAAAAAACGCTAAGGCTAGCCCGCATTTTTCACCAGGGGGGCGAGATAATCACGCAGAGATTTGGGTTCACAAAGGATTTTGCGAAGCAGTGGAATAACCGCGTGTATTCCCGACTGAGCGAAATTCCTTGTGGATTCAAAGATCAAGTGAGGGCTCGTCCATCGGGTGAGAAATGCGGGCTAGAGTGCGTCGTCGCCCGCCTCGCCGGTCCTGATGCGTACGGCCTGCTCTATGGGAACCACAAAAATTTTGCCATCGCCGATTTTGCCGGTATTAGCGGACTCGCGGATTGCGTTGACGACGTTGTCCACCTCTTCATCACTGACGACGGTTTCCAGCTTCACTTTTGGCAGGAAGTCCACCCGGTACTCAGCACCGCGGTAGAGCTCAGTATGACCTTTCTGACGTCCAAAACCTTTGACTTCGGATACGGTAATGCCCTGAATGCCGATCTCTGACAGCGCTTCGCGCACATCATCGAGTTTGAAGGGCTTGATTATTGCTTTGATGAGTTTCATTTATCCTCCGGGAGTTTGTTGGATTATCTCAGATGATGCTGTCGGTTTCATTATTTGTTTGCTGTAATTAAATCCCTGCGCCATCTGATGCGTTTTTTACCATATTCGACGAGGATATTGCAGGCAAAAAAAGGCCGGGCATGCACTGCCCGGCCAAACATTATCAACAGGAGTCTTATTTTGCGTTGATAAATTCCGGATACGCTTCCATACCACATTCGGCAAGGTCCATGCCTTCGTATTCCTCTTCGTCGGTTACGCGGATGCCCATCGCCAACTTCAGAATCAGCCATGTAATGATGCTGGTGATGAAGACCCAAGCAAAGATCACAACCAGCCCATAGAGCTGTGAACCGATTGAGGCCTCCGTATTGGTCAACGGAACAGCCATCAAACCCCACATTCCGACGACACCGTGCACTGATATCGCACCCACCGGATCATCGATCTTGATTTTGTCCATTCCGACAATGGCGAAGACCACCAGCACACCGCCGACCATACCAATCAGGGTCGCAATACCCGGCGTCGGTGTGAGCGGTTCAGCGGTAATTGAAACCAGACCCGCCAGCGCGCCGTTCAAAGCCATGGTGAGGTCGGCCTTGCCAAACAGCAGCTTGGCCGCAATCAGGGCAGCAATGACCCCGCCTGCGGCTGCGGCATTGGTGTTGACGATGACCAAAGCAACCGCATTGGCTTCTTCAACATTGGAAATCTTGAGCTCGGAGCCACCGTTGAAGCCGAACCAGCCCAGCCAGAGGATGAACGTACCCAGCGTGGCCAGCGGCAGATTGGCACCTGGAATCGGATTAATTTCACCGTTCTTGCCGTATTTACCTTTGCGAGCACCCAACAGGATAACACCAGCCAGTGCCGCAGTGGCGCCGCACAGGTGCACCACGCCCGAACCGGCGAAGTCGCTGAAGCCGGCGGCATCGAGGGCACCACCGCCCCACTTCCAGTAACCCTGCATCGGGTAGATGAACCCGGTCATGACCACAGCGAAGATCAGGAAGCTCCACAGTTTCATCCGCTCCGCCACTGCACCCGAAACAATCGACATGGCAGTCGCTACGAATACAACCTGGAAGAAGAAATCTGACAGATTGGAATAGTAAGGTGCATCATCGCCACCCGCGATAACGTCAGCCGTCGCGTTGTCACCACCGAGGAAGAACGAGATGCCCGGCCACCAGGGATTGACAGCAGCATCGCCCGGATACATGATGTTGTAACCCATGATCATGTACATGGTGCAGGCCACCGCAAACAGCGCGACGTTTTTCAGCAGGATTTCCGTCGTGTTTTTGGATTGAACCAGCCCCGCTTCGAGCATCGCAAAGCCGGCGGCCATCCACATCACGAAGGCCCCCATAATTAAGAAATAAAATGTGTCCAGCGCGTAGCTGAGTTCTAGTACTTGATCCACAATGAGATCCTCCAGATACAGTTAGGGTGACTACAGCGCTTCAACGCCAGTTTCACCGGTACGGATTCGAATAACGCCTTCAACTGGAGAGACGAAGATCTTGCCGTCGCCGATCTTGCCCGTGTTGGCAGAGTTACGGATTGATTCAATGACTTTTTCGGCCATATCATCATTAACGGCGACTTCCAGTTTGACCTTGGGCAGAAAATCAACGACGTATTCCGCACCACGGTAGAGTTCAGTGTGGCCTTTTTGCCGGCCGAAACCTTTCACCTCGGTCACGGTGATGCCCTGCACGCCGATTTCGGACAGCGCTTCACGCACATCGTCGAGTTTGAAAGGTTTGATAATTGCAGTAATCAGTTTCATACGATTTACACTCCTGGGAATGTACCCGCCCCTGAGCACTCAAGGGGCGGGACATTTCGGTAAAAGGATTAGCGTTGACTTGACGCTCCTTACATCAACTCGAATTCTTTGCTCCACATCACGGTAAAGCGCACATTATCGGCTGAGCTATCGCCAGTTCCGAAAACAGAGTTTTGATCGTCGATGTCATTTTTATCAACCGCAAATGTGAAATCACCTTTGCCCCAGCTGGCGCCGTAGTGCACGTAGTCAATATCACCGTATGTATTACCGTTGGCGTATGTCTTGTCGCTGTTATCAAACATGTAGCTGGCGGCATATAAGCTGAAATCACCCGCTTTGGTGGGAAAATCGAGACTGCCGAATACGTAAGTATCACCTTGATCGAAGGCACCACTCGCACCGACCGTCTTTTCTGCATCGTTGCCAGAAGCGGCATCAACCGTGTAGTTAACACCAATGGTGACGACACTGAATGTGCCTGACAGATACACTTCGGTGAAATTGAAATTCGGCGTTACCGGATACTGGTAGGTCAGCACACCCAGGTCATAACCGAAACCGCCTACCTCACCACCGAAGCCGGCGTAAAGGTCCATTTCGTAGCCATCTCCCAGGCCTGAAAAATCAACGTTGGACAGCCAGGTTCCAGCATAAAAACCCGAGCTGTGGCCCCAGTCGACACCACCCTGACCGGCCGCCTGATCTTTGGTCTGGGTGACGCCACGCCAGATGTAGTTATTGGTAATGGCCGCATTACCTGTCACTTCGGCGACAGCAACACCGCTGGCTAATGCCGCTGCCACAGCAGCTGACAAAGAAATAGCCTTGATAGCTTGAGTATTCATCATTTATCGACTCCACATAGTTAAGAAAGAGGTTCAGTTCATAAAACTGTAACAACCCCTTAGCAGCCATCGTGCCAACTTTAATTATTGATTACCTATCAATGACTTAATAGCGATCTGTGGGTATATTAGTAATTTACAATAAATTACAATGCACCAATATAGTGCATATTGAAAATGACAGGCCCCCAAACAGGTGCGCCTTATTAAGGTAAGATATTCGGCAGACTTCGAAGCCTTCAGGATTATCAAACATGGTTAATCGCGATTCATTGAACGACCTGGCGAGCAAAATCACGTCGTTGTTACCAGAGAATGCGCAACAGATTCAGGAAGACCTGGAGTCAAATATCCATAGCCTGCTGCAGAATGCACTATCAAAGATGAACCTGGTCACGCGAGAAGAATTTGAGGTACAGACCGCCCTGCTCGAACGTACCCGTTTAAAGCTGGAACGGCTGGAGAAGTTATTACAGGCGCTGGAACAGAAGAAATAAAACACTTCAGCACGAAGACAGAGTCGTATGCGGCATTAAATTCTTTGATGAATCGCGCGTACATCGCAGGGTGCGCCGTGCGCACCGAAATCAGCACAACAAGCATGACTGCTGCAGCGCGGTGCGCGCGGCGCACCCTACCGCACGCGCAAAGACAGCTAGCTGTCGATATCAGATAACACGCATTACATGACACATCCACTTAGTGGCTTGCTATTTCTGGACACAATCAAATTCGCTTTTGTACTATTCTTTCATTAATATCGTGTAAACGTTTTCAATACACGTCATAGCAGGGAGCCTTACATGTCGCACATTGACAGGATGTCAATCTTCTTTAGCTCGCACCTCTTCCATCGTCCCTGGCCCCTGTCGTAGTGATGCGCCTGGCACACGTCTACACCCGTGCACTGGTTGGAATCAGCGCACCTGAAGTGACTGTCGAAGTCCATATCGCCAGCGGATTACCGGCCTTATCCATCGTCGGCCTGCCCGAAGCGGCCGTGCGCGAGAGCAAGGACCGTGTGCGCGCCGCTATTCAGAACTCCTGTTTTGAGTTTCCGATGAGACGTATCACGGTCAATCTCGCACCTGCCGATCTTCCCAAGCAGGGTGGTCGTTACGATCTACCGATTGCACTGGGGATCCTTGCCGCCTCCGGTCAAATCAAGAACGACCTGCTCACATCGCACGAGTTTCATGGCGAACTGGCGCTGTCCGGAAATCTGCGTTCGATAAACGGCAGCCTGCCGGCAGCCCTCGGTGCCCAGGTGAGCGGTCGCATACTCGTGCTGCCGAGTATGAACGCACAGGAGGCAGCACTGGCCGAAAAGGCAACAATTAAATCCGCAACCAGCCTGCTTGAAATCTGCCAGTACCTGCAGCGACAGGGGCAGCTTCACACTGCTGCGGCATCGACAGCCGATCACCACGACACACAGCGGTTTGCCGACATGTCCGATGTGCGTGGACAATATCATGCAAGGCGAGCGCTGGAGATCGCTGCCGCCGGCCAACACAACATGCTCATGGTAGGACCGCCGGGCACAGGCAAGTCCATGCTGGCCTGCCGCCTTCCCGGCATTCTGCCGCCGATGACAGAACAGCAGGCGCTCGAAAGCGCAGCGATTCATTCAATCAGTCAACAGGGTTTCGATGTCAGCGCCTGGAAAAAAAGGCCGTTTCGTCATCCCCATCACACCGCATCCGGTGTGGCCCTGGTCGGTGGCGGCTCCAATCCGTCACCGGGTGAGATATCACTGGCGCATCATGGCGTGCTCTTTCTTGATGAACTCACACAATTCGATCGTCACGTACTCGATGTTCTTCGCGAACCCATGGAAACAGGCAGCATCACCATCTCGCGCGCTGCACGCCAGGCGGAATTCCCGGCAAACTTTCAGTTGATAAGCGCGATGAATCCGTGTCCACAGGGTTACAGCTGTGACGGCAAAGACCTGTGCCAGTGCAGCTTCGAACAGCAGCGACGCCATCGCAATCGCATATCCGCTCCCCTGCTCGATCGCATCGATATTCATATAGAAGTGCCGAAGCTGGAAATCAGCACACTGGATCAAAACAGCCCAAAAAACGAAGACAGCAAGGCCATCAGAGCGCGCGTTATGAGCGCTTATCAACGACAGCTCGAACGCGCCGGTAAAAGCAACGCCGAACTGAGTGCAACGGAAGTAGATCAACACTGTCGCCTCGAGCCCGGGCAGTTAAGCTTGCTGGAAAAAGCCATGGACAAACTGCAACTCTCCGCCCGTGCCTATCACCGCATACTGAAACTGGCGCGCACGATCGCAGACATCGATGACTGCGACACTATTCAACTGTCACACCTCACTGAAGCGATTTCCTACCGCAGCCTCGATCGTTTTATCGATCACCAGCTATGATTTATCACTCTTGTCATTTGCCAAGATAGCCTGTCGCAGGTATGATCAGAACGATTCCTGTTCTCATACTCAGATTCCTAGCCCACATTTCTCACATCATGCGTGCAGGGGAGCACATGCCAGGACCCACACGACAACTTGATGGTCAGGGGGCATCAATACAAGATTCACTGATGCTCAGAGGCCAACACGCCAGAAAGGGCTTAGGATCCATCAGTGCAGTGCTGGAAACAGAAGACTACTGTATTCAGACCATGGCGGATGTCAGTCCGGCGAGGGATCCATGACCTCAACTGCCATCAAATTCTACGATGCTCACCCCGGAACCGGAGATCTCAGACGCGAAGTCATCAACGGCCTTGGCAGCACACCCAAGAGCATCCCGCCAAAATTTTTCTATGACCGGCGCGGCTCCGAGTTGTTCGATGCCATCTGTGAATTGCCCGAGTACTACCAGACGCGCACGGAGATGACCATTTTGCGCAACTGCGTCGATGAACTCGTCGAACACATTGGCCCGGATTGCCTGTTGGTCGAACTGGGCAGTGGTGCCAGCAAAAAGGTCCGCCTGCTGCTGGAACAGCTGCGCCCATCCAGTTATATGGGTGTCGATATTTCAAAGGAATTTCTGCTGAGTTCGACGCAAACCCTGGCATCGGATTATCCCTGGCTGGATGTACACGCTGCCTGTGTGGACTTCAGCCATAACCTGACTATACCGCATGGCGATACCTATGATAATAAAGTCGCTTTCTTTCCGGGATCGAGTATTGGCAATTTTGATCCCGAAGATGCAGTCGATCTGATCAAACGCATCGCACAAATGATGAACATGAATGGACACCTGTTGATCGGCGTCGATCTGAAAAAGGATATCAGCATTCTCAACGCCGCCTACAACGATGACGCTGGCCTTACCGCGGAATTCAACCTGAACCTGTTGAAACGCATACGCGATGAGCTGGACAGCGACATCGACCCGAATGCCTTCGAACATGCCGCGTTTTACAATCACGATCGCGGTCGCATCGAGATGCACCTGGTCAGCACCCGGTCTCAACGTGTTCGAATAGACAATCACGTGTTCGAGTTCGCTGCCGGTGAGACGATTCATACCGAGAACTCGTATAAATACACTATCGACGAATTTGCCGAGCTGGCTGCAGCTGCGGGATTTGAGCAGCAACGGGTGTGGACCGATGAGTCCAGCCTGTTCAGTGTGCAGTTATTAAAAACTGTCTACGAGTCTGTGCGGTAGAAAGTATACCTACTGCACAGACTCGTAGCCCGCATTTCTCACCAGGCCGCGTCGGATACCGATAAGCCAATGGTCCTTCGGAAAATATCAGGACGATCAAAAATACAGTGTGTTATACACACAAGCCTATCACGGCTCAGGCTGGTCTTCGTGTCCGTAGGATTGCGCCAGAATCGGAAGATTGCTTCGCTGTGCTCGCAATTGTATGTGTTACGTAATTCGTTGATGAAACCAACTATAAACACCGTAGGGTGCGCCGTGCGCACCGAAATATTAAAATACTCCAGATTCACGGTGCGCACGGCGCACCCTACGTGTGAAAAGGCCAAAGCCCATACGCAGAATACGAATTAAAAATCATCTGCTCTGCCTATGCGGCTTGTCTAATATTCAACACCTTTTTGATGCCGGATTTGATTCAGGCACGAATAAACCGTAAGCTTCACCACCAGTTATTCATACCGCTCAACTTGCTCCTGATCAACACAGCGCCCGTAGCTCAGTTGGATAGAGTACAGGCCTCCGAAGCCTGGGGTCGGTGGTTCGAATCCACTCGGGCGCGCCAATATAAAAGGGGTCGACCAAAGCGACCCCTTGCTCACCAGTCTGCCGTCTCTCAGTCAGGTGGAATTAACCTTGAAAAGTATTCACCACAGAGGGCACAGAAGGCACAGAGAAAAGCATTATATTATTAACTGTAACTGTCTGGATTAGATCTGACAGTACTGTCAACTACTCTCGATTAGGCCTGACACTGTCGATGCAGTCAAAAACACGATCACATCGTTGTAATAATGAAATAATGACTGTCCGGTGCGCACGGCGCACCCTACGATCGGTCCATTCAGCTGTCAGTTAACGTCTGAGTCTTTCTCACGATCTGTAAGATCAGATCTGAGACACCACATAGCAACTACGCCACAGGCGCAGTTGATAAAGCAAAACTCTGTGCCCTCTGTGACTCTGTGGTGAATAGTCTTATTCTGTTCCAAGTGTGTCAGTTAAAATCTGACCCCGGCTTGTTATCCGTCAAAGCATGATTCTGCCCGCAGAGAACAAGGCTTTGGCCTTTTCCTCGACTTCCTTTTCATCCATTGGCTCACATTTGGGCATCTTGAATATTTTATCGAGTTCTTCAGGCCCCAGTTCCTCAAACTTCGTATAGATCGTATTTTCTTTCTGCGTCTTGGTCTCGTCCTTTCTGACGTTGGTGATGTCGACAACCGACTGCGTTTTCAATACCGCGCCAGGCAGGTTTGCGAGATAATCTGAGGAGAACTGATCGATGATGTTGTTGCCAGACTGCGTCAAAGCATCGAGCCATTTTTTCCTGATCGGATGAATTTCGAGTTCGGGTGCGTACCACATATCTTCAACAATTTTAACCTTGTACTCAAATTTAAAAAACAATAGCCTCGTATAGGCTCTGGCATGGGTTTCAATCTGAACACGGGTCGTTTTGTACCCCAGAATTTCAGGCCCGGGTTGTTCAAGCGTTTTCTTGACTGTTGGCGATTCGGCTTTCACATTAAAAAAATCGATGGCACCGGTAACCTTGCCCCCCAAAATCTTGAAGAATTCCTCCGTTTGCATCGATGTGCAGTAAAACTCGTTTTTGGGTTTGTCCCCCATGACCCAGCTGTCACCACCATCGAGCGTCATGATGTAGGGTGTTTGATCGGTGACTTTCCTGCCCTCTCCGACGAAATCTATCCTCGCTCTTTTGTCGTCGAAGGTAATGATTTCAGCCGATTTTTCGACATTGTCACCCTTGATCACCTCGATTTCAACCACAGCGCGGGTTCCTGCATTCACCGTGAATGTGGCCGCCAACATGATGATGATCGAAGAAAATAATTGCAGTATTTTCATATCAGTCTACCTGTCTAAATATCGTGTAATTTTGGTTCTACAACCCGCCTCGATGGGTGCCAGCTATCATCTTTACAAAATCCAAGACCGCTCGATGATCTCAAGAACTTTTAATCTTCAATCGATCATATCGAGTAGTATACTCACCTTGACGCCTTTATTTTCAGCCAAATTGACAACGCTTAACTGGCCCTCGTGCTGTCTGGCAATTCGATTGGCAATATACAGGCCGATACCCAGATGGGGTTTGTCTCCGCTTTCAGCGCGTCTTGAAATCATGCCATGAAATAATCCTTCCAGAACGTCTTCCGGCATGGCAGGTCCCTGATTGATTATCGAGAGCTCCACTTGATTTTCACGCCGGTCCAATTCGAAGAGAACAGGCTCTTTACCGGCAGAGAAATCCAACGCATTATCCTTCAGCTTATCGAGTAACTGTGCGATGCGAAGATCGTTACCTTTTACAAAAACACCCGAATCTGGCCCATGATATTCAAAGCGATCATCACCGTGTTTCAAGCTCGAATTAACGACGTATTCCCTGACCATGGCCGCAAGATCAAACCGTGTATATTCATCCTGCGTCAATGCGTCCTCAATATGCGCGGCTTCCGTGAGGCCATGAACGATCAATTCCAGCTGCTGCGTGGCCTTGCGTGCGCTGTTCAGCATGGACTCATTGCTGCTGTCACTTTCTACCCGCTGCAAGGACATGCTGATGGTATTGACCGGATTGAGGATCTCGTGGCGCAGTGTGCGTGGAATGCTTTCAAGAAATCCGGTGTAACTTTTAAGCCGTGACAGCAATGACGAGATATCGCGCGAGAGCTGACCAATCTCGTCAGCAGCGTATTGGTCAGTGTGTATGTGTTCTGTAACAACACGTCCCTCTGGATCGATCGCTTGAGATGCCTCTCTTTGCAGTCGACGTATTCGATAGGCCAGCCAGGCCGCAAACAACATCAGGCTGAGTATCGCAACCAGAAACACGACAAATGTCCCGATGATTATCTGCAGCAACGACTCCCGCTGCAATCCCAGAATGTGCCTGCTGTTTTTCTCCACCATAACAGCGCCGAGCACGTTACCGTTGGCATAAACGGGATGCGCAGCCACGATAACCGACACGTCCATCGTGTTCTGATAGTGCAAGACTGATTGATTACCGGCAAGCGCCGCATCGACCAGTTCGCTGCTCACTGTATCTTTCTGTGAACAGAGTGTCGTTTCGTTGTTGCCACCATAGACACCGCGCACGCGACGGTATTTGTCGACAACGCAAACATCCGCGTCGGTACTACCCAATGCCTGTAATATCCGATCCAGCTCGGGCGAACGTGTAATCAATGCGTTGGGTATGTCGCGATGGTGCTTTTGCTGCGTAGCAATCACGGAGTTAATCCGGCGCTCCATCGCGCTGTCAACATTCGCGACGCTGATCATCATCTGTGGATACTTACCGAGCCACGTCGACGGCAAACGCAGCTCCAGATCATAACCCCCTTTACGTTCTCGCCAGATACCGTACAGGGCATTGACCGGTTGCCCCGTTGTCGGCGTTTTCCAGTCGGGATTCATCTCGTAGACACTGACCTGGCCTTCGCCATCGGTGGTGAGAATCAAGCGATTAGTGTCACCCTGGGGTGTGATGATCTCAAGTCGCACGTGATCGCTGTGATCCAGCCTGCGGTACCTGGGATGCCGATATACCACCTGCTTATCCTGTACCTGGAGAAACGCATAAATATACTGCCCGTATTCGCCCAGTAACAAATTGAATGCGACAGGCTGCCCTGAACCATCGCTACGATCATAGATGACATAGTCAGTACCAAAGCTTTTCGCCTGATGCCGCAACTCATCCCAGTCACCGGCATACGCGTCGACCTCGATTGAACCTTGGAGTGGATACACATAAAGCGCATTTTGTTCGGCGGCCAGTTCCACGGGTTGATCGAGAGGGTAAAACAGGTCAGCGCCGCCTTGCAGGACCGTGGCGAGCGCACGCGCTGTCAATAGCTGCGCATCTTCCTGCCCTTGCAGCAGGAAGTTCTTCATTTGGTCAATATAACGGTAGCCGAGCCAGGGTAAGGCGAGCAGGAACAGGGAACTGAACAACAACATACGCGTACCCATGCTCATCCCGCGCCGCCTGCTCGTTGGCATCAGCGACAAATCCAGCAATAGCCGAAGCCATAACGTGTTTTGATACAGTTGAAATCCGGATCAAGCCTTTTGAGTTTTTTGCGTATGTGCAATATATGCGTATTGATGGTGTTGTCTTCCACCAGGCCCTGCCGGGTTGCCTTCACCAGTTCCTCGATACTTGCACCTTCAGGGTGTGCGAGCAGGGCCGATAAAATATCAAATTCGGTGGGTGTCAACTCGACCGGCAAGCGCTTCCAGCTTACACCCATGTTGGCGGGATTCAATTCGAGATGACCCAGAATCCTGCGCTCGGCCGAGTGATGGCTGCTGGTTTGCTTGATTCTGAACAGCGAATCGACGCGGGTAATCAGAAAATCCAGCGACACCGGCTTGGTCTGATAGTCCCACGCCCCCAGTTGCAGGCCATAGATCTTGTCGAGCTCATCGCCACGCGTGGTCAGAAAAATGACCGGTATCTGCGGGCTTCGCTGTTTCAGTTCACGGCACACCTCAAAACCACCACCCACCTCGCTGCCAAGAATGATGTCAAGAATGACAAGATCGGGCTGTTCCCGCTCGAAACCGCGTAAGGCCTGTTCCCGGCTTGCGTATTCAGCGACCTCGTATCCATGACTGCGCAGCGCGTCGGCATAGTGCGAACACTGCTGCTGATCATCTTCGACGATGGCGATGTTATAACCCATAGGCATAATCTAGCGGAAAACCGCGCGCTTGTAGAGCAGCCCTTAATAACGTCCATTTTTTCTCCATTTTTTCTCCACGCAAACACAAAGATTGAAACCAGCGGTGTTGCTGTAATGGGCCGTGTAACAACGGCGAAGCTCAATCACAGTGGATTGACACGCCATTAACCACTCTGGAGAAAAGCATGAAAAAACAGCTCGTTTCAATTGCAGTCGCATCAGCCCTGCTGGCAGGCGCCACAGCCAATGCCGCTGCAAATACAGAAGATACCAGCAATGATAACAAGCATCAGTACATCGGTGCCGGCATCGGTGCCGTCACCGGCGCCCTGTTCGCCGGTCCTGTTGGTTTCATCGCCGGCGGCCTGATCGGCAACCTGGCTGCAAAACAGAATTCGGCCAACAGCAGCGACGCGGAACAGCCGGTTGTATCACAGGCTGCGCAGGCAACAGCATCACTGCCAACGGCTGATGCAACGGAGACCGAATACGAGGTGGAGCCGTCCATTGCGCTCGCTCACAGCGGTGACATGGATTCCGTGATCAACAACGATAGGGTCGAAGATAGCTCTGCCCTCAAGACCATCCTGGTCACAGACATGAACCTTGACATCTTCTTTCTCTCGGGCAGCACCTCGGTCGAAGCGTTCTACAAGCCCCGGCTGCAGACGATTTCCAGCCTGATGCAGCAGATGCCCGATATTGATGTTCACCTCGAAGGTTACTCTGACCGGCGCGGCGACAACCTGACAAACCTGGAGCTGGCGAAACAGCGCCTTGAGTCTGTCAGAAATGAACTGGTGCAGGCAGGTATTGAGGAACACCGGATTCACCACAGTGCTTACGGTGAGCAACAATTCAACTCCAGACCCGGTGATCTTGAAGCCTACACCTTCGACCGTCGCGTCGTTGTGCGCTTCGAGCAGGCTACACCTCAATCGAAGAGCCCCGTTGCCGCAGTCGAAAGCCCCGCAACATTTTGAGCACGATTGACCATCGACCCGCTCCGCACAGGAGCGGGTCCGGGTCATAAGCATGCCATTCGAACAATCACGAATGTGGAGCAAACCATGAAGATGACAAAGCATGCACAGATGCGCTTGCAACAACGCGCTATACCACCGCTGATTATTGACTGGCTCTGCCAGTACGGCTGCCGTCTGAACGGGATGAACGGCACCACGATTTGTTTCTTTGACAGGGAAAGCCGTCGCTTCCTCACCGCTGAAGTCGGTCAGCTTGTGGTGCGGCGCCTGTCGGACATGATGGATGCCTATCTGGTGTTGTCTGGCGACAGTATCGTCACTATTGGCCATCGCTATAAACCGCTTGGCCGGGCGAATGGGCGGAGTTTGTTATGAAAAAAATACTGTCTGTTGATGGCACCATAGGCCATGACCCTGTAACCCTGTTGTTGCGCTTGCTTGGCGCTCTTGCACTCTATCTCTGTTTTGGTTTGATGGCAGAGCTCGTCTATGCCACAGATGAAAATACCGATCCGCTCGAATCGACCCAAGGCTCGGTTTGGTTGCTGCCTGAAACCGGCAGCTATACAAACGCGCTGTTGCTGCAAACCGAGGTCGCTATCGATGTTTCCGGCATGATTGCGCGTGCAATCGTCAAACAGCGTTTCAAAAACACCAGCGATTTTTGGGCAGAAGGCCTGTATGTGTTCCCTTTGCCCGCGAATGCGGCTGTTGACCACTTTAATCTCCGCATCGGCGAGCGGCTGATCGAGGGACAGATCCAGGAACGAGAGCAGGCCAGAATGACCTATGAATCCGCCAAGCAGGAGGGCAGACAGGCCGGTCTGATCGAACAGCAGCGAGCCAACGTATTCACGACCTCGATCGCCAACATTGCACCGGGCGAGAGCATCAGCGTCACGATCGAATATCAGCAAACGCTTGAGTACGACAGCGGTCGATACCGTTTGCGTTTCCCTATGGTCGTTGGCCCGCGCTTCCAGGCCAGCAATCAGTTACTGCAGGAGCATGACGGTGATTCCGATGTCTCCACCATCGTGTCCACAACACCCGTGAATCCAGTGTCCATCAATGTGACGCTGGATGCCGGCGTGCCTGTGGCCGAACTCGAAAGCAGCTATCATACGATTGCTGTCAGGCAGATCAGCGCACACCGTTACAGCATCGAACTGGCAGATGGCGGTATTTTCGCAGATCGTGATTTCGAGCTGGTGTGGCGCCCTGAGTTAAGCGAAAAACCGCACACGGTGGTGTTCAGCGAACAGCACGATGAGCATGAATACCTGTTGCTGTCCGTCCTGCCGCCGGATCTGGAGGCACTGGGACAGCAACTTTTGCCTCGCGATGTCATATTTGTGCTCGATGTCTCCGGCTCGATGGCGGGGACCTCGATCGAGCAAGCCAGGGCCGCCCTGATAGAGGCACTGTCCCGTCTGAAAGCCGAAGACCGTTTCAATCTAATCTGGTTCAATGACCGCACTGAACGTCTGTATCCACGCGCGATGCCAGCTAGCGCTGAACAAATCCAATACGCCAGCACGGTCATTGACCGCCTGGACGCGGATGGCGGTACCGTCATGCTACCGGCGCTGGCACTCGCACTCAATGTACAACCGGAGCTGAACCGTGTCAGACAGGTCGTATTTCTCACCGATGGCAACGTCGACAATGAGAAGGATTTGTTCGCTGTTATCAAGGAGCGGCTGGGAGATAACCGGCTGTTTACCATTGGCATTGGTTCAGCGCCCAACAGTGTCTTCATGCGCAAGGCTGCACGTGCTGGCCGCGGCAGCTTCACCTATATCGGTGACATCGATGAAGTGCAACAAAAAACCCATGCACTGCTACAGAAGCTGGAATCGCCCGCGCTGATCAACATCGAAATGCAAATACAGGGTGAGGATGTTGAAGCATTTCCAGAACCGTTACCCGATCTCTATCTGGGCGAGCCAGTGACCGTGCTGCTCCGCGGCAAACAACTCGCTGACAGCATAACGCTTTATGGTGACTATGGCGAAAGCACCTGGCAGCAATCAGTCGGCCTGACCGACAGTGCCGATCATGCGGGAATACATATAGCCTGGGCACGCAGCAAGATTGCGTCGCTACTGGAAAAGTACCGTAGTGCCGATACTGAACATGATCGCGACACTCTAAAACATCAAATCGTACACACATCCATCGATCACCATCTGCTCAGCCGTTTCACCAGTCTGGTCGCTGTCGATGTCACACCGGTCAACAGCACGGGTCTGATAACCCGTGAAAAACTAAAAACCAATCTGCCACACGGCTGGAAGCACGGGCAGGACCAGCAACCGGCCAGCCAACAAATACGCCTGGCGCAGCTCAGACTGCCACAGACCGCAACCAGCGCATGGTTGCACATGATGATCGCATCGATGCTGTTTGCTCTGGCCATGGTTTTCTACCAGTGGAGAAAAGTGTTATGAACCCGGATCGAAAAATGCGATGGCTGTTCGTCATACTGGTGGTGGCCGCCTTGTGGCAATTCGGCCTTGCTGGCTGGATAGTTGCCAAGGCGGTGGTAGCACAGGTACTGCTGGACCGGTCCTGGCAGCAAACCTTGATCGATCAGCAGCCGGTCAAGCCCTGGCCGTGGGCAGACACCTGGCCGGTGGCAGAACTGATCGTACCGACACTCGATATCGAGCGTATCGTGCTTGCCGGCGACAGCGGTGCGACGCTGGCCTTCGGTCCCGGTCATTCTTTTGCCAGCGTCATGCCCGAGCAGCATGGCACCGTAATGATCAGCGGGCACCGCGACACCCATTTTCGTTTTTTACAGAACATAAAGCAGGGAGAACGGCTTATTCTAAAAACCATGACCGGTATTCATTATTACACGGTGAACAAGACAGGCGTTGTTGACAGCCAGAGTTTCGCAATCGATAGCCATAATGATGAATTACTACTGGTCACCTGTTATCCGTTTAACTCTGCGATAACCGGAGGCAATGAACGCTATCTGGTGTTTGCGCAGCGTGAACAGGTATAATCTCTGCTTGCGTTATGTCGTTCGGTGAAGCGTGATGGTATGCACAGTAGGGTGCGCCGTGCGCACCAAGAGTAGCGATCATACTCCAAGTTCACGGTGCGCACGGCGCACCCTGCGAAAGGGGTAATGGTCAAGCTTGACCCCCCAGCAATCTAAAAATCCCAGCGCAAACCAATCGTTAATATGTTGCCCAGTTCTTCTCCCGTTTCAGAGATCGTGCTGTCCACTCGCCATTCTGCATATGCCAGACGGTTAAAATCATCGATCGAATAACGCAGCCCGAAGATGCCGTACAATAACTCGTATTCGCCCGCCTGGGTCTGGTCGGCATCGGGTCTCAACCAGTTATAACCGGCTACCAGCCAGTAACGCTTGATCAATTTGTAACGCGCATACAGCTCCGAACCCCAGCCGATGAAGTAGGTGCCCTGGTCCGTTGTCTCATGATTACTCAAGCGCGCAACGGTTAAGCCCAGATACCACTGTTCATCGAACCATCTCGCACCGATCAGTAGCGCCTGGGCATCACCGCTGATACCGGCAGCCTGCACCGCGGGATCATTCAGATCCTCAATAAATGCAAGATTATAGGCAATGCCCAGCGTGTAATCAGATCTGGATTCGAGCACAGCACTCAAGCCGATGGCATTCAGGTAGTTGACCCCGTCCACTCGCGGAATTGGCTGATCGCCCTGTAACTGGATGTTCAGGTTGAAGGGTTTGACTTTCCATGCTTCCGGCAGGAAATCGACGTATGCGCGTGTTTGTAATACACTATCAGCGCGACCCGTACCGGTTGCGCCGCCATCCGTGTTGGCATTGAAGGTTCCAACCGCATCGCTGCCCGCGCTGTCGAATCTGTCGGTGAAGTTTGCAATCCTGTAATACGTGGACCAGGTTTTACCATAGCTGGCAACGAGAACCGGTGTTTCGATCCCAACCGTATACAGACGCGGGAACACACTATCACCCTGCTCACTTTCGCCACCACCACCACCGGCGCTCAGAAGCGTGTCGAGTTCATCGAGCACATTAAAACCCGCTTCCAGTCTTGCGTATACCCAGGCATCCGGCCCTGTGTGCCACTCGGCCTCGAGTCCGGCACGTGAGCCCGCATCACCAAGAATCGAGCCTGCATCCGTTGAGCGGTAACGCAGGCGAATACTGCCGTATAGATTGCCCTTCAAGGGCTCTTTGACTACAACTTCCGGCACCTTCTCTTCTCGTTTGAAGCTGGGCTCTTCTTCTTCAGATTTGACTTCTTTCTGTGCATTCGCCTGATCCTGATCCACTTCACTCGCTTCCACTGTCTCTTGTTGCCGCAATTCAAGCGCATCACTTTCCTGCTGGTGTTCTGTCGTGCTTTGTGCCTGTGGATCTTCTTCTTCTTCGCTAACCACCTGTTTTCGCGCTTGCTGCTGCTCAGGTGTTGGCTGTTCGACTATCTCGGTGAGATAAATCGGCAGGGCACTGCCGGTTTCTGCAGGCACTGCAAACGAAACCAGACACAGCGCAATCAACAGGGGCAATCTAAGAAACATTCTGGAATCTGGTTTGTAATCGGCAAAAAAATTTTACTGTATTTTACCGGAATCGTTCTCATCCGTTGACGGATGAAATCCCGCTTTCTGGAATCATCATTTACCTTAGCCCGCATTTCTCGACAGCCGGTGCGAAATGCGGGCTATAATCCCGACAAATCAACCCGTAAATATATCATCATGCTGAAAGTCTACAGATGGATTTCAGCCCTGGCAGTGGCCGTGGTTTCCTTTCCTCTCCTGGCGGCATCCATGATGGATGATCTCATCGACCCGCAGGACGGCATGTTTGACGTCAGCCACTGGCTGGCGGAACGCAAGGGATTTTTCCCGATACCGATCATCATAACCGAACCCGCTGTCGGGTTCGGTCTTGGAGCCGGTCTGTTATTTCTGCATGATCCGCTCGCCGGTCAGACCGCCGAAGGTGAGACCTTCGATCCACAATCCATCAACGAGAAAGGCCGTTTGATTCCCCCGAGCGTATCCGGCCTGTTTGGTGCGTATACTGACAACGACAGCTGGTTCGTCGGTGGCGCCCATATGGGCGTCTGGAAAAACGATAATATCCGCTATACCGGTGTACTGGCCCAGGCTTCGCTCAATCTAAAATTCTTTGGCCTGGATGGCGGCAATGGTCCGTCAAGTAACGGACTGGCATTCAATATCGAGCCTGTTATCTTCCTGCAGGAAGTCAAATTTCGCATCAAGGACTCCGATTTTTTTGCAGGCATCAATTATCTGCTGCTGGACTCAACGATTGAATTCAGCATCTCGGGACTGCCCATTGAAATTCCCGCGCAAAAATTTGACAGCACATCGGCCTCAGTCAGTCTACTGCTCGACTATGACAGCCGGGATACGCTGTTTACCCCCAGCAACGGGCTTTCCTCTGGCATTAAAGCTTCGTTTTACCGTGAAGCCTTCGGCAGTGATAACACGTTCGAAAGATACAAGGCCTATGCCAAAGTGTTCACGGCGCTGACTGACTCCCTGGTGCTGGGTCTACGCGGCGAGGTCGATACGCTGGATGGTGAAGCGGCCTTTTACGAGTATCCATTCATCAGCCTGAGAGGTATCCCGGCGATGCGCTACCAGGGCGAGACGGTTACGGTAGGTGAAGCCGAGTTTCGCTGGAACTTTGTGAGTCGCTGGAGTCTGCTCCTGTTTGGCGGCGTCGGCAGGGCCCAGAGTATCGATACCCTGGCTGCCGCAGATGATACGGTGTACACCAAAGGTATCGGCTTCAGATATTTCGTGGCACGGCGCTTCGGTGCTCATGCCGGTGTTGATATAGCAAAAGGGCCAGAGGATACTGCACTTTATTTAACTTTTGGCCAGGCCTGGTATTGATCACAAAACAACAATGGCATTGCTGTATGTGCTAGCTATTTCGTTGACAGTATCTCCTGTGTAATGACAGCAGAGACGCAAAATCATGCATTTTTTGTAGGGTGCGCCGTGCGCACCGGTCTGCAGCAATCAGGCTTCTTGTAATGATTTCGGTGCGCACGGCGCACCCTACTTTGGTTTCGTTTTGAGCATCAACGAAATTGCTGATGCCGGCATAAATGACAGCATTTGATGAAGCTGCATGTCATATGATTTGCCAGGTACGGTTGGCGAATATTATTTGTACTTTTCCGGATCCGGGTTTTCACAACCCAGCCAGGCGAACGCAGACTGCAGGTCATCACACAATTCCACTTCAAGATCGGCATCTCGTGCCAGCGACTTATACAGGTGTGCAAGTTTGATGTTGTAGGGTTCGATTGCGACAATCGCGGTTCTGAATTTTCCCCTGGCCTGGCCCAGGCCGGTGCTGATCTGCATGATGCGATGCACGTCTTCTTCCTTCATCGTCAGTGATTCGATGTCTTCAGCATAAACCACCTGGTCATAGCCTGATTGCACTTCACCGATGGTATGACTGTCGATCAACCAGAACAGGTGGTCTATCATTTCCTGGCTATGAACATAAGCACTGACCTTTGTGACTATCAGCTGGCCCTTATTGTAGATATTACGCTCAATCATAAGAATTCAGCTTTGAATCATTATCTGATTGGAATAATGCCCGGTTTTAGATGATTGTACTCCGGCATGATCATGCCCGCAGTCGCATTGATAAATGTTGGATCCGTGACAGTATACTTCTTGTTGTTATACAACACATAATCGCCATCACCCGTATCCTTCAAATGGACGGCTGCCGCTACGTGCCCGGGATAATTGAGCCCGATGACATCGAGGCCCAGCAACCGCGTTACCAGCCAGGCGAACAGTACAGACCTGTCTTCACAGTCTGAATAAGGATAGTAGATCGTCTCCTCGGGGAAAAGAAAATTTTCCTCACCGAATTGTTGCTGATCGGTTCGATAATGCCATGCGCTCTGCACAAATTTGAGCAAAAAATTCACAGCATCGCGTTCTGTCATACCGTCCAGTGCGGTCGCCAGTTGCTGCAACAGCGGGGATTCAGCTACCTGGCCAACTTCAGACGTAAAATACAACGACAATTCAAGCTGGGGATAGGTGTTGAGAAAATCGATGCGTGACTGATCATAACTCGCTTCGATAGTGTAAGCTTTGCCACGGTATTCAAAAGATAGAACCCGCTTTTCAGGATGATCTGCTGTGACTGCACGGGTACGAATACGCATATCCAGTTTTTTCAGCGCACCCGGATAATGCCCGTCATAGGTAAAGACCTTGCCCGGTTTGATTCTGCTGCCGTCAAAACTGATCGCGTAGTAGCGTTCGTTATCGAATCTGAAAAAGGTTACATAAAACATCTGCTGCTTTGACGGCAGCAGCAAATAAACAGTGTTCGCGTCATACGCTACCCGGCTGTTGAAACCGGCTTTGGTCAGCATAAACCAGGTGAATAAGACCTGCTTGTTCTTCGACTCCGGGTATATCTGTGCCGACACGCTGTTCGTCAGTACCGCATAGCCCCAGTCATTCAGCTGCAGCGCGCGGGCCTGCCTGTCTATCTGCTCGAGTAGCGGTTCGTAGTCGACCTGGCTCAATCCCGACCAGAAATTGCTCAATGCGGTTTCATTCAAGCGGGCGGGCAACGCGCGTTTGAACGCCGGATCGTAATAAAAGCTGATGCGTTCACCGAAATAGTCCAGCTGTGTACGCAGCCCTTTTCGATGGCGGGGTGGCAACGGAGCGGGCCTTGATGGTCGTGTTACAGGCGGCTTTGGCGGGACCACAACGGCTTCAGGCTCTACCGTTTTCACCGGTTTATCTTCGACAGGTTTCCTGACTGGCTCCGGTTCTGATGGCTGCGGCCTGGCCACCGGGACGACGACGGGCTTGGGTTTTTTATCCAGCACGAGACCTTGTTGCAGGTCTATTGCACGCCAGTGTGCTTTCAAAAATGCAGTAAACTCCCTGTCACGTTCATCCTTGTATTGCTGAAACGACTCTCGCTGCTGGCGCTTCCACTGCTCGAACTCACTGACCGGGCGCGCTGGCGCACATACCAGCAATGCACATAGAGCGATGATGCCAACATGCGTGTTCTTGATATTCAGCATTACTCCGTGACCGGAACTTAGCCGGCATTTCTCACCAGGATCACGGGAGCAAGCGCAGGATTCGTGTTCGTAAGCGCCGCTCTGGAGCGAAAAGCGTAGCAACAGCCTGGGCGAAGCGGCCGTAGGGTGCGCCGTGCGCACCGTGAATCCTCAGTGTGCTGGTCTGTTTCGGTGCGCACGGCGCACCCTACGATCTCATGCAAACGAAGACCCGCCTGAACCGTGATAGGCACGCCTGGAAAACACACTGTATTTTTGATCATCCTGGCTTTCTCCTGAGGACCATGCCTTATCAGTATCCTACGCCGACTGGTGAGAAATGCGGGTTAGCGCCCTCTGTGGCAAAAAAAAACCGGCATCCGGGTTGTCCCGGGTGCCGGCGATTAATTCATACTGCTTTGGCCCTTACTGCTATCTTATTGCTGTCTCTTTTCAGCAATTGAAGCTGCCAGTTCGTCCTGTGCTTTCTGCGCCTTGAACTGCTGCCATAATGCGGCGTCATTACGCATGCTGGTTCTGAGCGCATTCTGGGTCACTTCGGCGGTGGCGTTCTCATCCATACCCAGCAACACATAGAGTGATCCATTCGGGCTCAATACGGTCTTGTATATCTTTGTTCCCAGCAGCGATTGATCAGTAATCTGCTTGGTGACCGAGGCATTCACTTTATCAACGGTTTCGGAATCAGCCGCACCGGTGGTTTCAGCGTATTGTTTGACCATGTTGTTCACATGTACCTGCATTCTCTGTGCAAGTTGTACGCGGGCATCGGTTGCCGCCATCGTCTTCATGAAACTGTGGCCCGCTGCCGACTTTTCTGCGACACCCACTGCAGATACAGTAAGCTCTTTAACCGGCTGATCGCAAACCCAATAAGGCGCCTCCTCATCCGTTGCATCAGGAAAAACACACTCTGTTACTTCATGGATAGAGTCTTCTTTCCCGCAAGCCGTCAGCATAACGGCTACGCTAATTACACCTAAAAGTCTAAATCTGCTTGTCATTACACTCTCCTAACTCAGCCCTGGCGGTATTGTCCAGCCGCTGGTTAACCAGCCCGAAAGGCCAGTCGCTTCTCATCGTATAGATGAGTCTACACCCGATTTCAAACCGAAACGTTATTTTGTTCACAATATGCGCAAAAAACACCAAAATGGTGGCTATTTTGTGATGTACTTCAAATTATCGCGATCTGGTCCGACATCACGGACGCCGAGTCAGCCTGGCACGTACGCGAGGGCGCATCACAGATCAGCTCCCGGGCACTGCCTGCAGGTCCGCTTCGGCCTGCGCCGATTCTTTTTCCACCAGGTAATTCATGATGTTGACCATGTTGTCGTAGCTGCCGGCCATTGAGGCAGAGATCAGATATTTACCATTGATGGCGACGGCGGGAACACCGTTGATATCGTAGTCCCTGACCAGTTTCGAGGCTTTGCGAATATTGCCTTCAACCGCAAAGGAATTCATCGCATCAATAAACTCGGAACGCTCAACACCGTATTGCTGCACAAAATCCGCGAGCGCATCGACTGTTTTCATCATGTTCTTGTTGTTGTGGATTTCACTGAAGAACTTGGGGTGTATCTTTTCTCCAACATCGAGCATTTGCAACGCATAATAGGCACGCGCGTGCAGCGTCGCGAGGCTATTGAAGGTCGCAGGTACACGCATGAATTCTACATTCTCCGGTTTGCTTCCTTTCCATTTGGTCAGAAACGGCTCGAATGAATAACAATGGGGGCATCCGTACATGAAAAACTCGAGCACTTCGACCTTGCCGTTATCCACGGTTGTGTTTTGATCGATACGTTTGAAATGCTTGCCTTCCTGGTACGTCTCGGCATGAATCATCCCCGTAAAGCAAAACAGCAGCGAAACCAGTAGCAGTGTCTTTTTCCACATGTGTTGCATCATATGCTCCAACCTCATTGATTTAAGAAAGCTCTGAATAATTCCATCCAGGAATTATCAGAGCACGAAAAATAAATATGCGATTTTTATTTTTCTACGTTTTCAATTACATATGTGATTGAAAATGGCAGCACATCCATGCGCTGTAAGGAAACTCTGAATAAATCAGAGTTTCCTTAACTATTCAACCAGGGTATTTATCTGAACTTCGACCAGCTCGGTTTGTGATACGTCATCAACCTTGAACTCACCGATGTAGTCACCGGCATTCGCTATCGCGCTACCGCTGGTCGTCACGCGTGCGGAAACGATCACACTGCCGAACGCGCTCATGTTCATGCCTTCCATCATCGCCATGCTGTCATCCAGTGTCACCGTCGTCGGTAATTGTGCCAGTGTCAGCCTTTGCACGGCCAGCGGCATCTTCGGGCCGGCTGCCGCCTTGGCATAGACGAATACCGTATCACCCGAACTGAATCGCGAACGCACCTCGTCATTGATATCGATCGTGACCCGCACACGCGCGCCTGAATCCGCTGTTTGACTCACAGCGCCTGTGTCAGCGACTTTTTTCGCTGTCGCTGAGGTTCCCAGTATTTCGTCGGTGGTGGGCACCGCCTCACCCGCCGCGATCAGTTGATTTCTTGCCCTGTCGATATACAGCCGCAGTGAACGATTGATCTCCGGATCCTGTTGTGCCTGAGCGGAGAGTCGCGACAAATGATCAATACTGCTGCGGTAATTTCCCGCCTGGAATTCAGCAACACCGGCGAACCACAATACATTGACATTATCCGGCTCCATCTCCAGCGCACGCATGACCAGGTCCCTGCCTTGCGCTGTGAAACTCTGATTATTGCCCAGGGCGAGCGCTTCTGACTGTTCGAGCATGAGCTGCGCCGTGGGATTGATCTCCACTGCCTGTGCAAACGCTTCGGCTGCCAGCACGTACTGACCAATATGTTTATACGCCCGCCCGAGCATGGTCCATTCTTCCTGGTTACCGCCCTGCTTTTGCAGGCGTGCGGCCAGCGTGCGTGTCATCTCCTCTACCGATGCAATCGCCTGCTGCTGCTGCGGCTGCGCTTGTGCCTGTTGCTGTGCTTGCTGCCCGTTTACACTGGTGTGCATGCCGAGCTGCATGTAAACCAGAAATGAAAGCATGGGTATGAACACGGATATCAGCACGGCGAGTACTGGCTGGCGCCTGATCCGCGTAACATGGCTCAATGACGCGGTCGATTGGCTCTCAGCAGGTATGTCCTGCAACAGTTCCCGATCGATCTCCTGCCTCGCCTGCTGATACTGTTCATGATCGATCCTGCCTTCGCCAAGATCGGCTTCGAGCTCGGCCAGCTTGTCATCGTACAGTTCGAGGTTACTGTCCTTGTAGGCGATGGCATTGGATGGCCTGACACGCAGCAATGGATAAATCAGTACGACGACCGCGACCAGAAGCATCAACAACAAAGCAAGCCAGAAAACACTGTTCATCAAACCTTCCCATCTCCACTATTTTTAATAACGGCTTGTGTTTCCGCTTGCAGTGCCTTGAGCCGCTCGATGTCTTCGCCGCTGATCTCCACTGCAGACGCCTGCTTCTGTTTGTTGACGATGCGCATCACAACGAAAAATCCGACAATCAGCGCGAGCGCCGGCCCGAACCACAACAGCCAGGTCACCGGTTTCATCGGCGGGCGGTAGAGCACGAAGTCGCCGTAGCGAGCGACCATGAATTCGACGATTTGATCCTCGCTTTGACCTTGCTGCAGCATCGTGTAGATTTCATCACGCAGGTCTTTGGCCAGATCGGCGTTGGAATCTGAAATCGCCTGGTTCTGGCAGACCAGACAACGCAGTTCATCGCTGAGCTTGTTGAACAGCGCTTCCTGCTCAGCCGTGGCAAAGTCGTACGTTATGACCGGGCCGGCATAGGCCGGGGTGAACATCATGGCTACAAGGATTATAAAAAGCGTCTTCATGCCTGCTCACTCCTGATCTGCTTCAGCAGAGGCATCAGTTTTTCCTGGATATATTCCGCATCGACCGGGCCGATACGTTTATCGCGCACGATGCCGTTGTGATCGATCACAAAGGTCTCCGGCGCACCATACACGCCCCAGTCGATGCCGACACGGCCGTCGAGGTCCTGCGCCACGATCTGGTACGGATTACCGAAGCGACGCAACCAGGCCATGGCGTCTTCGGGCTTGTCCTTGTAATTGAATCCGATCACACGAATACCACTGTTGCTCAACTGGGTGATGGCCTGATGCTCCTGCCGGCAGGCAAAACACCAGCTGGCGAAGACATTCAACAGGGTAATATCGCCTTTCAGATCACTCTGGGTCAATTTGCCAGGCGTATTCAACTCGACCGGCCCCTTCGGCATACCCGCTGAATTCAACAGCGGCAGCTCGAATGCGGGGGCGGGTTTTCCGACCAGCGGGGACGGTACCAGGCTCGGATTCAGCGTCAATCCAATCGCCAGTACGGCGACCAGCATGGCAAATATAATCAGCGGCATGAACCGCCGCAGCGGCGACCGGGTTTTTGTTTCCTGACTCATATCTTTTAGCTTTGGGGGATGACCTGAACCGGTATCTCTTTCGGGCGTTTGACCACACGTGAACGACGGTAGCGCCGGTCACTGACCGCCAGAACACCACCGAAGGTCATGAAGAGACATCCGAGCCATATCCAGCGAATCATCGGCTTGTAGTACAGGCGCATGCTCCAGGCGCCGCCACCGAGCGGCTCGCCCAGCGCGGAATAAAGATCGCGCATCAAACCGACCTCGATCGAAGCTTCGGTCATCGGGTTGTTCTGGTCATTGTAAATGCGCTTCTGGGGATTCAGTTCCTGAATCATCTTACCGTTGCGCCAGATCTCGATGCGGCCCTCGTCGGCCACATAGTTTGGCCCCTGTACTTTGCGCGTGCCGAGAAATTTGAATTCATAGCCGGACATTTCATAGCTCGAACCGGGTTCCATACGTAGATCCTTTTCCTGTTCATAGCTCATGACCATGGTAACGCCGGCGACGAACATCGCGAGTCCGAGGTGGGCAAGGGTCATACCGGTGTAAGCCAGCGGCACTTTGGAAACCGAACGTGCGCGCTTGATATAGTTCATCAGCGTGGTGACACCCACCCACAGCGCCGCGGCAAGGCCCAGGCCTGCGCCGATGTTGAGCTCACCGTCGATCACGAATGGCAGAATCAGCCCCACCGCGAGTGAAATCGCAAACACGGCTTGCAGCGCCTTGCGCACGCGGGCGGGATCATCGCTTTTCCAGCGCATGAACGGCCCAAATCCGAGCAACAGCAGTAATGGCGCACCGATCAGGGTAAACATGCTGTCAAAGTACGGACGTCCGACGGATATCTTGCCGAGCCCGAACGCATCCAGCACCAGCGGGTAGAGCGTGCCGACGAAAACGGCGACGGCGGCGGTCACCAGAATCAAGTTGTTCAGCAACAGCGCCGTTTCACGGGAGAACCATTTGAAACTGCCGGTGGTGGAAACCGTCTCCGCGCGCCATGCATACAATGCCAGCGATCCACCGACGACGATACACAGGAAGATAAGAATAAAGACACCGCGTGCCGGGTCGGTGGCAAACGCATGCACGGAGACGAGCACACCTGAGCGCACGATGAAGGTGCCCAGCAGACTCAACGAAAACGCCAGAATAGCGAGCAGTACGGTCCAGCTTTTGAACACACCGCGCTTCTCCGTCACGGCTAGCGAGTGCATCAAGGCGGTGCCGACCAGCCAGGGCATGAACGATGCATTTTCCACCGGATCCCAGAACCACCAGCCACCCCAGCCCAGTTCGTTGTAGGCCCACCAGCTGCCGAGGGCGATACCAATGGTCAGGAAAGCCCAGGCAATGGTTGTCCACGGACGCGACCACCGCGCCCAGGTCGCATCGAGACGACCACCGATCAGGGCCGCCACCGCGAAGGCAAAGGCCACCGAAAATCCGACATAGCCCATGTACAGCATCGGCGGATGGATCGCCAGCCCCGGGTCCTGCAATAGCGGATTGAGGGAATTGCCATCGAGGGGTGCCGGGAATATACGTTCAAACGGGTTTGAGGTGATCAGCATGAACAACAGGAAACCGATACTGATCATAGCCATGACCGAGAGTACCCGTGCTACCAGTACTTCCGGTAGATGCTTGCTGTAGAGCGCAACCGCCGCTGTCCACACCGACAGGGTCAGCGCCCACAACAGTAATGAGCCTTCGTGCGAACCCCAGACACCGGAAATGCGGTACATCAATGGCTGCAGCAGGTTGGAATGCTGGGACACGTACAGCACCGAGAAGTCGTGCACGATAAACGCGTGGGTCAATGCCAGATAGGACAAAAACACAAAAAACAGCTGAGCATAGGCGGCCGGCCTGGCAATCGCGATCATGGCGGCATCATTTCTAGCGGCCCCGAACAGGGGTACAACGCTTTGTATGATGGTGATGCCGAGTGCAATGATCAGCGCAAAATGTCCGAGTTCAGGAATCATAGATGGTGGCCCTAGTAGGTGGCAGGCGAGCCGGTTTTACCGGCTTCGTGAGCGGCGTTCAGCGCATCGGCCACTTCCGGTGGCATGTAATTTTCATCGTGCTTGGCCAGAACCTCATCCGCTGTGAACAGACCTGTGCTGTCGATTCGGCCCATGGCGACGATACCCTGGCCTTCCCGAAACAGGTCAGGCAGGATGCCGGTGTAGGTCACCGGGACGACGGCGGCATTGTCGGTCAGGTCGAACTGCACGGCCAGACCTTCTCCTTCACGCTTGACGCTGCCATCAACCACCAGGCCGCCGACACGGAAGGAGCGGTTCTGTGGCGCTTCGCCGGCGTGGATCTGCGTCGGACTGTAGAAATACAGCAGGTTTTCTTCGAATGCCGTCAATGCCAGCACAGTGGAGACGGCGACGCCGAACACCACCAGAGCGACCAGCATTTTTCTGCGACTACGTTTATTCATTGTTGCAACTGCTCCCGGCGAATAGCCCGCTTGACCCGGTTGATCACTTTTTTACGCTGCATAACGGGCATAATGATATTGAGGACGATTACAGCAAATGTCAGACCATAGGATGTCCAAACAAAGAAAGCATAACCGCCCATTGCAAAGAACTCTGACCAGTTGAATTCCGATCCGTTCATAATTTTTCCACCAATTCCCGCACCCAGCGGCGATTTCTATCCCGGTAAAGTGCTTCATTTCTTGCCCTGACCAGTACCATCGCCGCATAGAACAGCTTGAACGCCAGCGCCATCAGCAACAGGGGTATCAGCATATCGATATGGATCGAGGGTTTGTCCAGCTTGGTGATCGTCGCGCCCTGATGCAGCGTATTCCACCATTCCACCGAGTAATGAATGATCGGAATATTGACCACGCCGACGATAGCCAGCAGGCCGCTGGCCTTGTCCGCCGTACGCTGGTCGTCGATCGACGCCTGCAGCGCCATGTAGCCAAAATACAGAAACAGCAGGATCAGTTCCGAGGTCAGTCGGGCATCCCAGACCCAGTAGGTGCCCCACATCGGCTTACCCCAGAGCGAACCGGTGACCAGCGCCACGAACGTAAACGAAGCGCCGATCGGTGCGCTGGCTGCGGCGATCACGTCCGCCAGGCGGATCTGCCAGATCAGGCCGATACCGGCTGAAACGGCCATGACCACGTAGATGAACAACGACATCCAGGCAGCGGGCACGTGAATAAAGATGATACGGTAGCTTTCACCCTGCTGGTAATCCGTGGGCGCAACGAAGAAGCCGAGGTAGAGACCGTAGACACCGATCACCAGCGCCGGGATCGCAAACCACGGTATCAACTTCGCCGACATGTCGTAGAAGTATTTGGGTGAAGAAAATCTTTGAATCCAGGCCCACATGTCAGAACAGGGCCCAAGGCAGAGCGACGCGCGGGGTTTCAAATCCAGGCATATTCATAGTTTATTAATGGTAATGTTAACTCGGCTCATCTTGAAGCCGTTATTCTAAGTGCTACAGCGGTTGCCAGAGGCGCCAATGATAACGCCATTGCGAGCACCGCGCCAAGGAAGTATAGCTGACCCCGCACACTCATGCCGTCACTGGCGACATCAATTGCATTGGCACCGAAAATCAACACCGGTATGTACAGCGGGAGTACGATTAGGGACAACAAAACACCGCCACGGTTCACCGCGACGGTCAAGGAGACGCCGATGGCACCGACCAGGCTCAGTACCGGCGTGCCCAGCAACAGGCTCCAGATCAGCACACCGAGCGATTCCGACGGCAGCTGCATGAAAACCCCGAGCAATGGCGCGATAATCACCAGCGGCAGCCCGGTCAGCAGCCAGTGGGCGCTGACCTTGGCCAGCACCAGCACCACCAGCGGATTCGGGCTCAGCATCAACTGATCCAGCGAGCCGTCTTCGTAGTCCTGCTTGAACAACCGGTCCAGCGACAGCAGCACCGACAACAGCGCAGCCACCCAGATCACGCCCGGCGCCATTTCCTGCAGACGTTCCGGGGTCGGCATCACCGCCAGTGGAAACAGGGACACCACGAGTACGAAAAATATCAACGGATTGGCCAGCTCGTGGCGCGAGCGCAAGGCCAGGCGCATGTCACGCAGCAGCAGATAATAAAAGGCCTTCAGCATTGGCTCAGATCCACGGTTTTCATCTCGCAGGGCAGCCGCATGCCGTGGTGGGTGGTGAAAATCACGCTGCCACCGTTGTCGCGGTGCTCGAGAATCATCGACTCCACCAGATCGACGCCCTTCACATCGAGCGCGGTCAGCGGTTCATCCAGAATCCACAGGCGGGCATCGGCCAGCAGCAAAAAGGCCAGCAGCACCCGGCGGCGCTGGCCGGATGACAGGGCCTTGCCGGCCACATCCTCGAAGCCTGCCAGCCCGACCCGCGACAACGCCAGTTCAACCTGGTCTGCCGCCACGGATTGCGAGCGCGTATCGAGCAGCACGCGGATATTCTCCAGCGTGGTCAGATCGGCCTTGATACAGGGCAGATGGCCGATGTAGACCATGTTGGCATAATAGTCATCGCGCGCCCGCAGGATGTTATTCTGCTGCCACCTGACACTGCCGCTGTCCGCACGACGCAGGCCGCTGAGGATGCGCAGCAGGCTGGTTTTTCCGCTGCCGTTCGGGCCTTCGATCTGCAGCACCTCGCCGGCATTGAGTTCGAACGCCAGCCCGCTGAACAGCAGGCGATCATCGCGCGTGCATTCAAGGTCGTTAGCCGTTAGCAGGGAAGTAGTTTCAGACATGTGGTGAAGAATTTGATGCAAGCCGCATTCTATCTGCTGACCTCTATTCGCGTCCAGCACCAGCAGCGTCACATTTTGAACGCCGCCCCATGATCCGCAGCTAGGGCTGACCATTCGCGGACAAGCGTTCGACAAATTAACCCGGATATTGCTCGAAGGCTAACGCATGCTGTTGCGAGTGCAATATTCGGCTTAAACCGATGGATTTACGCATCAGGCAAATCCTTGGTGTTCGATATCAATAATCAGGGAGGGGGAAACAGCTCCCCTCCATTGCTCGCAGAGCGACCCGCTCGAATCGGTCAAAACGGGTCATTCCAGGGTGAGAACTGCGGGCTAACCCGCATTCTCACCCGATGGGCGATCACTGCGAGCTGAATCACCTAAAACTGTCTTTACCGTCACGTCACTGCCCGATAAGCTCGTTGAGTTCCTCGAGGCGCTGCTCGGTCCTGGAACCAGGCTGGGACGCCTGCTCGGTCAGCCTGGCGACCATGTCCGCCTCTTTCTGTGCCAGACGGATGATGTTGTCTTCGTAGACCTTGACCGTGAAGTCGTTCTTTCGCAGCTCCATGACATACTGGTCCAGCTTGTCGTGGATGTAACGGCGCCGGGTCAGCTTGCGGGTTGCATCGTCGTTGAAGTCGTCGAACCTGGCATCAGCAACATCGAGTACCTTGAACAGATGCCAGCCCTCGCTGGATTCGACCGGACCACCGATCTCGCCGGGCTCCAGTTCGAATATCACTTCGTCCAGCACAGGTTGTGCACGACCCTGGGCGACCCAGCCGACTTCACCTAACTGCTGCTTGGCACCGGGTGCGATGGAATGTTCGGCAACAACCTGGAACATGGTCATCCGCCCGTCCTCTATCCTGGCCTTCAGCGCCTCAGCCTCCTCCTGGTACACTACCAGCACTTCCTGCAGCTTGCGCATCTCGACCTGCATTATGCTGTTGCGGTTGTCTTCGTAGTAGGCCTTTAGCTGTTCCTCGGTGGGTTCCATTTCCCGCGCCAGGTTGGCCCGGTGCATATTCACCAGCCTGGTCTTTCGATACTCGCTTAAACGCGCATTGTAGATCGCGTCCTTCTCCAGACCCGCTTCGCGCGCCTTGTCGGCAATGATGCGCTTGTCGATTATGGCCTGCAATGCCGCGAGCTGGGCATCGGCTTCCATCGCCAGCGGGTCCATCGCGGTCGCACCCCTACCTGCGGCGAGTAGCGTGGTCTTGGCTTCACCCCAGGTAATCTCCTTATCGCCATATTTGGCTACCACGTCATCATCCGCCGGCGGTTCATCATCCGCTGGACCGAGGTACTCCGGATAAACCCTGACGTCAATACCCTGGCGCAATTCTGCCCGCTGCGCGGCTATCCGTTCGTGGAGCTTGCGCTTGCGCAGGGTCGCCTCGATCTGCAGGCGCAGGTCGTCAGTCATTTCGGTGCCCGGCTCCATGGTCTTGTCGTAAAAGTCCTGTATTTCTTCGTCCGAAACCGGGATATCACCGGCTACAACCTGGCGCTGATACTGGCTGCCAAGCATACCATCGGTAAAACTCCGCATTGCCCGTTGATAGACGGGATCCTTGTCCAGGCCCTTTTTTAAGGCATCGAGATATAACAGATTGGCGCTGACTACCTTGTCGAGTACCACAATTCTTGCGGTATCGCGTTCCGGGGTACCCAGCGCAGGCACCGACACGCCGACCACCGCGGAACTGTTGAGCATGGTGTTGATCTGGTTGAAAGTAATGTCCTGGTCACCGACGCGGGCGATGACATCACCCAATTCAGCCACCTGTTCTGCTGACACTTTTTCGATTCTCTCGGCTTTCTCAGCTTTTTCGGCTTGCTCGACTTTCTCAGCCGGCTGTTGCTGGTCACTGCAGCCGGCTAATGACAGGCCACAGGACAAGAACACTACGCTAATGAGTTTATAAACAGATTGATATTGCATATGAATTCCTGATTATTCGCTATGTAACTCTATTAATCCAATAGAAGGTTCGCACAAACGGCGTGTCGCTTCTATAACTATCTAATATCCAAAAAAATGGAGGGGAAAACCACTCCCCTCCATTGCTTTCAGACTGACCCGCTCGATGCAAGCTGAGCGCGTTCCTTCCGGTCCCTGATTACCAACCGCAGGTGCCGCCTGTTTGATCGACGGAGACTTCTTCCCATACCGACTGGGCGACACGGCCTTCGATCAGGTGGTTCTTCCATTGCTGACCACAGTTAACGTTACGAATGCGATTTATGTTGCGACGGTGACACGTGCTGCATAGATCGTCACGCTGGGGACCTGCAGTCGCACCAAACACCTCGCCATTGTTGACGGCACGCTCGGCAGCGTTCATGGCGACACGGGAGACGCGGTTGCGCATGGCGTGCTCGAGGTATTCTTCCTCGGAAGCCGAGATCTCATCGCTCTCGTCTTCATGGCAGTTCTGGCACACATCCTTGGTTGGATCGGCCTCGGCGGTGTAGGTGTGCATCCAGCCGACCGCACGTTCGAAGTTGCCACTCACGGGTCCGGAATCAGTACCGGTCGGATCCGTGTATTGCAGGTTAGCCACCCAGTTCGGGATGCCGTTGGCATCGACGTGGGTATGGCAGGTGGCGCATTTCAGCGGGCCGTGCGTGCCGTCGTTGTTCAACGCGGCGGCTTGCGCGTAGCTGGTGCTATCGATGGTCGGGGTCACCGGATAGAGGCCGTGGATCGACTCGTGACAGCCCTGGCAAGAGACGTCCTGGTGGCCACGGGTGTAGCGCATCAGGCTGGCCTTGGCCGGGTAGTTGAACGGCGGGTAGGCACTGAAGTTACCGCTCTGCTCGGTGAAAGGCGCCTGGTGGCAGTCCGCGCAGTGTGGCTCGCCCGGAGCCAGCCAGTGATCCCTGCCGTCGGTGGCGGCACTGAACGGTACCGGAGCACCCTTGTTGTTCACCGGATCGATGAACGCATTGGCCGCATAACGCCATGTGCTCTGATCGCTCTTATTGGCGTTGATCCGGTTTACACAGTCATCCGTGGTGCAGAAGCTGAGGATGTTGACGCTGATGTCACCGTCCGCATCGGTGGTCACCACTGGATTGCCGCCGCCATCGACCTCGATCGTGGCCACGTTGGCATCCGGTGTTGCCGGATCCCAGATCCTGTGCGTGTGGTCGGTACCGTCCGGTGTTGAACCATCGACCTTCGGGTCCAGCCAGGACTCGACGGTCGCCAGGTCACTGCCGATGGCTCTTGCGATGGCATCCAGGGTCGGCAGTCCACGCACATTGTCGACACAGTCACCGCGAATCAGGTCGTTGCAGTCTTCCGCTTTCCAGATCTCCTGGCTCAACTGGCTATGGCAGTTGGTGCACCAGACGCCACGCGACTCACCGGTATCCATAACCACATTCGTCTTCACCCATTCACCCACAGCCGTCAAATAGCTGTCGGTCTCTGCACCGTCGACATCCTTCATCGGGTTCGAGTGGACATCGCGGCCGACGAAGCAGCCACCAGGATTGAGCCGGTTGTCGCCGTCGGCATTGACGTTATTACCGCCCAGCGTGATCGGATAGTTGTCCATGACACCGTCAGAACGGTGCGCCGGGTGACAGCCCTGGCAACCGCCGTCACGGCCGAGGCTGTCGTTGAACACGATCACGCCGCCTTCAGACTTATTGCGGTGCTGGTTGTGAATCGCCTCGGTAATCGGCGGGATGGGGAATCCACCACTCGTTCCTGATCGGACGTTGGCAATCACGTTGTCGGCATGACAGCGCTGGCACACGACCGACTCGTTGCCGAGGCGCGTGCTCTGCGGGATGTCGCTCTGGTTCGTCAGATCCGCCAGGCCGTTGGTGAATGAGCACGCATAGCTGTCCGGATCAATAGTCGGATCGGTCGGATCCGGGTTGCTGGTGCACTCCACACCGGCGTAGTTCGCGGTAAAGCTGGTGCCGATATCGTAGTCATGCAGCGTCAGCATGTTGATCGCCGCACCCTTGAGACGTGCATACCAGTCTGAATCCACGCCCGGTACGATGTCATAGTAGGCGAGCCAGAAGTTGTATTCCAGGTTGGTCATGTCTTCCAGACCGAGCCCGGCCAGCGGGCCGCCGTGCGGGTAGCTGTAGTCGGGCCGGTTATAGTTCGGGCTGTTCACATTCGGCAGGCCCGTGTCCGGATCGACCGATGGCGACGAATGGCAGCGCTCGCAGTTCGGGATATCGATCGGCGCGGTACCGAAGCCGATCACCGGCTCGCCGTTGCTGCCCATGACCGCGTCACCCGATGGGTATTCCACCAGCGCGGCTTTCATCGCAACATAAGGCCGTACCGCGTCTTCATCCACCGCGCCCGGATCGGCGAAGAAGCCAATGGTGTCCTCGAACGGGGTCAGTGGTAGGCCCAGGCCTTCCCAGATCCGCGGCGAGGTCAGCATGATCGGCAGGTCTTCCAGTACCTTGGCCTGGGTGTAGACCACGGTGCCGGTGTCCGCCGAAAACGTCAACAGGTTCTCGAACGCGCCATTACCGGTCGGCCCCATCGGCTGCAGCGCCGCACCGGAGTTCGGTGGGTACTCCACCTGGCCGGCGACACCCAGACGGATCTTGTCACCCTCTAAACCGGTATTGCCTTTGCCTTCCAGGTTGGGTGCACCGGTTTCAGGGTTGATGTAGATATAGAAGTGGTTCAGCCAGGCATTGGCGTAGTTGTCCGTCGGCACATCGCCGATCACGCCGCTACCCTGAAGCACGCCATCGTAACCATTGTAGGGGCCGTAAACCAATGCATTATTGGCATCCGGCTGAGCCGAATCGAAAACCGTGTTGAAGTACTGCAGCGAGTTGCCTTCCACGTCACTGATCAGTGTAGTCATGTTCGGCTTGCTAGTGTTGCCCTCCTGGCGTGGCTGCGCATCGTGAGAGTAACGCAGCTGGTATTTCTTGAACTGGCCCGTTTGAACGTCCCAGTCGCGTACGACCGTTTCTCGGTTGAGCCCATCCAGGCCGTTAGCGGGGTCACCTTCGAGCAGACGCGGGAAGCCGTCAAGATAATCCCGGCAGCCATCCTCATCCTGTGCGCAGGAGGGGTCACCCTGCGCCGGCTTGATCACCTGCGCCACGATCGAGTTGTACGGCGGCAGTACGCAGCAGTAGGAAAACTCGAAACCGGTGCAGTGCATGCCCAGCTCGTAGTTCATGAACATCTTGAAATCGACCTGCTTGGACAGCGTCTGAATCACGACCGTGGCCGGATCCGAGGTAGCACCGTTGGCATCCACAGCCACGTAGGTGAACTGGTCGGTCTGGTTGTCGGTCATGCTGCCACCCGGAGTGTAGGTGAACGAGCCGTCAGCCCCAAAGGCATCCAGGCTACCCGCGGTCGGGCCACTCACCAGCTGAGCGGTCAGCGGTGGCACACCACCGAAGTCGTTGTAGAGCACGCCGGACAGCCGTGAAGCCGTGACCGAGATGGTATCGCCCACCGGGGTGGCATACAGGTCACCACGTGCGGTCAGCTCATCGCCCGGGCCCGGCCCCGGCCCCGGCGGACTGCAGTCTGCCGGTGCATCGACCACATCGGCGATGGCGCACAGGCCGGTATCAGGCTGCTCCACCTGAACTGCACACGGCACCGGATCGGGGTTCCTGACCTTGAACTTGAAGGCCGTATCGTTTCGTCTTGAACCCGTCGCCAGTATCTGAGTTGGATCGTAGGCATTGGTCAGCACAAAATCGCCGCCTTTACGATCGCCACCGAAGCCTTCAACCTCGAGCTCGGTACGGTTTCTCTTCGCTTGGAACTTGGCTTCTGAGATAGTCAGTCCAGTACAGGCAGTAGCTTCGCTAATGGTTGCCGTGGTTGAGGCCAGCGCCTGCTGTGATGACACAAGCAGGGCCAGAGCCGCAGCACCGGTCGTCAGTAGACGCCGAATTCGCGGTGGTGTTTTAGGAATTGTGATCATTTTTTACTATCCCCTTGGCTGGAATTGTGATCATTTAATTTCTCAGTAAATTCTGTATTGTTTTCTGGGGCTTAACGTGCAATGCACCGGGGGCTCCTGCCGACTTTAACCACGAATCACACAGTGGTTGTCGTTACATGTGAAAAAATACTTTGGTAAATTTTTCCCATGCAGCACAAAGTATGTGAGCAAGTATGGTGCCAATACCCACATCAACTGTATGTCATTGATTGAATGGAAGACGGGATATGATGACCTGAAGAGGGACCTGCCACTATTAACATATGTGACAGTTTTTGTCATGGCAGCATGACACTGTTGTCATGCTGCCATGCATTCAGGTACAGAATTCACCCGATCGCGAGCAATTCGCGGCTGAAACCGCTGCTGCGAATTCATCGAATTAGCCCGCTTCGACAGAAAGCGAACGCTGGCATAGTGGGTCGGGCTGACGCCAGTACCGCTGCTGCCGTCACCGAAATCCCAGTCGTATTGAACGACAGTTCCGTCCGGATCACTGGAGCCGTTGGCCTTGAAACAGACGCGGAGATCAACAGATACCGACCTTTCTGGCTCTCGTGTCTGGTGAACGTGGTGAGGCAGGGTGCGCCGCGCGCACCAACAACATCGATTTGCGTCATCTTCCACAAGCGGTGCGCACGGCGCACCCTACATTGCTCGCAGGTATTGACCGGAGCCGCTCATCCGAAAGCATTAACATGCGCCTCAGCTCTGGTATGATGCACGGGAAACTGCGATTTTGTAGCAACGATTGATGATGAACAGGAGCCTTTCATGCGCTTATCGATGAACCTGACCACCTTGCGGACGTGGCCGCTGTCCGCAAGCCAACCCCTGAAGAAACTGGGCCTCACTGCCGTGGCACTGGCCGCTTGCGTCACCCCAATTGCCCATGCGGATGCCACGCTGACCTATGAACTGACCGGTACAGACGGCAGCAAAACAGTCAAGAAATTCTCGACCACCCGTTTCCATATCCGAATCGAAGATCCCGCCGCAGCTGATCAGTATCTGTTGTTTGAGGCCGGAAAATTTTTTCCATTGTACGCTGTCGACACCACTGCGAAGACCTACACACGCCTGACGGAGGAAGTGATTCCGTTCATGAGCCCGCAATCCCGCCAACACCATGGCGCAGACAAGGCCGGCCAGAACGCAAGCTCAGCGCAGACAGCCGAGAGTACAACGAAGCCAACCCCAAAATTCAAACCAACCAGGAAGACGCGTAAGGTTGCCGGGGTCGAGTGTCGCGTTGTGCACGAGCTTGTCGATGACAAACCGGTGATCGAGCATTGCATGGCGAACAGCGCGCGCCTGGGCGTCACAAAACGTGAAATCATAAACATGGCGCGCACCTTCGAAATGGCGCGAAACCGCGATTACGGCTGGCTTGGCGTTGGAACCGACGATGAAGAGTTTGTGTCCGTGTACAGCCTTGACCAGCGTGACAACAGGGTGTCGCAGTTGACCGAGGTCTCCACCACGCCGCTGGTTGCGGGTTACCTGAGAATACCGCGCGACTATAAGCAGACGAAGGCCGAAGAACAGGCTGCGACTGACAAAAGCAAGGCGCCCGAAGAACGCTGAAACCCCTCAAATTGGCGACAACGTAGGGTGCGCCATGCGCACCAAAGAGCTGTAACAGGGATTATTCTGCAGGTTATGGTGCGCACGGCGCACCCTACGCATTGCTGAAAAAGATGAAGCGCTCGAATAGCCCCGCAGGAGCAGCTTCAGATTTCAGCATCTGGCCGCTTCAGGCTGCGGCGCTTCCACAGCAGGTAGATCGCCGGCACCACAAACAGCGACAGCAGCGGCGCGGTGATCATACCGCCGACCATCGGCGCCGCGATACGCTGCATGACTTCCGAGCCGGTACCGTGGCTCAACATGATCGGCAGCAGGCCGGCGATGATCACCGCCACGGTCATCGCTTTGGGCCTGACCCGCAGCACCGCACCCTCCTCGATCGCCTGTTTCAGTTCAGCTTCGCTGTTCAGGCGGCCGTCCTCGCGGTAGCGTTTCAGCGCACTATCGAGATAGATCAGCATGATCACGCCGAATTCGGCCGCGACACCGGCCAGTGCGATGAAACCGACTGCCACCGCCACCGACAACTCGTAACCCAGCAGCCAGATGAACCAGAAGCCCCCGACCAGCGCAAACGGTAATGACAGCATCACCAGCACGGCCTCTCCGACGCGGCGAAAGCTCAGATAGAGCAGCACGAAGATGATGGTCAGGGTCAGCGGCACCACCTGGCCGAGCCGCTGCTGGGCACGCAATAAATACTCGTACTGTCCGGAAAAGGTGATCGAATAGCCGGGTGGTAACTCGACACCAGCGCCGACCGCCTGCTGCGCCTGGCGCACGTAACTGGCCAGGTCCACGCCACGGATATCGACGAAGGTCCAGCCGTTGAGGCGCGCATTCTCGCTCTTCAGCAACGGCGGTCCCTCCACCACTTTGACCTCGGCGACCTGCGACAAGGGTATCTGCGCCCCGCTCGGTGTCACCAGCGGCAGTTCCCGCAGCTTGGACGGATCATCGCGCTGCTCGCGCGGAAAGCGCACATTCACCGGGTAGCGCTCCAGGCCTTCGACGGTCTCGGTGATATTGATGCCGCCAACGGCCGCACTGACGACCTGGTTGATATCGTCGATGTTCAGGCCCAGACGGGCTGCCGCCTGGCGCCTGGGAATTATCTCGATATAGCGCCCGGCACCGACGCGCTCGGAATAGGCGGAAACCGTTCCGGGCAGATCGTTCAACACGCGCTCGATGTCGCGGCCGATGGCTTCGATCGTTGCCAGCTCGGGCCCGGCCACCTTGATGCCGACCGGGGTCTTGATGCCGGTGGCGAGCATGTCGATGCGGGTCTTGATCGGCATGATCCAGGCGTTGGTCAGGCCGGGGAACTGTACCAAGACGTCCAGCTCTTCGATCAGATCATCCAGGGTCAAGCCAGGGCGCCATTCGTCCCTGGGTTTGAGCTGGATCAGGGTCTCGATCATCGTCAACGGTGCCGGGTCGGTGGCGGTATCGGCGCGCCCGATCTTGCCGAACACGCGCTCCACTTCGGGCAGCTGGCCAATCAGGCGATCTGTCTGTTGCAGCAACGCCTGGGCCTTGCCGATGGACAGCCCGGGCAGCGTGGTTGGCATGTACATAAGGTCACCCTCGAACAGCTCGGGCATGAATTCCGCGCCGAGACCCCGCCCCAGCCGCGCCAGCACCGGGACGCCGCCGAAAGTCTGCTGCCAGCCATCGCCGACTTGGGCCTGCAAATTCTCTATCCGGCTGACCGCCGCAGCACCGGCCTCGGGCGCGACTGTGCGCAGCAACAGCAACGGCCATCTGACCGGCTCCAGCACGCCACCGACCCCGTAGACCGGCAGCAGCACGCTTAGCACGGCCAACACCGCCACGATCAGCGTGGTCCTGGGCGCATCCAGCACGCGTTTCAGCAAAGGCCGGTAAGCCCAGATCAGGAACCGGCTGAGCGGGTTGGCCGACTCGCGCGGTATACGCCCACGGATGAAATAGCCCATCAGCACCGGCACCAGCGTCACCGACAGCCCGGCGGCGGCGGCCATCGCGTAGGTCTTGGTATACGCCAGCGGCGAAAACAGGCGCCCTTCCTGGGCCTCGAGCGTGAACACCGGCAGGAAACTCAGCGTGATGATCAACAGCGAGTAGAACAGCGCCGGCCCGACTTCCCCGGAGGCCTTCGCGATCACGGCCCAGTGTTGCTCGCGGCTCAGTCCGGGACCCGCGCGCTCCAGATGCTTGTGCGCGTTTTCGATCATCACCACGGCGGCATCGACCATCGCGCCGATCGCGATCGCGATGCCACCGAGTGACATGATGTTGGCGTTGATGCCCTGGTAGCGCATGATCACAAACGCCGCCAGGATACCGAGCGGCAACGTGACGATGGCGACGAAGGCCGAACGCAGGTGAAACAGGAACAAGAGGCTGACCAGCGCGACGACGATGAACTCCTCGATCAGCCGCTCCGACAGGTTGTCGACGGCGCGCGTGATCAGCCCGGAGCGGTCATAGGTCTCGATAATCTCGACGCCCTCGGGCAGGCCCTGTTTCAGCGCCTCCAGGCGCGCCTTGACTGCAGCAATCGTCTGCAGCGCGTTCTCGCCGTAGCGCATCACGACGATACCGCCGGCCACTTCACCTTCACCGTCCAGATCCGCGACCACGCGGCGCATCTCCGGGCCGACCTGAACGTGGGCCACGTCGCGCAACAGGATAGGTATATCATCCGCGGTTACCCTCAGCGGCACCGCCTCGATGTCCTCGATGGAACTGAGATAGCCGCGGGTACGGATCATGTACTCCGCCTCGCCCAATTCGATCACCGAGCCGCCGACTTCGCGGTTGGAGCGCCGGATCGCCTCGGTCACGCGCGACAGCGGGATGCCAAACGCGCGCAGCTTCTCCGGATTCACCACCACCTGATACTGACGCACCATGCCGCCCACGGTGGCCACCTCGGCCACGCCGGGCACGGTTTGCAACTCGTACTTCAGAAACCAGTCCTGAATCGAGCGCAACTGCGCCAGATCGTGACGGCCACTGCGGTCCACCAGCGCGTAGCTATAGATCCAGCCGACGCCGGTGGCATCGGGCCCCAGCCTGGGCTGCACGCCGGCGGGTAGGTCCGCGGCCGCCTGATTCAGGTATTCCAGCACGCGCGAACGCGCCCAGTACAGATCGGTGCCGTCTTCGAAGATCACGTAGACATAGGAGTCGCCAAAGAAGGAATAGCCACGCACCGCGCTGGCGCCGGGCACGGCGAGCATGGTCGTGGTGATCGGATAGGTGACCTGCTCTTCCACCACTTGCGGCGACTGGCCGGCAAAATCGGTGCGGATGATCACCTGCACATCGGACAGGTCCGGAATCGCATCGAGCGGGATCTCTTTCATCGCGAGCCAGCCCCAGCCGGCCAGGATCAGCGTCGCGATCACCACCAGCAGGCGGTTCTCGATCGACCATCGTATCAAGCGGATTGGCATACCCGTTTATTCGGCCAGGCGGCGGAAGCTGGCCTGCAGATTGGACTCGGAGTCGATCAGGAACTGGCCGGACAACACCACCTCATCAGCTTCATCGAGGCCCGAGCGCACTTCGACTGAAGATCCCTGCCACATCCCGGTCTCGACCTCGACCGGCTGGAAGCTGTTGTCACCCAGGGCCTTGACCACCATCTCGCGCTCGCCGGTCAGGATCAGGGCTTCGCGCGGCACGATCAGTACATCGCGTTTGGGACCGCCGTAGATCACCGCTTCGACGAACATGTTGGGCTTCAGCAGCTCGTCGGCATTGGTGAATTCGAGGCGGGCCCTGAGTGTACGCGCTTCGGGGTGCACCTCCGGGTACACGAAGTTTACTTTGCCTTTCCAGACACGGCCCGGGTAGGCCGGTGTGCTGATCTCTGCACTCAGACCGGGACGCAGCCAAGCGATCTGGTGCTCGAATATATCGACCATGACCCACACTTCGCTGAGATCAACGATGGTGAACATCGCATCGGCCGGGGTCACGAACATGCCTTCGCGCACCCGGTGCTCGGTGATGACGCCACCCTGCGGCGCCCTGATCGGCACGATCGAACGCGGCCTCATGCTTTGTTCTATGCCCATGATATCCATGCTCGGCACCTTGAAATAACGCAACAGATCGACCCCGGCGCGCTGCCTGAAGGTCTGCGATGGTGACGGGCTATCATCGGCCCCGCCGAACGAATCCACTTCTCCGGCCGCCAGGGTGTCGATGTAGTCCCGCTGCGCCAGCAGTACATCGGGCGAAAAATAGTCCGCCAGGTCGTCCTTGCGCTTGACCCGCACGCCATCGGTGCGCACGTACAGGTTCTCGATCCAGCCCGCGGTGCGCGGGTGCACCTGGATGATGCGATCGTCGTCGTAGGTCACCTTGCCCTGGGTCTTGATGTATTTCCACAAGGTACCACGCTCGATGGTCGAAGTGCGCAACCCCATGTTCTGCATCACTGCTGCACCCAGGGTCACGACCGGGCGCTCGTCTGCGTTATCATCCAGTACCCTTGCCACCAGATCCATCCCACAGATCGGGCAGGCGGCGGGCTGGTCGCGCACAATGTCGGGGTGCATCGGACAGACGTACTTCGGGTCCAGGTGCTTGCGCGCGTGTTCCAGTGCCGATTCGTCCGTGGACGCGGCGTCGGACCCGGAGGACTGTTCCGCCTGATGATCACAAGCGGCCAGGCCCATCACAAGGCCCGTCAATAGCAACGCCAGCCCGAACAGCTTAGGCAGTGCGGGACCGTTACCACAGCAGAAGGCCATGACGCTCAACCGGGGCTTGATTACATCCAAGACGTGATCCTTAATCGCTGGCTTTTGCCTTTTCCTGCGTCTGAGCCTCGACCGCTGTCTCCGGTTCCGGCGCTTCTTCGACCGAGATCAGTTCGACGTCGAAAATCAGGGTGCGGTGCGCCAGCGCGCCGCGTTGACCGTAGGCCAGGTTCTGCGGGATAAACAAACGTGATTTGCCGCCTTCCTTCATCAACTGCAAGCCCTCAGACCAGCCCTTGATCACACCATTGAGCCTGAAAGTAGCGGGCTTGTTCTTCTTGTAGGAACTGTCAAACAGTCTGCCGTCGATCGTTTTTCCCTCGTAGTGCACGGTCACCTGGTCTTCCGGGCCCGGGCTCTTGCCGCTGCCGGCCTCGATCACCTGGTACTGCAGACCGCTGTCGGTGGTGACGACACCGGTTTTTGTCGCGTTCTGCGCCATGAACGCCTTGCCTTCCTTGAGTATTTCGAGTTCGCGCTCGACGTTGCGCTTACGCTGGTCGGCAACCACCTTTTGCTTGAGCGCCATCAGCGTGGCCGTCATATCGTCAGGGGCCATTTGCGGCTCGTTACCGCCCAGGGCGTCGCGGATGCCCTGGACTACAGCTTCTGCGTTCATTTCCACACCCTGGCGCTTGAAATCACCACCGATCTGGTGGCCCAGGCTGTAGTTGACCCGGGTGGTCTCGTCCTCAAAATTGAGCGTCTCGGCGGCTGCAACGGACGTACTCAATCCACAGATCAGAACAGCCGGCAGGTAAATCGAAAACTTCATGTAGCACTCCAATGGGTTGTTTTTGTATCGTGTTCGTAAATTTTGACTCAGTATAGATTCATTATAGCAAGCAAAGCTGGCAATCCTGGTAGAAAAAGGCCGCCCCAGGGGCGGCCTTGTCAGTTTCGAGCCGGGGGGTTCGGCCAGCCTCACGGCTGACCGCACCTGCTTATCGCACTAGATTCCCGGAATCGGCGAGCAATCATCGATATTACCCACACAGAACGGCACCATCATCTCGTTGTCCTCGTGGGACAGCAGATGGCAGTGCCAGACGTAAAGGCCGGGTATATCGAACTTGGCCTTGACACGAGTCACCTCGTTAGGATACGCGATCACCGTATCCTTCCAGCCCTCTTCCCACGGCTCGGGATCACGTGGATCATTAGTACCGATGATTTCGCGGTTGACCACCTCGAACTTGACGAGGTGCAGATGGATCGGATGCGCATCCGCCGACCGGTTCCACAGTTCCCAGGTCTCGATTGCGTTCACGGCCGGGTTCTGCGCGATCGGGTCATCCCACAACTGGACTTCAGCAGGACCATGAGCTTCCGAGCCGTTCACACCCAGTACCGCTGCCTTGGGCCCAAAAGGAAAGGAAGCGCGCGGATTGGTTTCTGGATCCAAACCGTTACAGTCCGGGGGCACGTTGTTCGGGTCAAGGGTAACGTTACCGAATGCATCTACGAACACGCACAGCAGCAGCGATTCTTCCTCGAGCAAAGCCAGATCCCGAGTTACGCTGGATGGACCCAGCTTGGGCTCGCCGCCAGGGTTGGAATCCAATTTCAATGACGCTGGGGGTGTGCTGGGGTCGCCTCCGGGTGTGTTCAATGCCGTGTTAACTTTGAACTGCATCACCTGGAAAGTGGTATCCGCATTGACTGCTCCAAAGTCGCCACCGAAGGGCTCGTCCGGCCCGGTGTTGGTCATACGCACGATTGTGCCGTCAGCCAGTCCGTCGAAGTCGACGATCACGTCCGCACGTTCCGCCGGGCCCATCAGCAAGGCCTGATCAGCCAAGTTGCCGGGGGTCAGATCGGAGTCTGAACCGTCACCCTCCAGCTCGGTCGCAAAGTTGGTCTTGATTCGAACAACTTTCGGCAGCAGCCCTTGCTCGGCACCGATCTGATAGAACGGAAGCTCCTGTCCCAGATCATCATCACCTGTGCCCATGACACCGTCAGGTCCAGGGCCGGTAACCTCGAACAATGCGAGGTTCAGGAAGCGCCCATCGGACGCGTTCAGCAAACGGAAACGATAACGTTCGGATGCCACCTCAAGCTCAGGCCAGGTGCTGCCGTTGACCACCATGGTGTTGAAGAAGGCCTCCGGGTTCCACACCGGTGCGATGTCGGATCGGGTGTCATCTGGCAGAAAGGGTATGTTCAAACCGTTTCGTTTGTTCTGTGCAAATACCGATCCGTCGCCCAGTTCCTCGAAGAACGCGCGGTTCGCCGGGTAGAACTGGGTACCGTTTTTATTGAACGACTTCGGCTGGATCGCGATCGGGATCTCACGAATGGCCTTCCGAACCGCTGGATTGCCGTTGGGATCGTCCCCCAACTTAGGTGCCGGACCAGGCAGCATACCCCCCTCTAACAGCCCTGATTCGCTGTCATAAGCGTCGCGGATCAGCCAGAATCCGGCAGCGGCGGCGTACACATTCAAGCGGGTAATGCCCAGCGAATGGTCGTGGTACCACAGCGTGGTGGTGGGTTGATCGTTCGGGTAAATGTCGAGCGCATAACCCTTACCGAGGGCATTGAAGGTATCAGCGCCATCTTCGCTTTCGAAGAAAGTGCCGTTGCAGTCATAGTCATCGAACTTGACCCGCGTTCTCGGATAACCGGCTACATTGGTACAGTCGATGTTGCTGGCATCCGGCAACCACCAGGCTTCGGGATAGCCGTCACTGCCGGGACCGACGTGGGCGCCGTGCACGTGCATGACCATTGGTATCGGACCCCAGTAGGGTCTTCCCGACGAGCCGCGACAGTCTGAGCGAGCTATGCCGTCTAGGCAATCCTCATTGGGCGCAGCCCAGTGCAGCGTCTGGTCGATGATCGGCCGATTAAACTTGTCCCTGATGATGTGCGGCCGGTATAAACAGGCCAGTTTCTTTTGCCACCACTTGACATTCTTGTCATAGAAGCATTTTTTCGGATTCAGGACCAGCTCGTTTCTCCACTCCACGTGTGTCGCTTGATTTTGTGTGACTTCAATCGTGAAGGCCGGATTGTTGAAACTGTTCGGTTTTGTCGGATCTCCGTATGCCCACAATGGTGTTTTCGGAAATCCCTTTGGCAGCACCTGTTGTTTGATCTGCCGTTGTGCAACAGTGATGTCCATACCTGTTCCGCCGTCATCGAACAATACCGGCGGAATCACCAGCGGGGTGACATACTTGGGAATGGTTAGCGGATCGAGCGAACCGCCCGGAAGCGGATCCGGAAGCGTTTGGGCAGATGCCGCCTGCATTCCGGCCACCAGCGGCGCACATACAAACACGCCTGCCAGAACCCTTGATTTCATTTTACTCATTTATGCCTCCTATTCAGTCAACCCGTCACGAGGCGATGGATTACTGAAACCTGTTTTTGACTCATTTTTGGTTAATTAACTGCTTGCCTGGCACCGTCTGTTGCGTGGTACCGTACAACTAACCCGCATTTCTTACCCGATGTACTAGCACTCACTTGCTGTTTGAATCGACAAAGCCTTTTGATTATTCGAGCATACACACAGCCATTTCACGCCTTTGAAAACTCGTCGTGTACCCAAATCACCGCGTGATCGTCGCACCCCGTGGTGAGAAATGCAGGCTAAACCGCAAGCCCATTGGCTGTTCACAATCGATACACATGCAAAAGCAATGCCAAGCTAATTGAAGAAATTGAAAATTCGCCCGAAAGCTCTCCAGATCGGGATATTGCTCCCAAGAGGTGAATGCCGAAAAAAACCTTTCAAGCGATCTGGAATGTAAACAATACGGACACCGTTCAGACGCAGAATCGGACATTTCTGTCATCGTTGGCATGTCAAAAATGACATGACATGTGTGATTTCACACAGTCTCTTTTAATCGAAATTAGACTGATAACAAGCAATTATGTAATTTTTTGTAACCAAGAGAGGCCTGCCAGAACCGTCAATTCCGGCAAAATCAGGCGCTTAGCTTGAGTGTAAAAAAATCCAACACAGCCTGATTAGCTCAATCCGAGCTTCTTCAACTTTTGGTGGATGGTGCGCTCGCTGACGCCCAGCATTTCCGAAGATGCGCAGCGTGGGGTGACGAGCATAATAAGGCCGCGATGAGGTGGCCATGAAAATTGGGGATCGGGTGGGCATCGGCCGACGGGTTGCACATTTCCCATTGCTCGGTCGTGCCGACTGCCGGGTTCTGCGTGATCGGATCATCCCACAGCTGGACTGCACCGCCAGTAGACCCGCTCACACCCAGCACGGCGACTTTCGGGCCAAACGGCACCGAGCCGAGAACCGGGTCACAACCCGGCGGTACCGAACTCGGATCGAGGTCGATACGTCCGGTCACCGCGTCGATGGTCACGCACTGCAGCTCCGACCCTTTCCGGCCACTACCGGCTTTGGCTCAGCATAGACCTTAAGCCGGTCACACGCACTCAACAACGCCAGCATAAATAGTTCCCACGGCACAATGCTGGTTGCAAGCTTGCGGCCACAGCAGCGGGCGTGGCTGGTAAACATAAGCTTCGTCGAATCCCCGGCGATGTTTATTTATTCAGCTTCCCTGGCTTTCTCTTCTGCAGGGGCCTTGTTCTGCACCTTGGGCTTGCTCTGTACGCCTTCCTTTGGTGGTTCTTCGACCTTAAGCAGCTCGACTTCGAAGATTAGAGTGCGGTGCGCCAGTGGGCCGCGAGTACCATAGGCCAGGTTCTGAGGAATGAAGAATTGAGACTTGCCGCCTTCTTTCATCAGCTGCAGGCCCTCGGACCAGCCCTTGATCACGCCGTTGACCCTGAAAGTGGCAGGTTTGTTTTTCTTGTAAGAACTGTCAAACGGTTTGCCGTCGATAAACGTGCCTTTGTAATGCACCGTGACCTGGTCCTGTGGGCCCGGACTCTTGCCGCTGCCAGGCTCGATCACCTTGTACTGCAAACCGCTTTCAGTCGTGACCACGCCTTCCTTCTTGGCATTTTCCTCCATAAACTCCTTGCCTTCAGCCAGGTAGGCGAGTTCCTTTTCAATGCCGCGTTTGCGCTGGTCGGCGACGACATTCTTCTTAAGCTCCATCAGCGTGGTCTTCATCTCGGAGGGGGTCAACTGTGGCTCATTACCGGAAAGGGCATCGCGAATACCCTGGACCACGGCCTCGGCATCCATCTCTACGCCCTGGCGCTTGAAATCACCACCGATCTGGTGGCCCAGGCTGTAGTTGATCCGTGTGGTCTCGTTCTCAAAGTTGAGTGCTTCGGCAGCCATCAGCGGCGTTGACAGCGAGCACAGTAAAACTGCCGGCAGGTGAATCGATAATTTCATCTAATACTACTCCTGTAGGTTTTCATTGATTTTTCATGTTTCCGGGCCTGATACCGGAGTATCGCAAAGCGCTGGCCCGGGCATAAAAAGGCCGCCTGACGGCGGCCTTGTTGATAGAAAATGGCAGCGACCGGCTGCGCAGCCGGTCGCGCCTGTTGGTTGCTGCGCTAGAACAGCTCGGCCGGGCAGTCAACACCTGGCGTACCGACACAGAACGGCACCATCATCTCGTTGTCCTCGTGGGACAGGATGTGGCAGTGCCAGACGTACAAGCCGGGGATATCGAACAGCGCCTTGACGCGGGTGATCTCGCCGGGATACATGATCGCCGTATCCTTCCAGCCGGATTCCCATGGCTCGGGCGGAATTACACCAGGCGCACCAATTATCTGACGGTTTACCACCTCGAACTTGACCAGGTGCAGGTGGATCGGGTGGGCATCCGCCGACCAGTTCCACAGCTCCCATTCCTCGATCGTACCGAGTGCGGGGTTCTGCGCGATCGGGTCGTCCCACAGCTGCACCTCACCGCCGCCGGAGCCATTAACACCGAGCACCGCCGCCTTAGGACCGAAGGGCACGGAACCCAGAACAGGATCACACGTTGGCGGCACGGAGTTCGGGTCCAGATCGATAACACCGGTAACCGCATCGACGGTCACGCACAGCAGCGCCGATTCTTCCTCGAGCAGGGCCAGATCCTGAAACGCTGAAGGCGCGCCAAGCTTGGGCACACCACCGGGATTAGGATCCAGTTGCAGGGCCGCAGCCGGGGTGCTGGGATCGCCAGCTGGATTGTTCAACGCCTGGCTGACCACGAACTGCATCACCTGGCCGGTGGTGGCCGGATCGGCCGGTACGCTGAAGTCGCCGCCGAAGGGCTCATCCGGTCCAGTGTTGATCATGCGCACGGTAGTGCCGTCAGCCAGGCCGCTGAAGTCGACAATCACATCAGGGCGTTCCGCCGGACCCAGCAACAGCGCCTGCTCGGCGAATCTGCCGGGTACAGGCGTTACACCGCTGCCAACGTCGCTGCCATCACCCGGCAGCATGGTGGCAAAACCGGTCTCGATACGCACCACGGCAGGCAACAAGCCCTGATCGGAACCGATCTGGTAGAACGGGATTTCCTGGCCCAGGGTGCCATCTGTGTTAACGACAAACATAGCCAGATTCATGAAGCGCGAGTCGCTGGCATTGACGAAGCGCAGGCGGTAGCGTTCCTGTGCCACTTCAAGCTGCGGCCAGGTAGACCCGTTGACCACCATGGTGTTGAAGAACGCTTCCGGGTTCCAGACCGGCGCAATATCCGAAGTCCCCTGCGGCAGGAACGGAATGTTCACGTCGGTGTTGTCGGCAAAGATACCGCCGGTGCCCAGGCCCTCGAAGAAGGCGCGGTCGGCCGGGTAGTACTGCGTGCCATCGGCATTGAACGACTTCGGCTGGATCGCAAGTGGAATCTCGCGGATGTCCTGGCGGACGCAGTCGGCCTTGCCGCTTTCGTCATCATCACGACCTTTCATTTTCGGCCCCTTTCCGCCTTGAACCGTGTAACAGTTCGGGTCGTCCCCCAGCTTGGGCGCAGGTCCCGGGAGCGCACCTGAAACTAGCCCGGTCTCCGCATCTTCATCATCACGGATCAGCCAGAAACCAGCAGCGGCCGCGTACACGTTCAGCCGGGTCATACCCAGCGTATGGTCGTGGTACCACAGCGTGGTGGTGGGCTGATCGTTCGAGTACAGGTCAAGCGCATAACCCTGACCCTTAGCATTTTCGGTATCGGCGCCTTCGGCACTTTCGAAGAAGGTGCCGTTACAAGCGAAGTCGTCTATCCTGATCCTGGTCTTCGGATAACCGTCTACATTGGTGCAGTCGATGTTGCTGGCTTTCGGCAGCCACCAGGCTTCCGGATAACCATCACTGCCGGGACCGACGTGGGCGCCATGCACATGCATGACCATCGGTATTGGACCCCAGGTAAGGTCTGATCGCTGGCGATCCGCGACAATCGGTCGCGCCATGGGGACCTTGTGTACCGTCGAGGCAGTCCTGATTCGGCGCAGCCCAGTGCAGGGTCTGGTCGATGATCGGCACGCCATTCTGATCCTGAATGATGTGCTGCAGATACCGACAGGCCTTCGAGTTCTTGCGCTTCTTCTTTTTGCCCTTGCCCTTGCCCTTGCCCTTGCCGTCTTCTAATTCGAACTCGTAGTAGTCGTCATAGAAACATTTCTTTGGATTCAGGACCAGCTCGTTTCTCCACTCCACGGCGGTGTTTGTATCTTTTGTGACTTCAATGGTGAAGGCCGGATTGTAGAAGGTCCCCGGGTCTTCCGGATTACCGTAGGCCCACAATGGAGTTTTCGGATAGCCCGCTGGCAGCACCTGCTGGCTGATCTGCCGCTGCGCAACGCTGATATGCCTCTTCTTTTTGCGGTCATCATCGTCATCATCGTCATCATCTTTACAACCGCCATCATCGTACAGCACCGGCGGAATCACCAGATCGGTTACATATTTGGGAACGTTTAGCACGTCCAGCGTTCCGCCCGGCAGCGTTTCGCCCACCGGCGGCACTGCGTGCACTGATGCCGTTTGCATTCCGGCCAGCAGCGGCGCGCATACAAATACGCCTGCCAGAACCCTTGATTTCATTTTACTCATTTCTTCTCTTCCTCCTGTCAGTCAACCCGTCGCGAGGCGCTGGCTTACTGAAACCTGTTTATTAGACTCATTTCTCAATTTATCACTGGTCGCCTGGCACCGCCTGTTGTGAAGTACCGGACAACCTACCTGCATTTCTAATCCGATGGACTAGCACTCACTTGATCTTTAAATCTACAAAGCCTTTTGATCATTCGGAAATACACACGGTTATGCCACACCTTCGTAAATCCCTCGTGTACCCAAATTACCGCGTGATCATCACGCTCCCTGGTGAAAAATGCGGGCTAGACCGCAAGACCATTGGCTGGTCACCACCGTTGTTCAAGCAAGAGTGATGCCAAGCTAACCGAAGAAATGGAAGATGCGGCTGAAAGCTCGCCAGGACGGGCTATTGTTCCCAAGGGTGTATACCGAGAAAAACCTGACCAGCCACCGGGAATGTAATAAATACGGACACCGTGCAGACGCAAAAACTGGAATGTTTGTCATCGATGGCATGTCAAAAATGACATGACGTGTGTGATTTCACACAGTTTCTTTTCATCGAAATTGGATAAATAACAAGAAATTATGTAACTTTATGTAAACAGGAAACGTCTGCCAGAATTGTCAAAACCTACAAAATCAGACGCTTAGCTTAAGTGTAAAATAATCCAACAGGGCCTGATCAATTCAATCCGAGCTTTTTCAATTTGCGGTAGATGGTGCGCTCGCTGACGCCCAGCTTCTCGGCAACCTGCTTGCGGTTGCCGTTGAAACGCGCCAGCAGCTGCCTGATGTGCCCGGCTTCGATATCCTGCAGTGAAGCGGGCGTATCCATCATCGGCGACGATTGGCCCGTCTGCAGTGCAGCCCTGGCTGGCGTTGCGCGCTCACCGTCTGCATCGCTCCCAGCATGATGGTTCTGTGGCAAGCCAGCGAAGACAGTGCGGATTAACTCGGCATTGATTTCACGGTCGCGGCTGTGGGTGGCCGCGATGAAAAGCACGTTTCGCAACTCGCGCACATTGCCCGGGTACAGATAGCGTTTGAGCTCATCGTAGGTATCCGGGTGCAGATGATAGCTACTGCGCATCGAACGGTTGATACCTTCGATCAGGCTGCGCGCCAGGGTGGGCACATCATCGATCCGCTCACGCAGTGCAGGAAGACGGATGTTCAGGCAGGCGATGCGATAGTACAGGTCCTCACGGAAGCTGCCATCCTGCACCGACTCCCACAGTTGACGGTTGCTGGCACAGATTATGCGCACATCGGCCTTGCTGGTTTTCCTGCCACCCAAACGACGGTACTGACCGCTTTCCAGCACACGCAGGAGTTTGGATTGTTGCGACACCGGCAGATCGCCGATTTCATCGAGGAAGACCGAACCGCCTTCGGCCAGTTCGAACAAGCCCTGCTTCTCGCCTGAGCTGCCGGTAAACGCGTCATGAACGTGGCCGAACATTTCCGACTCGAACAGGTTTTCGGCGAGTACGGTGCTGTCCACGATCTGGAAAGGCTTGTCAGCGCGCGAGGAATGGTCATGAATAAATTCGGCCGCGAGCTCCTTGCCGGTACCGGTTTCACCCTGCAAAAGTACCGGCGCCTCGGAGCTGGCCGCAACCTCGAGCTGTTTAAGGCAGGCCAGGAACGCCGGCGTATCACCCACCATGCGCTTGTTAGCGATGCGGCGGTTTTGGCCATTGGGGGGGGATATTTGCTCGATACATTCCCCGAGGTACATTTCGCCATCAGCGCCCTGTAACGGATAGGCCGAAATCTTGACCTGGTGCTTTCGATTATCGATGTCACAGTGAAAGTGGGTGCAGACACCGGGCTCGCCCGAGGCAAAAACCCGGTCATGCGGGCAGACCTCGCCATCTTGACCACAGGGAACATCGTTGCCGTGACTGACTTTGTGGCATTTCATGCCAATGGCCGTCCCGTTCACATAGCCATAGACTGCTTCATAGGCGCTATTTGCGGCAATGATGCGGTAATTTTTATCGATAATGACAAAAGGCTTCTGATGCGTATTGACCAGTGACTCGAGTTCGATCGATGAAACCTTCTGATCCATTACCTCTCCTGCTCTCAGGCTCGCTTGCCGATGCAACACCCAGCAATATGGACTATGTGTCAGTGACACCACGTTAGACTCAGTATATTAAACGACAGATTGGTCAGCTCAATGACATATGTCAACAATTGTAAACACAATAAAATAATTATACGAACAAGGATTTACGATTAAAACACTCTTGTGGCATGGCTATTGCTAAGATTAATGTGCCAATTGTGCCCAGGTTGCGAACACTGACAACCGTAATCCCGAGCCGTCAAGGACGGGCTGTCATGGATTGTTCGCCCCCTTCGAGGCCACAAGCCGCAAACGGGTCACACGACCCGTTGAGAAATGCGGGCTAGTGGCTCAAGATAGACGGTGTCAACAACGCATCACACCGAAAACCTTGAAATCACACCACGCGCGCTCTTTAATCCTCATGCTGATCTCGCTGCTGTCACCGTTGACAGCGCGTGGTGGTGAGATCGAACGTTTCGATAAACCGCTCGAGCTGAATTTCTCGTTGCCCGACCTTAATGGCGAGCTCCATGTCTTGCCCGACTATCACGGCAAGGTGGTACTGGTCAATTTCTGGGCCAGCTGGTGCCCGCCGTGCATCTACGAAATGCCCGAGTTGATGCGTCTGCGCAAGCAGTTCGCCGATAAACCGTTCGAGATTCTCGCCATCAATGTCGCTGAAAAAAAATACCGGGTACGAAAATTTACCAAGGTCATCGACTTGACGCTGCCGGTGCTGCTTGACACGAACAACAAGGCATTCAGTGACTGGGGTGTCAAGACCCTGCCGACCAGTTTTCTGGTCGATGCCCACAGTAAAGTCCGTTACCGCATTCGGGGCAATCCCGGCTGGGAGCACGAGGACACCGTCGCGATCATAGAGAAACTGATTGCTGAAACGGCGGCGTCCACTACCTCGAACCGGTCTATCAACAACGGGGTCAACCGATGAGACTCTTGAATTTCCTGAAGCCGCGGCAACCGGCCACCACCGTCACCAGGCGTATGGTGAGCTCCACTGTATCGATTCGTGACCGGGGGGCGCTTTGTCAGTGCGATTGAAGCCGGCGATGAAAGCTTGTTGTCTCTGGAGTTCACCTTCGTACACCACCACCTCAAACTGGCGCTGACGCAGGTTCTCGACATAGTCATCGAATCGTTCCTGCATATAGGCCTTGAAGCTGCGCTGGCGTGTCTGCTCTTCATCAAAATTCTGATAACGTGCAGGACTGACATCGAGCACCATGACCAGGTGCCATCCGGCGGGTGATTCGACGGGACCGCCGACAGCACCCGGCTCAAGCCCGAAGCTCATGTCTTCGAGCTGCTGATAACCGCTGCCCCGACTGACCCAACCGAGGTCACCCAGGGTGCGCCTGGCATCCGGATCAATCGAGTACTGCTGTGCCGCCTCAGACAGGGTAATTTCGTTATTGTCGATTTGAGCCTTGATCGCGTCTGCCTTTTCCTTTGACCCGACCACGACCATCTGCAGTTTGCGCGCGGGCGGGGTCACGATTTTGTCTCTGTTGTCAAAATAGTAGGATCGCAATTCATACGCGGCGGGATTCCAGCGGTGAATCAAGCCATTACGATGTTCGTTGATCAGGCGGACCTTGCGATATGCGGCAGCACGCCTGATGTATTCCGGATCATTTTCCAGACCGGCGGCACGCCCTTTCAGGGCCATGATGGCCTCGTCGAGGTAATGCTCGAGGCGCTCGTGCCTGTCCGCGTCGTTTTCGATATAGAATGCTGCCGGCGATCGATCGCGCTCAGTATCCAGCATCAACGCTTTCACCTGGCTCCAGCTGATGCGGTGATGGTTATACGTCGCAACAACATCGGCATCCGAGCGTTTATTGTCATAATCGGCACTCAACACCTTATGTTTAATCGCCACAACGACATCTTTTCTGAAACGCTGGCGCAGCGTCGCTTCCAGTTCATCCATTTTGTGCTGGCGGATCATCGAACCAATAGCCAGCTTGAAATCGTCGCTCAGTTCGGTTTCCCTGTTGGCATGGGTATTGTAAAAATGGCGTATTTCAGACTCGCTAACCTGGATATCGCCAATCATGATCCTGGACTTGTACAGTGAGGCGATGAGGGCATCTTCAAAACGAGCGACGTCCTCGGTATAGGATCTGAGGCGATCGATGCCGTTGTTTTTTGCATCCAGGTAGATCAGATTCGCAGCGATAGCCTTGTCCATCAGCTCGATCATCAACTGCTCACGCTCGGGGCTGCCGGGTTCCGGTGGAGACATTCCGAGCAGGGCCGAATCGTTGAGCATTTTATTGACCTCGCTGAAGGTGATCACCTCGCTACCGACGCGGGCTATCACATCATCGGGCTCAGCCGCATTCTGCGGAGGTAACGGGTCCGGCTTTTGTTCGGGCGTCTGATCGCTGCAGGCTGCGAACAGCAGCACGGTCGAAACGACCAGCTCTTTGAAGTATCTGCCAACCAGGTATTGCGGCATTCGGGCTCCCTGAATTATGCTTTATGGCTGCGTTTACGGAACACGAAGACTGGCATAAACGGTATCACGGCGCTATAGCCCGCCTGGTGCGCGAAGGCGGCCACGTTCGTGCACCAGGCGGGCCGTCCCCTGTGGCCGGAATGTCGGTAGAGCACAAAAAAAGGATGGTTGCGCCATCCTTTTTGCTGTCAATCGCTATTGATCAGTGCAAGCTGGCGATGTAGTTTGCGACGGCCTCCATCTCCGCATCCGACATGTCTTTAACGATGGAGCGCATCAGCATCTTGTCATCGTTCATGCGTGTACCGTCACGAAAAGCCTTGAGCTGTGCCAGGGTGTAGTCGACATACTGGCCGCCGACCTGGGGATACCCCGATCCGGCAATACCTGCACCTCTGGGCCCATGACACGCCTGGCATGCCGGACGGCCTTTGGTCAGGTCGCCGCCCTTGTAGATCTGTCGGCCCAGTACCAATTTATCCTCGTCGGCAGGTGCGGGGCCGGCCAGCTTCTGCGTCGCATAGAAGGCACCGATATCGGCCATATCTTCCTCGCTCAGCGCCGCGGCCATACCCAGCATGAGCTCATTCTTGCGGCTCGTGTTCGTCTTGAAATCCTGTAACTGCTTGGCGGTATATTTTTCACCCTGACCGGCCAGCTTGGGAAAAGTGGGTACCGCGCTGTTGCCATCCACCCCATGACAACCACCGCATGCGGCAGCCTTGGTTTTGCCGGTTTCTGCATCGCCGGCGGCATGAACAAAGCCGGTTGAGGCAAACATCAGCACCAGGCTGGTAACGATAATTTTTTTCATTGATCAGGGACTCCGAAAATTAGGTTGTCTGCCGTCACGCGACAAAAAGAGGCGAAATTTTACACTAGTGCTTGTTATTCATCAATCTGACACCGATAATGCAGGCGCTATGGTGCAGGCATCAAACAACCAGTACTACCGTCGCGCTTCGTTTCTGATCAGTGCCGGTAAGCCAGATCAGTTTCCGCAAGACGACGGCGCAGAAGTTGCTTTTGCGGGACGCTCCAACGCGGGCAAATCCAGCGCGATCAACACCTTGTGCGGCAACAGAAATCTGGCCAAAACAAGTAAAACACCGGGGCGCACACGCCTGATCAATTTTTTCAGCCTGGATCAACACCGTCGCCTGGTCGACCTCCCCGGCTACGGCTATGCCCGTGTGCCGGAAACAATGAAACGGGCGTGGGAACAGCTGATGGAAGCCTACCTGCAGCAGCAACAAAGCCTTCGCGGCCTTGTCATTATTATGGATATCCGGCATCCGATGAAGGAATTTGACCAGCAGATGCTGGACTGGTGCCACTATTACCGACTGCCCGCCCATGTCTTGCTGACCAAGGCCGACAAACTCAAGCGCGGTGCTCAGCAAGCCAGCCTGCTCGCCGTCAGGAAAACGCTGGCGGAAAGTGGCTCGGATGCGACGGCGCAGATATTCTCAGCACTCAAACAGACGGGCCTGGATGGGCTCGTGGCCAAACTCAACCAATGGCTTGAGCTGGACTCAGAATCTATTGCGGGATCGCGTTTCAACGCAAAGACGCAATAAGCGCTGGCCCGCATTTTTCAACTTCTGGTGAAAAATGCGATGAGAAGAACTTATTTTGTTTTTGCAGGTCTTCTGCTGTTAGGCGTTGTTTGATATTTGTGTTATTGGCCCAATGTTTGTATTCTTCGCAGCGGTGCGCCGTGTTGATAGCAGAGAACCTTCGCAGTGGTATCCTCAACGCGCCTGCGGTGTCGCAACTGCCCGTATTAAGTGAAAAATATTCCGACAAACAGAAAGTTAGCTGTCCAGCCTCGCTGCCGAAATGAATTAAATTAGTTTTGATGTTGTTTTTATTATAAAAAAAATATTATCCACAACTTATCCACAAAATTATTTCGTCGCTGGACTGTCTATAACTTACCGCTCATCGGTTTCAGTCAGAAATATGAAATGGTTGGTCTTTAATCAATAACAGGGAATGTGTGAGACGACTTGCTTGATCTTTTTGTCGAATGCGCTGTAGCCCGGCGCAGGCCCGCTTGCCTCCCTGAGCGGGCCGTAGGGATTAGCAACCCCAAGCTAATCCCGATCTTTTGCCCGGCCGTTTTGGCCGGGCTTTTTTTTATTATCACTCAGCAAAAAAGGATGTTGCGGGCACTCCCCTTTAAAATTGAACCCGACCCCAGTATATGCCGGCAAGGTTTCGATTAAGTAAAGTTTTGTCATTCCGGGGTTAACCCTGTCGTCAATGCGCCTCGTCCCAGTTCGCGCCTGTGCCGACATCCACGATCAGAGGCACGCTCAGTTCAGCGGCGGCCTCCATGTTTTTGTGCAGCAGTGTGGCCAGTTTGTGTGCGTGCTTTTCGGCCACTTCCACCACCAGTTCATCGTGCACCTGCATCACCACTCTGGCATCGAGCCGGCTCTGGCTCAAGGCCCGGTCGACGCTGATCATGGCGCGCTTGATGATGTCGGCTGCGGTACCCTGCATCGGTGCGTTGATGGCCGTGCGTTCGGCATACTGGCGGCGTTGGCCATTGCGTGAGTTGATTTCGGGCAGGTACAGGCGCCGGCCGAAAACGGTCTCGACATAGCCCTGCGCGTGGGCGTGTTCACGGGTGCGGTCCATATAGGCTTTGACGCCCGGATACCGCGTGAAATAGAGATCGACATAGTCCTGCGCTTCATAGCGGCCAATGCCCAGCTGCCGGGCAAGACCAAAAGCCGACATGCCATAGATCAGTCCAAAGTTGATCGCCTTGGCCGCACGCCGCTGGTTGCTGTCGACCTGATCGACACTGACACCGAAAACCTCGGCCGCGGTGGCCTTGTGAATATCCATGCCTTCGCTGAACGCTTTCAGCAGACTGGTGTCCTGCGACAGGTGCGCCATGATACGCAGTTCAATCTGGGAATAGTCGGCCGCCAGCAGACAATGACCTTTCTCAGCGATGAATGCCTGCCGTATACGCCGGCCTTCTGCGCTGCGGACAGGAATGTTCTGCAGGTTCGGATCGGTGGATGACAGTCGCCCGGTGGCGGCCACGGTCTGGTTATAGGAGGTGTGCACGCGGCCTGTCTCGGGATTGACCTGCTCGGGTAGTTTGTCGGTGTAGGTCGATTTGAGCTTGCTCATGCTGCGGTGCTGCAGAATCAGGGCCGGCAATTCCTCGCCCTCATCGGCGAATTCCTGCAGCACGTCTTCAGCGGTTGAAGGCTGGCCCTTGGGTGTCTTGCGTTTGGGTTTGAGCCCCAGCTTGTCGAACAGGATAGCCTGCAGCTGTTTCGGTGATGCCAGATTAAAGCTTTCGCCGGCGACATCGAAGGCCTGCTGCTCGATGTCGAGAATCTGCTTTGCCAGTTGCTCGCTCTGTTTTCGCAACATCGGCACATCGACTTTGACGCCGTTACGTTCGATCTTTTGCAGGACCGGCAACAGCGGCAACTCGATATCGCGGTAAACCGACATCAGCTTTTTCTCCGACTGCAACTGCGCGGACAGCTTCTGGTGTATCTGCAGGGTAATGTCGGCATCCTCGGCGGCATAGGGCCCGGCCTGAACGAGGTCGATCTGGTTGAACGTCAGCTGTTTGGCGCCTTTGCCGGCGATGTCTTCGAAATGGATGGTTTCCTGGCCGAGCAGACGCAGCGCCATGTTGTCCATATCGTGACGCTGCGTGGAATCGAGCACATAGGACTCGATCATGGTGTCTTCGGCAATGCCTTGCATTTCGATGCCATGATTGGCGAGCACATGGGCATCATATTTCAGGTTCTGTCCGATCTTGGGTTTTTTCGCATTCTCCAGCAGCGGCTTCAGCGTACCCAGCACCTGTTTTTCACTCAACTGTTTCGGCGCACCGGGGTAATCGTGGCCGAACGGGACATAAGCGGCTTCCCCGGCTTTCACCGCAAATGACACACCCACCACGCGTGCGGCCATGTAATCCAGGCTCGTGGTTTCAGTATCAAAGGCGAAGCTGTCGGCCGCCTGCAGTCGCTGCAGCCAGGTATCGAAGTCGTTTTTACTCAACACGGTTTGATAGCTGGCAACGGATGGTTGCTTTTCAGCGACGGCTTCGTCACCGGCCGCCATATCATCCAGCCAGGTGCGGAATTCGAGATCGACGTAAATGTCATGCAGGGTCTCGTTGTCCGCGGGCTGCATTTTCAGATCTTCCAGATCAAGATCCAGCTCCAGATCACAGCGTATTGTCACCAGGTCTTTCGACATCGGCAGCTGGTCCAGACTGTTCCTCAGGTTCTCACCGATCTTTCCCGAAATTTCATCAGCGTGTGCGACCAGGTTGGCCAGCGAGTCATACTGCTTGAGCCATTTGATGGCTGTCTTCGGGCCGACCTTGGGCACGCCGGGAATATTGTCCGAGGTATCGCCCACCAGCGTCAAATAATCGATGATGCGCGCCGGCGGCACCTGGAATTTTTCTTCGACACCGCGCTCATCCAGCACCTGGTCGTTCATGGTGTTGATCAGGGTGACGTGCGGATCGACCAGCTGGGCGAGGTCCTTGTCACCGGTAGAAATCAGCATATCCCTGTTCTGCGCGCTGGCCCGGATCGCCAGTGTACCGATGACATCATCGGCCTCGACGCCTTCGACGGATATCAGCGGAAACCCCATCGCCCTGACCAGCTGGTGCAGGGGCTCGATCTGCGCTTTCAGATCATCCGGCATTGGCGGGCGATGCGCCTTGTATTCTTCGTAGATGTCGTGGCGGAAGGTCTTGCCCCTGGCATCGAACACCACGGCCATGTATTCAGGCTTGTACTGTTCGCGCAACTTGCGCAGCATGTTGATGACACCAAAAATCGCACCCGTCGGCATGCCCTTACTCGTGCTGAGGCGCTGTAATTGTGGCTGGTGGAACGCGCGGTAGAGGTAGGATGAACCGTCAACCAGTATGACGGGCGGATCTTTTTCAGCCATGGACGTTTCCGAAAAAATTAGACTGCCGGCGATTATCGCAAAAGCGCGCACTTTGTGGCTATGCTTTCCATCGATTCCCGTAATGCAGCGCCAGAGATCACAGAGGAAAACAGCGTTATTTACTGTGTCTCAAGAACAGTTCTAGCCGCGAACAACGCCAGGAACTGTGGATCATTACAACATATTTCGCGTTGTTGGTGTTTTTTGCGGCTGAAATTGCCCCAGTCATGCCGTGGACACGATCAACCTGATTCTTCAGGCCATTTCAGCTAAAATCGCCCACTTTTCTGACGGTTTACGGCCAGGCACGCCATGTCCATGCACACCACCATCGAATTTGATGAACTCGACGACTTTCTTGCCAACCGCTCTACCGGCGCACGATTCATCCACTAGTCCGCATTTCTCACCAGGCGGCGTGAAATACTGATTCAGCATGGGTACATTGGAGTAAAGCTGGAATGACCATAAATACAGTGTGTTCTTCAAGCGAGCCTATCACGGTTCAGGCTGGTCTTCGTGTCCGTAAGCTTGCTCTTCACTCAAACCGTAGCTATTGCTACGCTTTTCGCTCCAGAGCGGCGCTTAGGAACACGAATCCTGCGCCTGCTCCCGTGATCCTGGTGAGAAATGCGGGCTAGATCATGCGCGCATTGATCAACACGATTGAACGTTTCATCGACTGGTCTGGCCGCACCGTGTCCTGGTTGACCCTGTTCATGGTGCTGGTCACATTTATCGTGGTGGTGCTGCGATATGTTTTCGATATTGGCTGGATTGCGTTGCAGGAATCCATCACGTATATGCATGCCCTGGTATTCCTCGTCGGCGCAGCCTGGGCCATGCAACAGCAGGCGCACGTGCGTGTGGACATTTTTTACAGCCGTTTTTCTGCCAGGACCAGGGCATGGATCGATCTGCTGGGTAGCCTGTTGTTTCTGCTGCCGGTGATGGTTTTTATCGCATGGATCAGCTGGGCGTACGTCGTTGACAGCTGGGGAGTGCTGGAAGGCTCACGCGAGGCCGGCGGTCTACCCGCCGTCTTTCTGTTGAAAAGCCTGATTCTTGTTCTGGCCGCGCTGTTGATACTGCAGGCACTGGTTCAGGTGGCACGATCGATCCAGGCCATCGGAGATTCAAGCTGATGGACTGGATGGCCCTGTATTTGTTCGCCGCGGTATTCCTGCTGTTACTGACCGGCTATCCGGTCGCGTTTACCCTGGCCGGCACCGCCCTGATGTTTACCGTGATTGGCCAGGCAACAGGCACATTCGATGCCGCCTTCCTCGAAGCCCTGCCCAATCGCTTGTATGGCATCATTACCAACCAGATCCTGATTGCGGTTCCGTTGTTTGTGTTCATGGGTGTGATGCTGGAACGCTCGAAGATTGCGGAAAATCTGCTGGAAACCATGGCGCGCTTGTTCGGACCCTTGCGTGGCGGGATCGGCATATCGGTCACGCTGGTCGGTATGTTGCTGGCCGCGAGCACGGGCATTGTGGGTGCAACCGTTGTAACCATGGGCCTGCTGTCATTACCCACCATGCTCAAGCGCGGCTATGATCCCCGGATTTCCACTGGCGTAATCTGTGCTTCAGGTACGCTCGGCCAGATCATACCGCCGTCTATTGTGCTGGTCTTGCTCGGTGATGTTATCTCGTCTGCCTATCAGCAGGCGCAGCTCGACATGGGTATCTTTTCACCCGAGACCGTTTCTGTTGGCGACCTGTTTGTAGGTGCAGTCATCCCCGGTTTGTTACTGGTGGGCTTGTATATTGCATATGTGATCTTCGTGGCAATGATAAAGCCACAGACCATGCCAGCCATTGCACAGGACGATAACGGCGTAAAACAGTCGCTCAGGGATGTGTTACTCAGCCTGATGCCGCCGTTAGTGCTGATTGTGGCGGTGCTCGGCTCAATCATCGGCGGATTTGCGACACCGACCGAAGCCGCCGCTATCGGCGCCGTCGGCGCCATGCTGCTTGCTGCCTCAAGGCGACAGCTTAACCGCGACAACCTGACGGAGGTTGTTCGTAGTACGACCAAAGTGACCAGCATGGTGTTCATGATCCTGATTGGCGCATCCCTGTTTTCACTGGTTTTCAGAGGGTTTGGTGGTGATGAACGGGTACAGGAGCTGCTCAGCGATTTACCTGGCGGCACAGTGAGCGCCGTCTTTGCTGTGATGCTGGTGATGTTTTTACTGGGTTTTGTGCTCGACTTTATCGAGATAACCTTTGTTGTTGTGCCGATCGTCGGCCCGGTTCTGCTGGCGATGGGTGTTGACCCGGTCTGGCTGGGGATCATGATTGCGATCAACCTGCAAACCTCCTTTCTGACCCCGCCTTTTGGCTTTGCGCTGTTTTATCTTCGCGGTGTTGCACCGCCATCGATCCGAACCACACACATCTACCAAGGCGTCATCCCGTTCATCATTATCCAGCTGCTGGCAATGGCAATGATCGCCTACTGGCCTCAACTTGCCACCTGGCTGCCAACGAAAATAATCTGAACACACTGAAAACTCGTTACTGGCCCACTTACTCGTCATATGAAGAAACTGGCCCCGGCGTTTGTCTATACTATTTAGAAAGTTCATGGCCGCACACAACAAAACACTGCTGCTCTATCTGCTGCTTTTGCAGTCGCCGGTGAACGCGATTGCCGAACCCGTGGTCACGACAGGGTATGTCTATTACCAGGTGAGCGGCCACACCGCCGAAGACATCTGGGCCGACATCAGGAAAAAATCACCGGTCAGGCATCACGGCAGACTGCACGTTGCCTATACGAAGTGGAATGTAGACTGGAAATTCTGGTGGCATGGATCAGCCGATGACTGCCGCATTACCAAAGTCACGACAGCACTGGATGTCGTCTATACCCTGCCTGAACTGAAACCCGGGTTAACCCTGCCGGACGCATTGATGAGACAATGGGAACGCTTTTATGCGGCGCTGTTCGGTCATGAGCAGGGACACAAGGAACTGGGCGAGAAAGCAGCGATCGAAATTGAGAACGCCATCGCCGGGATGGCACCACGCGACAGTTGCGAACGGCTTGAAAACGCTGCCAATGAAACGGGTAAAAACGTGATTGACAAATACCGCCTTATTGAAAAAGATTACGATCGCTCGACCAGGCATGGCGTGAACACGGGTGCTGTTTTTCCCTGACAGCGGCCGGTGACTGATCTATGGCGCAAACAAACAACCCGTCTGCTAACATGCACGCGCTCCACCAAGAACAATGACCATGTACAGATTAGCCACTCAGACCACTGACGATGAATAACAAAAACTTTCCCTTTATCGCGCTTGCGCTGGGCCTGTTTCTGATGGGTATACTGTATCGAACCGGCGCTGCGGATGCAGAGACTGACCTTGTGCTGCCGCTGTTGACCGTGCTCATCATCAGCGAATTCGGCTTTATTATTTCGGCGATCGCGGTATTTCTGGGCGTGCGAACGCTGTTAAAAAACGGGTTTGATATCGTGCTCGCTGTGGTCATCCTGATTTGTGGCATGCTTGGCATCGAGTTTCTAGTCGTCGGTTTCGAACACTGGCCCGGCTAGCCCGCCGCAATGTGACTTTGTTACGGAAACACCCGCGCATCTAACATAAACTTCACCACAACCTGACACGGAGTATAACCATGAATAAACGACTGTTATTGATCATCAGCGCGATGCTTAGCTCGTCATTTGTAATCGCCAGCGATAATTCCGAATTGACCAATGAAACCCGTGGTGCAATAAAAGCGCTGGCTGCTGAACTGAAAGGCACCCTGCAGACAGCCATGAAAGCCGAGGGGCCGGTCAAGGCCACAGCGGTATGCAGTGTACAGGCACCGAAGCTTGCACAAAAGGTGTCCGCCGAAAAGGGGATGGAAGTCGCTCGCACCTCGCTCAAAGTCAGGAACGAGCTCAATGCGCCAGACGCCTGGGAATTGGCCGTTCTCGAGCAGTTCGAGCAGCGCAAAGCGCAAGGCGAGCCGGTTAAAGCCATGGAATATTCCGAAGTCACCCAGCACAATGGCAACGAGGTATTTCGCTACATGAAAGCGATACCCGCCGATGATGTCTGTCTGATATGCCACGGTGAAAAGATCGCCGAGCCGCTGTCGGCCAAACTCAATCAACTGTATCCGAATGACCAGGCAACCGGATTCAAGAAAGGTGATATCAGAGGTGCTTTCACGGTTGTGAAAATACTGAAGTAAGCTGCGGATAATGACCTGTATCAACATTTGCTAATATTTATACAGGTATAATTTCGCGGATGTTTATCCTATCTGGCGTCATTCAATCATCCAGATCTGATCGCACTGGAGACGCTTGTGCGTAACAGAGCATCCGGCGAGCGCGTTAAGGTACGGACCGACGGGCAGGCGAGCGAACTGCTCAAAAAAGGCGAAGCGATCTATCAAACGCGTTATGGCCTGATCGATATGTCATGTGCGCACTGCCACAGCATGTATACCGGGCAGATGATACGTGGACAAAGAATCAGCCCGGGCCAGGCGAACGGATTCCCGGCTTACCGGCTCGATATCGGTGAAATGACCAATCTTCATCAACGCATCCAGCAGTGCCTGACTTCGATGCGCGCCGAGCCTTTCGACGCTGATTCAGATGAGATAAAACAGCTTGGGCTGTATCTGATGTCACGCTCCAACGGCCTGAAGATCGAAACACCGGCTGTGCGTTATTAGCCCGCAAACTGCGGGTTAAGCATTTTCTTGCCAGCTGAATTTTTGTTCAAACGCTAGCAAGACCGGCAATCACCAAATACATACTAACCCCTGCAGTGATCATGGTAGATACAGACGTTGAAAAACTGCACGCCTTGCTCAGGCAGGAGATACACGCTGAAACAGCGAAGATCGCCTGGACCGAGTTGCAACGGTTTTTTGCCGCCGGCAAGGCCATCCATGTCTCGCCTGAACTCAATCTGATCGACGCCGCTTTGCAGATTTCCAATGACAACAGCGACAGGGTCAGGCGCTGGATGGACAATGGCCAGCTTGCACCGGTTTCCGATGATCAGGCAAGATACTGGATAGACACCGACGCAACGGTCTGGGCGGTGGTCGTGAAACCCTGGGTACTGGTACAGGATTTAAAGGATAACCCGTATGCACATTAAAGTTGCAACTGAAATGTTGTTCCAAAGAGGAAATCCGGCCGCTGAGCAATCGCAGGCGCAGGAAGCTGACAATCGTGACATCGATGACCTGCTTGTCGTGGATTTTGCTGCTGAATTCTTCGTGCCGTTGATGCACTACGAGGCCGCATAAACTCGCCCTTACACGCATGAGCAAGATCCACCCACTGAATTATATCGGCAGGAAGCTGCTATACCTGTGGGTCAAAGTCGATGTTGTGCCAACCAGTGCTGAACAACTCAAGCTGGATCCGGACAAGCCCGTTGTCTATGTGCTCGAATATCGTGCATGGTCCAACCTGCTGGTACTGGAACACGAATGCGCCAGGCTGGGCCTGGTAACACCACTCACCCGACTGCCAACCGTGGAACTGCGCCACTGGCATGCGGTGTATACCACCGCGCCGCGACAGCCGATTCAGGCGTGGCTGCAGAACCAGCCAAAAAGATCAAGAATGATCCGTGGTATCCTGGAAACACTGCGGGACCATCCTGGTCTCGATGTTCAGTTTGTACCGGTGTCGATTTTCTGGGGCAGACCGGTTGCCAAACAAAAAAGTGCACTGACCGTTTTGTTTGCCCACTCCTGGGAGATAGCTGGCCGTATTCGCCAGTTTTTCAGGATACTGGTTCATGGCAAGGATACACTGGTACAGTTTTCCGAAGTCATCAGCCTGCGCGACCTGATCGATGAACAGCTGGAGAATGATGACAACATCGACCGTATCCAGCAGGCCCTGGCCGACAGGCTGGATCAGGTCAAGACCGCTACGCTCGGGCCTGATACATCGCATCGCCGCACCCTGGTCAGGGATCTGCTGCTGCATCCGGACGTGCAGGACGGCATTCGAAAAAGGAGTATCGAGGAGAACATATCGCCCTACAAGGCTGCGCTGCAGGCGAGGAAATATCTTTTCGAGATAGTGGCTGATCGCACCAGCATCACGATTCGTCTGATGCAAATAGGGCTTACAGCCTTCTGGAACCGGTTTTACTCGGGGATACATGTTGAGCACGCTGAACAACTGAGAAGTCTGGCACTGACCCACGAGCTCGTCTACGTGCCCTGTCACCGCAGCCATGTCGATTACCTGCTGCTCTCCTATGTGATCCACTACCAGGGCCTGTCGATCCCACATATCGCTGCTGGCAAAAACCTGAATATGCCGATCATCGGCTCGGTTCTTCGCGGGGGTGGCGCCTTCTTCATCCGCCGCAGTTTCAAGGGTAACGAGCTGTATTCCACCGTGATATTTGAATACCTGGCGAAGCTGGTAGCGGCCGGTACGCCGGTAGAATATTTTATCGAAGGCGGACGCAGCCGCACAGGACGACTGTTAAAACCCAGACCCGGCATGCTGGCTATGACGGTGCGCGCTTTTCTCAAGTACCGCGAGCGCCCGGTGGCCTTTATTCCGGTGTATATCGGCTATGAAAAAATGATGGAAGGCAAAAGCTATCTGGCCGAATTGTCCGGTCAGAGCAAGAAAGAAGAGTCATTGGTTTCCTCTATATGGTCGATACTGAAGATAAGAGGCAACTTTGGTCATGTTTACACTAACTTTGGCTCGCCGGTCTTGCTGACTCATCAGCTGGACAAGCATCATCCCAGCTGGTCAGCCGAGGAATACGACGACGTGCACCGGCCCGAATGGCTTTTGGACACCGTCAATGACATAGCCGACCAGATCATGGTCAACATCAACCGGGCGGCACATGTCAATGCCGTCAACCTGGTGTCGACCGTACTGCTGGCCACCCCGAAACAGCACATGGATGAAGCCCAGCTGGCTGCGATGATCGATTGCTACAGCTCGCTGATCACCTCACTCGAATACTCCAGCAAGACGGTCGTCACCTTGCTCAATGGCAAGGAACAGATTCAGCGCGCGGAATCACTCAAGCGCGTTAGAAGACGAAAACACAAGATGGGTGACATCATCTACCTGGATGCCAAAAATACCGTACTGCTAACCTATTACCGTAACAATATTCTGCACCTGACGGCCATACCGTCGGTTATAGCCTGCTGCTTCAACAACGCAGCCACACAAAAACGTGACAACATTATCGACCTTGTTTCAATCGCCTATCCGTTTCTCAGACGGCAACTGTTTATCGTCTGGAGCCAGGAGCAGTTAGCTGATGCAGTCGAGCGTATCCTGGGCATTCTGGTCAAACTCAAATTGCTGCAACTGACCGGCAAGGATGAATACTCCAGACCACGAGCCAGCAGTATCGAATACGGTCAGCTGCAACTGCTGGCACAGGTGATTTCACCTATTCTCGAACTCTACTACATGACCTTCGCAATCTTGTTGAACAACGGCAGCAACAGCATCTCCGAATCCGACCTTATCGAACACAGTTATCTCATGGCCCAGCGTTTGTCGATGATCTACGAGCTGAACTCGCCCGATTTCTTCGATAAGCGCCTGATTACCAACTTCATCGACGCCTTGAGGGAGATGAAATACGTCAGGGTTGGCAGCAATGACCTCATAGAGTACAGTCTCGATTACCTCAATGTTGGTGAGGATGCTGTTTCGCTTCTCGACAGTAACATTCGCAGCAGCGTTCTTCAGTTACTCAGCACCAACCAGGATGGAGATGACAAATGAGCACACGATCCGCAAAATTTCAACGACTCCGCAACCTGTACCAAAGCCATTTGTGGCAGGGACGGATGATACTTGTTAGCCTGATCATCGTCATCGTACTGGTCGTCGTGCGTGTCTCACTACCCTATACCATCGTGTACAGTGCCGTTTACTGGCTCGGCCAGCAAGGGATTGCCTCGCAAATCGAAGACATCCGAATGAATGTCACTGATGGTACCTTTACCATCATCAACGCTTCCGGCATCAAGGATGGCGACACGGTGTTCAACATTGGCAAAGCATCCATTGACTGGCAGTGGCGGCCGCTATCCAGAAAGACCATCCATATAACAGAGGTCGTACTCGAAGATTTTGACATGCAGGCGGCACAATTTTCAGACGCGGTTGTGATAGCGGGCGTAGTCATAAAGCAGAACGGCCAGGTTCAAGCGCCGCCGGCAGAGGAGGCACAGCCCGTCGCCTGGAGTACCGCGCTCGATCGGATAGACTTCAACGATCTCGTCTTCTGCTTCCAGCAGTTCGACAGCGCGTACGATGAAGCGCAGAAAAACAAGCTGATCGATTACTGTGGCAATATCGACCGCGTTTCGTGGCAAGGCACCTTCGGCCTGGGCGATACTGGCGCACCTGCTCAACAGCCGGCAGCCATGCTTTCAGCAGACGGTACATTCCAGATCCAACAACTCAGCCTGCACAATAATCTGCTCGATGGCGCACTGATCAATATCGGTGACCTGCTATTGTCAAAGATTCGGGTCAACGGTATCGATGACATCCATCTTGATGCCATCGATATCGATCAACTGGCCTTGCTGCAGGATAGCGGTCATTCGAAACACAAACATGCAGTAACGGTCAGCAAGCTTATCATTTCCGGTATCACACTCGATCACACCAGTACGCTCGAAATCGAGGCCATATCCCTGGCCAGGCCCGAGGTTTCAATCGCCAAAGACAGTGCGGGGACGTGGAAATTCGAGCAATGGCTGGTACAGCAAGCATCATCTGAGTCTGAACCCGAATCCAAGCCTGAATCTGAAACGCAGGCAAACCGTAACAACACGTTCACTATAAGCCTGGGCGCTATAACCATCAGGGATGCCGAGGCCTGTTATCAACAGCCTGCCCGTACCGGGAAAGACAAGTCCGAAGCCATCGATTACTGCATGACGCTTGCCGATACGCGCTGGACAGGCAGCACCGGCATCATCACGCCGTCAGGTAAACAAGCCATCAAACTCGATATCAGCGGTGATCTGAGTCTGGACAAATTCAGCGCCCGCAACAATATCCTGAACAGGGACCTGCTCGCTTTCACTAATCTTGCCATCAGTAAGCTCAGACTCAAAGGTGTCGACGATGTCGCATTTAACAAACTCGATTTCGACAATGTCACCGGACTGGAACTGACAGGCGCCGAAAACAGCCATACTATCGATCTAGGCACGCTCGATGTCTCTGCATTCAGTTACCGCAAAAAGACGTTGACGATTGACACCGTGGCCATCAATGATCTGGGCATGGAACTCACACAAGACAAGGATGGTACGCTAACCATTCAGCAGTGGAAAATCGAAGCGGCTGATGAAACCCGGGCCGCTGAAGCAGAACCAGCGCAAAGGGCTGCAACAACGACCGCAGAAGCGGAGCCTGTCAAACTCAAACTGGGCGAATTCAGCCTGGATACGACCCGTATCGTACAGCTTACCGATATGAGCGTGACGCCAAACATGCAAGTCGGCTTCAAGGAGATACATATCAACATCAAGGATCTTGACTCGGACAAGCCACAGCAACAGAGCCCGATAGAACTCGTCGCCAAAACGCTCCGCCATGGAACCATCGAAATAAAAGGTGTGGCGATGCCGTTCGATACCAAACCGTCGTTTGACGCTACCGGTAAAATCAAGGGAATCGATCTACGGGTCGCCTCCCCCAAGGCCGAGCAGGCTATCGGCCACATCATCAAGAGTGGTCAGATGGACGCCGACGTTAAACTGTTATCAGAGCAGGGGAAACTCGACAGCAATATCGCCCTGGTATTGCATCATTTCAAATTGAAAGCAAAGAGCAAGGAAGATGCGGCCGCACTTGATGAGACCTTCGGTATGCCAATCAACCAGTCACTGATGCTGTTGAAAGACAAAAAAGACCGGATCAAACTGGATATACCTATTACCGGCGATATCAATGATCCGAGCTTCAACCCCACCGATGCCATCATCAAGGCAACCACCAAAGCCACTACCGTTACCTTGATCACCTTCTATACGCCGTACGGACTGGCTTTCGCCGGAGGCAGTGTACTGTTTGATCTTGCAACCGCCATGAACTTCGATCCGCTTTTATTCGAGCCGGGTTCTGCGCAACTGAACGATGCTCACAAGGAGCAACTGGCCAAACTCGCGAAGTTACTCGTCGAGCGGCCCCAGATTCATCTGACATTGTGCGGCTTTACCAACCTTAACGACCGCGACAAGCTGTTTTCTGAAATCATTGATCCGAAAAAAAAGATCGAGCCCGTATCAGCTGAACGCCTGACAAAACTGAAGCAGCTTGGCAGCGAACGCCAGGATGCCGTCAAGAATCACCTGATTGAAATCGGCAAGATTGAACACGACCGCCTGATTTTATGCGAACCCGAGCACAGCGACGATGCTGAGTCGGTTGCCGGCGTCGAAATCAGTATTTAATGTCAGCGGTCAAGGTACGCATAAATCGTCAAAACCTGCTATATACCCTGGGTGTATCCGTAAAACCAGCAGACATATGTTACTAACCCGCATTTCTCACCAGGGCGTGAAACGCGTGCTGACCCTAATTGTTATTTCGGCCTGCTGCGTCAGCTGCGACAGCGAGAATGAAGGTAATCGTGTGTTGATCGGTAACTCCAATATTCTGTATGATCTTGACCAGCTTCAGTATCAAGAGCAATTTGTGGTCCAGGTTTCAGATCCGGATGGCGGCCCTTCACCCAATACGATCGTTACCTTGAAACTGACACCGGTTAGCTATAACAAAGGCCTGTACGTACCAACCGACATCGACCTGCCGCCCGATGGGACAGTAGACCGTTGGGTACCCGACCTGTCTGCTGTTTGCGCATCAGAGGATACCAATGACAACGGCGCTCTGGATGCAGGTGAAGATACCAACAACAATGGCTTCCTCGACCCGGACGTGCCCACTCTGACGGCACACCCGGAAAAAACACCGACAATCGCACCGGGTTCAAACATCGTGCTCACAGATGATAACGGCTTCGGTTATTTTGCGATTACCTACCCTAAATCCGAAGCGCTATGGTCCAGTATTCTGGTCACCGCTGAAGCCAGTGATGGACTGGCGGGCAACACGGCAACATACAATCTGGATCTGCGCGTGTTGATTAAAGATATCTCTGATTTGACGATCGATCCACCAGGCGGTGACTCAAGCCCTTACGGTACAGCCGCAAACTGTGCCGACCCTGGTTAGCGACGGTTGCTAACCCGCACTGCTGTATGTGTTACCTGTCTTGTTGAAGAAATAGAGCGTATACATCGTAGGGTGCGCCGTGCGCACCTGTTGGCAACAATCAGGCGTGTTGTACTGATTTTGGTGCGCACGGCGCACCCTACGTCTAACCAGGGGATGGAAAATCTTATGTTACTGCCGAGGGCAAACAAGATTGCATGTTTTCGTAGGAGCGACTTTAGTCGCGAACATCAGCGATTCGCGACTAAAGTCGCTACTACACAATCAAAAACATCCCTGCTGTTAAAATCCTTAACGTACGTTGTAATATATCTTCTCGGAAATATCATGCCAGGCCATGACCTGTTTACGGAACTTGTCGTAGGAGCTGAAGATTTTTTTCGCCGCTGGATTCTCCCCAGCGAGTTCTGCAACAACTTCATCCGACAACGTCCTCAACTTATCCAGAACATCATCCGGTAGCTTGCGCACATCGACATGATGCTTGTTGACCAGGGTATCCAGGGCTGCATGGTTCTTTGCGGTGAACTCGGTCGACATTTCCTGATTGACCATTTTGCAGGCATTGCGCACGATGCTTTGCAGGTCCTTGCCGAGCGCGTCGAAGGCTTTTTTGTTGATCAAGGCTTCCAGTGTCGTACCAGGCTCATGCCAACCGGGATAGTAATAGTACTTTGCCGCCTTGTACAAACCAAACGCAAGATCATTGTAAGGCCCGACCCATTCGGTCGCATCTATCGCTCCGGTCTTTAGCGAAGTGAACAATTCACCACCCGGCAGATTGATCGGTGTTCCACCCGCCCGCTTCAGCACTTCCCCACCGAGACCGGGTATACGCATTTTCAAACCATTAAGATCCTTAACGCTGTTAATCTCCTTATTGAACCAGCCCGCCATCTGCACCGTCGTATTACCGGCAGCAGCAGGGTATACGCCAAAGGGCTCATAGGTCTCTTCCCATAACTGCATACCACCACCATGATACAGCCACGCCGTCATTTCCTGCGAATTCATACCGAAAGGCACTGTCGAGAAAAACTGAGCTTCTTCAATTTTCCCTTTCCAGTAATAGGCAGCGCCGTGGCCCAGTTCTGCGGTACCACGCGACACGGCATCGAAGACTTCGAAAGCCGGCACAAGCTCACCCGCACCATAGACTTTTACCGTGATACGGCCATCTGTCATCTCGGTGATCACATCCGCCAGTTGATTGGCGCCGGTACCCAGAACCGGAAAGTTCTTTGGCCACGTCGTCACCATTTTCCATTTGAGTTTTGTCTTTGCAGTCGCCACTGCCGGAGCGGCAATGCTCCCGGCTGCAACGCCACTGATACCCGCTTTCCTGATAAAGTCACGACGCTTCATTTTTTACTCTCATACATGTTGTTTTAAAGCAGAGGTCACAAAGGTAGTGTTTATTGACAATATTTAAACAATAAAGCCTATTATCAATAATTTTGTGTTCTTTACGTCCTCGTGTCTGCGAATTCAAGTTGAATAAACTTTGCGTTCTTTGCGCCTCAGCGTCTTTGCGTTGAGATTTTTACCCCACCGGCTGCAAGTTGGCATACGCCATCACCAACCATTTGGTGCCGGCATATTCGAAATTGACCTCGACCCTGGCCTGGGCTCCGCTGCCTTCCAGATTAATCACGACGCCTTCACCAAACTTTGCGTGCACGACTCTCTGGCCGACGCCGATACCGTTAACGGCCTGCGCCGATGTAGCGGGCGAATAGAGCGGCTGTGATACGGTGGGTCTTGAGCGCACTTCATTGAGCAGATGTTCTGGAATTTCGCTGATGAATCGTGACGGTACCGGATACATGTCCTGGCCATACAGACGCCGGTGTTCTGCAGATGTCAGCACAAGCTGCTTGCGCGCACGCGTAATGCCTACATAACAAAGCCGGCGCTCTTCCTCCAGTTTGCCCTCTTCATCGAGAGAGCGTTGACTGGGAAACAGGCCTTCTTCCAGACCAACGATAAACACTAACGGAAACTCCAGCCCTTTTGCACTGTGCAATGTCATCAGTTGAATACAGTCTTCCCAGGCTTTTGCCTGGCCTTCACCCGCTTCCAGTGCCGCGTGTGTCAGGAAGGCGGTCAATTTACTCATTTCCTGCCAATCTTCACTGACCGAGGATTCAACATCGTGATCAAAACCGCGTGCCGCTGTAACCAGTTCTTCGAGGTTTTCGACACGCGCTTCGGCTTTTTCCGATTTTTCCTTGCTGTAAAATTCGATCAGGCCACTGGCATTTATTACATGTTCAACCTGCTCAAACAGATCCAGTGCAGCGGTGTCTGTGGACATGGCTTCTATCAGTCTGACGAAACCGGCAATTGCATTGGTCGCTCTGGCAGCGAGCGCTTTACAATCGAGCAAGCTGCGCGCCGCCTGCCACATTGAAACATCTCTTGCTCTGGCGACTTCACGAATCTTTTCGACACTGCGATCACCTATACCACGCGTGGGTGTGTTGACAACACGTTCAAACGAAGCGTCATCATCACTGTTGTCTATCAAGCGCAGGTAGGCAAGCGCGTCCTTGATTTCAGCCCGTTCAAAAAATCGCAAGCCACCGTATACCCGGTACGGAATACCTTCACTGACCAGGCGCTCCTCAAACACACGCGACTGTGCATTCGAGCGGTAAAGTATCGCGATGTCAGCACGTGCATGCCCTTGCTCGGCCCAATGTTTTGCCCGGTCAATGACGAAACGCGCCTCATCGATTTCGTTGTAGGCGTTATAAAAGAGAATCTGCTCACCGTCCTCACCGCTGGTCCACAGCTTTTTACCCAATCGGTCACTGTTGTGGTCGATCAATGCATTGGCAGCAGAGAGTATCGTTGTTGTCGAGCGATAGTTCTGTTCCAGCCTGATGACCTGTGCATTTTTGAAATCGTGCTGGAAGCGGTGAATGTTCTCAACGCGCGCGCCTCGCCATGCGTAGATCGCCTGATCATCGTCACCGACGATAAAAACCTTGCCACCTTCACCGGCCAGCAACCTGACCAGCGCGTACTGGATGGTATTGGTATCCTGAAACTCATCCACCAGAATATGCTTGAAGCGGTGCTGGTAATGTTGCAGCAATGAATCATTGTCACGCAGCAACTCGAGTGTTCTCAACAGCAATTCTGCAAAATCGATGACACCGGCACGCTGGCAGGCGGCTTCGTAGGCTGTGTATATTCTCACCAGCTGGGTATAGACAGGATTATGTGAAGTGTCGATATGCTGCGGCCGCTGCCCCTCATCCTTACGCGCATTGATGAAGGCCTGTGCCTGCTTTGGCGGCCATCGCGCCTCATCCAGCTCCAGCGCCTTCAACACGCGCCTGATCAGACGGTACTGATCATCAGCATCCAGTATCTGGAAAGCCTGGGTCAAACCGGCCTCTTTCCAGTGAGAGCGCAGCAGACGATGTGACAGACCATGAAACGTGCCGACCCACATACCCGCCGAGGGCATTCCCTGGAGTTTTTCGACACGCGCGCGCATCTCGGCTGCGGCTTTGTTGGTAAAAGTCACGGCAAAGATATTGAACGGTGAGATAGCCTCGACCTGACACAACCAGGCGATCCGGTGGACCAGCACCCGCGTCTTGCCGCTACCCGCACCGGCGAGTACAAGCACATGGCCCGGCGGTGCAGTCACAGCCTCGCGTTGAGCTTCGTTCAGACTGTCGAGAATGTACGATACATCTGTGGCTTCAGCTTCATCAATTACAAAGTCAATATCATCGGTCATTGGTATTCAATGCGTTGTATTTTATAAAAGGGCCTTTAGGTCACTGCCGTTCCACTTATTCGTCATTGCGAGTCGCGACAGCGGCGTGGCAATCTCCTGAATCTTGCGTATTCGTTGAAACACTGATCCTAAACCGTTGCTGTAACCCGAGATTCGGGAGATTACTTCGCTTCGCTCGCAATGACGAATAAGTGGAACAGCAGTGGCTTGTACGTATATCTTATGCCAGACAGCTAAGGCAGGGTGCGCCGTGCGCACCGTAATCCTTACCACATTCAACTATACGATCTGGTGCGCATGGCGCACCCTACGTCAATGGTTACGCACTGTCTGTGCGCACCGCCCGGTTAAACCATTGCATTCTTTGCGTCTTCGCAACTTTGCGTTGAAGATAATTCTTTTAACGTCTGTCGATCAATCCTGTAGAGACACCAGCAATATAAAAGCGCCCAGGCCACCCGCAATCCAGGATACCAGCGGCGCCCCCCAGATCAGCGTCGGCGTATATCCATCCAGACCGAATACGATGAGCCCTCCCATCAACAATCCCGTGCCTGCAATGGTCATGACTGTGCGTTGATTGCTGCGTCTTATTTCATCCCGTATCTTCTGCATTTCCCTGAGATGTTGCTCATGCTCCTGGCCCTCTGCGATTTTTTTCGTCGCTGTATAGATCAAGCCAGGCATTTCAGGCAGTTTTTCAATCAAATGCGGTATGTTATCTTGCAAAGCATAAAACATCGAGCGAGCGCCGACCTGCTCCTCCATCCAACGCTCCAGAAACGGCTTCGCCGTTTTCCATAGATCGAGTTCAGGGTAGAGTTGACGACCGAGTCCCTCAATATTCAACAAGGTTTTTTGCAGCAGCACCAATTGTGGCTGGATTTCCATATTGAATCGACGCGCCGTCTGGAACAGGCGCAATAATAACTGACCAAAGGATATGTCTTTCAGCGGTCGTTCAAATATCGGCTCGCATACACTTCGTATTGCTGATTCGAATTCATCGACACGGGTTCCGGCGGGCACCCAGCCGGATTCCACATGCAATCGCGCCACCTTGTTGTAATCGCGCTGAAAGAAAGCAAGAAAGTTTTCTGCCAGATAGCGTTTATCAATCGTATTCAGCGTGCCGACGATACCGAAGTCCACGGCGACGTATTTCGGGTTTTGCGGTTCGGTAATATCAATGAATATGTTTCCCGGGTGCATGTCGGCATGAAAAAAATTATGCTTGAAGACCTGGGTGAAAAAAATTTCCACACCCAGTTCAGCCAGTCGTTTCATGTCGGTATCGTTGGCCCTGAGCTCATCGACATTTCGTATTGGCACGCCGTATATGCGCTCCATGACCAGAACGTTTTTATAGGTGTAATCCCAGTACACTTCCGGCACATACAGATATGTGGTGCCTTCAAAATTACGTCTCAATTGACTGGCATTCGCCGCTTCGCGCAACAAATCAAGCTCATCAATAATCGTCTTTTCATATTCAGCCACCACTTCAACCGGGCGCAAACGCCTGGCATCGGATGAATATCGTGTGGCAAGTTCGGCGATGATGTAAAGCAGCGAAATATCACGACGTATCACCGGCAGTACATTGGGTCGCAATACTTTTATCACAACCTCTTGACCGTTCTTCAATTTGGCGGCGTGAACCTGCGCGATGGAAGCGGACGCAAGAGGTTCCGGATCGAACTCATCGAAGATCTCTTCGACCGGTCGATTGAATGCTTTTTCAATGATCTGCTTTGCAACGATACCGGGGAAAGGTGGGACGGCATCCTGCAAGCGCTCAAGCTCATCGGCCACATCATCAGGCAGTAGATCTCGGCGCGTAGATAACATCTGGCCGAATTTGGTGAAGATAGGACCAAGATCTTCCAGTACTCTTCTGACTCTCTCAGCACGTGACGCACGCTTGCGCAGAAACCAGTTGATTGGATTAAGATAGATCAGGAAGCGAAACGGCCTGAACAGATGGGTTGCAAAAACGATATCATCCAGTCCATGGCGCATCAAAACAAAGTTAATACGCAGCAAGCGAAAAAACTGTCTCAGCCTTAGCATGCTTATTGCCTGTTCGTATTTGCCAATCGGTTTATGCGCGCTTCAAGCCTGTCTGTGTCATCACGTAATTGATCGACTTGGTGATTAAACAGGTCTATTTCAGCGCCACTCACGACATCGCGGCTTTCCTCCTGGAGATATTCACCAATATCATCAGCCAGGTTTCTCCTTGCCGCCCTGCCCCATTCGCCCAGCTTGCCAGCCATTGTCATAATGCGATGTGCAGCAATATCGCCCGTCAAACGGGAAAGGTGTTCTTCCCAGTCAATTTCCATATCGGCGATCACCGCTTTGAACTGGCGACCCAGTCGTGTATCGCCACGAATTTCGACTTCGCCGGCAAAAAAAAGGGGCGCTGAGTCTCTGTGCAACCCCAGCTTCAGTAATCCACCAGGCCAGCCGCATATCGTGGTGTCAGGCTCTGTGTCTGTATCTTTAATGACGTTTATGGTGTTGTTTTTCACCGACAGATACAGCCTGGTTTCTGCGCCCCTGATTTCTATGCATATCAGCCTGCCATCAAACGCCGTTAATTTCTCCGCTGCTTCGGGGTCAAGCGCGAGATAACGGTTGAAGGCCGAGGTCAGCACATTGGCTGTACTAGTGCTGATCATTTTGCCCCCCAGGTGACCCATGCGGGCTAAAGCTTGTAACCTTTGTGCAATGCCACAATCCCGCCGCTCATATTGTGGTAAGTGCATCTTTCAAAGCCCGCATCCTGCATCATCTGTTTCAGTGTTTGCTGGTCGGGGTGCATACGAATGGATTCTGCCAGGTAACGATAGCTATCCTGATCTCGAGCTATGACTTTGCCCATCACCGGTATGATGTTGAATGAGTAGAAATCGTAGAGTTTGTCGAGTCCTGGCATCACCGGTTTTGAAAATTCCAGCACCAGCAAGCGGCCGCCGGGTTTGAGCACTCGATACATCGATGCCAGCGCTTTGTCCTGATTGGTCACATTACGCAAGCCAAAGGCTATGGTGACGCAATCGAAGCTGTTATCTTCAAAGGGTAAATCTTCCGCATTGGCCTCAACGAATTTGACATTACCCGCGACACCCTTGTCTATCAGGCGGCGCCTGCCCTGTTCGAGCATGGCGGGGTTGATATCAGAGATAATGACTTCGCCGTCAGGCCCAACCTGCTTTGACATCTGTATGGTCAGATCACCGGTACCACCGGCAACATCGAGTGCGCGCTGGCCTTTTTTCAGGCCAGTATGCATCATCGTAATTTTTTTCCAGACACGGTGAATACCGAACGACATGACATCGTTCATCACATCGTACTTACTCGCGACTGAATCAAAAACACCGGCAACCAGATCCTCCTTTTTATCCGCATCAACCTGCTTGTAGCCGAAGTGTGTTTTCTGTGACATGGTTAAAGGGTCCGCAAATGAACGCGAATGAACGCGAATGTTTTGTTGTTAATAGCCAACTTACCCGACTCTTTTTTGATGTAAAGGCCAAATCGTCCGCAGATAGAGCCATGGTGCTCTGTCCGCGATGAACTTACGCTAGCCATAATTTATTATTTGCGTTTATTGGCGTTCATTTGCGGACTAGTCGTTCTTCTTTCTTTTATGGCCAGCCTTCTCGACCCTTTCGAGATAGTCTTTCCATTTACTGTCGTAATCGGAACCCAGCTCATAGAGATAATCCCAGGTATACAGGCCGGTATCATGGCGGTCATCGAACACCAGCTTCACCGCATAATTGCCCTGTGGCTCTATCGCAGTGATATTCACGTCTTCCTTGCCGAGCTGTAGCACTTCCTGCCCTGGCCCATGACCGGTTACTTCTGCGGAAGGCGAATAGACCCGCAAATATTCACAGGGCAAGCTGAATTTACTGCCGTCATCATACTCGAGCTCTAGCACCTTGCTTTTCTGGTGCAGATTTATGTTGGTCGGTCTTGGCATATTGATACTTTCATTAACAGGTTGTGTTTACTATCAGAATTTGGCTGTGAAAACGCACCAGCGCTGCATGGTCAAGCAACGGGAGTCGACCAGCCGATCAGGCGTTCTGTCCATCACAGGCAAAGTTAACATATAACAACGCTCAGTATTCAGAGAATGTAACGGCTAAGATCCTCATCAGCGACCAGTTCACCCAGACTCCCGTCTACATACGCTTTGTCGACGATCAGATGCTCACCGGCCTTGTCGGGGGCATCAAATGAAATACCCTCCAGCAACCGCTCCATCACCGTGTGCAGACGGCGGGCACCGATGTTCTCGGAGCGCTCATTCACATCAAACGCCACTTCGGCCACACGTTCAACACCGGTATCGGTAAATTCCAGGCTAACCCCCTCTGTGCTCATGAGGGCGGCATACTGTGTTGTCAGCGAAGCATCGGGCTCAGTGAGGATGCGTTTGAAATCATCCGCATTCAGAGCCGTCAGTTCCACACGTATCGGCAAACGCCCCTGCAACTCGGGAATCAGGTCCGATGGCTTGGACAAGTGAAACGCACCCGACGCAATGAACAGAATATGGTCGGTCTTCACCATGCCGTACTTGGTCGTGACGGTGCAGCCTTCGACCAGCGGCAACAAATCACGCTGCACGCCCTCGCGCGAAACATCGGCACCGCCTGTTTCAGCCCGTTTGGCCACCTTGTCGATCTCGTCGATGAAGACGATGCCATTCTGTTCAGCATTTTCCAGCGCGCGGCTCTTGATGTCGTCCTCTTTAATCAATTTCGCCGCTTCTTCGTCGAGCAACAGCTTCTGGGCCTGTGCGATGGTCATTTTGCGCGTCTTTTTCTTCTCGATGGACATATTCTGGAACATGCCCTGTAACTGGCTGGTCATTTCTTCCATGCCGGGTGGCGCCATGATCTCAACACCGACCGGCTTCACGGTGACATCGATCTCGATTTCCTTGTCATCCAGCTCGCCCTGGCGCAGCTTGACACGGAATTTCTGCCGCGTGGACGATTCATGATCGGGCTCGGGTTCGCCAAGGCTGTCCCGCGGCGGCGGCAACAGCACGTCGAGAATGCGCTCTTCAACGGCTTCTTCGGCCAGATGTCGCACCTTTTCCATTTCGTATTCACGCGTGGTTTTAATTGACATGTCCACAAGATCGCGAATGATAGAATCAACTTCACGCCCAACATAGCCTACTTCAGTAAATTTGGTTGCCTCCACCTTGACGAAAGGCGCTTTCGCCAGATGCGCCAGGCGGCGCGCTATTTCGGTCTTGCCAACACCGGTCGGGCCGATCATCAGGATATTCTTCGGTGTAATTTCATTGCGCAGATCTTCATCTATCTGCATCCGGCGCCAGCGGTTGCGTAACGCAATCGCGACGGCGCGCTTGGCCGCATCCTGGCCGATGATGTGCTTGTCGAGTTCCTGAACAATTTCACGTGGGGTCATTTCAGACATGTTATAGATACTCTTTGCATAGTCCTTTATTAACTAATTTCTTCGATTGTGATGGAATCATTCGTGTATATACATATATCTGCAGCGATCTTGAGACTCTTTTCGACAATCTCGCGCGCCGATAAATCGGTACTATCAAACATGGCACGCGCCGCCGACTGTGCATAGGGTCCGCCTGATCCAATCGCGATCAGATCATCCACTGCATCGATGACATCGCCAGTGCCCGAAATCAGCAGCGACGCTTCCTCGTTCGCGACGATCATCATCGCTTCCAGCCGACGCAGCATTCGATCGGTACGCCAGTCCTTGGCCAATTCAACGGCCGATCGTTTGATCTGGCCATTGTGCTTTTCCAAAACGCCTTCAAAACGCTCCATCAGCGTAAATGCATCCGCGGTAGCGCCGGCAAATCCAGTGATGACCTTGTCATGATAAACCTTGCGCACCTTGGTGGCATTACCCTTCATAATGGTATCGCCCAGTGTGACCTGGCCATCGCCGCCCACGACAACGGTATCGCCACGACGCACAGTCAAAATCGTCGTGCCATGAAATGTCTCCACGTCGAACTCCTGCTTTTTTATCCGGATGAAAAGACCATAATTTTACACGTATTAGGCAGCGGGGGGCTGGGGACGAACAAACGTCCATTGCTTGTCGTCAGAGAGCTCTCTCGAAAACCGGTAACCGCCCTGGTTGAATTTTTTGATCTGTTCGGGCTTTTCAATACGGTTCCGCAGTATGTAATCCGCCATCATACCGCGCGCACGCTTGGCAAAGATAGCAACGATGCGTGTTTTTCCATCCCTGGTCTCTTTGAAGTTGATATTGAGTAAACGGCCTTTCAGTTTTTTCGGCTTGACCGATTTGAAATATTCATTCGAAGCCAGATTGACCAGCACGGGCGCTTTCTGTTTTTCCAGCTGCTTGTTCAGAGTATCCGTGATGCTGTCACCCCAGAATTGATACAAATTCTCGCCACGCGTATTGGTCAGACGGGTTTTCATCTCCAGGCGATAAGGCTGAATCAGGTCCAGTGGCCGCAGGCAACCGTACAAACCCGAAAGAATACGCAAATGATCCTGGGCATAGTGGAGGTCAGCTTCCCTGTATTCTTCGATTTCAATTCCGCTGTACACATCCCCCTTGAAGGCGAAGATCGCCTGTTTGGCGTTTTTCGTCGTGAACGGGGTTTTGAACGACTTGAAGCGTTCAGCGTTGAGTTGGGCAATATTTTCACTGACAGCCATCAGTTGCTGGATATCCTGTCGCTTGTACTTGCGCAGCTCTTTTATGAGTAATTCAGAATCTTTCAATGACTCCGGTTTACTGTAGGTGTTGCTCGGACTTGGAGAATCAAAATCCTGGCCTTTTGACGGAGAAAGCGTAATCAGCATGGCAATGTGTACGGGTTAATAAGGCAGCTATCTGATAATGGTGATGATTATACCTGTTTCAATGGTTCTTACTGACATACTTGTCACAAGGCTTTTTTCACCGCAAAGACGCAAAGAACGCGAAGATAAAGCTGAATTAACCGCAGAGGCGCGAAGATGCAGCGTTTTTTGCAGTGACTCAGATCTGATCTTACAGATTGTGGATACGATTCAGAAATTGACTGACAGCTAACCCGCATTTCTCACCAGGATCACGGGAGCAGGCGCAGGATTCGTGTTCGTAAGCGCCGCTCTGGAGCGAAAAGCGTAGCAGCAGCTTGGGCGAAGCGGCCGTAGGGTGCGCCGTGCGCACCGAAACAGCCCAGCACACTGAGGATTCACGGTGCGCACGGCGCACCCTACGATCGGCCGGAAAAATTTGAACAGCCATCGTCTTTACCAAGTCAGCGGGACGTACCCACATAATCCAAAGATTTCGCTAACTATGAGATAAAAACGCATAGATAATCCTCTGCGCCTCTGCGGTAAACCACCGCCTGCTTCTTTCTTTGCGTTCTTTGCGCCTTTGCGGTGAATTACTTTTTCCTGGACCGCGGATGCGCCTTGTCGTACACGCTCGCCAGGTGCTGGAAATCGAGGTGGGTATAGATCTGCGTTGTGCTCAGATTGGCGTGGCCTAACAGCTCCTGCACGGCGCGCAGGTCGTTTGACGATTCGAGCAGGTGTGATGCAAACGAATGGCGCAGCATATGCGGATGCAGCGATAAGCCCTCACCCTGTTGTTGTGCACGTTTTTTCAGGCTTTGCTGAATAGTGCTGTTGCTGATGCGCTTGCCGCGGCGACTGATAAAGAGCGCTTTTTCGCCCACATTTGCCAGACTCTCACGATGCGGTAGCCAGTGCTTTAAAGCGGTGACTGCCTTGTTGCCGAACGGCACATGGCGCTGCTTGCGCCCTTTGCCCATAACCGATACGGTTTGCTGCTGCCAGTCGAGGTCGCCGATATCAAGACCGCTCAACTCTGAAAGCCGCAATCCACAGCCGTAAAACAGTTCCAGCATGGCACGGTCCCGACAGGCAAGATCATCATTACCGGCAAAGGCAAGCAGGCCTTCGAGCTGATCAACACTCAATGTTTCCGGCAGGCGCCTGGGCGCCTTTGGGGCGGGCACGCCCTGTGCCGGATTGTTTTCGGCTCGATGATGCCGGCAGAGAAAATTGAAAAGGCTACGGACAGCTGAAAGCTGGCGTTGCAGGCTGGTTCCAGAGAGGCCCTTGCGGTGCTGGCTGGCGACGAATGCGCGCACGTGAAGATCGTCCATTTGCTTCCAGCTGTGCAGGCCTCTTTCCCGGCCGAAATCGACAAATGCCTTCAAATCGTTATGATAGGCTGTCAGCGTATGCGGCGAATACCTGCGTTCGGACTGCAGGTATGTGTGAAACGCTTCGAGATCAGACTCGAAGCTCATCCAATCTCGGCGTGATCTTGCTGTAGATGTAGCGCCAGTGCCGCACTGATCAGATCACCAATCTGGGTTAAAAACTCGGTACCCATAGCGATACTGAAGCGATGTTGATCGCTGCCGCCCAGACCCAGCAGGCCCAGCCTGGCGCCGGCTACCAGCGGGATTACCGCAGCAGAACCAATGTGCTCGGCATCATCACCGAACAGAAATTCCTTCTGCTCTTGCGTACAGCGTCCGCACAACGGCTTTCTGTTGTCCAGCATTGTGCGGAAAGATTTCAGACGTTCAGAATTGCTACTGATGAATAATGCCGGTTTGCGGCTCAGTCTGTCCTCATCATCCGTGATCAAACGGATCTCAGCGAAGTCGGCGCCGAGTTCTATGCCCAGTTCATCCAGCACGATGCCGACCACATCTTCCAGCTCTTCGGCACCGAGCAGGTTGATAGCCAGCCGATGACAGCTTCTGGCGAGTCGTTCATTGTCACGCGCGATATTCATCAGTTCGCGTAAGCGCTTGTCGCTCGTGTGCAGCTTTTCGCGTAACACGCTGACCTGCTTTTCGATCAGGGAAACAGCTGAGCCCGCCTGATGAGGGACTTCGAGATCTGCCAGCAGTGCTGGATTTCGCACCAGTACGTCGGGGTAGTCTTTGAGCAGCTCCACTAGCTGCTGTTCGGTATCAAGCGTTTCTTGTTGTTTTTTTTGTGCTTGTGTACTCACAATGTCATTTTACCTTCGTATACAGTTTGAGCCGGCCCGGTCATAAACAGGCTACTGCCATCACCGGACCAGCGAATCTTTAACATGCCGCCTTTTAATCTAACCTCAACGGGACTATCCAGCAAGCTGTTGTGGACGCCAATCGCAACCGCTGCGCAGGCGCCCGTCCCACAAGCCAGGGTCTCGCCTGCTCCACGTTCAAATACCCGCAGGCGTATATGCGATCGGTCCATGATTTCCATAAAACCGACATTCACACGCTCGGGGAAGCACTCATGAGATTCGATGGCGGCTCCCAGCGTAGCAACAGGTGCCCTCTCCACTGAATCAACCAGCAACACCGCATGTGGATTGCCAACCGATACTGCACCTATAGCATACTTTACGCCATTCACCACAAGTTGGTGGTATTCGGTCTCATCCTGCTCCAGGTCGTCAACCTCAAACGGCAGCGAGGCTGGATCAAATGAGGGCACACCCATATCAACCGTGACTTGTCCATCTTCCTCAAGGATCAGGTAGATCATGCCTGCTGCGGTTTCGACCGCGATATGGGTACTGCCTGTCATACCCTTGTCGTGCACGAAACGGGCAAAACAGCGCGCGCCGTTGCCACACTGCTGCACCTCGCCGCCATCGGCGTTGAAAATCCGATAGCGAAACTCTGCCGCTGCAAGCCTGGGGCGTTCGACCAGCAGCAGCTGGTCACAACCGACACCAAAATGCCTGTCAGCAATGCGGCGTACCTGATTACCGGTCAAAGCGACCTCCTGGTTGACCGCATCGATCACCACGAAATCATTGCCAAGACCGTGCATTTTAGTGAATTCGAGCTGCATGATACGTGATTTCACCGTAAAGGCGCAAAGAACGCAAAGTTAATTGCTTATTAGAGTAAAGAATCCAGCTGAATCAACCGCAGAGGCGCGGTGACGCAGCGTTTTTTGTAGTGACTCAGATCTGATCTTACAGATCGTGGAAACGATTCAAAAATTAACTGACAGCTGAATGGACCGATCGTAGGGTGCGCCGTGCGCACCGAAGCTGTTGAGCGAACTGATTATTCGCGGTGCGCACGGCGCACCCTACGATCGGCCGGAAAAATTTGAACAGCCATCGTCTTAACCAAGTCAATGGGATATTCCCGCATAATCCAAAGATTTCGCTAACCATGAGATGACAACGTATAGATAATCCTCTGCGCCTCTGCGGTTAATTCAGCTTTGTTCTTTGCGCCTTTGCGGTGAAAAAACATAAAAAAGGCCACCTGGAGGCGGCCTCCGTCATCAACAGGCGATGCGGGACTTATTTACCCGGAATGGTCGAGAGCCCCAGGATCTCCCAGTCCTGCATACCACCGCGATACCACTTGAGTTTATGGGCCGGGTAACCGAATTTGAGCAGGTTCCTGATGTTGTTTGGCGACTGGCCGCACCACATACCGTTACAGAACATCACCAGTGTCTTGGCGTCATTGAAGTTCCACAGGCCTTCTGTCTCCTTGACGTTGAACTGGTCCTGCAGAATTTCGCCGATCGAAATCGGGTCTGCACCCTTGGCAGGGTTCAGCTTTGTCCATGGGATATTGACCGCACCGGGAATGGTGCCTTTCCTGACCCAGTCTGGTGTGCGCGAGTCGATAACCAGGATGCTCTCATCACCTGCTGCCATTTTCTTCAAGTAATCTATGAGCTCGAGCTCACCGATCGTTTCGACACCCGCGGCCACTGTTGACGGCTGGATACAGAATGGCGGGCACGGGCGTGAAGTTTTCGAAAACGATGGATTGACGGTATTCTTGTTGTTCTGGCTGCGAGTAATTTTCACTTTCTTGCCATCGTGAACAACTTCGGCATCCATCATTTTTGACGTTATGCCAACGGGCTTGTCAGCCGCCACGGCCAGACTGGCTGATATAGCCAGGCCAGCTGTCAGCAAAAAGGCGGCCATCGATTTAGCGTTAAGCATTGAGAGTCTCCTCCGGTTGATTGCAACGGCAGCGCATCGGCTGCCTGATTAAATTGTCAGTGACTGAAGCAGTTTACAGGAATGGTTAAAAACCGTACTAATCGCACTCAGGCTCTTCTTCGTCGTCCTTCTGTTCGTCATCTTTTTTATCATCAGCAGCAGCGACATCACAGTAGCCATCCAGATCCACCGCCACAGCGGCACTGGCGGGTGCGGCCAGGGCCAGCAACAATGTCAGCAGCATGATTAATCGGGATAATAAATTCATAGTGTTACCTTAAATATCAGCGGTCTTAATTGACCTAGCATATCAAAGAACATAACAAACAACAGGACTATTTGTCGTGTCAAATGCATGAGCTATGCAGATAGAACGCGCTCACCTTGCATAACTTGCTGCAAGGTTTCACGCTCACGCACGATCGTCGCAGTATCACCATCGACCATGATCTCGGGCGCACGCGGACGTGAATTGTAGTTCGAACTCATCGTGAAACCATACGCGCCGGAGGAGCGAACGGCCAGGATATCGCCTTGCTCAAGCGCGAGTTCACGATCCTTACCGAGGAAATCACCCGTTTCACAGACTGGGCCGACAACATCGTAGATTTTCACAGGGCCCGTGGCCGTGGCAGACCCTGGCTGACGCAAATGCAGGGGAACGATCTCCTGCCAGGCACCGTACAGGGCAGGACGCATCAGGTCATTCATTGCCGCATCAACCACGGCGAAATTCTTGTCTTCGCTGTGTTTCAAAAACAGGACTTGCGTCAGTAACAGGCCCGCATTGCCAGCGATGGCGCGACCTGGTTCGATTAGAATTTCCAGTTCCCGGTGTTGCAGGTGCTCAACCATTGCGGCGGCATGTTCCGCCGGCGCGGGTGGCTCTTCATCGCGGTAGCGGATACCCAGTCCCCCGCCCATGTCCAGATGCTTTAGCCTGATGCCCTGTTCAGCCAGGTGATCAACCAGTAAGAGCACACGCTCAAGGGCATCGACAAATGGTGCTATTTCCGTCAATTGGGAGCCGATATGGCAATCGATCCCCTGGACGTCGATGTGGCCAGCGTCGGCCGCACGCTGGTACGCTGTCATGGCCTCATCAATGGAAATGCCAAACTTGTTTTCTTTCAGGCCGGTCGATATGTAGGGGTGTGTTCTGGCATCAACATCGGGATTGACACGCAATGATACAGGCGCCTTTACACCGTGTGCAGCAGCGATCTCATTGATCAGCTCCAGTTCAGCGGTGGACTCAACATTAAAACAGCGGATGCCGACGTCAAGGGCGCGTGTTATTTCATCCTTGCGTTTACCCACACCGGAAAAGACGACCCTGGCTGCATCGCCACCGGCAGCCAGCACCCGCTCGAGCTCTCCCACAGAAACGATATCGAAACCCGAACCCAGTCGGGCGAGCACATTGAGCACCGCCAGATTGGAGTTGGCCTTGACGGCGTAACACACCAGGTGTGGAATCGATGACAAAGCCTCATCGAAAGCACGCCAGTGACGCTCCAGAGTGGCACGCGAGTAGACATAGCAGGGTGTACCCCATTGCTCGACATGCGCGGCGATGTCGACATCCTCAGCCCAGAGCCGATCCTCGCGATAATTGAAATAGTCCATTATTCAGCCTTCTTAATGGTTTCGGTCTCGGCCTCGGTCTCGGCTTCGGTATCGGTATCGGTATCGGTACTCTGCTGCTGCGTCTCGGCATCCTCGGGCAGGTACAGGGCGCCGGTTTTGCCGCAGGCGATCAACATCAAACAGGTCAGCAACAAACATAAAACTCGCATATATCCGCCTCGCCCGCAATTCTCACCCGATGGTGAGAATTGCGGGCTATTGCATGGTAAAAAGCCGATTATTGCAATATTCTGTGTTCACCGAAACCTGTCGTTACCGAATTATGCCTGAAGAACCGCCAATAATTGTTCAAACCCGTGATGATGATTCCGTGCCTGTCGATGCCGCCGTGATATGGCTGCACGGTCTTGGTGCCGATGGCAACGATTTCGTCCCGATCGTGTCCGAGCTCGTGCTGCCCGACTCAGTCAACATCCGTTTCATCTTTCCGCATGCACCCCTGAGACCGATCACCATCAACCAGGGTTACCGCATGCGCGGCTGGTACGATATCACCAGCCTCGATATCGCCAACAGGGATGATGAAGCCGGCATCATCGAATCCAGTAAATTCATGATGAGCCTGTGTGATCAGCAGGTTGCACAGGGGATTGCAGCCGAACGCGTTGTTTTCGCGGGTTTTTCACAGGGCGGCGCGATCGCGCTGTATGCCGGATTACGCTATAAAAACCGTCTGGGCGGCGTCCTGGCCCTGTCCACGTATCTACCGATGCATCAACGACTGAGGCAGGAGGCCTCAGACGCGAACCGCCGAACGCCGATATTTTTGGCCCATGGCCTGCACGATGACGTGGTGGCACTGCAATCTGGCCTGCAGACACGCACACTGCTGCAGCAACAAGGCTACCCGGTGCAATGGCAGGATTACCCCATGGGGCACAGTGTTTGTCCGCAACAAATCAGCGATATTGGCGAGTGGCTGTCACGTCTTTTACGCTAAGGCGCAGGATTCCACATCGAATTCCAAAGATGCGCTAATATTAAGCACAGGCTACCATTAAACGGGCTATTCGGATGGATAATACGATCACCTTGAGTATAGATATGTCACCCGCAGAGCCGTTATGGAAGATAGCACCCACACGCGATGAAAACGGGAATCGTGTGGGTGACTTTCTGATGATTATACCCAGGTTACGCCACAAGCCGGAACACCACATCAAGCGCACACTGAATGATATTGACCGCGCCCTCAAGCAGTTCAAATCGGACATCGTGTTTGCCAACATGGACATGAAACTCAACACCCTGTGGGTATCATTCAAGCCCGAACCGGGCCTGTTTATGGAAATAGCAGCGGCTATCAAGCTGCAGGTGCCTGAAGCGGTGCTCGTCGGTGATATGAGCTCGCGCATCACCCGATAACAAAACAGCGTCTATACTCTGACAGACGACAATCATTACAGGAATTTGGCATGGATCAAGCACTTAACATGGAAGCGCTCGACGAGCTACGCAGCCTGATGGGTGATGCACTGAATGAAGTTTTACAGACTTTTGTTGATTATGTACCGGGCCAGATCGAAGAACTGAGCCGGGCAGTGGCCAATGAGGACGCCGAAGGCGTATTCAATCTGGCACATAAGATGAAAAGTTCCAGCAGCAGTATCGGTGCAAGCGGCCTGGCCTCCGTAGCTGAGCAGATCGAAATCATTGGCCGCTCCGGCTCAACCAAAGGCACGGCTGAACTGCTCGAAAAACTGAAGCATCTGTACACAGACGCAGAATCGCTATTGTATGAACAATTGAATCAATGAATTTGGCCCAGAGGGCGCAGTGAACACTCCGCCTCAGTGGCCAGCTCACGGTTCGATCAATCGCTGGCGCGCCTGCGCGACCGCCTTGCGCACCTGTTCAGGCGCAGTACCGCCCACATGGTTACGGGCAGCAACCGAACCCTCCAGCGTCAACACGTCGAAAACATCTACGTCGATGATGTCAGCAAAGACCTTGAGTTCGTCGATAGCCATGTCGCTCAAATCCTTGTCGTTTGCCACCCCGTAGGCCACGGCTTTGCCTACGACCTCATGCGCATCACGAAACGGCAAGCCTCTGCGCACCAGATAATCCGCCAGATCCGTCGCGGTAGAAAAGCCCTGTTTGGCCGCTTTGTACATATTCTCGCGCTTGCATTTGAGTGCAGGCACCATGTCTGCGTAGGCGCGCAACGAACCGTTCAGTGTATCGATGGTATCGAACAGGGGTTCCTTGTCTTCCTGGTTGTCCTTGTTGTAGGCCAGCGGCTGTGACTTCATCAGGGTTAACAGGCTGACCAGATGGCCATTGATCCGGCCTGTTTTGCCGCGCACCAGTTCCGGCACATCCGGATTCTTCTTCTGTGGCATGATCGAGGAGCCGGTGCAATAACGGTCTGGCAGCTCGATGAAATCGAATTGGGCTGAGGACCACATCACCATTTCCTCAGCCATGCGCGATAAATGGGTCATCAGGATGGCAGCGGCAGCGCAGAATTCGATGGCAAAATCGCGATCACTGACCGCATCCAGCGAGTTGGCTGCCGGTGCGCTGAATCCCAGTTCAGCTGCGGTAAATTCCCGTTCGATCGGATAGCTGGTACCCGCGAGTGCGGCCGCTCCGAGCGGCGAGACGTTCATACGCACCCTGCAGTCGTGCATGCGCGTGGCATCACGTTGCAGCATTTCAAACCAGGCCATCATGTGATGGCCGAAAGTCACCGGCTGGGCAACCTGTAGATGCGTAAAACCGGGCATGATGGTGCCGGCTTCGGCCTCTGCCAGGTCGAGCAGGCCCTTCTGTAAATTCACTAATTGCAACATAATGACACGGATTTGCTCACGCAAATAAAGGCGAATATCCGTTGCCACCTGGTCATTGCGTGAGCGCCCGGTATGCAATCGCTTGCCAGCATCACCCACCAATTCGGTCAAGCGAGCCTCGATATTCATGTGAACGTCTTCGCGCGCAACTGACCAGTCAAAGCTGCCCGCTTCGATCTCTTCGGTGATGCGATCAAGGCCGTTCAGGATCGCTTCACAGTCGGCCGCCGAAAGCACACCGATCCGGTGCAGCATACGGGCATGCGCTCTCGAGCCCGTGATGTCCTGTTGATACATGCGTTGATCGAATTCAACCGACGCCGTAAAGGCTTCCACAAAGGCGTCAGTTTGCTCGCTGAAACGCCCGCCCCAGGCCTGATTGGTCTGTTTGTCGTGTTTATCACTCATGCTGGACGCGAGTATAACAGAACAATACTTGCATTCCGGAATTGCTCGACTATTTGTAAGGCATGGTAAAACAACAATTTACTGACGGCGGCAGCAACAATATCGGCTTGCTGCCGGATTTTTGTGATGTCCGTGTGATCTTCATGCTGGTGCTGATCGTTGAGTTACTCGCGATGGTGCTTGCGATGGCGATACCATCGACAACAGAACAATTCTGGGAAATCCTTGCCTTTGTTTCGATGATGATGCAATGGATCGCGTTACTCAATGCCGCGGTATTGTGCATTAGCCGCCGAGTACTCAATCGACTATCCGGACCGGTCACGATGATCATCAGTTTCACAATCATGATGACGGTCACCCTGGTTTTTGCACAGGTATTGATCAGGCTGAATCTCTGGATGCAGCTTGACGAGGCGACCTCCCCGTTGGGCGAGCATTTCCTGTTACGTGTGTCGGTTATGGGCGGCACGATTTATGCCATCGTGCTGCGCTATTTTTATATCCAGCAACAATGGAAGCAGAACCTGCAAGCCCAATCCAGTGCGGAAATTCAGGCGTTGAAAGCCAGGATCCGTCCACACTTTCTGTTCAATAGCATGAACACGATTGCCAGCCTGATTTCATTCATGCCTGACAAGGCAGAAAAAGCGATCGAAGACCTGTCTGATCTGTTCCGCGCCAGCCTGAAGGAACAGAACAGGCACACCCTCAGGCACGAACTCGACATTACCCGAAGTTACCTGGATATCGAGAAGTTACGCCTTGGCGACCGCCTGCAGGTCGACTGGAACGTCGATAAATCACTCATTGATGAAGAAATTCCTGCGTTATCCCTGCAACCTCTCGCAGAAAATGCTATTTATCATGGTATAGAACCTTTAGCTGATGGCGGGAATATTGAGATTTCCGCGCAGCGCGAGGGCAAGCGCCTGACACTCGTGGTGAGTAATCCGGTCCCTGAGTCTGCGGACAAGTCACATAGCAGCGGCAACCGGATGGCCCAGGATAACATCGAACAACGGCTGCGCCTGGCATACGGTAACAACGCACGGTTCAATATAAATGCGACCAAACGGAATTACACCGTAACACTGGAAATACCGGTCACATAATTATGAACGTCTTAATCGTCGACGATGAACAGCTGGCGCGACAGCGTCTGCGCCACATGCTCAGTGGTATGGGCCAACAGGTGGTGGGTGAAGCTGCCAGCGGAGAACAGGCTCTTCATCAAACCATGAACTCAAGTCCAGATGTGGTCTTGATGGATATTCGCATGCCGGGCATGGACGGACTCGAAGCCGCCGGTTACATCAACCAGATGGATAACCCGCCTGCGATCATATTTACCACAGCTTACAGCGACCATGCCCTCAAGGCTTTTGAAACACACGCAGTCGATTACCTGTTGAAACCGATCAAGCAGGAGCGTCTTGCCAATGCCATGAGCGCCGCAAAGCGCCTGACCCGTGCCCAGATCCAGCGACTGCGCATCGCGGATAAAGGTGAATCACGCAGCAAGATCTGCGTTAAATCACGCGGCACACTGGAGCTGGTACCCATCGAGGACATTATCTATTTCAAGGCCGATCAGAAATACGTCACCCTGAAAACCGATGATCATGAATACTTGATTGAAGAACCACTCAAGGCGCTCGAACAGGAGTTTGAATACAGGTTCGTGCGCATACACCGTAATGCACTGGTTTCTGAAAACCATATCGCCGGTCTTTCGAAAAATGATGCCGGTCATCAGTGCATCGTGCTCAACGATACCGATGACATCCTTGAAATCAGCCGCCGCCACCTGCCTTCCATTCGTAAAAAACTAAAAAATCTGAGTGTCTGAAATACCCGCATTGGGTATTTGAGACACATAAATATTGATTTATTTAGCCCGCATAATGCACACAGGCGTGTCCGTCGTCGTGCAATATGCGGGCTAAATCGCCCACTTTCCAATAGAATAAGCAGCAATGAGCCGGCATCAACTGATCCAACCTTAATGCAACCGCACGCAGGACCATTACAAGGTCTCAAGGTTCTGGTGACGCGCCCGACATCGCGGGCCGGCGGTCTTTGCCAACTGATCGAGCGCGCCGGTGGCACAGCCTTGCATTTTGCCGCGATTGAGATCAGCGAGCCTGAAGACCAGAGAAGTCGCGACTATGCACGCGACCATCTGACCGAGTTTGCGCTAGCCATTTTTATCAGCCCAACTGCGGTAGAAAAAACTCTGGATTATCTCGTTAAATTACCCGCTGACATCAAGCTCGCCGCCATTGGCAGCAAAACGGCCCGCTCGCTCGAATCACACGGTCTGTCTATCGCCATCAAGCCCGATGGTCATGACAGTGAAGCCTTGCTCGAGCACCCATCATTGCAGGCCGAACAAATATTCTCCAGGAAAATTGTAATCTTTCGTGGTGAAGGCGGAAGAACCTTGCTTGGAGATACACTGCAATCCAGGGGTGCCGTGGTGTTTTATGCTGATATGTATCAGCGCTCGCCACCGGTGGACGCGAATCGATTAAACGCCTACCTTCAGCAAGCCGACATTATTACCACCAGCAGCAATGAGGGCCTGCGAAACCTGTATGATCTGGCGGGTGACAAGGCACTGCTTACCGGGCGCTTTCTGATTGTACCCGGAGAGCGTGCTCAGGCTCTGGCACAAACGTTGGGCTTCGACAACATCATCATTGCTGAAAATGCTACTGACGAAGCCTGTATGAATGCCCTAGAATATGCAAAAGTCAAAATGGGCTACAAAACATGAAACGTCTGTTCTTTTACCTTTTGCTGGCGGCCATCATCACCGCCGGCTACGCGATGTACAGCTACAATGACATGGGTCTGATGCGGGTCAGTTTTGCTGAATACCAATACCGGGCCACGCCGTTTGAAGTGGGTGTGGGTGCACTCGCAATTTTGCCTGCCTGTATGGTTGTGTCTTACATCATTCAGCGTTTCATCAATTTCACCGCGACGTTGGGTGAAAAAAGAAGCCACCGCCAGGGTCTGCATATGCTTACAGGTGATTATGGTGAACAAGCGCTGGCGAATGCCGGAAGGGATTTCGAACGTGTAATCGTACAACCGGAACTCAGGGTGATTTAGCCCGTTACGTCCGCCTTCGCGCAATGCCGACTACTGTTAATGTGAAAGCAGCGCATCACACAGCAACCATAGATGCTTGATTTGCAGCAGCTCACCATTATCGGTACCGTCCTGCTCGTGGCAGAAATTCTCGGTGTGGTGCTTGCTATCAACGCAGTCATGCAGCCGCGCTCGTCCCAGGGTGCAATTGCCTGGTTTATTGCGCTGATCACTATGCCACTGATCACAGTACCGTTATATGTCGTGTTTGGCCGCACGCGCTTTCTCGGTTATACCGAAGCACTGCGTAAAGCGGAAGCGAGCGTCGGCACGCGAGTACAGGAGTGGCTGGCGCAAATGAACGCCATGGCCGCCAAGCCACGCCACGGGCTCGAGGTTATCGAGGCGCTGAGCAGAAACCTCACCCATATACCCTTTCTGCGCGCAAACCAGGTCGAGCTGCTGATCGACGGTGAGGCAACCTATGATGCAATGATCAACGCAATCGAATCAGCTGAAGCCTATGTACTGGTGCAATTCTATATTGTCCGCGATGATGCTGTCGGTCGTCGCCTGCGTGATGCACTGATCGATAAGGTTCGCAGCGGTCTGCGTGTCCTGTTCCTGTATGACGAAATAGGTAGCATCAAATTACCGGACAGCTATCTTGATACGATGCGCGACGCAGGCATAACAGTCTCTGGTTTCAAAACCACAAAAGGTCGTAGTAACCGTTTCCAGATCAACTTCCGTAATCACCGCAAGCTGCTGGTCGTTGACGGACATATCGGTTTCATTGGCGGCCACAACCTCGGCGAGGAATACCTCAAATATCGCGACACGCATTTGAGGCTGGATGGACCCGCTGCGCAGCACATCGAGTTCTCTTTTCTCAAGGACTGGTACTGGGCGACCCGGCAGATTGTGCCACTCAGCTCAGTAATCAAACCCGCCAAGGACTCTGCTCAGGCCGTTGCAATCATTAATACGGGTCCGGCAGATGCGGTGTATAACTGTGGCATCCTATTTCTGACCCTGATCAGCCAGTCACGATCACGGCTGTGGCTCACCAGCCCTTACTTTGTACCCGACGATGCCATGGTGGTCGCCCTGCAAGCGGCGGCGCTCAGAGGCGTTGATGTTCGCATCATCCTGCCCGACAAGGCCGACCAGCGAATCGTCGAACTTGCCGCTTACACCTACTACGGTGACATGCTGAGCAGTGGCGTACGCCTGTACCGCTTTCGTGACCGCTTCATGCATCAGAAGGTGATACTGGTTGATGATGTCGTCGCCGGTGTCGGTACGGTGAACCTGGACAACCGCTCGCTGTATCTTAACTTCGAGGCCACGGCGCTGGTTGCAGATGATGAATTCATCAAACAGATCGAAGCCATGTTGACCGACGATCTGGAAAACAGTGCGTTAGTGCTGTGCGAACACTACGACAACAAGCCACTGCCGTTTCGTGTTGCCGCACAAATTGCCCGGCTTGCTTCCCCGTTGTTGTGAAATTGCGCAGAGAATTTCGATTACCCGGAGCGACTTTAGTCGCGAACATCTGCAATCCGCGACTAAAGTCGCTACTACGAAAACCGGCAGTCTTCTCTGCACCTTTGCGGCAATATAGGAAGTCGTATTGGTTAGAAGGTCACATTCGTTTGGTATGTCAACAGTATTGACTGCCCGTCGATATTACCTGAATCCTTCAGCTAGCATCTGTCCTGGGCTTGGTAATACCCATCGCCCGCAGTGCATCATCGGAATATTCAAACGAATCGGAATAGATCTGGGTTTCCGGCAAACCGTGAGCATAAAACGCATCCATGCCGGCCTTGATCATTGGAGGCGGCCCGCTCATGTACACGTCATAACCGCTTAAGTCAGGATATTGTTCTATAATCGCTTCGTGAACAAAACCGGTTTGACCCTGCCAGTTATCCTTCGCTTCAGGTTCAGACAGCACCGGTGTGTACTTCAAGTTATCATGCTGCCGCAGCCAGCTATTGACGATTGCATCCATGTACAGGTCCTTGCGAGCACGCACACCACAAAAAAGATGTACCGGCCTGTTCAGATTGATATGAAAGGCATGCTCGAGCATACCCTTCAAGGGTGCAAAACCGGTACCACCCCCCATCATGATAATCGGTCGGTCGGATGCTTCGCGCAAGTAAAAACTACCGAGCGGTCCTTCCAGTCGCATCAATTCCTTGACCTTCATGCCATCGAACACATAGTCACCAAACTGACCGTCAGGAACGTGACGGATATGCAGTTCAATAAATTCGTCATCGTGCGGCGCATTTGCGATTGAAAAAGCACGGCGCTTGCCGTCTTTGAGCAGGAACTCGATATACTGCCCTGCGAGAAACTGCAGCCGCTCTGTTTCAGGCAGTTTAAGTTGAAGTTTCATGATGTCATGGGTCAACAGCTGCATTGACTCCACACGGCAAGGCAGGGTCTTGATCTCCACATCGCGACCCGTGCTTATTTCGCGAACCCTGATCTCAACATTGCTTTGAGGCTGAGCCTGACAGAATAATGTCTTGCCCTGCTTTTGCTGATCCAACGCAAGGCTGCTCAGTTCCTTGGCATAATTGACTTCACCCGAAATCAACTCACCGGCACATTTGCCACAAGCGCCGTTACGACAGCCGTAGGGCAGACCGACACCCTGGCGCAGCGCGGCTTCGAGTATGGTCTCGCCTTGCTCGACGCTGAATTCGTGGCCGCTTGCTGGCACGCTTACCTTGAAACTCATGTAAAATCTGCCCTGTTGAAAGTGCAGCTCATTTTCACACAATAAATTTGCCATAGAAACAACCTATTAGTGATGTTTTAAACAAAATAACCATGGCCAGAGTAAAAGTATTCAGCACCGGCATCTGCCCCATCTGCGAAAAAACCAAATCACTGCTGAGCAAGTGGGGTATTCCCTATGATGAGGCTCGTATAGACACAGACATGGCCGCACGCCGCGAGTTCAGTCGTATCACCAATGGCGCACGCACGGTGCCTCAGATCGCAATTGACGGTAAGTGGATCGGTGGCTTTACTGAACTGACCGAGCTGCACATGGAAGACAAGCTGGATGACCTCGTAGAATAACGCCGCTTCATTATATTAAAAGAACAAACACCGTGCTCACAGGAAAAACCCGACATCTGGCATTTGCCTGCTGCTGCCTGCCTGTATTGATCGGCAGCGCACACGCCCAGGAACCAATCGACATACCAACTGAGGAAGCCGACAGGGAATATATGGAAAAAACCTTCCAATGGGAGACCTCGAAGCCAACGGTCATCGATTTCGACTGGGTGCAACTGGTTTCAGGTGAATGGCTCAAGGGTGAGATCAAAGGTCTGTATAAAGACAGTCTCGAGTTCGACAGCGACAAGCTGGACCTGCTCACACTTGACTGGGAAGATGTCAGGTATGTTGAAACCCATATCCCCGGTAGCGCCTACATTGAAGGTCATGGAACTGTCTATGGCTACTTCGAAATAAACGAAACCAAGATAATCGTAACCAATGGCAACGAGCCTGTAGAATTCGACCGCTCGCGACTGGTTTCGTTTATTACCGGCGGCGAAGAAGAATCAGATTACTGGTCAGCAAAGATTACCCTTGGTCTTATCGTTCGAAGCGGCAATACCGACCAGGTCGACTACAACGCCAAAGCCAATATCAGGCGCCAGACGTCCTTTTCAAGATTCGTAGCCGATTATATCGGTAATATATCGAATGCTCAGGATCTACAAACGACGAACAACCATCGTATTTCCGCGACACATGACCTGTTTAAATCGCGGCGCTTCTTTTTACGTCCCATCTTCGGCGAGTATTACAGAGATCCATTTTCCAATATCGACTCACGAGTCACGCTTGGTACCGGTTTGGGTTACACCATTATCGATACCAGCAGGACCAACTGGAACATCGCCGGTGGACCTGCCTACCAGGCCACGCGTTTCGTTTCGGTTCAACCTGGAGAAAACATCAAGGAAACCACACCGGTGCTGGTTGTGGGTACAGATTATGATATTGAATTGACCAAAAAGCTCGACTTTATTTATAGTTACAGCACAACATGGGGCAATAAAGCATCAGGTGGATACACTCATCATATGGTCACCACCTTCGAAAGTGAAATCATCGGCTCTTTCGATTTCGATATCTCATTCATCTGGGACCATATCAGCAATCCAACTGCAGGTGATGACGGCATTATTCCGCTAAAAGATGATTATCGTCTGACACTCGGCGTCAGTTATGAATATTGATCGACCTCGATGACGCATCTTATGGGTCATGTCTACCCTGTTTAACCAGCCCCTCTCGTCCGCGTCGATGTTTGTGTTTTAGCGCTATAATCTATTCTTGTCATCAAATCCAGGTCGCCATTCAATATAAAGACTATCATTCTTTGGCCAGGCCGATACGCTTACAACAATATGAACACAAGACGCTTATTCACTGCACTGCTCGTGATCCTGCTTGGCTCCTGTACAACGATTATTCGAACCGATGGTGCCTCAGATAAAGTACGCCTGTATTTTATTTCGACCGTCATCGACAAGGATGTCCTGGAATCTTTGGAACGCAGCTGCACCCGCCTGGGCGAAGTGATCGGGAGCGAAGGCCATTGGTATACTTACCTGTTTATCAGCAATACCAACCTGACCCAGGGCGCGCTGAATGACATAAAGAACAGGGCTCACAGCATGGGGGCCAATACGGTTGTTATCTTTAAAAATATTGACTTCGCGACATCTGTCACCCTGCTCGGCCAGGCTTACACCTGTTCCAAACCTCCCATCTAGCCCGCCTGGTGAGAAATGCGGGCTGCTAGCCCGTCTATTGCAGAAAGGTGTCATCTTCGAATGATTGTCCGGCACCCGCTTGAGATCGGTATAATTGCATTCTTTCCTGATTTTTTGGCACAATCCACCTTGTAAAAAACAACAGAAGGCAACAGGTCGAACATGAACTTTTTAGAAGAATTTATTAAAAAGGAGTCTTCATCAGGAATCGTTTTGATTTTTGTGACCCTACTCGCCCTGTTACTAAAAAATTCAGCGCTATCAGAGATATACAATGCCTTTCTCCACACACCGGTTGAAATCCGGTTTGGCGCATTACACATTGACAAGCCGCTGTATCTATGGATAAACGACGGTCTGATGGCCGTTTTCTTTTTGTTGATCGGTCTTGAAGTCAAGCGTGAAATCATCGAGGGTCATCTTTCCACCCTGTCACAGGTCGCACTACCCGGGATTGCTGCGCTGGGCGGCATGGTTGTTCCTGCCCTTTTTTATATCTACTTTAACCAGGATCAGCCTATTGGCATGCAGGGCTGGGCGATTCCAACGGCAACCGATATCGCTTTCGCACTTGGCATCCTCTCATTACTGGGCAAAAGGGTACCCGCCTCATTAAAAGTCTTCCTGCTCGCGCTAGCCATCATCGATGACCTGGGCGCGATCATTATCATCGCGATCTTCTATACGGCCGAACTGTCAACCCTGTCGATAACAATTGCACTGTTGGCTATCGCCACGTTGATATTCATGAATCACCGCGGTGTCGTAAAAAAAGCCGCCTACATCATTGTCGGCGTTATTTTGTGGGTCAGTGTGCTCAAATCCGGTGTACACGCGACGCTTGCCGGTGTTGCACTCGCCTTCACCATACCGCTCAAATCAACCGACAAGCAGGGCAACGAATTCTCACTGTCGAAATCGATCGAAGAGGATTTACACTTCTGGGTGGCTTTTTTTGTATTGCCGATGTTTGCATTTGTCAATGCCGGTGTGGATTTACGCCAGGTCTCGTTCGCCAGCATGCTGGGCTCTGTGCCCGTCGGCATCATGACCGGGCTTTTCTTCGGCAAACAGATTGGTGTTTTTCTTTTCAGCTTCATCGCTATCAAACTGAAACTGGCTACATTGCCGGCCAACGCCAACTGGCTGCAGTTATACGGTGTTGCCGTATTGACGGGCATTGGCTTCACGATGAGTCTTTTTGTCGACTCGCTGGCTTTCAAGGACGATGCCCTGTATGAATATGCCGACAGGCTGGCAATACTCGTGGCTTCTTTCCTTTCTGGCATAGTTGGTTTTCTTGTTCTTAGATTCAGCAAGGCTAGCAACGTGGAAACCCGGTACGAATGAAACCATTTAAATTCATACTCACAACGCTATTGCTGTTGCTAACCACAGCAACATCCTTGGTATCTGCCGATGAGGAATATAAAGAACTGGAAGCCCTGTCCAAACAGATTAAAACCATCACCTTCAAGCTGGATCGCGGAAACTACGAAAAGGAAGACTTGGCCAAATGGACCAAGATCACAATCAAGCTCGGCAGTAAAGCTTCGGTCTGTATCGATGAAAATGAAGCAAAACTAAAGAAGATACAGGAATCGCTGGACGGGCTGGGCGAAGCAGTAAAAGACGAAACAAAAGCAGTAACAGTTAAGCGAAAAGAGCTGCAATCAGCGCGAGATAAGCTGGATAAGATGCTGGCCCAATGCAATCTGTTCAAACAGCACAGCGATGATGCCAATGAGCAAATAGGTCTGGCAGAAACATCCTACTTCAAGGAAAAATATTTTATACGCGGACCGAACATTTACACCCTGGTTATCGAATACCTGAAAAGCCCGTTCGAACTCATCGCCGATTCTGGTACGTTTTTCTGGAAGCATGCTGGTCTGCAAGCGCTCGATATGCCCATGGTCCTGGTGGATGTATCCATTGTGGTCCTGTTGATCCTCATTGGCGTGTGGATACGCAAAACCTTGTTGAAACTGGAGAGCTCCGTCGAATGGATCGATGACTATGTGGAGAATTTCACACGAGCTGCAATAACTACCTTTGCACATTATGCACCCTGGCTGTTCGGCGCCTCATCCACCGCATTAATTCTGTATGTAACAACACGGGGCATTAAGCCGACACCCTTCATTACAACATTGGCCATAGGTTTTCTGATTTATCTCGCTTTCATTGCAGTTGTCAGGTTTATCTTTTCACCGGTAAAACCCGCGCAAGTGTTTATCGATTTCACACCCGGCATTCCTGAAAAACTCTCGCGCAGGTTGCACATACTCGCGCTGCTGTCTTTCCTTGGCTATATGGCCTTCTACACGATATTTTCAGAAAGTATACCCGAAAGTAATCTCTTATTACTCAGAGATGTTTTTTCGTTATTGATTGTTCTCAACCTGATCTGGTTATTTCTCGTTTTGTTCAGGTCGCCAAAACTCAGCAGATTCAGGTGGCTGTTTATAACGGTGATCGTTCTTTTTGCACTGACATTAATGGCCGAGTGGTCGGGTTACAGAAACATCGGCCTGGCTGGTCGACAATATATATTTCTAATATTCATTACCTTCGCTGCATTGACCACTGTATCAAAATTATTTCAGGACCTGTTCAATGCCATGGACGACGGCACCTATGAATGGACCCGGCGCCTGCATGTAAAACTCGGTGTTGAAGATAAAAAGAGACTACCGGGTCTGGTATGGATACGGCTACTGACGACCATCATCATCTGGGGCGTGTTTGCCTATATACTACTGAGTTCATTTGACCAGACGGGTGCGACCATTGCACACGCACGCAACTACCTGGTCAATGGATTCACTATTGGTGAATTCAGAATCGTTCCCAGCAAGTTCCTCCTGTCAGTATTCTTCTTTGCCCTGATTATCATCTCAACCGGCGCGATCAAACGCCAGCTTGACACAAACTGGCTGCCAAAAACATCGATCGAGCGCGGTGGCCGCGAAGCCATTGTCACTATCACCGGATATATCATGTTCGTGATTGCTGCTCTGGTGGCTCTGTCCGTCGCAGGATTTGACTTCAGTAATATTGCCATCATATTCGGCGCGTTATCGGTGGGCATTGGTTTTGGTTTACAGAATATAGTCAATAACTTTGTCTCCGGGCTGATACTCTTATTTGAAAGACCGATAAGAAAAGGTGATTGGATACAGGTTGGCACAACTGAAGGTTATGTAAAAGACATCCGCATACGCTCAACACGTATCATTACCTTTGATCGTTCTGATGTCATCGTTCCCAATTCAGAGCTGATTTCCAACCAGGTTACCAACTATATGCTAGATGACATTCGCGGCCGCGCCATAGTAAATGTTGGTGTGGCCTATGGCAGCGACACAGAAAAAGTTAGAAATATAATGACACAGGTTGCAGAGGAGAATGATCTGGTTGTCAAAGACGGAACCTCGCCCAAGCCACTCGTTTTATTCCGTGGCTTTGGAGACAGCTCGCTGGACTTCGAACTACGCGTACATCTCTACGATGTTGATCGCCGCCTGAGCACGATCAGCAACCTCAACTTTGCAATAGACAAGGCCTTCCGCGAACAAGGCATTGAAATTCCATTCCCGCAGCGCGATGTACACGTCAAGACATTGCCAGACAGCAAGTCTGGCGAATAAACGCTTGTGTTCAGAACTGAACGATACTTAAGCCAGGAAAATGTGTCGGCCCGGTAATACAGCGTGTCAACATTACGGTAGGGTGCGCCGTGCGCACCAGAACCATTACCATGTCTGAACTGACACCTTCATGGTGCGCACGGCGCACCCTACGGCTTCTTGATTATTCAGCGTAGTTACAGTGTCCTTAGCCGCTTCTCTAAAGCAGCCGTCTTTGTCAACCACTAATCTGGTTAATTTGTAATGGTCTTTGCCCACCAGGTTTCAGGCTTCTCTACGTGGTCGCCATTAGGCGCCGACAAGATGTAATCGGAGCGCACCGCCTGTTCATCTCCTACACGGGGTCAACACATTGCCCCTAGCGGCTATCGTGGTCGGTGCGACCGAGCCTGGTAGTCAATCAACCAGTCCTTCTTAACTCCCGATTTCCAAACTGTCGGGCCCAGTTATTCTTTTTTAAACCGTCTGTGGGAAAGCCTCAAACATCTTTTCTTCCTTCCACAGACGCCACAGTAGTACTGCCAGCTTGCGGGCGACCGCTACTTTGGCTTTGGCGCTGCCTTTGCGCTTCTCCAGTGACAGACCCCAGCGCTTCAGGGCACAATCCTGGCCACGCGTTAACAGCACATGCGCGCCTTCAACCAACAGCGACCGTAATAGACCATCACCTTCTTTGGTGATGCTCCCGCGGTACTCCACGTCACCGGATTGGTAGATACGGGGCACCAACCCCAGGTAATCGCTCACTTCATCACCGCACTTGAACCGGTGCGGATCATCAATGGTGGCTCGATAGGCGGTGCTGATTATCGGGCCTATCCCCGGGGTACTCTCCAGACACGCACTGATCTTATCTTGTTGGCAGGCCGCCACCAGCGCTTGCTTGATCTGCTCTGCGCGTTCCTCAGCCACCAGCCACGCCTCCAGCATTCCACTCAGCGCCGGCACTAAGCCCGGAACCTCCTGTTCGGCGGCCTTCGTCACTTGGGCAGCAAACTGCCCCTTGCTCACTTTACCCAGCCGAATACCGTGGGCACGCAATAAACCACGGATACTCGATGCCAGTGCCTTGCTACTCTTCAGCAGCGCTTGCCGAGCCTGCAATATACTGCGCATCTCCCGCGCTGCCGCACTTTTGCGGTGCACTTCAATATACCAACCGCAGCGCCCAATCTCGGCCAGCGTCTGCGCGTCGCGACGATCGGTCTTCTTCATCGCCGACATCAGATTCTTCGCTGCTCGCGCATCGATGATCACCGCTTTATGTCCCGCCTCTTCAACGATCCGGGCCACGGTCTCGGCCAGCGGGTGGGCCTCAATGATGACGACTAACTTGCCATAACCCGCGAGTGCCCCGGTAATATCTCCGGCCTCGGTTGCTATCTCCTGGCGTCTTAGCTGGTTGCCGACCTCGTCAATAATGCTGATATCGCTTGATTTGCTCGCTACATCTATGCCACAGTAATTCATGTCAGTCCCCTCTGGTTTAAGGCGCTTTGCGACCTTCTGGATTAGTTCACCAACCAGGTTAGGGGGCTGACTTCTAAATGTCTATCGGCCGCGGGCTGCTTATTACATCTCCTACAATTCAAGGTCTACACACTCTCCATCAGCTACCCGGCGTTTTCCTTTGCGTTGTTCGCGGATAAATTAACCACTCGATTTCAGGAAGAATTCCGTTTATCAAATCAGTTCGCCCCCCTTTTCCTGTTCAATACAGTCCAACGGATCAACAGGGTCGAGTCGCGATGCCCACAAACTATTGGTTCTAACCCAACGATAGAGTGTCAGTGGATATTGGTTTTCCTGATCTGTTACTTCGTACACGGCGTTTGCCACTGCAGTCCAGCTGAATGTACAGTAATAGTCGTGCTGGTAGGTGTTGTACACTATCACCACGGTATTTTCACCTGCCTCGATGTCCAGTCTATACGCAGGCTCAATTTGTTCGCCGTTAAAATACAAGATAGGATAATTCGATCTAATAAGAACGTAGCCTTCACCTTTGAGTTTTACTGGCTGCACACAGGCAGCGGATATTATACTGGTGCAGATCAACAACATGATTCGAAAGCTCATCGTCCTGTCAGCCCTACGTTAAAGCCCTCAACGTCCTTGCTGGTGATCACACCGGCCCTTAATCCCAGCATTTGCCAGCCAAACCAGTCGAGCGGTTTGATGTTCATTCGCCATTCCATGCCAACGCCAAATTCGAACAGGCTGGTATAGCCCAACGAAAACTTGTCCTGACTGAGAAAATTTGTATGGTTGGCATAAGCCAGCCATCGCCAGGGCCTGCCAATACTCGTCAGACCGGTCGGGCCGCTGAAGGTGCTTTTTAACTGAAACACATCGTTCAGAGCCTTGGTCTGCAGCACTGGATTATCTTCACTGAAAGAATCAGTGTGAATCAGATGGTAGTGTGCCGACAACTCCAGCCGGTTGTCACCGTACCAGCGTGAATAAAGGGCTTCGACTGAGCCTATCGTCGATAACATCTGGGCTTTGGTGTTAAATACCGCGGTTGTTGTGGTGTTCTCGATGGGTCCAGTCGTGAGCAGACCATCCACCAGGATTTCTGTCTGCAGGTCTGATACAGAAAGTGATAGATAGGGGCGGATTTTTAAATACTGGTTCACTGGAAAACTGAGCCCGAAAGAACCGCGCAATGCCACTACATCGCGCGTCAGATCGAATTGTACGAGCTGCCCATCATCTCCGGTCAGCTCAAACTTGTCATTCAATGAACCGCCAACAAGCGCCAGGCCCCAATAGCCATTAAATATATAGTCTTTTAAGGTAAATTCCGCGGCAAAGCCAAGACTGGAACGCCATTGTTCCCGCGCGCCATCGTTTACTGACAGTGTTGCACCTTCGAGACCCGGCGAGGCTGTCGTGTTGACAAAGGCGATAGCTGACTCGCGTACTATCGTCTCAGACAGTGCACTTACTCCAGGCAAGACGTCAGCCTGCAAGGCTGGCGTGACAACAGCATTGATTGTCGACACCAGCACTATTTTACGAATGATGAACATCTTACGCTTCCTGGCGTTTGCGTGCAGGTCTCTATAAGCAATTGGCCGATACACCTGTAGTCACCGCTCCAGTAAGTATATCAGGTCCAGCGACTGGCGCGAGCCGGTGCTGGCTTCCAGGCTGAAACCCCGCCCGAGGGTATAGCGGATTCTGAATGATCCGGGTTCACCGCGCGTACCAAACACATAGCGCACGAACAGGTTCTCATTGATGCGCCTGCCTGCAACCATCGCAGCCTCGTTTGCATCATTGGTTTCGAAGCTGATTTCGTCCAGCCCGAGAATGCCGCTGTCACCCGGCACGATCTGCTGCAGACCAAGCGCGAGCGCGGCACCGCTGGCGTTACTATCCGAACTTGCGGGCATGTCGAGCAACAGGAACGACAATACGTCGCGTTCGGGCATCGACGGTCTGGAGAAAGGTTCGGTGATTACGTTCTGGGCTGATCCCGTCAGGCGTAGTCCTATGATATATATTCGGCCTTCGTAAACGGATTCACGGCTGACCTGAATGTTGATCAACGGATCGTCCAGCGGGCCAACGAAAGTAAGCTCGCCGCGATCCACGCGCAGTTCCCTGCCGTAGCCGGTCAGAAAGCCATCTTGCACGCGCACGGTGCCGCGGGTACGCAGAAAATCGCGGCGGGCCTGCGTCAGCCGTAATCCACCTTCGAGCCGGCTGTTCAGGCCAAAACCGCTGAAGCGCACTTCGTCACCGAGCACTACCTCCACATTACCGGTAACGATCGTACCAGACGGTTGTTCAACCGTACGTTCCGGCTCGTGCACGATCACATCGACCGAGCGCGGTACTGCACTATTTGGCAGATCGCGAATCTGGGCTGTGGCACGCGGTATCAATAGCGTACCGCTGATTTCGAACACATCCTCTGAAATACGCAGCCTCAGGTCCGGCGAGGTATCGACGCTCAAATCCGGCATGCGTACACTGGCCAGGTCCTGGCCCTGTACACGTATGTCCGCTTCAAGACCCGGCTCTTCGGTCGCGTGCAGCTCGCCCAGGATTTTGGCACTGCCCTCACCCGACTGAAACTCACCTGTCACCAGCAGTTTATCGGCACCATCACTCTGTGCTGACAGGTTTATGCTGCTCAAGGTGATACCGGCATCCACCAGCCCCATTGAGCCATCGGCAAGCTTTGCTCCGCCGATGAATATCGGATTACCCAGGGTGCCGGTGGCCTTTAGATCGACTGTCAATTCACCCTCTAGTTCACCCGGGTGAACCACCCGTTGCAGCAGTGGACGCAGCAGCTCGATGCTCGGTATGCGGCCTTTGGCTGCAGCCACCAATGGACTTTCGCTCACCAGTGGGCCGCTGACTGTGGCTGTCGTGGTTAGCTTCAGCCCCTGTTCGCCATTGATTTTGGCAACGAGGTCCGTTTGATTATCATCAGAAGTCAGATCGATCTTTATTTCATCGAGCACCGTCTGAAATTTATCGATGTCGTCTGCATAGCCCAGGACCGTGCGTGACTGCCGCCAGCGCAGCTCGGCCTGCAACCCGGCCTTTTCACGCACGAGTTTGAGATCAGCATTGACGGTACCATCGATGCTGTAACCTTCTGCCAGCAAGGGTTGCAGGGAAGCGAGCGCAAAATCATCGATAACGATGGCACTCTGCAGGCTTTCCGCACTCCAGCTGCTGGCGTTTATGCAAATGCCTGCCTGCTCTTGCTTCCAGCAATGCGCACTCACCTGTCCACCTGCTGCCGATACGCGCAGTTCCGGCGTCTGATTCAGGCGCCAGCCGGGAAATCCATCGGGCTGCACCAGGCCGTATTCAAATCGCTGTGTCATTACCTCGCCGTCCCAACCACCATTGGCACGGAGTTGTACGTCAACCACGCCGCCGTTCAATTTCAGATTCGATTGATGCCTGGCGAGCGTACCGGCGAGCGTATACTCAAGATCACCAAGTGCCTGTTCGCCGGCGAGCAGGCCCCTGGCGTCGAGTTTACCCGCCAGCTGGTTGTTGCTCTTCAGCTCAGCTGACAAGGCCAACGCGTCCAGCGACTGCGATCCATATGATAAAGATGCGGCCTGCGCCATCAATCGACCCTGCGGTTTATCAGGACTGCCGCCAAGGGTAATCGATGCGTCCAGTTCCCCCCGCAGACCCGGCCACAGCGTTGCCAGCTCGGGTGCTCTCGCATTGATCGTACCGGCTAATTGCGTACCCGTGGTTATATCCGCTGACAGCTGATTCTTGCCTGCAGTGATTTCTGCTTTGATAGCTGTCAGCTCTCCGCCGCGCATGTGTACGCGGCCCAGCCCGGTCAGATTGATGTCAGCGACCCGCGCAATCGCTGCGCTCACATCGATAGCGAATGCATCAGCCGATTCGATCAACAGGGTCGCATCGAAACCGAGGTGGCCCGGCAGATCACTGCGGATAAGCCCGATGTCGATCTGTTTCGCATTGATTGCCAACTGCCCTTGCAGATCGTCACCGTAATCGATGTGCCCCGAACCGTTGATCTGGCCGCCCAGGGCATCCAGCGTATAGGCGTCGATAGTGACTCCTTGTAGATTGGCCAGTGCCTGGAATTTTAATGGTGCCTGCGGCCAGCCTTCGAGCAACATGATGCTGTCGCCCTTGAGGCTTATGGATTGGAAATCACTGCTGACATAAATATTGCCGGCGTTGATGGTCAGGGCTGACTCGCCGGGCAAGCGTACGCTTTGCCATTCAGCTACACCGGTCAGCGCAGGTGCATGAAACAAAGCGTACATTGTGCCTTTGATAGTCACGGCTTCAGGCACCTTGATGACCTGCGTAAACCCGAGCTCCTCGATATCGCCGCTGAAATTGCCACTGCCGCTCAGATTTTCCGCTGGTATCTCCCAGCTGGCTATGGCTTCCAGCCGACCGGGTGCGGGCCCAGCCAGTTCACCCTCGACCTGCAAGTGAGTACCGGCTATTTCGGCGTTCAGGCTGTCAATTTCAAGATGCCCGTGCCCGATACGTCCCGCCAGGAGGATATCCTTGAACTCCGCTTTTTCGATACGCAGTCTGTCGAGCTGCCCGGACTCTATATCGATGTATAGCGGAATCTTTAACCAGAACAACCTGTCTTCGGGCGCATCACCGGAATCATCGCCTGCGCTTTCGGTTTGCACGACGTCGACGCTCAGCTCGGCTATGTGTACGCGATTGATGTGGAAAATACCTGCAAGCAAGCGTGTAGGGCTCCAGCTGAGCACCGCACCTTTAACCTGTATTTCGGTTTTCGTTAAGCCAATGGTCAGAGCCTCGACACCCAGCCCGTCGGCCAGGGTACCGGAGATACCTTCTGCTTCGATGGAGACCGGTGCAAAAGCGAGCCCCTGTTCGAGCAACCAGCGACTTCCCTCTTCCGATCTGATCAGCCACGACACAACGGCGCTGAGGATACCCGCCGTCAGCAGCGCCACCAGCGCAGTGATCTTAAGCACACGCATCACAGGTCGGGCCCCAGTGTGATGTGAATTCGATAATCATCTGGCGCGTCTTGCTCTAACGGAACTGCAACGTCGAAACGGATGGGCCCGAGCGGTGAAAACCAGCGAATGCCGACGCCAACACCGGTCGCTGGATCGAAATCGGCGTAGTCATCGTAGGCATTACCACTGTCAATGAACGCCGCCAACGCCCAGTTGTCTGCGATCAGCTGGTCGATCTCGACACTGCCAACCAGCAGGTTTTCACCACCGACAACCGCGCCCAGCGGATCTGTTGGCCCGAGTGAGTTGTAGGCATAGCCGCGGACACTGGTGTCACCACCCGCGAAGAAACGCACCGATGCGGGCAGAGTGCGGAGTCTGTCGATCAGGGTTGCGCCCACTTCGGCCCGGGTCAACAAGCGTGTTCCCGACCAGAGCCCGAACACCCACTTGGTGTTGCCATAGACTTGCAGAAAGCTGGTGTCGGAGATCAAACCCTCTACAGCGCCTCGCGTCTGCACGCTGGTGCGGTGGCCTTCGAGCGGTCGCGGCGGGAAATCTTCTTCGATGAAGGCGTACCCGACGCCGGGTGTCAGCAGCCTGGAATAGCCATCGTCAAAGGTGCCAGCCTCATAATCCTCCAGCCGTAAATCCAGGAACAGGGTGCGCATCCAGTCGTTATCGAGCTCATGCACGCGTTGCACACCGGTCGTGAACAGATCACTGCTAAAACTGTCGTTGTCCTCAACTTTGTATTCGGTATCAATCGTAAACCAGTCCCTCGGCCTGTCGAGCGGTATGCGATAAGTAACGCCGATGTCCGAAATGACGTTCGACAGGCTAGTTTCGAATTCAACCTGGTGGCCATAGACATTGGTACGCCTGTTCAGGACGCCAAAACGCAGTTGCGGCCCGATGTCGGTCGCAAAGCCAACACCTGCGTTATACTGGAATTGCTTCCCGGGCGTGAGTTCTATCGTTATCGGGACATCAAAATGCGGCTCGCCGCGAGGATTACGTGAGAATACTACCTGGTCAAAATAGGCACTGCCGACGATGTGGCGCTGCATCCTCCTGACGAGTTGTGCATCATAGGGTTCACCTGGTGTGACCGTGACGAAACGCCGGATTAATTCCGGATCCAGCACATCCTGTTCGAAGGTGACCTCGCCGAATACATAACGCGGTCCGGTTCTGAAATGCAGCGTGATATCGGCCGCGTATTCGTTTGGAAACACATCGATGCGTCGTGCGGCGAACTCAGCGCCAAAATAACCACGGTTTTCAGCCGCACGCCTGATACTGCGCCTGCAGGCATCGTATTTCCCATGACGCAGCACATCACCCTGAACCAATCCACATGCCTGAACAATGCTGTCCAGCGCGGGATCCCGATCACCTTCAGTTTGGATTTTGATCGACACCGTGCGCAGCACAACGGGCCGCCCGAGTGTGATATCAAAATTGGCCTGCCAGCAGCTTTCATTCCTGTCCAGGCGCTGCTCAATCTCGACACTGTAGAAACCAACGACCTCAAGCGCCTCGCGAATCTCGTTTTCGGCACCGACAAACAGACGTCGGATGCGCCAGTCCGGTGCATCGCAAGGTTCATCATCGAGTCTCAGAAAGGCGAGCACATTATCAAGTGTGGATTGATCAACACCCGTGATCATGACCTGCGCGTGGCTGGCACTGATACAACCCAACCAAAGCAAGCAGACCGTAAGCTGCTGAAAAAATGAAAAAATCCTGCTTTGTCGCGAGTTCGCAATCATAAACAGGATTATGCGGGAATGCTCGGGCTGATGCGATATCAGTAGTTGATTGCAAACAAGGTCATTCCTGCAACATCCGGGCCAGACACGTGGTGCGCGCGGCGCACGCTACGAACGACCAATTAGAGATGGCAGGACGACAAGAATAGAAAGCAGGAGCGGTTTCATTCGCTCCTGCTGTTGGCTATTTAACTATGTTATCTCCGTGATTTTGCGTCCTCAGCGACAAGTCCTGGTCCTATTGTCGTGACGCTAGCCCGGCTCATCCCCTTCTATGTGCTTATGCAGCCTAACCGGTTCCGCTACTTTCTTGCGCATGCGAATATTGAGCATTTCGACCGTGACCGAAAATGCCATCGCAAAGTAGATATAGCCTTTCGGTACATGCACGTCGAAGCCTTCGATGATCAGGGTCACTCCCACCAGGATCAGGAATGACAATGCAAGTATCTTGATCGTCGGGTGCGCGTCTACGAAATCCCCAATCGATTTCGCCGCCACCAGCATCACGCCTACCGCGATAATAATCGCAATAGCCATGATCGACACATGTTCGACCAGACCTACAGCGGTGATGACCGAATCCAGCGAAAACACGATGTCGAGAACAGCGATCTGTACCAGCACGCTAGCCAGCCCAGCCACCTTCGGCACCGAGGTATCCTCATCAATGCCCTCGAGACTATTGTGAATCTCATGGGTCGCCTTGAACAGCAGAAACAGACCGCCGACAATCAGGATGATATCGCGACCCGATATCTCCTGGCCGAGCACACTGAACCAGGGGTCTCTCAGACTCATCACCCAGGCGATGGAAGCCAGTAACGCCAGCCGCGTCAACATCGCCAGACTCAGCCCAACTCGCCGGCCGAACTCGCGTTGGTGCTCCGGCAATCGGCTGACCAGTATTGAAATGAAAATAATGTTGTCTATACCCAGCACGATTTCCAGTGCTGTCAGGGTAGCCAGAGCAATCCACGCCTCCGGGCTGGCGATCCATTCAAACATTTCGTCTCTCCGGTTATTTGGTCTTAGGTAGAGTTTCGGTCAATTATATGTGCAAATAAATAATTGAATAATTGATGTAGATTAGTAAAACGTGGATTCATCAAACAAAGCTTTTGATCAGGAAACCGCAAGGCTGGACAAGACCGAACGTTATAAGCTCGCTATCAGTCCTAACAACGAGCCTTTATTGTAGAGTGCGACATGCGCACCATGACTCATTGATTGCGACCAAATTCGCGGTGCGCACGGCGCACCCTACGATCTATTACGATGTGTCAGGTCAAGTCCGAATAAGTACAATTAATCTGCATCCAGCCACTCATCAATTTCTTTCTGTTCTTCCAGTTTGATTTTTTCCTTGAGTTTTTTCACGTACTCACGATCGAAAAGCTGCTCGCATATTTTACTGGCATCTTCAGGTACCCTGTCACCTAAAACGCGGCGGGCCGGCACGTGCAGCGGACTGGTAATGAAGGAAAGATAGGCGACTGTCAGATCGACCGGATTGGTGTTCAATCGGATATCATCAAAACCGCCCTCAGCTCGGATAGGCGCCTCTACTGCAAAGACTCTTGCTTTTTTCGACCTGGGATAGAGCGCTAACTGCACCTGTTCGTTTCTAAAATCCACCTGGAGATTTCCGTGCATCCATACTTTTCTGGTATCGATACCGAAAAAGTCTTCCTTCATGATGCCATCATCAACGTCCATGAGTGCAACGATGCAGTTGACTCTGTCCTCCCTCTTCCTGATCTCTGGCAGGATTATCAGAAAAAGATTGTTTGCCCATAAATCAAATAGCTCAGTTTGCGTATTTCTTGGCCACAGAGCCACATCCAGTTTCCCTGTTGCATGATAAAACAGGCTCGAAAAATCTCTTCCCGCCAATTCCAGATCTATCCTTGCACTGATTACACCACCTTCTTCAGAGCCTACGTTGAAGTAACGAGCTACAGCACCGTAGTCAAATTTATCAATATCAAGCTTGAAGGCGCCTTTGACCTGTTCGCTTTCAGTCTTGAAAGCCGCAGAAGATTTGATCTTGCCACCAGGAACGTCGAACTCCGCATTGTCCATGATTAATGTGTTATCTCTGAGTTTTAACTTGACGCTTGATGCTCCCAAAGCAATCTTTCCTGCTAGCAAATTATCGACTTTCAGATTTAGATCGAAATGCATTTTTGGGTCTTTAACTATTTCTGTCAGTCGCCAGGCCGGTCCCTGTTTTAGCTCTCCACTCTTTTGTATTAGCTTGGTGCTGATAGCTTTCGCATCGGGTATATCAACTTGCAGATCTGCAAACTCAAAATCCTTTATCTGTAACTGGCGGCTGTTCAGATTGATTTTCCAGAACGGTTTGAATGAACTTGTGTCAATAACTATCCCTGTTTTGAAATGGGTCTCGCCTATGCTTGCATCATCTGCTCTGACAATAAAACCTTTATTGTTTGCCGATAATCTACCTTTCAGGTAATAGTTATTGAACGGTGGTAATTCACTGTTCAGTATCCGGTTCAAATTCTCCAGATCATGACCTTTGAACACGATATCCAGCTGGAACTGTTTTTTCTTAACAGGTAAGTCGATGACTCCCTTCAGGATAATGTCGCTTCCAGCAATATGTGCTGCCAAATCAACATCGAGTGTGTCCGTCTCATCGAAGAACTCTGACAAACGATTCGTTCTAAGATCAAGTTTGATGACTTCGGTGAAAAGCTCCCCATCCAGATGCACTTGCACGGCTTTACTCCAGGATGCACGCACAGCAATATTTTTGAATGCAAGCTCTCTTATTTCATCTTTTAATAACGACCGCCACCTCCAGTAACCGTGCTCCAGTTGCAACTCGATGTCAGCATCACGAATCATTTCTATTACGTCCGTTCCTTGCAACGCGACCTTGATGTTCAATTCCTTCGCAGCAGCAGCATCCTCACCGGTAATAAGACCTGCACGCTCGAGCAATCGAGCTAAATCAACATCCTCAACATTTAAACTCAGGTCTCCCTCAATATCCTGGTCTGACAACAGTACGCTTGCGTCTATAAGTGCTCGTCGACCTGCAATCATGCCAGAACCGCTGAGATTCCAAGGTTTCGCTACAGTCAGGTTCTCGAGTGCTTCAGATTCGAGCATCATAGTGTATGGATAATCTTGGAATGTACCTGTAATTTCCGCCTGCGGTTCTGTCGTGTCTTCGAGGTCCAGTAAAATCCTTGAAAAATGCTTGTTGATGATCCGGCTATCAGCTTCTTCTACATAGCGAAAAGTAATGTCTGTCAGCACCAGTCTATCGACTGATAAGCTTCTGTTGACTTTCGTATCCTTGACTGTCTTGTCACTTGCATCACTTTTGCGTTCTGACGGCGTTGTCAGGTGATTAAACGACCAGTTATTGTGACCGTCCGACTTCACGATCAAATCAATATGCGCACGGTTCGCTACAAATTCAGTCACATCAATTTTTCCGCCAAGAAGCGACAGCAATGAAAGCTGAACACGTGCCTCCGATAGAGCAATGAAATTCTCTTCGCCAAATCCCTCAGCGTTCTTGATCCGTACTCGTTTAACCAATAGTTCCGGCAGCATGGAGATAGTAACCCTCACGTCACCGTCGATGTAGGCTTCACGTTGAGTCAGGATTTTTATCTGTTCAAGCAGAATTACTCTGGCCTTATCCGATGTGAAGCTGATACCGATGTAAACAAGCGCGACTTGTAACAGGATGAGCAGTACAACGATAAATGAAAAGCTTACTAATACCTTCGCAATGATCTTGTTTGATCCCATTTTGTACACTAATTATCAATACCAAGATCATCCCAGATTGCATCGACATGCTGCTTAACATCTTTGTCCATTGTTATAGGTTTACCCCATTCGCGCTCCGTTTCTCCTTTCCATTTGTTGGTCGCATCGATACCTACCTTGGAACCCAGACCTGAAACCGGTGAAGCGAAGTCGAGATAATCGATCGGCGTATTGTCGACCAGGGTGAAGTCGCGTATCGGGTCAACCCGGGTACTGATGGCCCAGATCACATCTTTCCAGTCACGGGTATTCACATCGTCGTCGACGATGATGACAAACTTTGTATACATGAACTGTCGCAGGAACGACCATACCCCCATCATGATACGTTTGGCATGACCGGGATATTGTTTTTTCATACTGACAACTGCCACACGGTATGAGCATCCTTCCGGTGGTAAATAGAAATCAATAATTTCCGGAAACTGTTTCTGTAATATCGGTATGAACACTTCGTTCAATGCAACACCCAGGATCGCTGGCTCATCCGGTGGTCTGCCGGTATAGGTGCTGTGATAGATCGGGTTATCACGATGGGTGATACGTTCAAGGGTAAATACCGGGAATCTGTCGATTTCGTTGTAATAACCGGTATGATCGCCAAAAGGGCCTTCCTCTGCTTCCTCGCCGGGATAGATGTAACCTTCTAAAATAATTTCTGCACTAGCGGGCACGCTCAAATCACCCACGCGGCTTTTTACAACCTCGGTTTTCTTTCCCCTGAGCAGGCCGGCAAAACCGTATTCTGACAATGTATCCGGTACCGGTGTGACGGCACCCAGTGTCGTCGCCGGATCTGCCCCCAGGGCTACCGCAACAGGAAAAGGCTCGCCCGGATAACATTGCTGCCAGTCAAGGTAATCCAGTGCACCCCCACGATGTGACAGCCAGCGCATAATCACTTTATCGCGGGCAATGAGCTGTTGCCGGTAAATGCCGAGATTCTGCCGTTCTTTTTCCGGACCCCGGGTGATCACCAGTCCCCAGGTTATCAGCGGAGCAACATCGCCCGGCCAGCAGGTTTGAATCGGTAGTGAGTACAGATCGATGCTGTCTTTTTCTATGATCACATCCTGACATGGTGCCGTTTTGACTTGCTTTGGCGCCATATTCAACACCTGTTTGAATACCGCCATCTTCTCCCAGGCGTCTTTCATACCTTTAGGCGGCTCAGGCTCTTTCAGGAAAGCGAGTAACTTGCCGACCTCACGCAGCGCTGTGACATCATCTTCGCCCATCGCCATGGCGACGCGTCTGGGAGTACCAAACAGATTTCCCAGCACCGGGATTGAGTGATTCTTGACATTTTCAAACAACAGAGCGGGACCCGCGGCTTTCAAGGTGCGGTCGCATATTTCTGTTATTTCCAGGTAGGGATCAACTTCGTGTTGAACACGCTTCAGTTCACCTAGTTGTTCTAGTTGGTCGATGAAGTCTCTTAAATCGTTGTGTTTCATTGATTAACGAGCCCTGCTATGACATCAAGGATTGGGATTTCAGGGGCAAGGTGTTAATAAATCTTTTGGAAAGATTTATCGCACAAGCCCTTTGGAATTAACGCGTTATGTTTGTGCTGAAAAAATACCGTTCATACAACCAAACAGGACAACCTGCAATTGCAGATCAACCCGTTTATCTTACGCTAACTGCCCGTTATATTGACGAATATCCAGCTTTTTATGCCCGCGGCATACCATAGGCGGAAATGTGCGTAGTGTTTACCCGATGGATCAATCCGGTAATGAATAAACCGTGTTTCATTAACAATTCATCCACAAACTGTGGATAACATCGAAAAATAAAGCTGATGTGGATATATTGTGGACAAATGTGTTGATAACCTGTGTATAAGATTACAGGTCGAGCACTATCATTACCGTTTTATGCTTACGTGATGGCGGAAGTAATCAGTTACAACGCCTTCATCTAACGACAGGATTCAGTCATATGCAGACCTAGGAGTCTGCGCGGTAGAAAGTATCCCTGCTGCAAAAGCGCCGCATCGATCAGGTGTCGATGTTTTCTGCTGACAACGCGTTCTGCTCAATAAAATCACGCCTGGGTTCGACCTGGTCACCCATCAAAGTGGTAAACACCTGGTCTGCTGCGATCGCGTCTTCAATCCGGACCTGCAGCATGCGACGTGTCTCGGGGTTCATTGTGGTTTCCCAGAGCTGATCCGGATTCATCTCTCCAAGACCTTTGTAGCGTTGTATGTTTTGACCCTTGCTCGCCTGTTGCATCAACCAGCTCATGACATCTGCAAAATTCTCAACATCAGTCTGTTTATCACCACGTTCAACACGCGCAGATTCGCCAATCAATGAATCCAGCTTGCTTCCTAGTGCCGCAAGCAATGTGTACTCACTGGAGGTAAAGAATTCGGTATCGAGACGATAACAATGATCCAGACCATGTACCGTTTTGGTCATTTCCAGAGCAGCATTGTCCTCTTCATCAGTAATGACTTCACCCGAGTAGACGACCCCGGTTAATTTATGTTTTACCAATAATATCAATAAGTTATCTAGATACTTTTGAACCGACTCGATATTATTCAACTCATTCTCGGTAATACCCTTGAGGTAAATCATCTCATTCAACACATTGCCGTCTACTCTGCGTGAGAGTCGGCGAATGATCTTGCTCGCAGCCAGATATTGCATAGCCAGATCTTCCAATGCCGTGTCTTTGATCGGCGGTGTATTTTCATCCACGTAGAGACGTGCGCCTTCGAGTGCTTGCTGGAGTAAATAGGCATCAAGCTCATCGTCATCTTTTACATATCTTTCCTGCTTGCCCTTCTTCACCTTGTACAGGGGCGGCTGTGCGATGTAGACATGGCCACGTTCGATGATTTCGGTCATCTGTCGATAGAAGAAAGTCAGCAATAAAGTACGGATATGTGAACCATCGACGTCCGCGTCCGTCATGATGATAATGCGGTGATAGCGAAGCTTGTCCGGATTGAACTCATCAGCACCGATACCACAGCCTAAAGCAGTAATCAGTGTTCCCACTTCCGCTGACGACAGCATTTTGTCGAACCGGGCTTTTTCTACATTAAGAATCTTGCCTTTCAGCGGCAGGATCGCCTGGCTGCGTCTGTCACGGCCCTGCTTCGCAGAACCACCGGCAGAATCACCCTCTACCAGGTAGAGTTCACTCAATGCGGGATCTTTTTCCTGGCAGTCAGCCAGTTTGCCGGGCAAGCCGGCGATATCCAAGGCGCCTTTACGTCGCGTCATCTCGCGAGCTTTTCGTGCTGCTTCTCGTGCGCGCGATGCTTCAATAATTTTTGACGTGATGGCTTTTGCTTCTGTAGGTCGCTCCAGCAAAAACTCCTGCAATTTCTCACCCAGGGTTGATTCAACCGCAGATTTCACCTCGGACGACACCAGTTTGTCCTTGGTTTGGGAGGAAAACTTGGGATCGGGTACTTTGACTGACAGCACAGCGGTCAAACCTTCGCGTGCATCATCACCAGAAACATTCACCTTGGCGCGTGATGCAATCCCTTCTTTTTCCATAAAGTGGTTCAGACTACGTGTCAGCGCCCCACGAAAGCCGGCAACGTGGGTGCCTCCGTCTTTCTGCGGTATGTTATTCGTAAAAGGGTAGATATTCTCCTGGTAGGAATCATTCCATTGCATCGCAACTTCGATACCAATGCCGTCCTTTTCCGTATTGAAGTGAAGCACGGTGTCATGCAACGGTGTTTTGTTCTTGTTCAGATGCTCGACGAAGGATTTTATACCACCCTCGTATTCAAATACATTTTTCTTGTCATCTCTTTCATCAGAAAGTGCAATTCTCACCCCGGAATTCAGAAAGGAAAGCTCTCTCAACCGCTTGGAAAGTATGTCATAGTGGAATTCAATATTGGTAAAAATTGACTCGCTCGGCCAGAATCGCAAGCTGGTACCGGTTTTTTCGGTCTCGCCGACTTCCGCCAGTGGTTCAACCGGTTCCCCCATGGCGTATTCCTGCTTGTATTTCTTACCTCCACGGGAAATGGTTAATTCCATTTTTTTAGACAGTGCATTGACAACCGATACGCCGACACCGTGGAGACCACCGGATACCTTGTAGGAATTGTCGTCAAACTTTCCACCGGCGTGCAGCACCGTCATAATCACTTCCGCAGCCGAACGCCCTTCTTCAGGATGTATATCAGTCGGAATTCCGCGACCGTTGTCTGTAACCGTGACAGAGTTATCGCTATGGATCTTTACCTTGATTTCGGAACAGTGCCCGGCGAGTGCTTCATCAATCGAATTATCGACCACCTCGAAAACCATATGATGCAAACCGGTACCGTCATCGGTATCGCCTATATACATCCCGGGCCTTTTGCGTACAGCTTCGAGGCCTTTTAGTACTTTTATGTTGGAAGAATCGTAGGTTTGATCTGAACTCATGCGGAATAGCGATATAGCAACAAAACGCCATTATATCAGGCTTTTCAAATAAATACGCACTATATCAGGGCATTGGCAGATATCGTCCAGATTCGGCAAAAGCTGCATTGTGGCTTATTTTAACTGCCCATGTTCCACGTGGAACATGCGAACATCTGACCAGCTATCCAGATCAATTTGTTCCGGCTCAATCGCTGTAAGAAACAACTGGATTGGCATTTTCTGCAAAATGCCGAGTATTCCATTTCGATGACTTTCATCCAGTTCCGCTGCAAGATCATCGTACAGCAGAACGCAATGCCCGGCTGCGGAGCGGGTATACTGCTCAATCTGCGCCAGTTTCAACAGTGCAACGAGAACCTTTTGCTGACCACGGGATATACCTGTCTGCGCAGATTTACCATCTATCTGTATCAACAGGTCGGCGCGATGCGGTCCGTGCTGGGTAAAACCTCTGATGCGGTCTCGTTCCAGCGTTTCATCAAGCACATGTATCAAGTTTTGACCGGACTTCCAGCCTCGTTTGTATTCCACCCTGACAGCCTGGTGCGGAAAGAACAGTCGAATGAGTCGCACAATGAACGGATTCAAATCGTCGAGATACGCACTACGAAGTTTATCGATGTATTTCGCTGATTGATCAAGTTCCCTATCCCAGAGCCTGCAATACGATAGCTTCTGACCTGATCTTAGAGCTGCATTTCTCTGCGTTAAAGCGCGTTTGTAACGTTGCCAGGCATCGAAGAAACCGTGTTCCACGTGGAACACACCCCAGTCAATGTACGCTCTTCTTTCAGTCGGACTGCCGGTAATCAAGCGATAACTATCAGGGTGCACAGCCATGACAGGAAAAATCGCTGTTATATCTGCGATTCGCTGGATGCTTCTATGGTTGGCACGTACCTCAAGCTGGGTTTTGCTTCGATAAATCCCGATGGGTATCTGTTTACCTTCTTTATTGATCGCATTTGCTACCAGACTCAAGCGCTTGGCTTTGTGATTGATCAAATCACTGAGGTTGGGTGTCCTGAAAGAGCGCAGATGGCTGAGATAGTATATTGATTCCAGTAGACTGGTTTTTCCCGATGCATTGAGTCCTGAAATAAGATTCACACCCGCACAGGGCGTAAAGTCAACATCGAGAAGATTCCGAAAATCAAGAATCCTGACGTGTGCTAATTGCATTACGCTCGCATGACTTGGAAAAAAGATAAATATTCTTGTGCATCAGATTAGCCCGCATTTCTCACCAGGATCACGGGCGCAGGCGCAGGACGGAGCCGCTCTGGAGCGAAAAGCGTAGCAATAGCTACGGTTTGAGTGAAGAGCAAGCTTACGGACACGAAGACCAGCCTGAACCGTGATAGGCCTGTTTGAATAACACACTGTATTTCTGATCATCTGGATACTCTTAAATGGATTAGTGCCTTATCAGTATTCAACGCCGCCTGGTGAGAAATGCGGGTTAGCATCACACGACTGAATATTGCGGCATGCCATTCATGGCTGCCCTACGCCAGCAGCATTGTGAGTCTTTATGGGTGGTCTGAACAATGTAATGTGTGTCCGCTATTGTCATGCTATAAGCGGGCAGCTGGCGAAAACGGTGTATTCTTCATCCGGAATCACCTGTGTAATACACAGGTTATAGACGCATGGGCATGATTACGTACTTGCAATCAGGGAGGTCCGGGTAGGTCAGCAGGCAGCTGCTGTTCGAGTCCCTTAACGCAGCTTGCACCGTAGCGGAATCAGTCACGGTGAGTACATCCAGCAGGTAATTCACATTGAAACCAATTTCGAGTGCATCTCCGGTATAGTTAACTTCGACCTCAACATCAGCCTCTTCCTGATCAGGATTCTGCGCTTGTAGCAGCAATACATTGTCCCTGGCAACGAGTCTAACACCGCGGTATTTTTCGTTTGAAAGAATGGATGCTCTGACCAGCGCCAGGCGGAGTTTATCTCTTTCAGCAACAATCAGGTTATCACCGTCATCCGGAATGACCCGATTGTAATCAGGAAAGCGGCCGTCGATTAATTTAGAAGTAAAACGGACACCCCCCATTTCTATTCTGATATGGTTGCTTCCCAGTGACATCCTCAAAGGTTCTTCGCTGTCATCAAGCAACCTGACCAGTTCCTGGATGCCTTTTCTGGGTACAATGACCTGCTTTACTTCTGGTAGATCACAATCCGCTTGTTTTTCACAATAAGATAATCGATGGCCATCCGTTGCGATAGCGCGAATTAAGCCACTGCTGACTTCGAGTAACAGGCCATTGAGGTAATAACGTACATCCTGTAGTGCCATTGCGAAGGCGGTTTTCTCGATCAATTCTTTCAGAATTTTTTGGGGCAAGGCGAATTCTGCAACCGTGTTGATCCTGTCCAGTGTTGGAAAGTCAGCTGCAGATAATGTCGATAATGAAAAACGGCTTCGCCCGGATTTGACCATCGCTTTATCAGAATCTACCGATACACTTATATTCGATTCATCAGGTAAAGCCCTGCAGATATCGAGTAGCTTGCGGGCGGGCAAAGTCGTTTCACCGGGTTCATCGGCGACCATGCCTAATGTGGTAACCAGCTCGATTTCCAAATCGGTAGCAGTGAGGGAAATGGTGTTGTTTTCTGCTTTCACCAGGATATTGGAAAGCGCTGGCATTGTTTGCCGCTTTTCAACAGCGCCAATGATTTTTTGTAGCGGGATTAACAGATCGTCCCTCTGGATCTGAAATTTCATGCGAGATACCTATTAGTATTATTTTATATATATCTTCTAGTATTTATTATAAGTTACGGTGACTTTTGTGGATAAGTCGAAAATCTTATTGTATATCAATCACTTATGCTGTTAATATTAAACAACTCGCTGGGAATTGAATACGGCAATACTGTAGATGGTCTGTGGATAAGTTTATAAGTGATTATCATCTACATTTTATCCACATTTGACACACAGGTAATAGAGAGGTTGTTATCCTGCTCTAATTACTCAGAATACGCATCATATTCATATAATCTTCGTTAATTTTTACATCAGATTCACGTAATTCAGCAATTTTTCGACAGCCATGCAAGACCGTCGTGTGGTCTCTGCCACCAAAAGCTTCGCCAATCTCTGGCAAACTGTGGTTCGTCAGTTCCTTGGATAAGGCCATAGCCAGTTGTCTGGGCCGGGTAATAGAGCGGCTGCGCCGATTGGATAACAGGTCTGAAACGCGGATCTTGTAATATTCTGCGACAGTCTTCTGAATATTGTCGATGGTGACTGTCCGATCTTGCAATGCGATCAGATCACGCAGCGTCTCCTTGGCAAAGTCCATGGTAACCGGCTTGCCGGTGAAATTAGCTGTGGCCATGACCCGGCGGAATGCGCCTTCGAGCTCACGAATATTTGAACGAATGCGTTTGGCGATGAAAAATGCCACTTCATTCGGGAAATGGATACCGGATTCCTCGGCTTTTTTCTGCAGAATAGCGACCCGGGTTTCGAGTTCGGGTGGCTCAATGCAGACCGGTAACCCCCAGCCAAAACGTGAGCGTAACCTTTCCTCCAGGCCATCTACTTCTTTAGGATAACGGTCGCAGGTCAGGATTATCTGGCGTCCGCCTTCCAACAGGGCATTGAAGGTGTGAAAAAACTCCTCCTGAGAACGCTCTTTGCCAGCAAAAAACTGGATGTCGTCAATCAGCATGCAATCGAGTGAGCGGTAGTATTGTTTGAACGCATCGATGGCATTGTGCTGCAGGGCCTTGATCATATGACCAACAAACCGTTCGGAATGAAGATAGACAATTTTTGCTTCGGGTCGATAATTGAGCATCATATTACCGACCGCGTGCATCAAGTGGGTTTTACCCAGTCCTACCCCACCGTATAGAAACAGCGGGTTATAGGCTTGACCTGGGTTTTCCGCGACTTGCTGAGAAGCCGCTTTGGCCAGCTGGTTCGATTTACCTTCTACGAAGTTCTGGAAGGTAAATGCAGGATTTAGGTTATGGTCAACGACCGGCTTCGGTTTTGGCGCTTTTGACGGTACACCAAAGTCAGTGACAGGCTCAGATCTTTTTGGCGTCACGGCTTGTGGTTTTGCTGAACGGGTTACGGTTGCTGGATTGACAGGGCTCGCCTGTGTTCCTATTTCCAGCTGCAAATTGAAATCATCGTCATGGGAGACTTCGAGCAGAATGTTCTCGATTTTGTCTCTGAAGTTTGATTTAACCCAGTCGAGAACGAAGCGGTTTGGTGCCAGTAAAGTCAACTGATGATTGTCTTCACGTACCTGCAGAGGACGAATCCATGTATTTAGTTGTTGATCTGACAGCTCTTTTTCAAGCCGTTGTAAACAATTCGTCCAAAGCATATTATTCACTCGAACCCAGCCCTCCGATCGAATGATGGTGAGGTTTAACCTACAGGAAGACGACGCATTGTATACCCGTTATTAGGGGTTATCCACAATGATTTACGTAATTATGCAAAACAGAGAAAAAACAGCAACTTCTGCTTTGACTCGAGCCATCCGCATCAGTAAAATCCGCGGTTCGCTGAATACACAGGTACAGGTTCAAGGCAATGAAAAGAACATTTCAACCTAGCCGGATCAAACGCGCTAGAACACACGGTTTTCGCGCACGTAGTCGTACGCTGGGTGGGCGCAAGGTATTGAAAGCGCGTCGAGCCAAAGGCCGGCATCGTCTGGCGCTGTAACGAGGCGGTCGAACTATGCGCAGGGCGCGCTTGCAAAAGCGTGCCAGGTTATTAAAGGCCGCCGAGTTTCACCGGGTTTTTGATAAGGCCGTGCGCTCAACCGATCAATACTTCACAGTACTGGCCAGGCCCAATGACAAGACGTATCCACGTCTGGGCCTGGCAATCTCAAAAAAAAGGGCGACACTTGCTGTAACGCGCAACCGTTTAAAACGAATCATTCGGGAAAGTTTTCGGCAAAAGCAGCATGGATTAATCTGTGCAGATTTCATCGTAATGGCCGGGCAGCAATGCTCAAGCACCAGTAATAGCCGGCTGTTACGATCACTGGAAAAACACTGGCAGAAACTGAACAAATTATGCGCCAAATCCTGATAGCGTTGATCAAACTGTATCGTTATGCGATCAGTCCTTATCTGGCACCAAGTTGTCGTTACACCCCCACATGCTCCATATACGCCATCGAAGCCATTGAGCGTTTTGGTGTTTTCCGCGGTAGCTGGATGGCACTGCGTCGCGTCAGTCGCTGCCACCCCTGGCACGAAGCTGGTTATGACCCGGTACCCAAAAATGGCGACCTGACCGCAACAAGAAGGGATCACTAATGGAAAACCAGCGTCTGTTGCTGTACTTCACCCTGTTTTTCATTGCTTATTTGCTGTGGGCGGAATGGCAGCTGGATTACGGGCCAAAACCGGAACGCGTTGTTAGCGAAGCAGCAGCACCGACACAACAGGAAGAAACGGAAGTACCCGAAGCGGCCGTCGCTCCAGATACGACGGCCATAGTCGAAAGCAGCAAAGAGGAACAGGCGGGCAGTCAGCGGATTAGTATCACTACCAATGTTCTGGAAGTCGAGATAGACACCAAAGGCGGGGATGTCAGAAAGGTCGTCTTGAATGAGTATTCGACAACTGCGGAGAATCCGGAACAGAAACTGGTTTTGTTAACAGATACTGATTTCAACTTTTTTATCGCACAATCAGGGCTGGTTTCCGTTAAGACCGGTAGCGCACCGACGCATAATGCAATTTACACAGCTGAGCAAGACAACTATCAACTTTCAGAGGGTATCAACGAGATAAAAGTCCCTCTAACTTGGACTGGTGAAGGTGGTGTTAAGGTCACCAAGGTCTACACCTTTCGCCGAGATGATTATGTAATAGATCTTGAGCACATTGTTGAAGCCGGGGATCTGGACTGGAATGGAAGTCAGTATATGCAACTCGTGCGTGTACCACCTTCTGAAGATAACAAGAGCGCATTCATACATACTTACACCGGTGGTGTCGTTTTTAATGATGAAATTAAATACGAAAAAATTGATTTTGATGACATAGCCGAGCAAAATCTGCGGGCATCGATCGGTGAAGGGTGCCTCAATATCAATAGCAGGCAAAAAGGCTGTGAATTAACGGGTGGCTGGCTCGCAATGATTCAGCATTATTTTCTGGCGGCATGGATACCTGAAGCCGGTATCAACAATCTTTTCTATACCAGAAATCCAAATGGCACCTCAAAATATATCCTGGGCACACGTTCACCGGCACAAAAAATCGCTGGTGGAGAACAAGCCAGTTTCAATACCAGACTCGTCATTGGCCCCAAACTGCAGAATCAACTCGAACAAATAACACCGGGCCTTGAATTGACAGTGGATTACGGCGTGCTCACGATTATCGCCAAGCCATTGTTCTGGTTACTTGATATCTTTCATGGCTGGTTTGGCAATTGGGGCTGGGCCATTATCTTTCTCACCATCACGGTAAAAGCTGTATTTTATAAATTATCTGAAATGAGTTACCGCTCGATGGCCAAGATGCGCAAGGTTGCGCCCCGTATCAAGCAAATGAAAGAGCGTTATGGAGATGATCGTCAGGCCATGAGCAAGGCCATGATGGACATGTACAAGCGCGAGAAGATTAATCCCATGGGTGGATGTTTGCCGATCCTGGTACAGATGCCGGTTTTCATAGCGCTTTACTGGGTATTGCTGGAAAGCGTTGAGATGCGCCATGCGCCATTCATCCTGTGGATTGACAATCTTTCAGCAAGGGACCCCTATTTCATTCTGCCGATTATCATGGGTGTTTCAATGTGGGTGCAGCAGAAGCTTAATCCTGCACCTGTTGATCCTGTACAGCAGAAAATATTCCAGTACATGCCGTTTGTATTTACTGCGATGTTTGCCTTCTTCCCAGCAGGGCTGGTGCTTTACTGGGTGGTGAACAATCTTCTTTCGATTGCTCAACAGTATGTAATAACCCGGCGGATCGAGAACGAAGGGTAAATACCCAGCGCTACCTCACAAAATACGTTTGCATTGACTGATGGATACGATTGCGGCAATAGCCACACCGCCTGGCCAGGGCGGTGTTGGTATTGTCCGCGTATCTGGCCCCCTGTGTAAAACAGTCGCGCAAGCTATCCTTGGGCGATGCCCACAATGCCGCCATGCCGAGTACCTTTCGTTTAAGGATACTGAAGATAACGTTATCGATAAAGGAATCGCCCTTTTTTTCCAACGGCCACACTCCTTTACCGGGGAAGATGTTCTTGAATTGCATGGACACGGTGGGCAGGTTGTACTTGATTTGTTACTTCAACAAACAATCAAGCATGGAGCGCGTGTAGCACGCGCGGGCGAATTTACCGAACGTGCGTTCCTGAATGACAAGATTGATCTGGCTCAGGCAGAGGCTGTTGCTGATCTTATCTCTGCAGAAAGTGAAGATGCAGCACGTGCTGCTATTCGTTCGCTCAGAGGGGAATTCTCAAGAATGATCCTTGGATTAGTCGAACAGCTTATTCAGTTGCGAATGTATGTTGAGGCTGCTTTGGACTTTCCAGATGAAGAAATAGATTTTCTTGGGGATAACGTTGTAGGTGAAAAACTTGGTAACGTTCAACAACAGCTTGGCTCAGCACTCGAATCAGCCAGGCAGGGTTGCCTGCTCAGAGAAGGTATGACTGTTGTTATTGCAGGAAAACCAAATGCAGGTAAATCAAGTTTGCTCAATCGATTAGCACAGAGCGAAACGGCAATTGTTACCGACATACCTGGAACGACTCGTGATGTATTACGCGAACACATTCAGATAGATGGATTACCGTTACACATTATCGATACTGCTGGTCTACGTGATTCTGAAGACCCAATCGAACAGGAGGGTGTCAGACGAGCATGGAAAGAAATCAAACAATGTGATCGTTTACTTTATGTATTGGATTCACAGGATAAAGATAACATTCCAGAAGATATCTATAAACGAATACCAAAAAACACTGGAATCAGTGTTGTTTATAACAAAACAGATTTGAGTGGGGAGAGTAATCGTGTTACCGAAATGGAAGATGTCACGAATATCTTTCTGTCTGCTAAAAGCGGGGATGGTATTGAGCTTTTAAGACAACACCTGAAAGCATGCATGGGATACCAGAGGCATACAGAAGGTCAGTTTATTGCAAGGCGCAGACATATATCCGCCATACGCAATGCGTCAAATCATTTGGATACGGCGACGACATGCCTGGAAAATAATACGGCTGAATTAGTTGCAGAAGAACTCAAACTGGCTCAACAGGAGCTGTCCAGCATTACTGGGGAGTTTACCAGCGACGACCTGCTTGGAAGAATATTCGCTGACTTCTGTATTGGTAAATAATTTATGTTGCTCAATATATCGGAGTTGACTATCCCGGCAAGGGTAAAGCAGTTGCGGTATAAAATTCCTGTATAAATCCAGCCAGGATCGCCGTCAGGATTTCATCAGCAGCGCAGTGCCGCTTCCCAGTAATAAAGCACTTATCAACCGAACAAAAGCGTCGCGCCCCATTGACGTATGAATTCTACCCCCGAGAAAAAGGCCCAGTCCTGCGATGGGTACAGCCATGGCCAGGTAGCTGAGCATCTCCAGTGTGTAAAAGCCCTTGACTGCATAACCTGCCAGACGCAAGGCGCCGTCAAGAAGGAATATTGAAGCAAATGTTGCGCGGAAAGAATTTTTATCCAGATGACGCAGATTTAGATAAATCACATAAAACGGGCCACCGGTACCAAACAGAGTTCCGACAAAGCCGCCTAAAAATCCGGATGGTACGGAAATTGTGCGTTTTGCCTTGCCCAGTTTTACTGGAAGTAGCTGGTAAACCGCAAACATAACAATGAATCCGCCCAATGCTACGGACAGCATCTCCGGTTTAACCGAATCCATCACATAAAGAGAAACAGCAACTCCAATCACGGTGAACGGAAGCAAAGGCATAATTTCATTCCACTGGACACTTTGACGGTTGTTGATGCCCTGGCTGGCGGAGCCAACATAGTCAAGAAAAACCACCAAAGGGACCACGATGGTCAATGGCATGGTTAAAGCCAGTAGCGGAACCGCGATAAGGGCTGAACCGAATCCGGCAACACCACGTATGAGATATGCGAAAAAGAGTACTGAAGCAGGAAACAGCAATGAGAGTATTGTTGTAACCGCCCCATCCTGAATGGTTATTTCAAACATGTTATTAGCCCATTTTATTGTTATGATTATTTACATTTACAATAAAGCAATGTGTTTCTATTGCTTAATGGTATTCACAGTATTAGCTTTTTATATTAATGATAATTATACTCGGATCAAAGCCTTATGCCGTTTTGGTTACAATTTTCTGACAAAAATCGTTGTAGATTGGGTATGCTCGATGGAGATACCATACATGTCCACCGTGGTGACCTGTTTAACGATCCGCAACCAGTCAATGAGCACCATAAAGTCGGCGATGTGGAAATACTCATCCCGTGTAAACCAGGAAAAATGCTCGCTTTATGGAATAATTTTTATTCCCGTGCGGAACACGAGGGATGGGACATTCCACCCGAGCCACTTTACTTTGTAAAAACGTCCAATTCATTCAACGCCCATGCCCAGCCGATTATTCGACCGGCTTCTTACGATGGCCCTGTTTTTTTTGAGGGAGAACTGGGCATTGTTATTGGAAAAGCTGGATTGCATATTTCCGAGAGCGAAGCTGCGGATTATATTTTCGGTTATACCTGTATAAATGACGTAACGGCGAAGGAAATACTCAAGCGGGATCCATCTTTTCCACAGTGGACACGGGCTAAGGGTTTTGACACCTTTGGTGTTTTCGGTCCGGTGATCGCCACAGACGTTGATGTAGACAGCCTGGTTATTCAATCACGTCTGGATGGCGAGCTATTGCAGGATTATCCTGTGACCGATATGGTGTTCCATCCGCATAAGCTGGTGAGTGCGATATCACAAGACATGACCTTATTTCCCGGCGATATCATTGCCTGCGGAACGGGACTGAACGCAAGAGCTATGGATGATGGTCAGATCATCGAAGTATCGATTGACGGGGTTGGCGTATTATCCAATATCATGACAGCAGCTTAGTATTGGTCCGCGTTTCTCATCCCTCGTGATAAATACGGGCTAACCGCCTCAGTATTCATGACGGTCATGTTAGAACCTGATAACCGGTCAGGTTTTGATTGCTTGTTACCCGTAGCATGCGCTTGGATTTTCAGCAGATCCTTAATATCTGTGCCTTGATATATGTCAATTATCACGATGCCAGGTAGCGTATCAGTGCGTGCGCGTCATGTATTCTCAGATATAGGAGGGCGATGGTGATCCATGGTAGTCTTTTAAGGGAACTCTGAATAAATCAGAGTTTCCTTGATTGATAGGAATGAATGCACAAGTTATTTAAGTATGAACACTGCCAAGAAAAAATCCGCCATTTTACTAATACATTGTAAAGATAAGCCGGGAATTGTTGTATCGATTACCGAATTCATTTTCAGCAACGGTGGTAACATCATCAGTCTAGATCAGCATGTTGATACAGATCAGCAGCGATTTTTTATGCGGATTGAATGGGAGCTGCAAAATTTTTCTCTCCCTTTGAATGATATTGACAAGAAATTTGAACACGCAGTTGCATCACGTTTTGGTATGCAGTGGCAGCTCCACTTCTCATCAGATAAACCGCGCATGGCTGTTTTCGTATCAAAGCTGCCGCATTGTTTTTATGATGTGCTGTCGCGTTACGAGGCAGGCGAATGGCAGGTAGACATCCCGCTGATAATTAGTAACCATGATGAAATGTCAGCCGTCGCGGAACGTTTTAATATTGATTATTTTTGTTTGCCGGTTGACAGGAACAACAAGCTGAATCAGGAAAAGAAACAGCTTGAACTGCTTGATAAATACCAGATTGATTTTATTGTGCTCGCGCGTTACATGCAGATATTAAGCGAGGATTTTATCGAACACTATCCGCAGCGTGTTATTAATATTCATCATTCGTTTCTTCCTGCCTTCCCTGGCGGACGCCCGTACCATTCCGCGTTTGAACGCGGTGTAAAAATTATCGGCGCGACCAGTCACTTTGTGACAGCGGATCTGGATGCAGGTCCGATAATTGAACAGGATGTGGTCCATGTCAGCCACAAGGATACGGTTGACGACATGATACGCAAAGGCCGGGATCTTGAAAAAGTCGTATTGGCACGTGCGATATGGCACCAGCTGAAGAACAATCTGCTGGTCTACGAGAATCGGACCGTTGTTTTTTACTGAGCATGCTTGTGTGACTAATCTGCATCTCGTTCTCTGGTGACAAATGCGGGTTAATGATCGATATTGCACCTGTGGGTTAACCAGTCTGTGGACCGGTTAAAAACACAAGGCAATCAGGGAATGATTATTTTATAATACGCAGTTAACTTTTTTGCTCAAACCGGGCTATCGATGTTCTACACTGACAAATTTGATGTGATCGTCATTGGTGGCGGGCATGCCGGCACCGAAGCCGCACTTGCGTCTGCGCGCATGGGGGTGAAAACCCTGCTGTTGTCTCACAACATCGAAACCCTGGGTCAAATGAGCTGCAACCCGGCCATCGGTGGTATCGGCAAGGGTCATCTAGTCAAAGAGATCGATGCGATGGGCGGGGTCATGGCCAAAGCTGCAGATCGCAGCGGGATCCAGTTTCGCACCCTTAACAGTCGCAAGGGACCGGCAGTCCGTGCAACCCGTGCCCAGGCCGACCGTGTACTCTATAAAGCCGCGATCAGGCACGCGCTGGAAAACCAGCCGAATCTTTCACTCTTTCAACAAGCCGTTGATGATCTGATCATCACCAGTGATGGTCAGTCTGATCATATCTTCGGTGTAGTGACCCAGCTCGGGCTCAAATTCCACGCGCGGGCCGTGGTGTTAACGGTCGGCACTTTCCTTGGCGGCAAGATACACGTTGGTCAGAGTCATCACTCGGGGGGGCGTGCCGGCGACCCGCCTTCGATCACGCTGGCACATCGTCTGCGAGAACTGCCTTTGCGCGTGGGCCGGTTAAAAACGGGTACGCCGCCGCGTATCGACGGCCGCAGCATTGACTATGCCGGGTTGCAGGAACAGCCCGGTGATGACCCGGTACCCGTGTTCTCTTTCACAGGTTCAGTTAGCGAGCATCCGCCGCAAATCAGCTGCCATATCACCCACACCAACAGCAGAACACACGACATCATCCGCGACGGGCTTGATCGTTCGCCGATGTACAGCGGCGTCATCGAGGGTGTGGGTCCGCGTTATTGTCCGTCGATCGAAGACAAGATCGTGCGTTTTGCCGACAGGGAATCACACCAGATCTTCATAGAGCCCGAAGGCCTGGATACGCATGAGGTCTATCCGAATGGTATTTCAACCAGTCTGCCGTTCGATGTGCAGTTTGAATTTGTGCGCTCGATGAAGGGTTTCGAAAATGCCCACATCACCCGGCCCGGTTACGCCATCGAGTATGACTACTTCGATCCACGTGATCTGAAGGCATCGCTGGAAACCCGATGCGTTCATGGCCTGTTCTTAGCCGGGCAGATAAACGGCACCACTGGCTATGAGGAAGCTGCGGCACAGGGTCTGCTGGCGGCCATCAACGCGGCACGACAGGTTCAGCAACGGGACGCGTGGACACCCGGCAGGGATGAGGCCTACCTTGGTGTGCTGGTCGATGACTTGATCACCCGCGGCACCACTGAGCCCTACCGTATGTTTACCAGTCGAGCGGAGTATCGCCTGATATTACGTGAAGATAATGCTGATTTGAGATTGACGCCGATCGCGCATGATTTCGGCCTGATCAATGACACGCACTGGCGTATCTTCGCCGAGAAACGTGACGCCATCGAGCACGAACAACGCCGTCTCAATGGGCTTACGGTACTGCCCGGTTCAGAACCAGGCGAGATATTGTCTACTTGTCTCGACAAGCCTCTGTCGCGTGAGTTCAAGGCCAGCGATCTGTTACGCCGTCCTGAAATTGACTATCACAAACTCACCGCTGCAATCGGTGGTGCAGTGCCCGATAATGCAGTAGCAGAGCAGGTCGAAATCCAGGCCAAGTACGCCGGTTACCTTGATCGGCAGCATGCAGAAATCGAAAAGGCGCGTCGCCACGAGCAGACCCCGATACCCAACGTGATCGACTACAACGCGGTGCGCGGGCTGTCAGCCGAGGTCAGTCAGAAACTGTCGGAATTTCAGCCGCAGACCATTGGCCAGGCCAGTCGTATTCCTGGCATAACACCGGCAGCGATATCGCTGTTGATGGTGCATCTGAAAAAAGCGACTTTTAGTTAGTCCAGATCGATTAGTGAAGAGCCTGTTACCAGAGCTACATACCGGCTTAGACATCATGGGCATCGAGCTGCCCGAACAAGCCAGTCACCAGTTGATCGACTATCTCGGCCTCCTCAGCCACTGGAACAGGGTGTTCAATCTGACGGCGATCCGCGACGGCGAGCAAATGCTGAGCAAGCATTTGCTGGATAGCCTCGCTGTGCTGCCATACATCGGTGCAGGCTTGATACTGGATGTCGGCAGTGGTGCCGGTCTGCCGGGTATACCCCTGGCGATAGCCGCACCGTACAATCAATATGTACTGATTGACAGTAATGGTAAAAAAGCACGCTTTCTGACCCAGGCAAAAATCACCCTGGGTCTCGATAACGTTGAGGTCGCCAACGCGCGGGTTGAAGCGTATTCACCCATCAGGGATGATCATAGGATATACTTCGATGCAGTCATCGCGCGCGCCTATGCGAGCACGACGGAGATATTGCAGAACACGGCGCATTTGCATAAACCCGAAACCCGGATACTGATTATGCAGGGCAAACTGGATGAAACCATTGGTGTACCCGGTTATGCGCTCAGGCAATCGCATACAATAAAAATACCCGGGCTGGATGCTGAAAGACATTTACTCGAAATCGAGAAGACACACTGATATGACTCAAGTACTGGCGTTGGCGAACCAAAAAGGCGGCGTAGGCAAAACCACCACCAGCGTAAATCTGGCCGCGTCGCTTGCGGCCACAAAACGCCGGGTTTTACTGGTAGACCTGGACCCGCAGGGCAACGCCACCATGGGTGTAGGCGTCGATAAAAACGCACTCGAGCAAAGCCTGTGTGATGTTCTGTTACAGGGGCTTGATCCACGTGACTGTCTGCGGCACATTGAGAAAGTAGGTATCGATCTGCTTCCATCGAACAGCGATCTGACTGCCGCTGAAGTCGAACTGATGCGCAGCCACGGTGCTGAAACACGTTTGAAAAACAGCCTGGCAAGTATCAAACAGGACTACCAGTACGTCATTCTGGATTGCCCGCCGGCACTGAATATGCTGACCTTGAATGCGATGGTCGCTGCTGATGGTGTGATCATTCCGATGCAGTGCGAGTATTATGCACTGGAAGGGCTGACATCGCTGATGGAGACCATTGAACAGGTACGCTCAACAGTCAACCCCGATCTGCAAATAGAAGGACTGCTGCGCACCATGTATGATCCGCGCAATACCCTGTCAAACGACGTTTCGAGCCAATTAGTCGAACATTTTGGCGATAAAGTCTATCGCACCATCGTTCCGCGAAATGTGCGACTGGCGGAGGCTCCCAGTTACGGACTGCCGGCACTGCTCTACGAGAGAACCTCTAGAGGTGCCCTCGCCTACCTGGCGTTGGCTGGTGAGATGCTGCGTCGCAAAGCACAGCATGAAACAGCCGATGCGTCTGCAGTGGTATGAGCTGAAGCAGATGACTGAACGGTAACGAGAATGGCAACCAAGAAAAAAGGTTTGGGTCGCGGATTGAACGCTTTGCTCGGCGGTTCAGAGACCGTCGAAGTAATGACCACGGTTCAGACCGAAGATGAGCTGCGTGAACTTGCTATTGACCTGATACGGCGCGGTCCATGGCAACCCCGTACGCATTTTGATGAAATCGCGCTCAAGGAGCTGGCGGACTCGATCAGCTCGCAGGGTGTGGTGCAACCCATTGTCGTGCGAGCCGCTGCGGATAACAGCTTCGAAATCGTCGCTGGCGAACGGCGCTGGCGTGCCGCGCAAATTGCTGGCCTGGAGCAGATACCGGCGGTCATCAAGCATTTTGATGATCAGACCGCTGCGGCTGTATCATTAATCGAGAACATTCAGCGCGAAAACCTGAATCCGCTGGAGGAGTCTGTTGCGTTGCAACGTCTTATCGATGAATTCAGTATGACCCACCAGCAAGTTGCCGACACGGTGGCGCGATCACGTGCGGCGGTGAGTAACCTGTTGAGGCTGCAGGATCTGAATGCCGATGTAAAAAAATTACTGGAAAACCGGCGCATAGAAATGGGCCACGCTCGCGCCCTGCTCGGTGTCACCGGTATGGTGCAGAGCCAGCTCGCGAAGGAAACCGCAAAAAAAGGCCTGTCCGTGCGCGAGACCGAGCAACTCGTTCGTAAGGCATTGAATCCACCTAAAAAAGTTAAGCCGGTCTCCAAAGATCCTGATATCAGGAAGCTGGAAAATGATCTCTCGGAAAAGCTGGGAGCCGCTGTCAATATACACCAGAAAGGCAAGGGCACGGGACGGCTGGAAATCAGTTACAGTTCACTGGATGAGCTGGACGGCATTTTGTCCCATATAAAATAGCATAGCTTCTATAAATTTATTTTATAAGGACATATCAACTTGACCATGAACGGCGTGGTACTTATAATCTGCGCGCGTTCCACGTCTACGCAAAATTGTCTCCAGCTCATATGGTCAGCCCCGTTGTCGTTTGAATCGATCAATAGACAAACAGCCCGGCAGGCCAGGGGCTATATAATTGCACAGCTGGCAGCAACATCAATTTTGTCTGCTATCTTGCTCGGCTTGTACTGGCCAAATGGCTGGACAGCAGCCTATTCAGCATTTGCTGGCGGCTTGATTGCAACGTTGGCAAATGCCTGGTTTGCACTGAAAATTTTCGGTGGCAGATCATCTGATCGGGCGGAAGTCGTCCTCCGGCGCTTTTACTGGGGCGAGTTGAACAAGATTTTATTCACGTGCGCGATGTTTGTGGCGGCCTTTGTGCTGATCAGGCCCGTGAATGCAGCAGCCCTGTTGGCTGTATATTTTTTTGTACACATGACACCTGCTGTTGTAAATATTTTCAGCAGACGCAAATAAAGAGAGCATATAAATGTCAGGTGAAGGCCAGACCGCTGCAGAATACATCAAGCACCATTTGCAGAACCTTACTTTTGGTAAGTTTCCGGAAGGTCATGAACACGCCGGTCACTGGGGGCTTGCCCACAATGCGCAGGAAGCCAAGGAAATGGGTTTCTGGGCCATCCATGTCGATACCATGTTCTGGTCGATCATCCTGGGTGTTCTGTTCCTGTACCTGTTCAGAAAAGTGGCAAAAAATGCGACCTCGGGCGTGCCCGGTGGCATGCAGAATTTCGTAGAGTGGCTTGTCGAATTTGTCGATGGCACGGTAAAAGGCGCCTTCACGGGCAGGAATGCCATGGTCGCACCGATGGCGCTGACTATATTCGTCTGGGTATTCCTGATCAATTTTATGGACCTTATTCCGGTTGACTGGTTGCCACAGATCGCCACGCTCATCGGCCACCATGTATTCGGCATGGACCCTCACCATATCTATTTCAAGGTAGTACCCTCGACCGATCCCAATGCGACCTTTGGTATGGCCTTGTCTGTGTTTGCACTGACCATTTTCTACAGCTTCAAGATCAAGGGACCGATTGGCTTCGCCAGCGAGTTGACCCTGCACCCGTTCACTTCAAGTAATAAAGTTTTGCAGCTGCTGTTCATACCGGTCAACTTTTTGCTCGAGTTCGTCGCGCTGCTGGCCAAGCCACTATCTTTGTCGTTGCGTCTTTACGGCAACATGTTTGCTGGCGAAATGATATTCATCCTGATCGCGCTGATGTACGGTGGCGGTCTGGTGCTTGGTGTTTTTGGTGGCCTTCTGCAAATGGGATGGGCGATTTTCCACATCCTAATCATCACCTTGCAGGCATATATCTTTATGACACTGACGATCGTCTACATGGATCTGGCCTACCAGACCGGCGAAGAACATTAACGAATTAATCAAGTATCTATTACTAGGAGAAAATCAATGACTGAAGTAACTGCAATGCTGTACATCGCAGGCGCGCTCATGATGGGTTTGGGTGCTCTTGGTGCTGCCATTGGTATTGGTGTACTGGGTGGCCGATTCCTGGAGGGCGCCGCACGTCAGCCCGAACTTATCCCGTTGCTGCGTGGCCAGTTCTTCCTGATGATGGGTTTGACTGACGCCGTGCCCATGATCGCAGTGGGTGTGGCTTTCTACGTCATTTTCGCTGTTGCCGGATAATTAGCGACATCATCAACAGAAACGGTACGAGCGTATGAATATCAATTTGACGCTGATTGGGCAATCGATCACTTTCGCTCTGTTTGTGTGGTTTTGTTACGCCTTTATATGGCCGCCACTAGTGGATGCGCTTGCCAAGCGTAAAAAGCAGATTGCCGATGGTCTGGCTGCTGCCGAGCGTGGACAGCACGAACAGGAGCTGGCCGCTAAAAAAGCGGCAGAACAGTTGAAACAGGCCAAAGGCCAGGCCGCCGACATCATCGCGCAGGCACAAAAGCGTGCCAATGAAATCGTCGATGAAGCCAAGGATGATGCCAGAACGGAAGCCGAACGCATCATGGCGGGCGCCGACGCTGAAATTGAACAGGAAGTGAACCGTGCGCGTGAACATTTACGCAAGGAAGTCGTAGTACTGGCAATCGCCGGTGCGGAGAAAGTGCTGAAGCGAGAAGTTGATGAAACGGCGCATGCCAGCACACTCAAAGATCTGGCAGAACAGCTATAGAGACAGGAGACTGAGAATCGATGGCAGAGTACACTACCTCAGCACGTCCTTATGCCAGGGCGGTTTATTCGCTGGCAACGCAGACATCCACAGTGGAAAGCTGGGGTGAAGCGCTGGCACTTATGGCTGCTGTCGCGGCTGATGCTGGCATGCAGGAAATGCTCGACGAGCCGCAGCTCAGTAAAGCGCAAAAAGGCGAACTGCTGCTCAAGGTTATTTCTGACAAGCTGAATCAAGAACAGCAGAATATGATCAGGCTAATGGCTGAAAACGGCCGCCTGCGCGCGCTGCCGGAAGTGCGCGATCAATTCGAGACTTTTCGTGCCGAGGCTGAGGGTAAAGTTGAAGCAGAGGTTATTTCTGCGTTTACTCTGACCGCCGAACAGGAACAGGCTATTATCGAGACGCTGAAAAGCAAACTGGGCCGAGATGTATCTATCACCACTTCAACCGATAAATCCCTAATCGGTGGTGTCGTGATCAAGGCCGGAGACACAATTATCGATGGCTCAATGAAATCGCGGCTAGAATCGCTGGCGCTGACATTGGGTCGTTAAGAGGAAACAAACATGCAGCTGAATCCATCTGAAATCAGTGAACTCATCAAATCCAGAATCGAGAGTTTCGATACTGCCGTCGAGGCCCGTACCGAAGGTACCGTGGTCAGCCTGACTGATGGTATTCTTCGAATTCACGGCCTGGCCGATGCCATGCTGGGCGAAATGATCGAACTGCCCGGTGATACCTACGCGATGGCGCTTAACCTCGAACGTGACTCCGTCGGTGCCGTGGTTCTGGGCGATTATGGCCATTTGTCTGAAGGCGATACTGCAAAGTGCACGGGGCGTATTCTTGAGGTCCCCATTGGTGACGCCATGCTCGGCCGTGTCGTCGATGCACTGGGAAATCCTATTGATGGTAAAGGGCCAATCAACACCAAGGATACGGCGCCCATAGAAAAGATTGCGCCGGGTGTGATTGAACGCAAGTCTGTTGATCAACCGGTGCAGACCGGACTGAAATCTATCGACGCCATGGTGCCCATTGGCCGTGGCCAGCGTGAGCTCATTATCGGCGACCGTCAGACCGGCAAGACTGCCGTTGCAATCGACGCGATCATCAACCAGGCAAAATCCGGTATCAAGTGCATCTATGTGGCTATTGGCCAGAAGGCATCGACGGTTGCGAACATCTTGCGCAAGCTTGAGGAGCACGACGCCATGCAGCACACCATTATCGTCGCTGCGACCGCGGCAGAATCCGCTGCAATGCAATTCATCGCGCCATACGCCGGCTGCACCATGGGTGAGTATTACCGTGACCGTGGACAGGACGCATTGATTATTTATGATGATCTGACCAAGCAGGCCTGGGCCTATCGCCAGGTGTCACTGTTGCTGCGCCGTCCTCCGGGCCGTGAAGCCTACCCGGGTGACGTTTTTTATCTGCATTCACGTCTGCTCGAGCGTGCTTCACGCGTCAATGCCGATTACGTCGAAACCTTCACTAACGGTGAAGTCAAGGGTAAGACTGGCTCCTTAACAGCATTGCCGATTATTGAAACCCAGGATGGTGATGTATCCGCTTTCGTGCCGACGAACGTGATATCGATTACAGACGGACAGATCTTCCTAGAGTCTGATCTGTTCAATGCGGGTATTCGGCCGGCCATCAACGCGGGCCTGTCTGTGTCACGTGTAGGCGGCGCTGCTCAGACCAAGATCATCAAAAAGCTCGGTGGTGGTGTGCGACTGGCACTGGCCCAGTTTCGTGAGCTCGCCGCATTTGCCCAGTTTGCATCAGACCTTGATGAGACAACACGAGCCCAGCTGGAACGTGGTGAACGTGTAACCGAGCTGATGAAACAGTCACAGTACTCGCCAATGACGGTCGCTGAAATGGCATTTTCATTGTTTGCCGCCAACGAGGGCTACCTTGATGACGTTGACACGAGAAAAATCGTCGATTACGAAGCTGCTATGCAGGCCTATTTAAAGAGCAACAACGGCGATCTACTGGATAAAATCAATGCGACCGGTGACTTTGATGATGACATCGAGGCCGCCATGCGCGCGGCGCTGGATGATTTCAAGGCCAAGGGCGCATACTAAGCGTTTTTTTTACAGGTAATGGGAAAAGCATATGGCAGGCGCTAAAGAGATACGCTCCAAGATCAAGAGTATCGAGAACACCGCGAAAATTACCAAGGCCATGGAAATGGTGGCTGCGAGTAAGATGCGCAAGGCCCAGGAACGTATGCGCGCTTCGCGCCCCTATGCGGAAAAGATTCGCAACGTGCTTGCACATCTGGCGCAGGCGCATCCTGAATACAAACACCCCTATTTGAGTGATCGTGAGGTCAGCAATCGCGTTGGTTATATCATTGTTTCTACGGACCGTGGTCTTTGTGGTGGTCTGAACACCAATATGTTCAAGGCGACTGTACGGGAAATGATGGAATGGGACAGCCAGGGCATTGACGTCGATGTTTGTGCAATCGGCAGAAAAGCAGTTGGCTTCTTCAGTCGTTTCAAATGCCGTCTGGTCGCTCAGGCAGATCATCTCGGTGATAGCCCAACGATGGAAGACCTGATCGGTACTGTAAAGGTCATGCTTGATGCCTATGACGAGGGCAAAATTGATCGACTCTATCTGGTGCATAACGTCTTTGTTAACACCATGACACAACAACCGCGCATACATCAGCTGGTTCCAGTAGGTGGTGACGTCGATAAGGAACTGGAACATCACTGGGATTACATCTATGAGCCCGATGCCAAGCATATTATTGATGGGCTGATGTTCCGCTTCATCGAATCACAGGTCTATCAGGGTCTGGTAGAAAATATTGCCAGTGAAATGTCAGCGCGAATGATCGCGATGAAGAGTGCTACCGATAATGCCGGTGAAATCGTAAAAGAATTGCAAACCGTTTATAACAAAGCCAGACAGGCAGCGATTACCCAGGAAATCTCGGAAATCGTCAGTGGCGCTGCTGCTGTTTGACGTGTTTATTGAGCAGAATTTAACCAGAGTTATGAGGAAACAATCATGAGTACCGGAAGCGTAGTCGAAATTATCGGCGCGGTTATCGATGTGGAATTTCCACGGGACTCGATTCCAAAGATATACGATGCACTCAAGCTGGGTGAAACCAACCTGACCATGGAGGTGCAGCAACAGCTGGGTGACGGTATCGTTCGTGCGATTGCAATGGGATCGACAGAAGGACTGCGTCGTGGCATGCAAGTGGAAAACACCGGTGATGCCATTCGTGTGCCTGTGGGCCAGAAAACGCTGGGCCGTATCATGAACGTGCTGGGTGAACCCATCGACAATCAGGGTGATATCGGTGCGGAAAGTACGGCAGCGATTCATCGTGCACCGCCCTCTTTTGAAGAACAAAGTGCATCAACCGAAATTCTTGAGACCGGCATCAAGGTCATCGATCTGGTTATGCCGATCGCCAAAGGTGGCAAGATCGGCTTGTTCGGTGGTGCTGGTGTAGGCAAGACGGTGACACTGATGGAACTGATTCGCAATATTGCGGTTGAGCACTCCGGTTTTTCGGTGTTCGCCGGCGTGGGCGAGCGTACCCGTGAAGGTAACGACTTCTATTACGAAATGCAGGAAGGCGGCGTACTTGACAAAGTGGCACTGGTTTATGGCCAGATGAACGAGCCACCGGGTAACCGACTTCGCGTAGCACTGACCGGTCTGACCATGGCTGAATTTTTTCGCGATGAAGGCCGCGATGTGTTGATGTTCGTCGATAACATCTATCGCTACACACTCGCCGGTACCGAGGTATCTGCCCTGCTCGGACGTATGCCTTCAGCGGTGGGTTATCAGCCGACGCTGGCGGAAGAGATGGGTGTGCTGCAGGAGCGAATCACCTCGACCAAGACGGGCTCCATTACCTCTTTCCAGGCAGTATACGTACCGGCAGACGACTTGACTGACCCGTCACCAGCCACCACGTTTGCCCACCTGGATGCGACACTGGTATTGTCACGTCAGATTGCCGAGCTGGGCATCTATCCGGCGGTTGATCCGCTGGATTCTACCTCGCGAATCCTTGATCCGAATGTTGTCGGTGCGGAGCACTACGAAACAGCACGTGCGGTACAGGGCACCTTGCAACGTTATAAGGAGCTGAAGGATATCATCGCGATTCTGGGTATGGATGAACTGTCAGACGAGGACAAACTGGTTGTTGCCCGCGCGCGCAAGATCCAGCGTTTCCTGTCACAGCCTTTCTTTGTGGCCGAAGTATTTACCGGCGCACCCGGAAAGTATGTCAGCCTGAAAGACAACCTGGCTGCATTCAAGGCCATCCTCGCCGGTGAGCATGACGATCTGCCAGAGCAGGCGTTCTACATGGTGGGTGGCATTGACGAGGCTGTCGAAAAAGCCAAGAGCATGCAGTAATTCACCAAGAGTAATTATCCATGTCAATGACCATGCACATCGATATCGTCAGCGCTGAAAATGAGATCTATTCGGGCATCATTACAGAATGCTATGCGCCGGCTGAAATGGGTGAAGTGGGCATACACCCGCGCCATGCCCCCCTGCTCACCAAATTAAAGCCGGGTGAGGTACGCATTGTACTTCAGGATGGTGAGCAACAGTCATTCTTCGTGAATGGCGGAATTATGGAAATCCAGCCACATGTTGTAACCATCCTTTCTGACTCGGCTATTCGTGCCGCTGATATTGATGAAGCAGCAGCAAATGAAGCTAAAGAAAGAGCAGAAGCAGCAATGGCGGATAAGAAATCAGATCTGGATTATGCCCGTGCCAAGGCCGAACTTGTCGAAGCCATTGCCAAGATCGAAACGATCAAAAAGCTGCGTAGAAGAAGATAATCCAGGTTTAACGTGTGTCAAGTTAATACCCTATGGCCGGTCTTATCCGGCCTTTCTATTGTCAGGACATTCTTATGAATCTGAGTGTCGTTATTCTCGCTGCCGGCCAGGGCACACGAATGAAAAGCGCCATGCCCAAGGTGATGCACAAACTTGCTGGTCTACCCATGCTCGAGCATGTATACCTACGCAGCCTCGAACTTAATGCAAACGATATTCATATTGTCTATGGACATGGCGGTGAGCACCTGCAGGAATATTGCAGAGACTTCGATGTTGAATGGGTGCTGCAAGATGTGCAATTAGGCACCGCGCATGCGGTCCAGCAAGCCAGCCCACATGTCAATGATGAGCATGTTGTACTGATCCTCTATGGCGATATCCCACTGATTAAATCACACACGCTCACTAAACTGATCGAGTGCGTAACAGCAGAGAGTATTTCTTTATTGACCATCAAGCTGGAGGATCCGACAGGTTATGGCAGAATCATCCGCGTTGATAATGAAGTAGTTGCCATTGTTGAACACAAAGATGCTACCGACAAGCAAAGGCAGATCAAGGAGGTTAATACTGGCATCATGGCACTAGAGGCGGGTTACCTGAATCAATGCCTGCATAGGATTGATAACAATAACGTTCAGGGTGAATATTATTTAACAGACATCATAGCGTTGGCAGTACATGATGGAAAAAAAATCATAACATCACAGCCAGATAATGCATACGAGGTTGAAGGCGTGAACGATAGAATTCAGTTGGCAAAACTTGAAAGAATCAAACAACAGGAACAAGTTGATGCGATTATGATGCAGGGTGTTACAGTGGCGGATCCGGCCAGAGTTGATATTCGTGGAAAACTCACGATTGGTAATGATTCATTCATAGATATCAATTGCATATTCGAGGGCAAGGTTACGATTGGTCGTAATGTATCGATAGGTTCCGGTTGTGTAATAAGCGAAAGCAGCATTGGCGATGGTGCTGTAATCAAGCCCTACTCCGTTATAGAACAGGTAGTAATAGCTAACAATGTAGAAGTCGGCCCGTTTGCGCGATTACGTCCGGGCACATCATTAAAAGAAAATAGTAAAGTTGGAAATTTTGTAGAAGTAAAAAATACACAACTTGGATCAGGCAGTAAAGCCAATCACCTGACTTATCTGGGCGACGCTGACATTGGCAGTGATGTAAATATTGGTGCTGGTACTATCACCTGTAACTATGATGGAGCAAATAAACACAAGACAGTCATACTGGATGGTGCATTTATAGGTTCTGATACACAACTTGTTGCGCCTGTGAAAGTGGGAAAGAATTCGACGATCGGTGCTGGCAGTACAATAACCAGAGATACTGAAGATGATGCGCTGACACTGAGCAGAACAGAACAGAAAACCATAACGGGCTGGACAAGACCTACAAAAAAATAGTCGCTCAATTTGGTAGCAAACAATGCTTGCCTGATCTCGCAGAATAGAAGTCGGCCTGTGTCCGGTTTAGCGTGTCTTTTCACCTCGCCAGGAAAGCAAAGTCGAAAAGGTGTTCTTGCATTTACATATCATTTTCTAATAGTACTTCTTCGCGGCTTAAAATGAATAGAAGTTACACATAATTTGTATGTGAATCACTGACCTGTGCTTATTGCTTGTCCGTATTTAGAAGAGTGCTATGTAAGTGATTGATAGATATTGACTGTTTACACGATTTCAGTGATCCTCCGGTTGATGTGTTGCAAATTTCATCAACAGCTTATTAGAATAGCATTCGACCTGACTCAATCAGGAGAGGTATAAAATGGCTACAGTAATGAAATCTCATGCGGAATACACGCTTCCTGAAAGACGAGCTGTTGATCAGCGCCAGGTAACTCTACAGGCTATCTGTTTGCAACTTGCCGCGATGGGTCATCGCTGTGAACTCAATACCGACCGAAGTTATCTTTCCATAGCAGACAGCCTGTTAAAAAACTACTCTGAACATAGACGTTTGCTGTCAGACTATCGCTGTCCAGCAGATCAACGAATACAGACTTTTCTCAATGGCTATCTTGCGCGCAATGGCGTTGATACCAATATCAGTTTGCCGGGTGAAACATTCACGCTGAATACCCCGGGAGTGGCACGTGAAATGTCGTTGCCGTTTGATAAAAACAAATATAGTTCATCTCTACTCGAATCCTACCGGGTCCAACAAGGCGTACTGCATAATCCTCGAAGTGATAGACGTACCACCGCAGGTGTATTCCATATTGTTGAGGGTGGCTTACCGGTGCCGGCAGATAAAAAGGCTGTTCCAGTTCAAGCCTACGCTAACCTGCTTCAGGCTGCACTGGATCCGCCAACAGAATTAATGGAATTGCCTCTGACCAGCCATATGCCTCGGCCACTTGATCTCTGGGTTTCATTGCTGGTGAGGCCCACCGTGCGTCCGGAGGTTGAGAATGTAATGCCAGCCAGGAGCCTGGAAACACGCATGTTCGCCCCCGGAAGTCTGGTTGCAAATCTCGATTTTGTTGAATCTATTTTCGGCAATGCGGGTGATCCTTTCCTGACCGAGAATGATGCTGCTCTGGATATTGATCATTGGACCGGTCACAGCGGTTGCATCATACTGGCGCCGCATCTGACCAGGTTGAGCAAGAAAGGTTTGGGACTGCCTCATGTTGATGAGGCCAGCGAGCGCCAGCTCAAGGACGGCATGTGCTGGAAAGACAAGGAAGAACTGTATAACGAAGGTCAGGCATTCAAGATTGTTTGCCGTGATATGTCTGGTGTAATTGTTACCATTATCGCCGATAATTATTTTGGATACAGTAAAAAAGAGATCAAATCACAGATCAGTTATTCAGCAAATCTGTTCGGTGGTGTTGAAGAAGAACATGCGGGTGGTGCAATTGCCTACCCTCGGTTCAATCTGGGGGAAACATATTTACCACAGATCTCTGATGAGATGAGTGAGCAAACGTTTGAACGGTTATGTAAACAGCTGGAAGGTGGTATTACTGTCAACCAGCAAGGCTATGCCGTTGATACGAAATATAACGACATACTGTATATACCGGAAAGTGCACAGATAGACATGAAACAACAGCACGTAAGCTGGTTTAAGGACGGCGAGCGACAACAGATAAAATTACTGGCAAAACGTTCATATGTTTATCCCAGTGGTTTCACCGTGCACATGGAGAAGCACCCCAAAGCACCCAGCTGGCGTCTGATTGGTACACTCGGGGAAGGTACTCTCTGTCATAAGCCCAGTACAGTATCGGGCGGAGGAAAATCCGAAATATCGAAATCAATACAGGACTCTATGTTATGCGGTCCGATCTTTGTCGGTGACTATGAGAAAGACTTCGATCAGGTCGAGGCAATATTCAACCGGGATTACTCTAACCGCTTCAACGACTCGTCCGTGAAGGACATACGGACGCTTCTCAGTAGTGAGCGCAGCCTCGGGTCTGTAATTAAATTATTAACGCCTTCACCTGATTTTACAGACGAGCATAATCACTGGCTCGAAACGATACCTCAGCATATCCTTGCTTTGGTGTTTATGATCAAACGGTTCTACAATCCTGAGTGGGGTAATAACTGGCGAAGGCATTTTTCTGTTGACGAGGTTAATGGCAACCCAGGGCATGAACTCAAGTATGACGGGCGAAAACTCATATCCAGTTATTTACGTGTGGGCACTCATAGCGATGGTACCTGGCGTGTATACAAACTGAGACAGGATTTTGTGGCAGCAAAAAAGGTGCAGATGGAAGATGACATATCGGCGTCACTTGTTGTGCCAACCGATTATCTGAAAGGCTTGAATACCGAATACAACAGCAAGAGTGTGAAGCTGGTTGTGAACTGTGAAAACTACCTGTTTCAGCGCCCGGATGATGCCGTCAACCGTGGCCTGGACACGCAGACCGAGGCAGATCTGGCAGGTCATAATAATTTTATTTCCAACTTCCAGCCCTTAACGGGACAAGACGCACGTGAGCTGGTAGAAGATGTCGTGCATTTTGCAGAGTATTCCGAGCCCATGCAGAAAAGAATTCGGGATGCTGCCCGTATGCCTGAAGATGGATACTTCGTTTCATCTGCACATCCGCGTATCGTTGATGGCAAACCCAGTTTGAATGTTCGTTATCTGCAGTTAAGACCCGATCTGGCTAATCCAAGAGATAAATATCTGGCGTTGATGGGCACACGGCTATCACGAGGCCTGTCGCTTGACCAGCCGGTCTATTTTCCAGTGAATGCCGTTTTACAGGGGCGGCGCAATAATCCACCGGATAAAGCGGTGGGTATACGACCATTAGCCGTGTATAACCCGATCCATTATCAGGAATTGCCGGAATTGTTCATGGATCTTGTTTGCAGTCTCACCGGTAAATCACCCTCGACTACCGGTGCCGGTTCCGAAGGTGCTCTTACCAAGGGTCCATTCAATGCGCTGTCAACCACGGCTGATCTGAACAATGCCTTGGTGTCGTTTATTCTTTGTGGACATGATGGTTTTTCAACCGCTGCCGGATATATAGGTGGGAGACGTCGCGTTGATCATGATATCAGTATGCTTATTCCAGAAATCTGGTGCCGTCTTCCAGTGAAGCACCGTGAACCTGGTTTCCTGATCAAGCAGGGTTACCTTGAAAAAATCGATGATTTCGAATACAGCGGGCAAACAATTCATGCAAGCAGGCTTGGATACCGGATTACCAGCCATTTCGTGCATGCCTATTTTGGAAAAGTGTTCGATAGTCCAAGTATCGTGTTTGATGAAGCGATGTTACGCCCGGAAACACAGGATATGGAGGCCTATGTTGATGGTATTAATAATATTACCGAGGCGCAGAAGAAAGTTGCCAGTGCTTATTTCGATGATGGTTCGATCGATGATGCCTGCCCTCCCTTGCAAGCGCTGCTCCATATCATGGCGGAAGGGCGCTTCAAGGGTAAGACAATTGATAATGCCGCCATACGTGTCATGTTCACACGGGACTATCTTCTGCAGAGCGACTGGTATCAGCAGAGGCTGCGTATCAAGCAGCAGCGGGATGCTTCGCTCTGGCAAATGAATAGAGATTGTGTTGAGCAAAAAATGGATGAAACAAGCGAAGACGAGACAGAAAAATGGGCTGATTTACAGGGGCGAATGGAAAAAGCTGAATATATGATCAAATGGGTACGCAGCCAGAGTTATTTGGACAGGTTACAGGGTACATTGGGTGCTGATTGGGTGCACAAGAAAATTGCGGATTAGCCCGCATGTTGAACATTAGCCGTGTTTTTATTAATAATCATTGTGATCTTTTCGCCCGCTGGTGAGAGATAGGGCATCTCAATCTGGCCAAGCAGAGAGATTGTCCCGGATTATGGCAATGGGCTACCCGGTTGTTATTAAATTGTCATAAAAAGCCCGGTAAAACCGTTTATTACATAGTAGAAAATTCGTTGACGGGGACGGATCGCTGTGTATAATCTTATCAGCCTGAAATATATGGCAATATTTATGTACATCATAACGACGATTAACCAATCTTATACGTCATGCAATTCATAAGTAATACCTGTATTTCTCAGCAATAACCAACATAGAATAATCTCATTTATACAGGTAATCACCATGTCAAACACCGTTACAGGAACAGTAAAATTTTTCAACGACACCAAGGGCTTCGGCTTTATTGAGCAGGAGTCTGGCCCCGATGTATTTGTGCATTTCAGTGCAATCAACTCAGACGGTTTTAAAACCCTGTCTGAAGGTCAGAAAGTTGAATTTACCATCACACAAGGCCAGAAAGGACCCCAGGCAGAAAATGTAACAGCGATCTAACCGCTTTATCATTGTAAAAATAATCCCCCCGCCCGGCCAGACAGAAGTCTGGCCGGGCGTTATTATTTAAACCAGAAAATACCTAACCCGCATTTCTCACCAGGCGGCGCGGAATACTGATTGAGCATGGGTGCTTTGGAGTAAGGCTGGAATGACCCAAACGATGCGCCCTCACTTGATCTTTTAATCCACAAAGTAGTTACTCAGTCGAAAATATACATGGTTTTTCCACTTCTTCGTGTAATCTTTTGTGAATCCAGATATCTGCGTGATCATCTCACCCCCCTCCACCCTTGGTGAGAAATGAGAACTAGCCCGCATTTCTCACCAGGATCACGGGAGCAGGCGCAGGATTCGTGTTCGTAAGCGCCGCTCTGGAGCGAAAAGCGTAGCCATAGCTTGGGTGAAGCGACCGTAGGGTGCGCCGTGCGCACCGAAACAGCCCAGCACACTGAAGATAAACGGTGCGCACAGCGCACCCTACGATCTCATGCAAACCAAGGCCAGCCTGAACCGTGATAGGCATGCTTGAATAACACTCTGTATTTTTGATCATCCGAGCGTCACTCCAAAAAACCAATGCCTTACCAGTATTACACGCCGCCTGGTGAGAAATGCAGGCTAGTCAGCCCGGATCTTGCACGAAGGCAGACATGCACTGTTGCGGATTGATTGACGCGTCAATCAGATCCGTCAGTTGTAAACTTGATAATTTAAATATAATCAATAACATATAAATATATCCCGGCGGCCGTGCGGGTGCCCGGAATTGACATCAGCGAATCGTTATATTAGTATACTCTAATATATTACCCACGAATTTGATAGTGGAGCGAGATTATGAGTACATTGAAAAGCGTATTGGCTGGCTTATTGATTTCCCTGTTCACGGCTTCGGCTTCTGCTGCAGTCGAAACGGATGTTTGTGCGCCATTCAAGGATGGCGGTGTTGATGAGTTGACTATCTCAAGAATGCTCAAGGCTGCGGACGATGGCCATCTCTACCGTATAGAAGCATCATCATCGAAAGTTAGTTTTTGCGTTGAGAGTCCGGTTGGTCTCATCGAAGGTGAGTTCAGAGACTTTACTGGTGGACTGACATTTCTCAACGAGAATGTGACGGATGATGAGCATGCGCTTGTAAAGATCAATACAGACAGCCTGGAGACTGACGGGGCGCTGATCCAGAGAATGCTGAAAGGTAAAAAGTTTTTTGATGTCAAAAACTTTCCCGAGATCCTGTTTGTGAGTACGGGATTCAAATGGATTAGCGATAATGAAGCGATTCTGCAAGGTAACTTGACAATGCACGGGATCACGAAAGCGGTCGGTTTCCATGTTGAACTGATTGAACAGCCCGGCGAAGATGCGCATCGAATTGTGGTGAAAGCAACTACTTTAATACACCGCTCTGAGTTTGGCTTGACTGCACTCTCCCCCATGGTGAGTAATTCTGTCAGCTTGTGTATGAGCGTTGATGCTGTCAGATACAAATCTTGATTTGGCTACAGGCTGTCACATGTAAGTCCTGACTAGCCCGGATGTTGCACGAAGGATTCGTGAAACATCCGGGCAGGTTCGCATTGGCGGATGCCTCTATTGCTTCAGTAAAGAAGGTAATGCTGCTATGCAGTCTGCCAAAGCTGGTTCATGTCCGGTTATTGAGACACATCCACTGTTAGCACATTGGTATGACTCGATTTTAAAGCAAAGTCTGTTTAATATAATCAGCATACTAACGCTGCTTCCTACAAGTAAATGCTGAAACTAGTCATCTTCCTGATGTTGCTTTTTACCGGCTTTGCGCATGCAGCGGATAATCGTATTTGCGCGCCATTCAGGGATGGTGTGGTTGACAATGCACTCGTTGCAGAAATGCTGGAAGCCGCAAAAGATGGCCACCTGTATCGAATTCACTCGACAACTTCACGAGTCGGATTCTGCGTTGATAGTTTAATCGGGCGCGTCGAAGCTGAGTTCAAGGGCTTTCGCGGTGGTCTCGCACTGCGTCGAGAAGTCTGGGGTGATGATTCCCAGATGCTGGTGATGATTGATTCAGAAAGCCTGAAAACCGATCATATGTTCATAAAAGATATGATGCAGAGCGAACGGTTTTTACACACAAAAAAGTATCCAAAAATTCTGTTTGTCAGCACCTTGCTCAAATGGGACAGCGACACAACAGCAGATCTCTATGGAATACTGACAATGCACGGAATCAGCAAACCGGTAAAATTCAGAGTCGAATTGACTAGTATTATTGGTACGCGTGCTGAACATGAACAGGAAATTTTAGTTGTTGCGACAGCAAAGATTCGACGATCGGATTTTGGCATGAGGACGCTGCAGATGTTTGTCAACGATTCTATTGATTTGTGTCTGCAAGTGAGCGCTTTAAGATATCAGACACAATAACAGCAGCCTGACCCGTGATAGGCATGTTTGAATAACACACTGTATTTCTGATCATCTGGATACTCTTAAATGGATTGGCGCCTTATCAGTATTCGACGCCGCCTGATGAGAAATGCGGGCTAGTTGTTATGATTAATTTCATAATGATTGTTCAGGGAAACGCTGAATAAATAAGAGTTTCCTTAGTTATGACTTCGCCACCAGGCAGGCAGCTCAGCGATACTCTCAATGACATCATATGGTCTTATACCCTGCTCCAGGTCTGTTTGTTGAAACTTGCCGGTTCTCACCAGCAGCCCGTGGATACCTGCGTTCTGTGCGGCTTCTATATCACCCCTGATATCATCGCCAATCATTACGGTCTCACTGGCATTGCATCCAAGCTTGATCAGCGCGCTGTCATAAAATACTTTGGAAGGTTTTCCTAATATGACGGGCTTTCGACCGCTGGCATGTTCCAGAGCTTTGACATAGGGCGCAGCATCAAGTCTGAGACCATCTTCCGCGCGCCAGTAACGTGTCATGCCAAGGGCAACAAGTTTAGTGTTCGCATTATCCATCAGTTGTCTAAATGCACGATTGAGTGTTTTATAATCCCAGGCTGCGCCAAGATCTCCGATTATTACTGCTTCAGCGCCCTCTTCTGCGTTTTCATCACATTGATCGAATGCTGCAAATTCATCTCGGGTAGCTTCAGGAACAAACAAAGCTATTTTTCCACTCACGTGATTCGCTAACCACTGAATTGCCGCAAGCGCAGGAGTGATGAAGTCATCGGGGGTAGACTTGATACCAAAGCTGGCAAGTTTACTAACCAGTGCCGAGCGCGGCCGCGAGCTTGTATTTGTCAGAAACAAATGGGGAATGTTCTCGTCAACACACCAGTTGATGACATCCGCAGCACCATCTATTGCGCTTTCACCAGTATACAGAACACCATCAAGATCAAAAAGGATCGCTCTCATGTGTTGCCCCTTTGGGGCCTTACTTGGTGCGTTAATTTTTCTCCAGGATAAATTCATGCTTCGTGCCTCGCAGTGACAGCATAGATTGAATATGTCTTAAGTAAGCGGCATTGCCCTCATCGCCGGCCTCTTTCATTTGGCCATTGATCTGTAATCGCTCGAATCGGATGATAAGGATGTGATGGTATCCGGGACCGTGTAAGCCATAAATCTGTTACAAAAATTTCATATCTATTTTACTGAATTCATTGATTTTATCCATTTAGCATATTATAAACTGCTTATGTCATTGTGGAGGTACATGATGTTGATCCGACATAAATTACAGGTAATGATCGCTGTTGTTTCATTATTTGCTGTTTCATTGTATGCATCCGTAGACTGGCTGCAGTCCAGACAAAATGGACAGAGGTTAGATCTGTCGATGGATGTCAAAGCAGGAGAAGCGAGAGCTGATTTTACTGCTTACCGGCTGGTGCCCGAGTCAATCATGACGGGATTATGCTGGCGTTCTGACGATGGATCCAGGCAAGGTATCTTTAAAGATGTCAATGATGGTATCACGCAATGGCGAGAGGAAGCTCCGAATATTCATATGATCCAGACTACGGCGGCGAGACATTCTGTGGAGAATAAAATGCCGGATCAACAACGATTGTTGAAGCAGTTGAAAGAATTATCATTCGAGCCGTACGACCTTAGCATGACAGAGCAAACGGCGAGAATTTCAGGCATATTGACGATCGCTAATAGTAGTCGTCAAATCATACTGGATTTAGTCAAGCCAAATAATCAGCTGAATATGGAGCAGGATCTGATAGAAATCTATACATCCACCGCAATGAGCCGTTATCAGCCCGTGCATGATGTATATGCCACAAAGCAAGACATAGATTTGTGTCTCAGCATGCAGGCAGCCAGAAATACCTTGACCTCAGAGACTCCCTTGATGCTCAGTAATAATCATCAATAAGGATATCTGGCGATGTCTGCTCGCTGAGATTTTCGATGATGAATGATTGAGGGTCTATCTGACCAGCTGGTTATTGATCTCATCCCTTTTTGCGGATCCTTCCAGCAGCTCGATCAATGTGAGGGCGAAATCCATAGCGGTACCGGGACCGCGAGAGGTGATGATGTTGCCATCAATTTCAATTGCGGACTCTTTTATATGAATATGCTGATCGCCCAGGGCTTCAAGAACTCCTGGGTATGCAGTCGCCTTTTTTCCGTCGAGTAATCCAGCCGCTGCCAGTGCTTTTGGTGCAGCACAAATAGCGCCAACGTAACCACCCTCACCGGCATGTTTTTTTAGCAGTGTCAGCAGGCCCTCATTGTCGCGCAGATGATCGGCACCAGGCAAGCCTCCCGGTAACACAATCAAATCAAAAGTTTGATCACGTACAGCATCGATAGAAGTATCCGGAACGATGGTGACTCCGCGTGATGCTTTAACGGGCTTGTGATCAAGGCCTGCAGTAGTGACCTCTATGCCGGCGCGCACCAGCAAGTCGGTAATGGTAATGGCCTCCAGTTCTTCACAACCCTGCGCCAATGGTACCAGTGCTCGCGACATTTCTCTCTTTCTCCCGTTTATACCGTAATGCAACCATTTCCGAGACAGGTACAAGTTTGATGCCCTGCCCTTCGAGTTCATTGATATGCTGTTTAATGAATTGTATGGTGTGCGGGTGAGGATGTGCAATAGCAATTGCATATCCGGTTTCACGGGCCTGGTTAATAAAGCGGGAAAACTCCCTGCGAATGGTTTCTGGCCTGAAGTCCGGGTCTAGAAAAATGTCTCGTTCCAGGCTTGGAACATTGTGTTTTTGTGCAAACAACGACGCTACAGATTTCGTTGTTGTCCTGCTGTCGATGAAATAAAGATCCCCCTGCTTTGCCAGCGCGTCCATTAACCAGTCCATATGACCCGGGTGCTGTGTTAGCAGGCTTCCCATGTGGTTATTTACACCACTTATGTGCGGGACGGACGCGATATTTGATCGTAACTGTTTAACAAATTCACCATGCGTCATATGCAATTTTAAGGTACCCGGTGTCTGGCTTTAATGGCGTACCGATTGCAAAGGTAAATGCAGTATGATTTCCTTGCCTGAATGGTGTGCCCTGTCGGCAAGCACTGAAGCAAAGTCTGTATGTGGTAAAAAGGCAAGTGTAATCGAGCCGGGTAAGTCGATTGCGATCTTGCCGTGTTCAAGATTGTTACCAAGGTCATCAATAATGATGCTGGCGTAGTTACCAGCAAAAGCGGGGACCATAATAAAGAAAACGCCCAGTAAAACGACGGTTATTGGGCGTTTGTATGGCCTGTTCAGCATCCAGTTGCTGTATGAATGTCTCAGGATCGATTGAAAATCGTCAAGCCTTTCAAAAGCAGCAGCGCTTCGTGAAGCTGGTAGTCTTCTGTCGCCAGTAACTTATCCTCTTTCGACTTGGCTTTTTCCTTGGATTTTTTGATCTCTTCCTCTGACATCGTTGGGTTGCTGATATGGTTGCTGAGGTCGGCTTCCTTTATGCGCGTAGCAGCATCATCATCAGCTGAAGTCACCGTGTATTTGTCCAGGATGATATCCGGTGTTATCCCCGCACCCTGTATGGATCTGCCTTTTGGTGTGAAATAACGCGCGGTTGTTATCTTAACAGCGCCACCACTTCTAAGTTCCTGTATGGTTTGCACTGAGCCCTTGCCAAATGATTTGCTGCCCATGACGACTGCGCGTTTATGATCTTGTAGTGCACCCGCTACAATTTCGGAGGCGGAAGCTGAGCCACCGTTGATCAGCACAACCACAGGCGCGCCGTCAAGCACATCACCGGGCTTGGCGTTATATTCATAATGCGAATTATCAATCCTGCCTTCGGTATAGACCAGCTTGCCTTTGTCGATGAACAGATCAGTCACTTCAGCGGCAGCGTTCAACACACCGCCTGGATTGTTTCGCAGGTCGAGCACGAGACCTTTAAGATCGGCCTCGTTTTCTTCCTTGAGGCTATTTATCGCTTCCAGGAGCTGTGGTGCTGTTCTTGACTGGAAGTTACTGATCCGAATATAGCCATAACCAGGATCGAGTAATCTGTTCTTGACGCTTTTTACCTTAATGATGTCGCGGGTGACCACGAATTTCATGGGTTTGTCTTCGCCTTCACGCACCACAGTCAATTCGATGTCGGTGCCGGGCTTGCCGCGCATGATTTTCACCGCATCATTCAGGGTCAGGCCCTTCACGGTTTTTTCATCGAGGCGAATGATCAAATCCCCTGCGTGAAGTCCCGCCTTGAATGCAGGCGTGTCATCAATAGGAGAAATGACTTTGACGAATCCGTCTTCCATGCCTACCTGTATGCCCAGACCACCAAACTCACCCGAGGTGCCAATACGAAGTTCGTTATATTCGTCCGGATTCAAATACGTTGAATGCGGGTCGAGGCCGGACAGCATTCCGCGAATCGCGTGCTCTAGCAGCACGTCGTCTTCAACATCCTCTACGTAGTCCGTTTTGATGCGGGAAAAAATGTCTGAGAAATTACGCAGCTGATCCAGCGGCAATCCTTTGGCTTCATCTTTGTTGGCCAGAACATTACCTGTGAGGGAGGCTGAAATCCCAAGAAATACTCCGAAGACCAGTACCAGCGCGGTCTTGAATTGTTTGCTCATGTCATTCTCCAGGCCGATCCGGCCTATAAGTCAATACTATAGCCCAGTTACGGCATAGTTCGCATTCGTTTCTATTATAAATATATTCATTATTATATATAGAGCTAGCCGGCGTCTACTTGTTCCCGATATATGGTTACTCCAGATTTGAGCTGAATTTGACGGTGCGCGAGCACCATCTGCGCGGATTGATCGGTTTACCCCGCAAGCGGATCTCGAAATAGACACCAGGAAAAGGCTGGCCACCGCTGTCGCCACTGGCGGCAATGACCTCACCGGCTTCGACCCAATCACCCGCCTGTTTGACCAGGGTTTCATTGTGCCCATAAAGGCTCATGTAGCCTTCGCCATGATCAATAATTATAATAAAACCAAACCCTTGCAGCCAGTCTGCGAAAGCTACTCGGCCATGGCTAACGGCACGAACGGGCGTGCCGTGTTTGGTGCTGATGAGTACGCCATTCCACTTAAGCCCACCCTTATTGCGTGGTTCGCCATAGGTGGCAAGAAAGGGTCCCGAGGCCGGCCATGGCATTTTGCCCTTTTGCTGTTTGAATGGCCTCAGGTCTGATGGACTCTGCGGGATATCTGCCAGCAGCTCGCCCAGTGACTTCAACAGATTTTCGATACGGCTGCGGCTGCCTTCCAGTTCTATCAGGTTTTTTTCTTGATTGCTGATTTTTTGTTCCAGCCGGGATAACAGCTGGTTTTTTTTAAGTCGCTGACCTAGAAGCGAATTTTTCTGTTTTTTCCGCGTCGACAGGGTTTGCTGATACTCCGATAAGGTGGTATTCAACGCGCTTTCTATCTGTTCATGCCTGGCAATGCTGCGCAGAAACACATGGATTTGATCTTCGCGTGCCCGGTTCAGATAATCGAAATACACGAGCGCTCGCCCCATTTTTGCAGGATCCTGTTGATTCAACAGAATTTTTAGCTGTTGCTGGTGACCGATCGCATAGCCGGCGCGTATCTGCTCCGCCAGGCCATGACGTTGGATTTTGAGTTCATGCTGCAGCTGGCCAAGCTCTCCTTTCAAGTCTGAAATCCGTTCTTCCAGATCATTAATTCTGGTTTCAGTTTGACTCAATTTCCTCGAGTTTTGACTGATCTCGCTCTCAAGTTGCTTGAGATCTGTGTACACATGCCCCCGCTTGTCGCGAGAGCTATTAAGGTGTTGCTTTACCTTTTTTATGCTTTCTTGTACCCGATCGAGTTTTTTCTGGTAGCGCTCGAATTCATCATTTTGTGAAGCCATAACCGACGATTCTGTCGCTAATAGAACCAATAACAGCACAAAGATGCGATTGACAGCTCTTTTGTTAGGGTACATTTGTGTTTGAATTCTGCTCCGAGATCCCAACAAGGCGCTTAATACCACCAGGAAATATATATTTGATCGACTGTTTTCTGATATTTCGAGTTTTTTTAGTTATAATTGTGTATTATTGTATCGTTGTTTGCTTATATAATTATAAATGATAATTCATGTCAGGTTTCACTAAAGATGAATATTGCAGATCTTGAAAATACCGTATTAATGACCCGCGAAGAGGATATCAATCGCGCCTCCCGTTCGTTGAAAGCCATGTCTCATCCGCTCAGGCTCAAAATTTTGTGCACTTTGGGTAACCAGGAAGTGAGTGTACAGGATATTGTTGAGTCAGTAGGCACGTCACAGAGCAATATTTCCCAGCATCTTGCTATTCTGCGAGATAAGGGTATCCTCGCATCACGTAAAGACGCAAACAAGGTGTTTTACCGCGTCAGCGATACCCGAACACTGCGGCTGATAGGCATGATGCAGGACGTATTCTGTTCTGCGAGAAAGATTCACGATTAAGCCTGCACTGGCTGGCTAAGAAATATCCAAAAACCGTGTTTTTATGGAACAGATCATCGAATTTGCAAGTAACCACCTGCTGCTTGTGGGTGCCTTTGTCGTCGTCTTAGCACTGGTAATCAAGGCCGAGTTCGAACACCAGTCGGGTAGGGCTAACCAGATGGATCCGACGGCTGCGATTCGGCTGATGAACAATGATGATGCGGTTGTCCTTGATGTTCGCGAGTCCGCGGATTTCAATAACGGGCACATAAAAAACGCGAAAAATGTTCCAATGTCATCACTCAAGGGTCAGATTGACAGCCTGACAAAACATAAAGACAAACCTGTGCTGGCGTATTGCCGCAGTGGAAATCTCTCCGGCAAGGCCTGTAGAATGCTGAAACATTCTGGATTCAGTAACGTACATAATCTTGCTGGTGGTATCCTGAGCTGGCAAGATGCAAACTTACCGCTCACGAAAAAATAACCGAAAAACATTCAATCTAGAGACACATTATCATGGCTGAGGAAAATCAACCAGCGCAAGGTCAGCCCCAGGATCAGGCGCAGCAACAGTTTGCTATACAAAAAATCTATCTCAAAGACGTATCATTCGAATCGCCCAATGCACCTGCCGTTTTTACCGAGGGCGAGTGGAAACCTGAAGTCAATATCCAGTTGAACAGCTCCAATAAGTCATTGGGCCAGGATACCTATGAAGTCGATCTGAAAATAACTGTCACTACCAAGCATAGTGATAAGACAGCGTTTCTGGTAGAGCTGACCCAGTCCGGCATATTTACGGTCGCTGGTTTCGCGCAGGAAAACCTGAAAGGTATGCTGGCCGCATTCTGCCCGGAAACGCTTTTTCCGTTCGCACGTGAAGCGATCGCGGAACTCGTCGGCAAGGGTGGTTTCCCACCGTTGCTGCTCTCGCCGGTGAATTTTAATGCCCTGTATCTGCAACAAACGCAGCAACAGCAGGCAGCGGTTCAGGATACGGCTCATTAGTCCGCATGCTGCGCAAGTATCGGCGTAAAAGCAGCGTGTTCATTGTAATCTGAAATCATCCACCACAGAGCAACAAATTTCATCTGTTATATGTTTGTCCAATCGGGTTTTACCAACAAGCTGGCGAAGCATTTACAGAAATCCCGGTTGATTTATAGTGGTGGTCAGGATCGTTCCAGGCGAAAGACACGATTTCCGGCCTATGATGGGCAGACCCGTTTGTTCACTTCATCCAACCGGGATTGAACGACGAATGTTTGCAGAAGATTATTTGCCAACACGCCGTCGGATTTCAAGTCTTCCATCTATCGTGACGGCGCATTCATAGTTGTGAATACGCCACATAAAGCGGTTACCGTGCTAGGGGCGGGCTCATGGGGTACCGCGCTGGCTATCCATCTGGCTCGGGGGGGGATTGATGTTAGACTCTGGGCAAGGCGAACAGCGCATGTCGAGCAAATGCAACAACAACGCTGTAACGAGCAATACCTGCCAGATGTTGTATTCCCGGAAAAACTTCATATTTTCAATAACCTGGCGGAAGCATTGCACGGTGACGGGTTATTGGTTCTGTTGGTCATACCCAGCCATACCTATCGGTCATTCCTTAAAGACTCAGCATCGCTGTTTCACGCTGGAATGACGATAGCCTGGGCGAGTAAAGGCATCGAGGAGGGCACCGGAAAACTCTTGCATGAGGTATTCGCAGAAGAAGTGCCTCAGTGCAACAGGTTGGCAGTGATTTCCGGGCCAACCTTCGCCCGCGAAGTAGCGCGTGATTTACCAACCGCGATTACGGTGGCATCGGTCAGCGAGGAAGTCGCCAATGAGTGGCGTGACTGCCTGCACACGGGCTATTTTCGTGTTTACACCAGTACTGATATTGCCGGTGTCGAGCTTGGTGGTGCATTGAAAAACCCATTGGCAATCGCGGCGGGTATCGCTGACGGTATGGGATTTGGTGCCAATTCCAGAGCCGCGCTGATCACACGAGGTCTGGCGGAGTTAATGCGTCTCGGAGAAGCCATGGGTTGTAACCGCGACACCTTTATGGGGCTGGCGGGCCTTGGTGATCTGGTGTTGACCTGTACCGATGATCAATCGCGCAATCGGCGTACCGGTCTTTTGCTGGCCAAAGGCCTGAGTAAACAGGAAATTGCACGAGAAATCGGGCAGGAGATCGAGGGTGTTCGTTCATCCCAGGAGGCAGTCAGGCTGGGTGAGTATTACAAGGTGGAATTACCCATCATCGAGCAGGTGCATAAAGTGCTGTATAAGGGTTTTCATCCACACGATGCAGTCCGTTCGCTGCTTGAAAGAAAATCCATCGCAGAATTGCTCTGATCTGAGAAATGCGGGCTCAATTTGATTGGCCACAGTGGCGTTCAAGTTAATCACATTCACGTCTTTTGCGACTGATATTGTGTAATTAATAATCATTGCGGGCGCTCACAGACGGCTCAAATTCCACAAACTTGTAATAAATCGTAACGGTATTTAGATATTGTCTCATCGTGCGTGCATCTGGCGGTTTTGTGTCAGGCTAAATGTGGCTTAGACCCGGTCTTTGATGCGCTGGCGCCATATCGGACATTGCATGATGCACCGATTCCATGCCCATCCTGTCCTTTTCGTCAATAGCAAAATATTTGCCAGGGGTGCCCTGGCGGTGATTGAGGCTTATTCCTAAGACAATGATTATTCAGCAGAATTTTAAATTATGCCGGGTTGCGCCACCATCGGCGAAGTTGTTCTGCCGCAAACCTTCGTAGACCAGCACGGCCACAGCATTGGACAGGTTCAGGCTGCGGCTGTGCTTCAACATCGGAATACGTAACACCTTGTTGCGGTCGATCGAGTCCAGGTAGCTGTCGGGGAGGCCGCGGGTTTCGGGGCCAAAAACGAGGGTGTCGCCTGCCTTGAAACGTGCATCGGTGTAGGATCTGGTGCCACGTGTTGATATTGCGTAGACACTAGCGTCTTTACAACAGGCGCCCGTAAGGTCAGAATGAATTCTGACATCGGCCCATTCATGATAATCCAGACCTGCACGGCGCAGCTTCTTGTCGTTAAGGTCAAATCCCAAGGGCTCGATCAGATGAAGCCGGCACCCGGTGTTAGCACAGAGACGGATGATATTACCTGTGTTCGGGGGGATTTCAGGCTGGTACAACACAATATTGAACATGGAAGGGTTCTATCTCCTATATTGAACTCACAACACAATTACACGCCAGAACGCATCATTAGCAGTGGCTTCTGCTATATATGTCTGATGGGAAAACAATTGCTATAAACGGGGCATAGTATGCCTGAAACCGCGATGAAAGCAGAGATACTAGACAAGTCAACACTGTTGTTGGTCGATGATGATCCGATGATTGCTGAGAGTCTTGGCTTCGTGCTGAGTACACAATATCGAGTGATAACGGCTGATAGCAGAAATGCGGTCAACGCCCGGCTCGCCGCGCTTGAACATTACCCTGATATCGCCCTGGTCGATCTCGGTCTGCCGCCGTTTCCACATAAGCCAGATGAAGGTTTTTCGCTGATTCGCGAGCTGATAACAAAAAGTCCGAACATGAAAATACTGGTTTTATCGGGTCAGGATAACGATGTGAATATCCAGCATGCGTTGACACTGGGGGCCGTTGATTTCGTTGCGAAGCCTGCAGAGCCAGATTTACTTCTCAGTCGACTTCAGCATCAGCAGCGATTGCATGCGATCGAAATCAATCGTCAAGCCCAGGAACAAACCCGTCTTGTCGGTAGCAGTGCATCAATAGAGGCCGTACGCAACCAAATACAGCAGTTTGCTGATTCACCCTTTCCGGTATTGATTGAGGGTGAATCGGGCACAGGCAAGGAAATGATCGCAAAGGCGTTGCATGAAAACTGCAAGCGCAGAAGTGAGCCCTACATAATTATCAATTGTGCGTCGATCGCGTCTGAATTGCTGGAAGCGACGCTATTTGGCCACAGAAAGGGCGCCTTTACCGGGGCTGACCAGGCGCACAGTGGTTTTTTTATCGAGGTGGGCAACGGGACCCTGTTTCTGGACGAGATTGGCGAGTTACCCCTGGCTTTACAAGGCAAGCTGCTGCGTGTGCTCGAGACAGGCGAATTTTATCGTGTTGGTGAAACGCAGGTTTATCGGTCACAAGCCCGCATCGTTGCAGCGACCAACAAGGTCTTGAGCGAAGAAGTATCTACGGGAAATTTCAGACGGGATCTTTATCATCGCCTGGGAATTCTGCATATCCGTATGCCGCCATTACGCGAGCGCGAAGGCGACAAAGAGTTGCTACTGGACCATTTCCAGCAAATGTATGCCGATACAGTGTCGCCATTCACACTTGATGATGAAGCCCTGCAGTTGTGGAACAGTTATGTGTTTCCAGGCAATGTTCGTGAGCTCAGAAATATTGTCATTCGTCTGGGTACAAAGTACCCGGGCAAGGTGGTGACATCCAGACAGCTTTACCAGGAACTCGAAACACAGTTTTCTGCTGAGGCCTTCAAGGGTCTAGGTCCAACGCTGACAGATGCGTATCTGGTTGAAAAACTCGAGGCAGGTGAGCTGGTTCTCGATGACTTGCTGGCTGACCTGGAGAGCCGATGTATTCGCATCGCGCTGGAAAAGTATAACAACAACATAAGCAAGGCAGCTGAGGCTCTGCATGTAAACAGAACAACCCTGTATAGCAGGGTACAGAAACTGGGGAACATCTAAATGTATCTTGAGCATTTCGGCCTGGATCGGCCGCCATTCAAAATTACGCCTGATACCAGCATGTTTTATGAGGGAAGTCAGCGAGGTGCTGCACTGGAGGCATTGATTTACGCGATCAATTCGGGCGAGGGCATCATCAAGGTTGTGGGCGAAGTCGGCAGTGGTAAGACCATGCTCTGTCGCATGCTGGAAGTCAGGCTGTCGAGCGTCGTTGACGTTGTTTATATCGCAAATCCCAGCCTGTCACCGGACAACATCTTGCACGTGATTGCACACGAATTGCATCTCAATGTGAAAAATAATGAAAACAAGCTGGATGTCATGCAAAAGCTGCAGCAGTATTTGCTGCAAAAGCATGCTGACAACCGACAGGTCGTCCTGTTCGTCGAAGAAGCCCAGAGCATGCCGGTGGAAACACTCGAGGAAATCCGGTTATTGAGTAATCTCGAGACAGACCAGCACAAGTTGTTACAGATGGTGTTGTTTGGACAGCCGGAACTGGATGACAAGCTGGCGCAGCCGCAAATCAGACAATTAAAGGAGCGCATCACACACAGTTTTTATCTGGACCCGTTTCCACCGGAAGATACTCTGGATTACCTGAATTTCAGGTTACGATCTGTGGGTTATCGAGGGCCGAGTATCTTCAGTCAACGCACAGCGAATGCGGTTGAAAAATATTCAAGTGGACTGTCGCGGCGTATAAATATCATAGCTGACAAGGCATTGATGGCCACTTTCTCGGAGGGAAGCCATGAAGTGAAGGCGAGCCATGTGGCCACTGCGGCCAGGGACAGCGATTTCGTCAAGCCGTTTGGCCACAGGACGGTGATGATGAGTGCCAGCGCCATCATCGCGCTGCTACTCGCGGTTTGGCTTGGCACAATGCTGCCGCGCTGGATCAATCCGGGTGATGATACAACAGTCAGCTACAGCAGCCCCACCCGAACATTACTCGCAATGAACTCGGGCGTGGCTGGTCTATCTGCAGCCATGAGCACAGACACGGAGTTGACGGCCATGAATGGACATCCGACGCAGGCCAGAACCGCGCCTGGTTTGCTCGCTCAGCGGCTCATTGAAACAGAACAATGGCTAGCTGCAGTTGATGACGAACATTACAGTATCCAGCTTTTCATGACGCAGATCTCCGATGTTGAAGCGGTCGAGGATTTTTTACGGGACCCCCCCGATCTTCTTGATTTCCATAAGATTTACGTCTATGACACTATGATCGGAGGACGTCACATGTACAGCGTGCTGTACAACGATTTTGACTCGCGAAAAGCTGCGCGCTCTATACTTCAAAACCTGCCAGCGAACATGAAGGCTGACAAGCCTTTCTTGCGTCGCGTTAGCGCACTCAGGAAGGACCTTGGGTCAAGCGGTTAAGCTTGCGGTGTAAGTATGCATGAAATATGCATTTTGGACCTGGTGAATTGATGAGCAGAACAACGATAACAAGCAGTTTAACATTCGGGCTACTTTTGATTGCAGGCTGCGGTGCATCCAATCCTCCTGAAGTATCTGATGGGCACCTGACTTTTGATAAACCACCGGTCGATAATATTCCCGAGCCGATTGCACGTGTACCTGTGCTACCAAAGCCACAACAAAGACCCAATCTCGAGACCTACACGGTCGTCGTTAACGACGTGCCTATAAGGGAATTGCTGTTTTCGATGGCCAGGGATGCCAGGCTTAATCTTGATATCGAAAATGATATAGAAGGCAATGTCACCATGAATGCGATTGATCAGACACTGCCTAAAATACTCGATCGAATTTCACGTCAAACCAGTATCCGCTATCAACTGGTTGACGACACACTTCGGGTGCAGGCTGACGATCCCTTTTTAAAAACCTACAGAATCAGTTATCTGAATATTTCGCGTAGGAGCACAGGGACGGTAGAGGTTTCCTCGGAGATCAGATCTACCGGAACGGCTGATATAAAAGGCAACCAGGGTGGTGCCAGTGGTGGGAAAAGCGGCAATGATTCAAGTTCCGTGGTGCAGAACACATCGAACAACCATTTCTGGAAAACATTGACGATAAACATCGCGTCCATGATCGGTCAGCCGGTAAAAGCGGACAAAATCGATAGCGTCGAGACAGGCGAGAATATTATTGTTAACAGGGAAAGCGGCATGATTGCCGTCAAGGCGACAGCAAAAAAGCATGCACAAATACAGGCATTCATAGACCAGGTTCTCGACAGCGTGCAACGGCAGGTGCTGATCGAGGCCACCATTGCTGAAGTCAAGCTCAGTGACCGTTACCAGGCAGGTATTGACTGGTCGCTTGTGACCAGCGATCCGAACACCACAGCAACACAGGATCTGCTCGGTGGTAATCTCGGATCGACACCGTTTTTTTCTTTCAATATCGCAGACACGATTGACGGAAATCCATTGAACGTGACGTTAAAAGCACTGGAAACGTTCGGTGACGTAAAAGTTCTGTCAAGTCCCAAGGTGATGGCGATTAACAACCAGAGCGCACTACTCAAAGTCGTGGACAACGAGGTGTATTTTACGACTAACGTAGAAGCGGTACCCGGCTCGGTCAACCAGAACTCGCTGGTCACGGTTGATACCGATGTAAATACCGTACCGGTCGGTTTTGTTATGTCCGTGACACCTTTCATCGATCACAACGAAGTCGTAACACTCAATGTGCGCCCTACAATTTCTCGCATCATAGACTTCGTTGCCGATCCCAATCCCGAGCTGGCCAGGGCAGGGGTGACAAGCGAGATACCTGTAATACAGGTGCGGGAAATCGAATCCGTATTGAAAATCGAAAACGGTGATACAGCAGTTATAGGTGGCTTGATGCAAGATCAGATCGATAAAACGACCAGCGGTGTTCCTTTACTGTCGAGCATTCCCGTACTGGGCGCCTTGTTCAGATATCAGGATGACAAGTATGTTAAATCCGAGCTGGTCATCTTTATTCGGCCTGTTGTAACTCAGGATGCGAGCCTGAGCGGTGATTTCAAGGAATACAGAAAATACCTGCTGGAAGAGTTGCACAAAGACAACGCTAATCAGCTGGAAGCCGCTCAGAGGAGCCAAAGTGGTACCGCAGAAGAGAATCAATAAGCAGCGTTTTGAGTCGTATCAAACCAGAGTGTACACATGAGCCTGTTACTGGATGCCCTGAAAAAAGCAGCGCAGGAAAAGCAGAATTCAGATGTCAAGGATGTGACCACTGAATCTCGCGCTCATGCGACTGAAGCGTACGCGGCAGACCGGGTGCTGACGGGTAACAATATCTATAAGATCGAGAAAGAGCAGCCTGAGGAACTCGAACTTCATAATGAAGTGATGACGCTGTCCACATCCGCTGAAGCACACACCCCAGAGGATGAAGGTATTGCAGCGGAAGCTCCATTGACAGACCATCGCATAGTACCAACGCCATCAACAGTTACGGATGAAGCACTTCAGCTATTGATCCATAAAACAAACCGCGCACATAAAAAGTCTCGATTGATCACCTTGGGTGGTATCGTCGTCGCTTCTTTAATGATACTGACGGTTGGCGGTCTGTATTTCCATCTCGATATGCTGGCTGAAATAGAAACGATGCAGCGTAAACATCAGATTGCACTGTCCACACTCAAATCAAAAACGAAAATCGAAGAGACCTTGACCTCGCTCGCCGCAGTGTCAGAGACCGGCACTCAAACCGGGACCGTGAAGAAGTCTGAAAGCAATACAGTCCAAGCGGCTAGTAGACAACGGACAACTATCCCCGCAGCGAGTGTGAACAAGACCGCCGAACAGGCGTTTTCCGTGCAACGGGCACACAGGCGGGATCCATTGAGTGAGGCATTGCAGCGTGGATGGGCAGCCTTCCACAACAAGGATTATGAGTTATCAGGTCGAGAGTACAGAAATGTACTCTACCAGGAACCTGACAATCACGATGCCTTACTTGGTCTTGCTGCGGTTTCTATGCAACAGAACGATAGTGATACAGCCAGGGAGATTTATATCCGCTTGCTCGAGCTCGATCCACGGGATACTCACGCGCACGCCGGTCTGGCCAATATCGCACAAATGAGTGGTGCTGATTTGAGTGAGACAAGGTTGAAGCAGCTGATTGAATACAGGCCAGACGATGCCCATCTGCAATTTGCGCTGGGTAATCTCTATATTCAGAAGAAGAGCTGGCCGGAAGCACAGCAGGCATTTTTCAATGCCTTGAAGGCGGATAGCCAGAATCCGGATTATGCGTATAACCTGGCGGTTAGCCTGGATCACCTCGGCAAGCACAAAGCCGCGAAGCTCTATTACGAAGACAGTTTGAAGCTTGCTAGTGGGAAGAATGTCAGTTTCTCTGCAGATGTGGTGAAAAGCAGGCTGGCTTATCTTGGGGCTATGCAATAACCATGAGCGCGCCTGCAGTCACCAAGAAGAACAAGCGTCTCGGTGAGGAGTTGATAGAAAAAGGTCTGGTTACGCCTGATCAGGTAGAGATTGCGCTCACTGAACAGAAAAAAAGCGGGCGTCTGATCGGTGAAATTCTGGTTTCACTGGGTTTTGTCTCCGAATCCGTCATGCGCGATGTACTTGGTAAGATTCTGGGTATCGGCAGTGTTGACTTGACCAATGTTATCCCTGATCAGACAGCGCTGGCTCTAATTCCGAAAGAAGTCGCTCAACGGCATACGATAATTCCCGTCAGTTACGATGAGCGTGCGCAGCAGCTGAAAATCGCTATGAAGAATGCCTCAGATCTGATGGTGCAGGATAGGATTCACGCATTGGTCGGGCGCAAGACAGAAATCATCCCACTGGTCGCTGGTGTAGGAGAAATCAAAAAAGCGATTGACCAGTTTTATGGTTATGAGTTGTCAGTCGATGGCATCCTGCATGAAATCGAAACGGGTGAAATCGATTATAAAAGTCTTGATGCCATTGATGATGAATACAGCCAGCCTCTAGTCCGCCTGGTTGATGCCATTCTCGCAGATGCCGTCAAGCGAGAAGCCTCAGATATACATTTTGAACCGGAAGAAGGCTTTTTAAGATTACGCTATCGGATCGATGGTGTGCTGCGGCAGATTCGCAGTCTTCATAAGGATTACTGGTCAGCGATAGTTGTGCGGCTGAAAGTCATGTCAAGCATGAACATTGCTGAAACTCGTATTCCGCAGGATGGAAGACTGAGTTTGCAGGTACGGGGACACCGTGTCGATTTTCGCGTTTCCGCGCAACCGACAACACATGGTGAGAACATCGTGTTGCGTGTGCTTGATCGCGCGAAAGGTATCGTGCCGCTGGATAAGCTCGGCGTCAATGAAGCGACGCTCGATACCTTGCGGCTGATGATGGCAAGGCCGGAAGGAATCATACTGGTCACAGGTCCAACGGGTAGTGGTAAAACAACCACGTTGTACTCCATGCTCAACTACGTCAAGTCGGAACAAGTCAATATTATGACACTCGAGGATCCAGTTGAGTATCCGGTTGATATGATCAGACAAACCTCAGTCAACGAAGTGGCACGGATGGATTTTGCCAATGGTATCAGATCCATGATGCGGCAAGATCCGGATATTATTCTGGTCGGCGAGATCCGGGACGAGGATACGGCTGATATGGCCTTTCGTGCGGCGATGACCGGGCACCAGGTACTCTCCACTTTGCACACAAATTCGGCCATAGGCGCGATACCCCGGCTACTGGATATCGGCGTGCTGCCGGATATTATGACCGGCAACATTATCGGTATCATCAGCCAACGGCTGGTCAGGCTGCTATGTCAATTCTGTAAAAGGCCGTGGCTTGCCGATGAAATGGATAGCAAGTTGCTCGGCGTAGAGTACGTTAACGAAGCGCTGACTATCTACGAAGCTGCTGGCTGCCCGGAGTGTGACAATACCGGCTATAAAGGTCGCGTGGCTATCATTGAAGCATTGCGTATTGACAGCGAGCTGGATGAGCTCATAGGCAGGCGGGCAACACTGGGTAAGTTAAGGGCATGCGCAAAAGCCACAGGTTATCGAACGCTGGCCGATGACGCGATTCGCCGTGTGCTGAATGGTGAAACATCACTGCAGGAAATATCACGTGTTATCGACCTGACGCAGAGGTTGATGTAAATGCCGGATTACAGGTTCAAGACGATCGATGCCACGGGTAAGATTCGCTCGGATACAATGGTCGCGAGTAACCCGATGGAGCTTGAAAAACGCCTGGGTAGTATGGGATTCGATCTGATCAGTTATAAGGAGCACAGCAAGGCATCGATCTCGATCCTGAAGAAAAAAACAATATCGCGGCGTGATCTGATCAATTTTACTTTTCATATCGAGCAGCTGACCAAATCGGGTGTGCCTTTGCTGGACAGCCTCAAGGACATCCGCGATAGTTTCGAATACAGTCGTTTCACAGATGTGCTGCAAACTGTGATCGACGATATTGAAGGCGGTAAGACATTTTCCCTCGCATTGTCTCAGCATCCGCAGATTTTTGACAAAGTCTACGTAACACTGGTCAGAGTAGGTGAGGAGACCGGAAACCTGTCCGAAGTTCTCAGGGATCTCGCCGAGACGATTATGTGGCAGGATGAGCTGGCATCACAGACAAGGAAGATAATGATTTACCCCGCCATCGTGGCAATTGTGGTGCTGTCTGTGGTCAGTTTTCTAATGATGTATCTCATGCCACAGCTACTCCCGTTTATCACTAACATAGGTTCAGAAATACCCCTTCATACCCGAGTATTGGTAAGTTTGTCTGAGATCTTCGTAAATTACTGGTACCTGATATTTTCGGTACCGATTATCCTGTACATTGTCGTGATTGTAACAGCCAGAAAATATCCTGCGCTGCGTTATTTTCTTGACGGGATCAAGCTGAAAGTCTGGCTGATAGGTCCTTTAAATACAAAGATAAAACTCGCCCGGTTTGCCAGCTATTTCGCCATGATGTATAGCTCGGGTATCACCGTGCTTGATGCACTGAGTATCTCTGAGGATATGGTAGACAATCTAGTGCTTGAAGACTCGATACACAAGACCAGAAACAGTATATCTGAAGGCGCCCAAATAAGTGAGAGCTTCGAGCGTATTGGAGTATTTCCATCGATGATCGTGCGTATGCTTAAGGTGGGTGAAGATACAGGAGCAATGGATGAAGCGCTGTTGAACGTTAGCTATTTTTATAACAGGGAAGTGAACGAGTCGATAGACAAGCTTGAACCAGCAATAATGCCAGTACTCACGATATTACTTGGCGGCATTATGTTATGGATAATGATGGCTGTGCTAGGGCCTGTTTATGATGCAGTCGCGAATATTAAAATTTGAACTGAAAATAGTATGAAAAGAATCTTCTATTTTTCAGGGCATCGACTAACGGTCTTTCACTGGAGCAGAAAGTTATTCGATGGTGCGTGCTCTTTCGAAGCCGATCAGCAGGGCTTTGACAAATTCAGGCAGTATCTAAAATCGTCGGCAAGTATATCCACAGGCATGCTGCTCGATATCATTGAAGAGGATTTTAGAAAAGACCTGATACCGCATGTCATGGGTAAAGATAGAAAGGCAGTGATAGATCGGCTGATTGACAGACATTACAGGTCGAGCAGGCACTATAGCTATTCTGAAATACAGGGTCAGCAGAAATCCGGAAGGAAAGATGATGAAGTTCTGCTCGCTGCGATAACAAACCCGGAACTGATCAGGCAGTGGATAGGAATTATAGAAGAATGTAATGTGCCTCTGTCTGGTATCTGGAGCCTTCCTCTGCTCAGTAAAAGTTTACTTTCAGTGATAGGAGCAAAAAAGGGGCCTGTGCTACTGGTTACCCAGCAGGTCAATAGTAACTTGAGGCAGACATTTTTCAACAATGCGAAGATGGTATCCAGCAGGCAGTCCGTTATCAATCAGGATGCGATCAATATCAGTAATATCGGTAGTCTGGCATGGCCGGAAGTCGATAAAACACTGACCTTTATTCGTAATCAGCAGCAAATCGAAGATACTGCCATCATCAACGTGCATATACTGGGCTCAGACGCCCAAACTGACTCCCTGGGAAGTGCGTTTGTCTCGGATAATGCGAACCACTATCACGTGCACCGACTAAAAGATGTTTGTCAAAAATTAGGCATCAATGGCTTGCCTGACAGATTTGCAGATGGAATATTTGCATGGATTGCTGCAAACAAGTTTGGAACGAATAGCCATTATGGTTGCAGAGATGAATTCAATCGTTTTTATTACACGCTCGCATCAAATGGACTATACGCCGCATCAGTTGTGGTTGTGATAGTCACGCTATTACTGGCGGAGTCCAATATATCTGAGGGTATTTCATTCAAGGAGTCGACAGCGCTCTTGCAGGAGCGGACTAATGAATTCATGCGCGTATATAAAGAAAAGTATCAGGAGCATGAAGGACTGTTCTCAAACGCTAATTTAATGGACACGGCTGTGGGTCTGGTCAGCCAAATTGAAACAAACAGTCGAGTTTCTCCCATGGACTTCATGGTTGAGCTTAGTAAGTCAATAAGTAGCCCGCAACTAGGGCGTGTATACATAGACAAAATAGAATGGACAACCAGGCAGATCAGCGGTGACAAGAGAAATGCTGACCGCAGACGAGCAAAGAATATAGTTGCCTATACAAAGACAGATTTTACTTCAGCTAATAATGTTCAGCATGTTGCTGTTGTAACGGGCAGAATCAAGGCTGTGCCTAATAATTACAGGGATTCAGTAAATATAATTAACTCGATTATTTCGGCGCTCACTAACAATGAGCGCGTGGAAGAAGTGAGCGCGATTGATCTTCCCGTTGAAGTAAGACCGGAGAAGAAGTTTGCTTCTGAAAATAAACTGTTTACGAGTAGCCAAGACAGCTCCGACGACAAAATATATGGACTGTTTTCATTAAAGGTTGTAATGAAGGCGCCTGAAAATGTATAAGCCGCTCTACTTTCCTGCTATTAAAAAGTCATTATTTTTCTTTGCGTTGGTGCTTGTGGCGATGACCACGGTTTTGATTATGTCGGGAATCTACAGGTCAAATGCCAGTAGTGAAAATACATTAATGATACTGAAGATGCGTAGCTGGAGTAACAAGATTGACGACGCCAACATAAATAATCAGATACTCGTTCTGCACGAAAATGCATTTAAGAAACTGGTCGATAATTCTGTCATAGGCGATGAGAACAGACTGAGCTGGGTTGAGGTCGTACAAAAAACCGCCGATGCCAGAAAAATTGACTCGGTGAAATACAGCATAGCGAGTCAGGTCATGCTCGACAAAAAAACACTGGATAACAAGTATAGGTATATCGATGTGTTCAAAAGTGTAATGGTGCTGGACATGAAAATTCTGCACGAGGGAGACCTGTTTGAAATGCTCGAAGCGCTTAGAAGTGAGGCAAAAGGCCTGGTAACTGTGGACAAGTGTGAAATGGAGTTGATTAACAAGGAAATCAACGAAGGAGCAATCCGGCCAGATGCTAAACATAACTTGGCAGCTCGCTGCGAGCTTAGCTGGTATACATTAAAGCGGTCCAAAGGAGCATGAATATGCCTGTGTTGGGCAATAAAGCGTTACCTCGTCGAATCGCTGCGGGTGTTGCCTTAATAGTCATCTCTAGCCAGGCAGTATCCCAAGGCAAAATAGACGAGCTCGGCAGGTTGTTCACGGATCCTGCGCAAAGAGAAAAATTAGAAGCTGTCAGGCATGGCGCTTATGATGAAGCAGCCGATAACGAAAAAATTGTCTCAACCGTAACTGTAAACGGCGTCATGATGCGGCGTGATGGCGAGAGTGTGGTTTGGATCAACGGGAAAAGCACGCTCGAAGGAGAGCTGGCAAAAGGCGTCAACGTGTATACACGCTCGGCTGATCGTGAAAGCTATACCGTGCCCATTGTTGTCGATGGTAATCTGGTTAGAATAAAACCGGGGCAAAGCTGGTCTGATGGTGCAGGCGCTGTCAAAGACAACTATTAAGTCTCACGTGTTATGTGTAATGTCTCTCCAGTGGTATGTGTAAAGCAGAAAGGTATGGTGCTGATTATATTTACCGTCATACTCGCTTTCGCAAGCATTGCGTACACATTGGCAACAGTTTCAGTTGAAGAGCTTCGCGCCGAAGAAGCGTTATCAACGCAGTCTGCTCTGTACAAGGCCAAAAAGGCACTGCTTGATTACGCGATTACATATGAAGACAGTCATCCTGGAGAATACGGTTTTTTACCCTGTCCGGACTACCATGCCGGTGGAATCATCGTCGAGGGTGGTAGTGACGCTCCTTGCGGGGCTGCAAAGAGAAACATTCTCGGACTGTTTCCATGGGCGAGTCTGGAGACAGGCATATTGAAATCAGGCTCCGGCCAGTGTCTTTGGTATGGCGTCTCAGGTGAATATAAAAGTGATCCTAAAACAAACATGCTGAATCAGGACACGAACGGGGCCATTCGGTTGTTTGATTCTAACGAAAATATCAGGCAGGGTGCTCTGCCGCAGGACAGGATTGTTGCAGTCATCATCGACCCCTCGAAGGCACTGCAAAACCAGAATAGAAATTTTGACAATACATCTTTATGTGGCAAGGACTATTCTCCAGGACAATACCTCGATTTTAGTGCTACTTACAACAATGCGGTATTATCGGGCGGTGATCTGGACATTGACGATTTTATTAGTGGAGGTGTTAATACAGACCAGCAGGTTCCAGCGTTTAATGACCAGATGGTATTCATTACACGTGAAGAATTGTGGAATGCTGTGCAATCCAGGAAGGATTTTGTTGATGATCCAGACAGTGCGATGAGGCGACAAACCATGGCGCTGGCGATGTGCATTGCCGCTTATGGCAATAACAGTGGTAACCGTAAACTGCCGAGGCCTGGTGTAGTAGATTTCAGTGGTGCTGACTATCGCCTGGATAGCAATTACAACGATTCTGTAGCAGTTTCTTATCTGGGTCGTTATCCGTTTACTGTTGACGATTCGGATGCGGCATTGGGTGGGTATGCGCCTAACGCTGCAGAGGACATCCTCTTTAACAAAGGTTACTGTAGTACATTGGCGGTGCCAGGTGGCCCGGTAATAAATTTAGATACCGCGGCACAGGATGAAGGCTACCAGACCTGGAAACACTGGAAGGACCACTTTTTTTACGCCGTATCATCCTACTATGCACCTGCAAATGGTGCAGCTGCAATACCGTCAGAATGTGGTCCTGCAGACTGTGTGGTAGTAAATGGTGTCAAATATGCTGCAGTTGTGCTGTTTGCCGGAAAGCGAGTAGGGCTTCAGGTTCGCGACGAACCCATTGCCGGTGATGCCGATACCAAGAATGCCCTGGCTAATTATATTGAAGTCAATAATCCAGCCGGTGATGGCACTGGTGATTACACCCCAACCGGCAATGATGTTGCATTTTGTATCACAGATGCAGATCCATTTGCAGTCGTGAGCTGTCCATGATGAAAACACTATCGTATCAGCGACAGCATGGCTTTACTTTGATCGAGCTGGCTATTGTTCTGGTCATTATCGGTATATTGGTTGGCAGCTTTCTGGGGACACTCGGTTCCCGTATCGATGCGACGAGAAGAGCTGAGGTCGTGGATGATCTTGAAGTTATCAAAAAAGCGATTCTGGGTTATGCCTATAGCTCTGGTGGGCCATTCCTGCCATGTCCTTGTAAAACGAATTGCGAAAGCGGCATTGCCAATGCCGGTCAGGAAGACAGGACTGGTGGTGTCTGTGATGCTGATGCCGCTGATGGCTATCTGGGCTATCTACCCTGGGGCACACTGGGTCTGAAGCCGGGAGACGCCTGGAATACGCTATACCGATACTGGGTCCACCCCGGTTTTTCAGATTCAAACAGTGGTAATGTAATTGACTTGACCGTCACAGGCGACGGTGAGATTAGAACCCGCAGCGCTAATGGTGCCGCGACACCACTGGTCGCCAGCAACGTGGTTGCTGTTATATTCACACACGGCAAAAATACTTACGGCGGATTCAGTGTCGATGGGCTTGCAAGGCCGGCAATACCGGCAGGTAATGTCGATGAAGCGGATAATGCAGATACGAACTCGGAGTTTGTCAGTCGTATACCAACCGAGGCTGGTGTGACCTCGCCAGGTGGCGAATTCGATGATATCGTGATATGGATCTCCGATTACGAGTTAAAAGCGCGGCTGGCTGAGATCGGACTACTGTCTAATTAAATAATAGAATAAAAACAGTTTCTGCTTTCTGGTGTGCCAGGTGCATCCGGCAGTTGCATTGAGCGGCAAGATCCAGGTAGCGACCCTCATCCGTTTTGGCCACGCAAAATCTGACAATAGCTGACTGTAACTGTTGGGTAATACGTTGGTACTATTGGCGTTATGGAGATTATTATATTACCGCAAAGGCGCAGACAACGTTGTAGGATTTCGTCGGAGCGACTTTAGTCGCGAATTGCAAATGTTCGCGACTAAAGTCGCTCCTTGTGTCTACACGTAATCAAAATCTCTGCGCTTAAAAACCTCATGGGTGGTCACTTTCATCTGGCTGGTCATCAAACGCTATTTATTAGAAAGGCAAAAACAGACATTGCCCTGATTGTTGCTTTCAAGCTGCAGTTTGAAACCGGCACGTTTGGCCAGTTGACTTGATTGATAGAGTCCGATCCCAAAACCGTTTTCTGAAAATACCACCTCCTTGAACAACTGTGTTCGGGTTTCCTCTGGCACGGGTGAGCCACTGTCTTGTACGCGCAGGTTGACATCACTGTTGACAGCTTGCAGCGTAACTGTGATTGACAGGTCCGGTTGCAGCAGCCTTTTTGTCCGCGCATTTTCCAGCAAATTTTCCGTTACCGTATTGAATACTTCCTGTGGTATGAGCGGGTTTGTATGTAAAGATTCGATAAAGTGGATACTGCGTCCCGAGTATTTGGCTTGTATATCCTGCCACCAGGATACCAGTGGTATGGGTTCTGAAGGTTCCAGAGCCGGTGTACTCAGCTTGTCGAGCGTTGTCTGTAATCGCTCTGTTAGCAAAGGCAGCTGTTTTTTCAGAATCTGATGGGCTTCCTCGGTACGCCCATCTTCCTGCAAGACCGCCTGCGTCAGCGTTTTGGTGGATTGGAGTATATTCTTGACGTCGTGGGTCAGCTTTGAGCCGGTTTCATAAATCGCGCGCAAATGGGCCTGCTTTGTCAGTTGCCGTTCCTGTATTTTCGCTTTGTAATAAAACATCAGAACGCTGAGCAATAGCTTGGTATGTAACAATAGTGCCGGTCCAATAGGGCTAAATGCGTACAGTGTTAGCTTGATTTTATCATCACTGACGCTGACCCCATATTTTGATTCTTTCCCCGCAAAGTCTCTGGTTTTGCTGGTTTCCCACCGGATACCGCTTATCCAGTGTCTTTCCTGCAGGTATTTGATACTGGTATTAAGGAAATAATCGGGTTCGAGCGAAGTATTGGCTTCAAGCGACGATAGTTGAGATATCCATTGTTCGAATGGGCCGCCGATATTTAATAGATATTTCTCCCATAGCTGCGCCAGTCCTGAAAATCCCGCCCTGGGTGACCATAGCAGTGACATCAGCAGCAGAAACATGGCGGCAATAATAATTGTACTGGCGAGTGACTGGATATAAGGGATATTTGCAGTGAAAGTGACAAGCACACTACCCATGCAAAGAAAGGTAGTGAGTATAACAATGAGGAATCCTCGTATAAAATCAACATGGGTCGCCTGACGGTATTCTTCAGATCGGATAAACATCAGGGGCACCAGCATCAGTATCAGCAGCAGTTCAAGCGTGGCAATGACGGTTTTCGAAAAACCGTGAAGCCCGAATAGCTCAGGTGTGGTAATCAATGTCAGCTGCAGAAAAAGAACAATAACGGCCACCCCGTATGCAACGCGCCTCATACCCTGTGAAAAAATACGACCTGTCAGCAGGCTCAGGAGCAACAGCATCCAGAAAGGAATTAGCCAGACATTGAGCCAGACAAGAAAAAGACCGATCAGGCCAAGCAAAACCATGAGTTCGCTGAAGCTAAAATCCATCTCCCGTTTATAGACTGGCTGCCATAAAAGGAAAAATCCAAAATGCGTAATAAACAGGCTTCGGGATATATTAATATTGTCACTGAAAGAAATGGCTGCGATCAATGAGGCTATCATCAGACCCAGTAAACGGTGCTCATTGCCCAATAACAGTTTTTCAGATAGAAAAGACATTCAGTTGTGCCTACACTCATTATTATAGAAATGTAGTGTGGTGGAAAATGATTGCAAAAATATTCACAATAGCCAAATTTACCATAATAGAGTCGATGCGTAATCGATTGTTGTGGTTGTCTCTTATGATTGTGGCGATCAGCTTTGGCCTGACGGAGTTTATTGGCGATCTGGCGATTACCGAAAAACGGGTAACTCAGGTGGCTGTGCTTGCTGCATTTTTGCGGATCAGTGCTGTTGTGGTCGTAGCCTTATTCGTGGTTACGAGCACGCTTCGTGAGCTGCAGGACAAGACACTGGAAATGATACTGGCGATGTCGATACCTCGCAGCAGTTATTATCTGGGCAAGCTCATCGGTTTTTTACACCTGTCAATTATCATCGCGATAATTTTCAGCAGCCTGTTGCTGCTGTACGCATCAGCCGATCAGGTACTGATCTGGTGTATCTCGCTCTTTTTCGAGCTCGTGCTCGTGGTTGCGCTGGGGCTGGTGATGCTGTTTACGTTCAACCAGGTTCCGACTGCGCTAACCGGTGTGTTTATTTTCTATGCGGCGTCACGTTCGGCCACATCGATTTACCTCATGTCAAAGTACCCTATTATTTCCCATACCACTTTTTCTCAAAAGTTCCTCGATGGTTTCATCGAAGTGCTGACATGGTTGTTACCTGATTTAAATCGATACACCCAGACAGAATGGTTGGCGCACAACAGCGGCAGACTGGATGTGTTGTTGCCGGCAATGGGTCAGTCAGTGATCTATCTGACATTGCTGTCGGCTATCGCGCTATTTGATTTCTATCGAAAAAACTTTTGATGCACTGGTCATTCATCGAAGACAAGGATCGACCAATCAGGGATGTTCCGCGATCAATCATCGTCGTGCTGCTGATTGCGCTGTCGGCACAGCTTATCTGGCACAGCCAGCAGAAACCCGTCCCGGCCAGAGCGGATGATTTGCCGTACCCCATGTCAGCCAGGGCCTACGTCATGGGCTCGCTTGGTGAACCTTTGGCGGTAGCCAAGCTATTGAATTTGTGGCTTCAGGCCTTTGATAACCAGCCAGGTATCAGCATACCCCTGCATTCGCTCGATTACAGCCTGGTGATGAAATGGCTCGACACCATACTCGAACTCGATCCCACCGGCCATTATCCGATGCTGGCTGCTGCCAGAGTCTACGGCAGTGTCAGTAATCGCGCCAAGCAGCGCGAGATGATGGACTACATATTCAAAAAGTTTAATCAAGATCCCGATAGGCACTGGCGCTGGCTGGCGAATGCAGTGATCGTTGCCAAGTATGAGCTCAAGGATTTGTCGCTGGCATTGCAATACGCAACGGCCCTGGCAGACAACGTGACCAGTGAGAATGTGCCGTATTGGGCGAAGGATATGAAGATCATCGTGCTCGAAGATTTGGGCGAGCTCGAGTCCGCTAAAGTGCTGGTTGGTGGCTTGATTGCCAGTGGCAAGATTAGTGATCCCAATGAGCTCAAATTCCTCGAAAACAAAATTCGTGAACTCGAAGAAAAGATGACGAGATCTCGACAAGGTGTTGATAAATAGACACAAGGAACAGGCTAAATCTGAGATATAGCGGCAATTTTGGCGGTTAATACGGCCTTTCTGGTCTATATAATATTGGTATGTTAATTGCTTTTAGATTTATAACGATACGGCAATAACAAATGAAAGTGACAGTCATGAGCAAACTAAATAATCAAAAAGGTTTTACACTGATCGAAATTGCCATTGTGCTGGTGATTATCGGATTGCTTTTGGGCGGCGTGCTCAAGGGGCAGGAACTGATAAATACTGCACGGGTGCGTGCCATGAACAATACTGTCGATGGTATTACCGCAGCCTGGTTCAGCTTCCAGGACCGCTACCGTTCTTTCCCGGGTGACTACCTTGATGCCCAGTCAATGGTCAATCTACCGGGTGCACCCGCGGGTGGTGATGGTAACGGACTGGTTGATACCGATAATGAGAGAGCGCGTGTCTGGGTGCATCTTGAAGCGGCTGGTTATTTAACCGGTGGCTATACGGATGATGCAGCAACAGTCGTTGCCGATGCTTATGCATGCCCCCCCACCGTTTGTCCGGATAACGGTTTTGGTTCAGGCATGAACCTTTCCTATGGCAGGCTGACACAAACCGGTGCAGCGAATACACACGAGCTTATCAGCGGACGCGGTATTCCGGTTGATGTCATCGCAGAACTTGATCGAAAGGTCGATGACGGTTCTCCCAGTTCTGGAGCGATGCAGTTGGGTCAGTCAGGGACGGGATGGGATGCTGCTGCTGAGGGGCTATGCATAACAGGCACCAATTACGAGTTACAGAATCCCAGCGACAACTGTGCCGCCGTATTCAGAAACTTTTAATTCACAATATTAGTCGATTCATGACAGGAGCCCCTTGAGAGGGCTCCTGTTTTTGCCAGACACAAGGTCGATGGAAAAGCTCGCCATTCAATGTCTCCAGGTCTCTAAAACATACGGTAAAACTCGGGTGCTTGATGGCGTTGACCTCGAAGTGGCCGAAGGTCGCTTCTTCGGGCTCGTCGGCGTCAATGGAAGCGGCAAGTCGACGATGATAAAGGCGATACTTGACTTGGTCTCAATTGAAAGCGGCTCGATTGCGCTGTTCGGACGATCGCATCAAAAAGTCAGTGCCAGGCAACAGGTCGCTTATCTACCTGACCGGTTTTCGCCACCCGTCTATCTAAAATGTAAAGAGTTCATTCGATACATGCTCGCACTGTACGCAAGCAGGCAAAGTGATGATGACATTGATGCAATGCTTGATGCGCTTGAGCTCGACCGCAAAACAATGGAGTCACCGGTAGGTCGTTTATCCAAGGGTATGACACAAAAGCTCGGTATTACATCCTGCCTGTTAAGCGGCAGGTCTTTATTGATACTCGATGAGCCCATGAGCGGGCTCGATCCCAGGGCGCGCGTTTTGTTCAAGCGCCAGTTATTCAGATTGAAACAGCAGGGTGTTACCCTGTTCTTTAGTTCACACGTACTGGCTGATGTTGATGAACTCGCAGACAGGATGGGGGTATTGCATAAGAGCCGAATACTGTATGAAGGCACGCCTGGTAAATTCAGGCAAACCTACGAAGGTGATAATCTGGAGGATGCCTACATCAATTGCATTGAATTGGCGGAACGGCCATCGGTATAAATCTGCGGACGTTTCTAAAAAAACTATTCTCCACAGAGGCACAGAGGGCACAGAGTTTGATCTTGTTGACTGCGCCTGTGGCGCAGTGGGTAATATGTAAACAGCATTATTTGTAAATGTCTGGACTTGGATCTGACAATTCTGTAATTTGCTCCCAACAAGGCCTGACAGTGTCGCTGCATCAAAAACCACCATCACATTGTTGTAATAATGGAATAATGACTGTAGGGTGCGCCGTGCGCACCGAGACTGGGCAACACACTTAAACATCGCGGTGCGCACGGCGCACCCTACGATCGGTCCATTCAGCTGTTAGTTAACGCCGGAGTCTTTTTCACGAGCTGTAAGATCAGATCTGGGGCACCACAGTTAATTATACAATGCTTTTCTCTGTGCCCTCCGTGCCTCTGTGGTGAATTACATTTCTTTCTTATTCGATATCGTGTTCCTTTATTTTTCGCGTGAGTGTGTTTCTGCCCCAGCCAAGCAGGTTGGCGGCATCATTTTTACGTCCACCGGTTTTATTCAATGCAGCCTTGATCAATATCTTTTCCACTTCCGGAATGACCTGCTCGGCAATAGCTTTGCTGCCAGCAGCGAGCTGTTGCTGCGACCAGTTCAATAAATTGTCCTGCCAGCTTTGTGTCAATACTTCGACCTGCGAACCCGAATCGGGCTGTAGTTCATGCGGTAGATCTGACATATGAATTGTCTGACCCGATGTCATCACAGCAAGCCAGTGACAGGTGTTTTCGAGTTGTCTGACGTTGCCAGGCCAGTCGAGTGTAGACAGGTATTCCTCGACTTCAGGACGAATGATTTTAGGCTCAACTTCAAGTTCCTTGACGGCGCGCGCGAGAAACAGTTTGAGTAACGCAGGGATGTCTTCGCGTCTTTCCCGCAGTGACGGAAGCTGTATCCGAATTACATTGAGTCGGTGGAAAAGGTCTTCACGAAACAGCCCTCTTTTAACATTTTCTTCCAGGTCTTGATGGGTGGCGGCAATAACACGTACGTTGACTTTGATCGGAGTATGGCCGCCGACGCGGTAGAATTCGCCATCAGAAAGTACTCGCAGTAAACGCGTTTGCAGTTCTGCTGGCATGTCGCCGATTTCATCCAGGAAAAGGGTGCCATTGTCGGCTTGTTCGAAGCGTCCACGTCTCAGCGATTGCGCACCAGTAAAGGCGCCTTTTTCGTGACCAAACAATTCTGATTCGAGTAATTCCTTGGGTATGGCTGCTGTATTGATCGCAATGAATGATTGTTGAGCCCGAGGGCTGTGCCTGTGCAATGATAGTGCAACCAGCTCCTTACCCGTGCCGGATTCGCCGGTTATCAATACATTGATGTTCGATTTTGATAAACGCCCGATTGCTCGAAACACATCCTGCATGGAGGGCGCCTCGCCGATGATCTCGGGTGTGTCTGAAGCTATATCAGAAATTTTGTGCGTCTGTTCTTTATGACGATCACTGGCGCGTTGAGCCAGCTCGATGGCATCATCGATATCAAATGGTTTGGGTAAATACTCAAAAGCGCCCCCCTGGTACGCAGACACGGCACTGTCGAGATCGGTATGTGCCGTCATGACGATAACGGGCAGTGTGGGGTGGAGTTCTGACAGCCTGGATAATAACTCAAGACCATCCATGCCGGGCATGCGTATATCCGTGATGATGGCATCGGGTTCGCCATCATTGAGTCTATCGAGTACGTTGTTGGCGCTATTGAAGCTGGTAACCTGCATACCGTCATTTTCCAGCGCCTTTTTTAGAACAAAACGTATCGAGTCGTCATCATCGATAATCCAGATATGGCGCGCTTCAGTCATGACCATTCTCCAATGGAATTAAAATTGTAAAACACGTTTCACCCGGCTTGCTGGTGAATTCGATCAGGCCGTTGTGTTGCTGTACCAATGATTGTGAGATCGAAAGCCCGAGTCCTGTGCCTTCGGCACGGCCGGTGACCATTGGGAAGAACAGCGTTTCAGTCAGATCTTTGGGAATGCCCTCACCATTATCGATAATGTCAATCTGAGCAACCAGTGGATACGTTCTCGACCTGATCGAGCAGTTGCGGCGAGGCCGTGTTCGAAAAAGTATCTGTCCCTCGCCATTGAGCGCGGCAACAGCATTTCGCGTGATATTCAGCAGTGCCTGGATCATCATGGCCTCGTCGGCGTGCAAATCGGGCAAGCTCGGGTCGTAATCTGCGGTAAAGGTGATTGATTCCGCTTCAGCCCTGACCAGTTGACGAATATGCTCGAGCACTTTATGGATATTGAGCTTCTCTTTGACTGGAAGGCTCTTGGGTCCGAGCATACGGTCAACCAGATTTTGCAGCCTGTCTGCTTCCCGAATGATGATGCGGGTAAACTCCCTGTCGCTGGCGTCAAGTTCACGGTCGAGTAGTTGAGCAGAACCCCGAATACCGCCGAGCGGATTTTTGATTTCGTGTGCGAGATTGCGAAGCAGGCTCCTGGTGGCATCGTGCTGATGAATCAGGGTTTCCTCTTTTGAAATCTTCATGAAACTGTTCAGGCGGGTAAATTCGAGTAACAGGAATTTACCGGCTGGCCGGTAGGCAATGGGTGATGCTGAATAGTCAACATTCATCACAGTGCCATCATGGTTTTGCAGGCCGGTGTCGTAAACCGTGAAGGGATGGCCTGAAATCAGTGAGCGGGCGAGGCGATCATGGAACTCCGGTTCACCGGGCACGAGCTTGACGATTGACCGTGTCATGGCTCGTTTACTGCTGATCTGGAACAGATGCTCTGCAGACGGGTTCATGCATTCGATCCCCAGGTCCTGATTGATGACCAGGACCGCAGCATGCAGATTATCGAGTATGGTTTGTAAGGGGTTCGTTTCACTCATCAATAATGCTATGTGCAAATATCGAACCAGTTTTCAGTGTATCTGAATAAAATCGAGACAGATACGAAACAGTCATAAATAACAATACCTTATGACAATCTGTCTGGTTTTGGACGGGTTCGACCAGGTTGACCGTTGTGGATTATGACATTAACAAGGATATGGGCGCACCAAAATAGTGCGCATGGGACACTTCTTCTTGATTATCAGGAGCGTTTGAACTGGAGTGCGCTATATTGCGCGTTTATGGGCCACTGCGTGGTATCGAGGATGCCCGTTTGAGGTGCACAGTGATATTTTGTGTGCGTTTCAGGGTCTTGCGTTTTTCATCTCTGATTTCGGCCCTGATTTTATGGGTGCCCCTGTCGATATTTGAAAGGGGTTGCACCAGGCTCTGGCTCTTTCGGACCACGGCTTTGCCATCGACATAGACCCAGATACTATGGCCATTATCCGTATCCAGGGGGGGTTCCAGCTGGATGGCGACGGGCACCGCACCGGTGTTGTCCCATATGATGTCATCATTATTAGGCTGCACGATGCTGAATTTTGTGTATTTGGTGGGCGGCTTTTTGGCCGGCTCTTCACCACCTTCTTCACCAGCTTTTGCGTCCGTTGTCATGGATTCTGCCGGTTTTGGTCGGCTTTTGACGGTTGACAGCGGGGGCGGTGTCAGTTGTTCCGCACCGGGTGTGGGTGTGTCCGAGTACACGATATTGCCCTGTTCATCCACACTTTTATAGAGCTTGTCGGCTGCAACAGCGGTTGATAGCACAGTTGCTGTTGAAAGCAGCAAGAAGACATGTTTTGCGTTCATGAGTAGAGCATAGTCGTAGTTACATGCAAGTGCAACCGGTTGTTTTGGTGGCATAAGTTCATATCGCGCAGGCAAAAAAAGCCCCGCAGACGCGGGGCTTTTTTGTCGGAAGAAATGTACTGATCAGACGCTGTAGTACATATCATATTCACAGGGGTGCACAGCCATACGGTAACGCTGGACTTCGGTATATTTGAGTTTAAGGTAACCGTCGATCACGTCATCGTCGAAGACACCGCCGGCAGTCAGGAAAGCGCGGTCTTCATCCAGCGCTTTCAATGCTTCATCAAACGAGAAGGCGACCTGTGGGATGGCCGCTTCCTCTTCGGCTGGCAGGTCGTACAGGTCTTTGTCCATCGCTTCGCCTGGGTGGATCTTGTTCTGAATGCCGTCAAGACCGGCCATCAGCATGGATGCAAAGCACAGGTAGGGATTGGCCGTTGAATCAGGGAAACGCACTTCGACGCGGCGCGCCTTCGGGCTGGAGACGTGGGGAATACGTATCGATGCAGAACGGTTGCGTGCCGAGTACGCCAACATGACCGGTGCTTCGAAACCGGGCACCAGGCGCTTGTAGCTGTTGGTGGACGCATTGGCAAAAGCATTCAGTGCCTTGGCATGTTTGATGATGCCGCCAATGTAGTACAGCGCTAAGTCTGACAGGCCACCGTACTGGTCACCCGCGAACAGGTTTTCACCACCTTTCATGATCGACTGGTGCACGTGCATACCATTACCGTTGTCGCCAACCATCGGCTTGGGCATAAAGGTCGATGTTTTGCCAAAAGCGTGGGCAACGTTATGCACGACATATTTATAGATCTGAACTTCATCCGCTTTGCGAACCAGCGTGTTGAAGAGGGCACCAATTTCGCACTGTCCGGCGGTGCCGACTTCGTGATGGTGTACCTCTGTCATACAGCCCATCTCTTCCATGGTCAGGCACATGGTTGAGCGAATATCCTGCAATGAATCGATCGGAGGTACCGGGAAGTATCCGCCTTTCACGCCAGGGCGGTGACCCATGTTATTGCCATCATAGTCTTTGCCGGTATTCCAGGCGGCTTCCTCAGATTCAATCGCATAGAAAACGCCGCCCATTTCGTCGCCCCATTTCACACCATCGAAAACGAAGAATTCATTTTCTGGACCGAAATAAGCGGTGTCGCCGATACCGGTCGATTGCAGATAGGCTTCGGCGCGGTTGGCAATCGACCGCGGGTCGCGGTTATATCCCTGCATGCTCGTCGGTTCAATGACATCACAGCGCAGGTTCATGGTGACTTCTTCGCAGAATGGATCGATCACGGGCGTTGACGTATCTGGCATCAAAATCATGTCTGACTCATTGATGCCTTTCCAGCCCTGGATGGATGAACCATCGAACATTTTGCCTTCGGTGAGCACATCCTCATCGATTGTATGGGATGGCACGGAAACGTGCTGCTCTTTACCCTGGGTGTCAGTAAAACGGAAATCGACGAATTTTACGTCTTTTTCTTTGATCATATTTAAAACATCACTTGCAGACATTTGCTTGTTCTCCAGCATGAATGGAACGAATTCCCGCCGCGAATCATCAAGGACGCACAGCGGGGCTAATTTTTGTAAACCGGTATTCTGCAGGAAACGTGCCAGCTTTGAAATGGACTAAGTCGCTGTTTTTTTCCCAAAATAGTGCGAAGTCTGGTGCTATAGGCACAACTCTGGTGCGTTCAAGGCATATATGCACCAAAATAGCGCATTAGTGAAACTTTAGCACCGCGCGGCCTACAGCGGGAACTTTCCTGCTGGCCTGGTAAAACCGGTCTTGCAGCTCCCCGGTCAGTTCAAGATCACCCGCTTTTTCCAGGGGCATGCTGGCCTCAACAGCTATTTCTCCGGCCAGATAGTGCAGTGTAATGTCATCGATCGCTTTGAGTTGCGGTATGGATGACCATTCCTGTTCGAGTGCGCTGATCAATTCGCCGCGTAAGGGCAGATGGATGCTGCGCGCCTCCTGTTCATCGTCCTCCGGATCGATATGCACGGTGACATCGTTGATCGCGTCAAACGAGTCAATCAGCAGTTTTTCCACCGTTTCAGAGATGTGGTGTCCTTCGGATACGCTCAGCCTGGGAGCGACGAGAATGTGTACATCGACCAGCGCATGATGGCCCATTCGGCGCGTGCGTAGCATGTGCAATTGTCGCACGCCCTCGTGTTGCAGTATTTTCTGACGAATGCCATCGACCAGTTCAGGCTCGAGACTGGCATCAACCAGTTCCTGTACGCTGTCGTAACCGAGTTTGAAAGCGATTCTGACTATCATCAAGGCAACGATCACGGCGGCATAGGCATCGAGTCTGGGCATATCTAACTGGGCGCCGGCGATACCGACCAGTACCACAATGGAAGATACAGCATCGCTGCGGTGGTGCCATGCATTGGCGAGCAGCAGGTTGGAGCGGATACGCGTACCAACAAGCCGGGTGTAGTGATAGAGGCCTTCATTGCTGAATATCGAGAAAGCCGCAATCCACAATGTGAACACATCTGGCTTGGCAATGACCTCATCAGTCACCAGGCTGATGATCGCATCGTAGGCGATACCCAGGCCAACGATGGCCAGTAATGCAGCGAGCGCAACCGTAGCGATGGTCTCAAAACGGGCATGACCATAGGGGTGGTCCTCATCGGCTTCTTCGCTGGCATGTTTGGCTGCAACGAAAACCATGGCGTCACTCGCGAGGTCGGACAGCGAGTGCAGGCCATCTGCGATCAAAGCCTGGGACTGGCCGACGAAACCACCCGCCAATTTGGTCGCTGACAGTAACAGATTGATGAAGACACCCCACAAGGTGACTTTGTTGATTGCTTGAGAGCGTTGCTGTGCCGTTAAGTCCATAAACTTATTTTCGTGTGCATCCAGGTTGTGTGCAAGGGTAGATCTACGCCGTTAAGCATCGAGTTGCTCGGCTTTATTGATATTGTTGAAGTCGTTGTCATTATCTTTAACGACAGCATGATTCTCGATAGCGTCGAGCCAGCGCATGACGGTGTGCTGATTGTCTGCCAGATAGTTGTTGATCGAAGGCAGCAGCTTGGAATTCATCAGAAATATCAGCTGACGTTTGCCATGGGAACTCACGCACACCAGCGATGAATGTTTTGTTTGCCGCCACAATGTTTCGACCAGATTATCGGGTAATTCCGGCATGTCGCAAGGTATAACGAGCACCCATTGATGCCTGCAGTGTGGTAATGCACTAGCAATGCCTGCTAGCGGTCCGTCAAATTTATCGGTGTGGTCACTAATAACGGCATAACCCAAACTCCGGTACTCATCTATATGACGGTTGGCGCTAATAACGATGTCATCAAGTTGTGGTGAAATCCTGTCGATGACATGTTCGATCAGGCGTTTATTCCGGTAGCGCAACAGGCCTTTGTCAGCGCCCCCCATGCGAGCGCCTTTACCACCGGCGAGTATAATGCAGCTGACTTTTGATTTGACAAGGGTTCCGGTTGTCATTTTCCGGGCGATCGTAGAAGGCGTGACACTTCATCTGAACCTAAAAAGAGTGGCTGCCATATGCATGTCTGGTGAAATCACGATGGGCTCAATGCACCAGTTCAGAGCGGCGCTAAAGTTTTGTGCACTAATTGGTTTCATCGGTCGCATTTCTATCATCTGTGGTTGTTACTGTTTCTAAATAATTCAATCAGTTGTCTTCTGCCTGATAGTGGCATGTATTTTGCTGAAAGTTTGCTGTGTTTAGTGAATAAAAAGCCGATACATGGATCTGATTGTTATTGCTGACTGTCATGACAATGCGCAGCCACTTCTCAGTGTTGCGTCAACGGCCGGATATCGTCTGCTGAAACTGCTCGGGGCCGATGATGACGACGCCTCAAGGTATGTCGAATCGTTACGGCCTGATGCGGTCATCCTGTTCAGTGATGAAATTGACGGCCCTGTGATGCACAAGATCAAAACGATCCTGGAAAATGTGCCCACACCCCTACTCGTTTTTACCCGCGACTCGCGCTCTGAATCGATAAACCCGGCTGTGTCGGCGGGTATCAGTGCCTATGTGGTTGATTGTAACATGCCTGAACGATTTGATTCGCTGCTGAAAGTGGCCGTTGCTCGCTTCCACGCGCAGCAGCAGCTCAGGGAAGAGCTGCGCCTGACAAAAAACGCCTTGCAGGACCGCAAACGTATCGAAAAGGCCAAAGGCATTATCATGAAAACGAAAAGGCTGAGTGAAGACCAGGCTTATAAAGCCATGCGCACGCTGGCAATGAATCACAATAAACGTATCGGAGAAGTAGCTGAACAAATCATTTCTGCATCCGAAGTGCTTGTATAACAATAATAAAATTGAGACAAAAATAATGTCACTACAACCACAACGAGAAGAGAAAATGATATGCCATATAAATGGTTACAAATACGGGGTGATCCCTCAATACGTGAGTTTCTCTTTCTTCAAGAGCGCAAATTAAACGAATTTGATCAACATCTGGATGAAGTGCTGGCCCGTGTTGAAGACTTAATCAGCAATTACGGTGTGTTCCATGCCAAGGTTCATTTTTCCAGTGGCCAGGTCAGTCTGTGGCTGGTTGAAGATCCGATGCGATACAGGGTTCACGTAAAAGAGGAATTTCTCAATATTGATTTATATCATAACTACCCTTTGCTGCCTTATACGCCCGAAGCAGTTATTGATCAGCCATCCATCACGCCGATTCTGGATGGTTTCAAGCGCCTGCGTTTGAAGGACCCGCAAATTTATTTACGCTCAGGCTCGCTCAATGTTGTCAATGGTATTGTGGGATTAAACTTTTCATGCGATGGCAGTCACTATATGAGCTGCACCGATTTTCTTCTGAAGGTCGATGAGATTGCCTGTTGAGCACAAGCGCTGTGCGTCGTGAGTGACGGCTGAACCAATATGGTGCCTGAATCGTATCGCATGCGCGATTGAACGGTCGAAACGGGTGATAACGGCTAAAAATAACTGGCATCCTAAATGCTAGATCTTAACTAAATGAATAACAGGCCGGTTTAGTCGCCAGGGCTGCGCACTGGTCAAAGACGATCAGTCAAAAATCTTCCGTAAAGAGGCATTGAGCAATGGTGCTCGCACAGAACATGTTGTTTCGTGCGAGCGCTTTTTTTTGATTACAAGTAATGAATATAGCAACACAGTCTGTTGGTCGTTTATTCGAACAAAGTTGTTCGAGTTCATATGTGCCTTATGATACAAAAGCGATTGTTGTCGTCGGGACCGGTCCTGTCGGTATTCACTTTATCACTGAGCTGTTGAAAAGAGATTGTGGATTACCAGTCGTTGTATACGGTGGTGAACCCTGGCACCCTTTTGACAGAGTCAGGTTATCTTCTTATCTTGCGGGTGAAGTTGCCAGGGATGAGCTCGAGCTGGATGCCTCAATGCAGTCGAAAGCGGGCGTTGAAATTCGGCTCAACTGTAACGTGCTTTCGATTGATCGTAACGCCAGAACAGTCACGGATGAGGCGGGTGGAGTGCAGCACTATTCACATCTGGTGCTTGCTGTAGGCTCCAGGCCATTTATTCCATCAATCGGAAATATCCATTATAAAGGTGTGTTCACTTTTCGCTCTCTGAGTGAAGCCGATGAGTTGTTTGCGCGCAGAATACGCTCGAGGCACACGGTTGTCATAGGCGGTGGCCTGCTTGGTCTCGAAACAGCACGCGCAATGCAGCAGTACAATACCAAAATTACCGTCGTTGAGCACAATCATTGGTTGATGATGCAGCAGCTCGACCAACGCGGCGGCCAATATCTAAAAACGCTGGTTGAGCAAAAGGGTATATATGTCGAGCTTGGCGATAGCGTCGTCAGTATACTGGGCCAAAATCGAGTAGAAGGAATCAGTCTGCGCAGTGGCAGAGAGATCGCTTGCGATACCGTTATCGTTGCAGCGGGTATACGCCCAAATATTGAACTGGCTCGGGACAGCGGGCTTTCGTACCACAAAGGTATACGTATTAATGATTGTCTTCAAACCAAGGATGATCGCATCTATGCCATAGGCGAATGCGCAGAACACAATACTAATGTCTATGGCCTGGTAAAACCCGGACTGGAACAGGCAGCGGTGCTGGCAGACCGACTGACCGGTGGCCATGCACGCTATCAGGGTTCAGTGGAATCAACTCGACTGAAAGTGATGGAGCATACCGTATTCAGCGTTGGCCGCTGTATCTGCTGACCCTCGCTGCCTTTGCGGTTCCGGGTTCATCGAAGCTGATATTCGTACTGTTATTAATACCGGGTATTTACGTCTCCTGGGTTATTCTCAGCCGCGGTGTTAAAGAGGATTATGACAATCTGGTGGATGGTTATATACTCAAGTCAGGCTATCTGGGAAAAATCCTGTTCCATCGTAACATCGGATGAATGATCGTATACCCGTGCTGGGCTTTGCCGCTTACAGCGGCACAGGTAAGACGACGCTGCTGCGCAAGCTGATTCCGCTGTTAAAGCAGAACGGACTGCGCGTTGCGTTGATCAAACATGCACACCACGATTTTGACATCGATAAGCCCGGCAAAGACAGCTACGAATTGCGTAAGGCGGGTGCCGACCAGGTGCTCGTGGCTTCAGCGCAGAGGATTGCATGGATCAGGGAATCAGATACCGATGAAGATCCCAGGCTGGAAGACTTGATCGATGCGCTGGATCTGGCGCAGATAGACCTGGTGCTGGTCGAAGGTTTTCGCCATATTTCTTTCCCAAAGATCGAATTACATCGGCCCTCTTTACATAAGGATCTGATCTTTCCTGTTGATTCCAGCGTGATCGCGGTTGCAACGGATGAAACGATAGATACCGATGGATTACCACGGCTCGATATCAATCGTCCAGACGAGGTGATGCGTTTCATATACGACTGGATGAATGCATGATGCGGTTCTGTTTTACCCGCAAATAGACAAGTTGATGTGCTCGCACTCCCGCTCCCGGTGAGAAATGCGGGAAATAAGTGACCATCCTGGTATGCGTGCGTGTTAAGTTAGGCAGATGAAACCGCAACACAGCTGGTTAATCCGGGCTTTCTTCGTACTCGCACTTTTGCCTGGATGGACGGCTGTAACCGCTTTTCCGGAGATCCCGTTCTGCCCCCTGGGGGGCCCACCCGGATGGTGGAACCGAATCGTTGATGATGATCATGACCGCCCGCCGCCACATTGGTACCCGCCACCGCTGTCAGCACCTTATTGGGGGCCGACACGCCCCTATGGCTATGTTCCGCTTTGGCGTGATTATCCACCCCCGGTCCACAGATGACAGGAACCGGCTATCCACTCAAAGGGCTGGCTAAATGCAGCGGGTTTTATTTTGTCGCTCCTGCGGTAGATAATTGATATCGGCTCGAATACTGGCACTGCTCATCCGTTCTGAACACCTGCTCCTATCCGCTGATGATACGCTCCAGCCGATCCATATCATTGATCACACGCCAGCTGCCACCGCCTTCTTCGACCCGGCGCTGCCAGTTCTCAAGTCTGTCCATGTACTCTCTGGGGTCGACGTTATCACTGCGTAACTTGGTGACATTGAGTGCAATAATGTCGAAGCCTTCGAGTTGGAACGGGATATCGCGCACGTAGCCTTGAGGCAGTTCTTCCTTCAGGTCTGAATAGATCAGGATGGTTTTCTTTCCGGTGTTTTTTTCATTGAGATATTCGGCTGCCTGCAGCACACCACCGGTAATATCGGTGAACTTTGCCGGCGTCACTTCCTTGACGAATTTGTCCATGGTCTCGCGAAAATGCCTTTTCTGTTTGTTGGCCTCGCTGGGGCGGTCGTTGAATGTCATTTTTGCAATGATATCTTTTTCACTGAAGCTCCCGGTGTCGATGCGTGCAACAGCCAAAGAGTCACTGGACGCCATTTTAACCAGCAGCACGTTGACCAGTTGCTGCGCGTTTGTCAGTTCCCGGGTGTAGGTGCCGGATGTGTCGAGTAGCAGGTAGATCCCGGAGTTGGTGGGTGCCGAAGGCCCTGAACAGCCCTGCAACAGTAGCAATAACAACGGATAGAACCGTTTAACCTGTTTCATGCGGCCTCCTGATAGTCTGCATTGATGGAATGTTTGGGCGCTGTCGGCTTAACGGCAGTCCCTTTTCTGCTGAGCGTGTTTTCAATCCACAGTGGCCCAAAGATCACCAGGTCGTAAAGGTTGACCAGCACTCTGCCTGCATAGCGGAATAAATTACCAGTCAGGCGCAGGCCAAAGGCTACCGCACGCAAGCAGGCGGAGCCGATGATGCCCAGAACGGTGCGTAAAGAATGCACAAAGGTTTCGAGCGGAATGGCAACGAACACCAGGGCAAACGGCAGGATAAATCCCATGCCCATTTGTGCTGCCGTCGTGATCCACGCGAAATCGGTTGCTTCAATGGCGCTGGTCTGGTCACCGCGAAGCATTGCGCTGGTTGCCAGTTCATCTTGCATCAGAATTTCGCGCATGAAAGCCAGGCCGGCCTCGACGCTGGCCAGGATGAACAGAAAGCCAAAGGTAATCCAGATCATGCGAACCCTGAGTTTGTCATTGAGTGCACCGATGACCGGAAACAAACGGGTGATGCGCAAAGACTCCATCAGGAAAAGACCCATCGATATCTCGACCAGGATGATCACGATAGCTGAGATTTCCGATACCTTGAAGCTGCCGATAAAATTTTGCCCGCCGACCATTTCCGCCATTGGGCGCGCGATCAGCGTGAAGTTGACCATCGCGCCGCCGACGGCAATCGCGAGCACAAAGGCTGACACAAAGAACTGACTGATCGAAGATGATGACAACACTCGCGTCGCGCGATCGCTGCCGCGCAGGATTTCTTCATAGTCGTGCATGTAACGACCAATCTTCGCCGCACGCTCAAGAATACTGGATATGTTGTGATCGACTTCACCCAGTACATGCTTAACCGACCGCCAGTGAGGCATCATGCGTTTGAGTATGTTGTGCCGCTCGTTGCAGGCGCGCCGGTGTTCCATGATGGCCTTGTCCTGTGCCTTGATCATGGACTTGTGGATGTCCTTGAGTATCTGCGCAACCATGGCATCGCCATTGCTGTCGACTGTGGCGACAGATTCGACCACCTTGCACCAGCCGGGAGGATCAGGTGGGACTTCGGTGCTTTGCTGATAATCTTCATCTATCCGTGTGATTTTCTCACTCAGCTTGCGCTGCAGCGCCGGGTACTGGGCCAGATCGCGGGCGACCGAATTTTCAACGCGTTCGAATTCGCGCTCGATCATGCGTTCAGTCGCCTCGCGTCCCGCTTCCAGCAGCACTTCACGATTGCGTGCCTGCAGTCGTTGTTCAGCGGTTTTGACCGAGTTTGCAGCCAGTCGCAAGGCATTATGTATGACCCGACTGAACGCAAGAATGTATTTCTGTGCCGGCATTCTGGCGAAATAGAGCAGTGTCGATAGAACAAAGAACCAGATCAGGCCGGATACGACGGGATTCGGCACGATCAAATAGATATCGTTGAACGACATAGTGACCTCCTTGGGTCCGTACAGATGAAGTCAGGTCAGAAACTGGAATCAGGATCGATGTCCTGTGTGTGGGATCATTTGATTAAACAACAACCGTGCGGTATTTGTGAGTGTAGACGAAAGCTGAAAAATAAACCGACAAATGTAATTAATCGACCGGCTAAATGATAAGCTGTTGATTAATAATAATTTAGAATGACGGTCATCGGTCAGTCAGGCGCCGATACAGGGTCTTTTTTACACTCAATTGGGTAAGTTTTTGATTATCTGGTGATCAGTTGGCGTGATCAGGCGCTTATACTGGTCCGATCTCCACCCAGTTTCAAGCGGATGATGACCTCATCATCTGCTTCCCGGGTTTCAAGGACCTGATGGCCGTTGATTCTGCACCAGGCCGGTATATCATTCAGTGCACCCGGATCCGTACAGATCACTTCCAGTACATCACCCGGATGCATCTCAGCGGCCTTGTCCTGGGTCCTGATCACAGGCAGTGGACACAGCAGATTACGCGCATCCAGCTGGTGACTAGCCCGCATTTCTCACCAGGATCACGGGAGCAGGCCCAGGACTTAGCCCGTATGTCTCACCAGATGGACGAGCCCTCACTTGATCTTTGAATCCACAAAGCATTTTGCTCAGTCGGAAATACACAAGGTTATTCCGCTTCTTCGCAAAATCCTCTATGAATCCAAATCTCGGCGTGAACATCTCGCCCCCTGGTGAGACATACGGGCTGGTGTTCGAAAGCGCCACGCTGGAGCGAAAAGCGTAGCAATAGCTTGGGCGAAGCGACCGTAGGGTGCGCCGTGCGCACCGAAACAGCCCAGCACACTGAAGATTCACGGTGCGCACGGCGCACCCTACGATCTCATGCAAATCAAGACCAGCCTGAACCGTGGTAGGCATGCTCGAATAACACACTGTATTTTTAATCATCCGAGCTTCACTCCAAAAACCCAATGCCTTACCAGTATTCCACGCCGCCTGGTGAGAAATGCGGGCTAAACATACCATTCCTGTTTGATTTCCGAGGCCGGCATAGGTAACACATCCAGGGTTTTTTCATCGCCATTTCTGAGGGTGATTTTGACCGAGACACGCGCGTCATTTTTACCCTGGCTGAAACGGGCCACAATGCGTGAAGCTGTTTCCAGATCATCCGCGCTGGTCTCGCCGTCGACCAGGGTCAGCGGCCCCCCGCAGCTTCGGGTTTCAATACAGGTAAAGTTCTTACGATAGCCGCTGAGAAATTTGTTTTCACCTTCCTCGCGGCCGACGATCAGTTTATAGCTGGATTTCGGGCGAATGTGGCGGCCCACCTTGAGCAGCATGATATCGTCTAGTTCATAGTGTTTTTCGTGCCTTGCTCGCCACAGGTCCGTCAGTTTTGTGGCATAGCTTGGATCGGTGAGAAAACAGCAGCCTCCGGCGGGAGAGGCGTAATCTTCAAATCCGAAGTGTTTCGCCAGTGCGATCTGAGGTTTTCGGCTGCGGCCATGGAAACCGAGCAGTTTTTCACGGTCGACCCAGCCTTCGCGTTCGGGCAGAGTGGGTGCCAGTTTTTTCGCGCACAACGGGCGTAACAGGCGGTCATCAGCACCGGATTCGCGCATCACGACCGGTAGCAGTACCTTACGTTGTGACATCGGCCGCTGGCCGATGACTTCGCCGGTGATGATGAAGTCAAAGCCGTGTTGTTCCATCCACTGTTTGGCCTTGTTGATCATGAAGATCTTGCAATCGAGGCACGGATTCATATTGGCACCATAACCGTGCTTCGGATTAATCACGATGTCTTTGTATTCTTCAATAATATCAACGATATGCAGCTTGATACCGAGTTGTTCGGCACTCCACAGGGCGTTGTTGCGCTTCGGTTTGTTGCGGTCTTTTTTACGAATGGCGTGGGTGTGGCCTTCAACGCAGAAACCGGTATAGAAATTGATGCCCTCGACATGGATGCCTTGCTCGAGCATCAGTCTGGCAGCCAGCAGGGAATCCAGGCCGCCTGAAATCAGAGCCAAGGCTTTTCGGGTATTCGACATTGATCAATTCTCAGTATTTGATCTAAATAGCCATTATATCAATATGTTAACTGCGATAACCATTGACGATCGGTCAGCTGACGAAACGCTGCGGTAGCTATCACGGATCACGGCTATGACCCGGTTGAGTGACCAGCCTAGTGCTTTATGTCGTGGTCTACTAGCGATTCGTGAAGCGGAGTTGAATGCGCCGTGAAACGATCGAATGCACCTCTGCTGCCGGTATCACTCCATAGCTCCAGGCTTTGAATCGGCTGCAGTGCCGGTGAACTGAATTCCCTGATGGTTTGCAGCAGGTCCATCAGCGTCACAAAGGCTTCTGCGAGTTGGCGGTAAAGTTCTGCGGCCGACTTTTGTACATTATCGCTGATGTGGTGATAGGCGGAACGCCCCATATTTACATAATAGCTGACCCTGACCAGGCGTCTTTCGGCGCGTTGCGGATAAAGCCCGGAGAGAAGCAGGCACTGGTCGCCAATATTGCGCAGTTGTTCGATGCGCATGGACTTGGGCAAGCCATGGGTGCGCAGATATTCCAGTGCCATCACCTGGGTGGCGAGGTCCTGGTGTTTCATGAAGCGCATCAGGGTGAACACCAGATAGCTTTCCATGGCCTCATCCAGGCTGCAGCTGCACTGCTCTTCGGCATCCTTGATGAGCGAGTGCCACTGTGCGACTTCAGTTTGTTCCAGTATCAGGTTGTGAGCCATAAAGATCACTCCTGTGGGTAAAAAAACGCTACGGACTTTTTGTTAAAAAAGATCCAATAGTTTAGTTATAGCCCTTTTCTAGCGTAAAAACCAGTCAGCGTTTATACTTGCGCGTCTTGGATTGAACAGATTAATTAATGAGTTACGACGTTTCAACATTTCAGGGCCTGATTTTCACTGTGCAGGATTACTGGCAACAACAGGGTTGTGCCATTTTGCAACCGCTGGATCTCGAGGTCGGAGCAGGTACGTTCCATCCGGCCACATTTTTACGCGCAATCGGTCCCGAGCCGTGGCGCAGTGCTTATGTGCAGCCAAGCCGACGTCCTACGGACGGACGTTACGGCGAGAATCCCAACCGATTGCAGCATTACTATCAGTTTCAGGTCGTGTTGAAGCCCTCGCCGATCGATATACAGGAACTCTATCTTGGCTCATTGAAAGTCATGGGGTTTGATCCGCTGGAACACGATATCCGTTTTGTGGAGGATAACTGGGAGTCACCGACACTGGGTGCCTGGGGGCTCGGCTGGGAGGTCTGGCTCAATGGCATGGAAGTCACCCAGTTTACCTATTTTCAGCAGGTTGGCGGCCTCGAATGCAAACCGGTCACCGGCGAAATTACCTATGGACTTGAGCGGCTGGCAATGTATCTGCAGGAGGTAGAAAGTGTGTTTGACCTCATCTGGACGCGTGGCCCCCACGGTGATGTCACCTATGGTGACGTGTTTCATCAGAATGAAGTGGAAATGTCGGCCTACAACTTTGAGCATGCGGATACCGGGTCATTATTTCAATGGTTTGATACCTGTGAATCGCAAAGCCAGCGCCTGATCGAGCTTGGCCTGCCGCTGCCCGCTTATGAAATGGTATTAAAAGCCTCCCATACCTTCAATCTGCTCGATGCACGCCGTGCTATTTCTGTAACCGAGCGGCAGCGTTTCATACTGCGTGTGCGCACACTGTCCCGTGCGGTAGCGCAGGCCTATTACGATTCGCGTGAGGCGTTGGGGTTTCCTATTAAACATACTTAGCCATACGCGATCATTTCGCCCCCTGGTGAGAAATGCGGGCCAGGCTATGTTTGAAGAAAGTATTAACGATCCGTATGCACATAAGCAAAAATCATGACTGCGAATAAAGACTTATTGATCGAAATTGGCACCGAAGAGTTGCCGCCGACGGCACTGCAGCGTTTATCCGATGCATTTACCCAGGGAATCGCTGCGGGTCTGGCAGATGCGGGGCTGGCATTTGGTGATGTGCATTCATTCGCGTCACCACGCCGACTGGCCGTACTGATAAACAGGGTGCCCGGGGCTCAGCCAGACCGGGACATAGAACGCAAAGGCCCGGGCCTGAAAGCAGCATTCGATGCGGATGGGAATCCAACAAAAGCAGCCGAGGGTTTTGCGCGTTCCTGCGGTGTAACGGTGGCTGAGCTCCAGCAGCAACAGACCAGCAAAGGGTCCTGGCTGATCTTCAGAGCCACAGAAAAAGGCAAGACTCTACAACAGCTGATTCCCGGAATCGTCGATCAGGCATTGGTCAAATTGCCTGTTCCCAAGCGCATGCGCTGGGGCGACAGTGACGCAGAGTTTGTGCGCCCGGTTCACTGGGCTGTGATGCTGCACGGCCAGGATGTCATTACTGCCAGGGTTCTTGGTGTGGTCAGCTCCAATAAAACACGTGGTCACCGCTTTCACGCGAACATAGACATACCCTTGCCAAATGCCGCTGACTATGCGGGTGAGTTGAAAAGTAAAGGCTATGTGATCGCCGACATGAGTCAGCGTAAGCAGTTAATTCGTGACCAGGTGATTGACACAGCGAAAAAAATCGGTGGCGTTGCCGTTATTGATGATGACTTGCTGGCAGAAGTGACCGCATTGAATGAATGGCCGGTCGCTGTCGCAGGTGAATTCGATAAGGAATACTTGCGTGTACCATCTGAAGCACTGATCAAGACCATGCAGGACAACCAGAAATACTTTCCGGTGATCGACAGTGACAATGCGCTGATGAATTATTTCATCACCATCAGCAATATTGAGAGTAAATCACCCGAGAAGGTCAAGGCGGGAAATGAGCGCGTGATACGGCCGCGTCTGGCCGATGCTAAATTTTTCTGGGAACAGGACTGTAAACAATCATTGGAGTCCTATGCGAAAGCACTGGACACGGTTGTTTTTCAGGAACAACTCGGCAGCATCGGCGATAAAACAAAACGCGTCATGGTGCTGGCGGAGATTATTGCGAGACAGCTCGGGGCAAATGTTGAGTATGCACGTCGAGCAGCCGAGTTGAGCAAATGCGATTTAATGACCGCGATGGTCGGCGAGTTTGCCAGCTTACAGGGCATCATGGGCAAGCGTTATGCGCAGGTTGGTGGTGAAGCCGAAGCGGTTGCGATTGCGCTCGACGAACAATATATGCCGAGAGGCGCCAGTGATAACACCCCGGCTACAACAACGGGACAGATTCTGGCGATCAGTGACAAACTGGACACGCTTGTCGGTATATTCGCCATCGGCCAGAAACCAACAGGTGAAAAAGACCCCTATGCCTTACGGCGTGCCTCAGTGGGTGTGTTGCGTACCATTATCGAACGTGAACTCGATCTCGACCTCGAGCAGCTGATTGATGCATCTGCGGAATTATTCTCCGACAACATCGATACGTCATCCGTAAAACGGGACGTGTTCGAATTCATGCTGGAAAGATTACGTGCCTACTACATCGACAGAGACGTACCCGTCGATGTTTTCGACGCCGTATCCGCCTTGAAACCCTCGCGTCCACTGGATTTCAACAGGCGCATCAAGGCGGTATCGGCTTTTCGTTCCTTACCTGAGGCAGAAAGCTTGTCTGCAGCAAACAAGCGAGTAGGCAATATCCTGAAAAAAGCCGAAGTGGGCGACGCAACGGTTGTCAATGCCGGTCTGTTTGAATTGCAGGAGGAAGAGACTTTGTATAATGCGCTGGAATCATCGAAGCGCAAGACCGGACCCTTGTTTGATGCTGGAGATTATGAAACCGCATTATGTGACCTCTCCGTTTTACGCAAACCGATCGATGAATTTTTTGATAATGTCATGGTGATGACGGATAACGTCATTGTGCGCAATAATCGCCTTGCATTACTCAATAAAATGCATGCACTGTTCATGCGCGCTGCGGATCTGTCACGCCTGCATCAAGACTGATAATGAAACTGATAATTCTTGATAGAGACGGTGTAATCAATGAGGACTCGGATGATTACATCAAAAGCCCTGATGAATGGATCCCGATTCCCGGCAGTCTCGACGCGATTGCCCGTTTGAACCACGCCGGTTATGCAGTCGCAATCGCCTCCAACCAGTCGGGTATTGCCAGAGGCTACTTCAATCTGGAAATGCTCGCGGCGATGAGTCAAAAAATGAATGAGCTGCTGTCGCAACAGGGTGGAAGAATAGACGCCATGGTTTTTTGCCCGCACGGACCCCGAGACGGTTGTGACTGCAGAAAACCCAAGCCAGGCATGTTGATTGAAATTGGAAACCGTTTCAAGACCAGCCTGAGCAAAGTCCTCTTTGTTGGTGATAACATCAATGACATCAAGGCGGCCCAGGCTGCAGGTGTTCAGCCAGTTCTGGTCAAAACGGGCAAGGGTGAACAAACTGCAGCCATGCTCGCAGACGACGATGTTGTTGATGTGGCTGTCTATGACAATCTCGCAGAGCTTGCAAATTCCCTGCTCGCAGATCACAGTTAATCGATGTCGACGTTACCAACAGCGTCTGTTGCACCAGTGTATATTCGCTCAGGAATATACTGGATCCTGATGGTGCTGAGCGCTTCAATTCTCGGTTTTTTGACGCTATTCACATTCCCGTTTTCTGTGGATAAACGCTTCAGGTTTGCGCGCTCATGGGCCGTGCTGAATCTCTGGATGCTGAAGACTATTTGCAGGTTAGACTATTCGGTCGAAGGTAAGGAAAACATACCCGACGAGGGTGTGGTTGTGCTTTGCAAGCACCAGTCGACATGGGAAACGATGGTGTTACAGATTGTTCTGCCCTCGGTCCGCTGGGTTTTGAAGCGTGAACTACTGCGCGTACCGCTGTTTGGCTGGGGGCTTGCCATGTTGAAGCCCATTGCAATTGATCGTTCTGCAGGACACAAGGCTGTCGCACAACTCATCGAACAGGGGCGGCCGATGCTGGCTGATGGCTACTGGATCGTGGTTTTCCCCGAAGGTACCCGCACACATCCTGGAAAGCAGAGACGATATAAACAGGGAGGGGCGATACTCGCGGTAGAAACAGGGCACCCGGTTGTGCCCATCGCACACAATGCCGGTGAGTTCTGGCCCAGGCACAGTTTTCTGAAATGGCCGGGTACAATAGCGCTCCGAATAGGCCCGGTCATCAATACGCGCGACAAGACAGCGGAACAGGTGACGAATCAGGCGCGTGACTGGATTGAAGCGCAGATGCAGGCGATCAGCGATCCTTCGCGCTGGGATCGTTAACGAAATATTTTCGGCTGACACTGTTCGTGGTTATTGGAAATTTTTATATCACCGCGGAGGCGCAGAGAAAACTGCTGGTTGTCGGAGCGACTTTAGTCGCGAACTCCAGCAATTCGCGACTAACCCGCATTTCTCACCAGGCGGCGTGTAATACTGGTAAGGCATTGGTTTTTTGGAGTGAAGCTCGGATGATCGAAAATACAGTGTGTTATGCAAGCATACCTATCACGCTTCAGGCTGGTCTTGGTTTGCATGAGATCGTAGGGTGCGCCGTGCGCACCGTGAATCCTCAGCGTGCTGGTCTGTTTCGGTGCGCACGGCGCACCCTACGGCCGCTTCGCCCAAGCTATTGCTACGCTTTTCGCTCCAGAGCGGCGCTTACGAATATGAATCCTGCGCCTGCTCCCGTGATCCTGGTGAGAAATGCGGGCTAGCCCGCATTTCTCTGTGCCTGTGCGGAAGATTATATATCGAAGAGTCTGTGCGCATTGGCGGTCGTTTGTTCGGCGATTTCGGCCGGGGGTTCATCGCGTAACTCACTCAGGCTTTTCAGCACGTTCACCAGATAAGCCGGCTCGTTGCGTTGCCTGGCGTGAGCCGCATCGGGCTGGTCAGGTGCGTCCGTCTCCAGCAGGATGTAATCAAGAGGAATTTTACCGGCAGTAGCGCGTATTTTTCTGGCATGATCGTAGGTAATGGCGCCACCGAGGCTGATGTAAAAACCCAGATCTATCAACACCACGGCCTGTTCATAGCTGCCGGAAAAGCTGTGCACCATGCCGCGTAAACCGGGATAGTTCTTGATTGCGCTAATCACATCCGTTGTGGCTCGCACAGAATGGATCACGATGGGTTTACTGCAGGCGTTCGCCACGTCAAGTTGCGCATTGAAATATTTCAGTTGCACAGACTTTTCAGCCTGGTGTTTTCGATAATCAAGGCCACATTCACCGATAGCAACACAGTCATGTTGATCCAGCCAGTCGCGTAGTTGCAGAATATCGTTATCACTGTGTTCGCTGGCCAGATAGGGGTGCAGGCCATAACAGGCATGAAACTGTGTGCTGGTATTGCATAGTTCAGATACGCGCGCCCAGTTTTCGCGTTTCACCCCCGGGATGATGATGTGGCTGATACCCTTGGCCTTCGCGCGTTCAATAACCTGCTCTCGATCTTGGTCGAAAGCATCAAAATCCAGATGGCAGTGACAGTCGATGAGCTCGTACATGAGACCATTTTACCTCTTCTCCATACAGTAAAAATCTCGCAATTTATTTTAAAACTGCCAGCCTCGTCTATACTAGACCCATAACGCTGAATATTCGGCGAAAATCAGGTCATTACCCAAAAAATCTTAAAATCAATCGTGGGTTAATAGGTTCCAGTGGAAGCGCAACGGCTAACAGAGAAAAAAGTCAAAACACTCTACCTCGAACAGGGGATGTATGTTTCCAACCTGGATCGCCCCTGGCTGGACACGCCCTTTCTGATTCAGGGTTTCGTGATAAAAGACGATGATGAAATATCGTTATTAAAGAAATATTGCGAACACGTGTTTATCGATACCGCAAAGGGTATTGATACAGAACAGTACATTCATGATTCGAACAAACTAAAGACAAACGCAAGACTTGAGCAATGTCTGGTAGATCATACCAAGCTGGCTGAATACGTTGATGCGAAAACGCCGGCTGAAGAGATGCCAGCTGCCAAAGCGGCCATCGATGAAGCATCAAACCGCGTCATCGCCATTATGGAAGCGGTTAAAGTAAACGAGATAATCGATGCCGAGCAGGTGAGGGATGTTGTATCACCTATTCTGGAAAGTGTCATTCGCAATCCTGATGCATTGATGTGGTTGACGCAGATGCGCCACAAGGATTCATACACCTATGCGCATTCGCTTGATAATTGCGCATTGGCCGTTGCATTCGGCAGGCACATGGGTTTGCCGAAGGCCGATCTGAACATACTGGCGATGGGTCTGCTTTTGATGGACATCGGTAAAATGAAAATCCCTGCCGCGGTGTTGAATAAATCAGCGCCGCTCACTGAGGAGGAATTCGACCTGGTAAGGGGCCATGTCAAACACAGTGTGGAAATTCTGAAAAAATCGGAAGGTATCGACGCTGATATCATCAATATTGCATTGACGCATCACGAACGTTTCGACGGTAGCGGCTACCCTGCGGGTTTGACAGGTATCGCGACACCTGTTTATGGACGCATGGCAGCGATTATCGACTGTTACGATGCGATGACAAGCCATCGCCCCTATTCCAAACCGGTGTCTGCCTATGCCGCCTTGCAGGAAATCTATAACTGGCGTAACAAATACTTTCAGGAGGAGCTGGTTGAGCAGTTTCTGCAGTGTCTCGGTGCATTTCCCACCGGAACCCTGGTGGAGATGCACTCAGGTGAAGTGGGCATCGTCCTGGCCCAGAACAGAACGCGGCGTATGAGCCCAAAAGTCATGCTTTTACTCGATAGAAACAAGAAGAGCTTGCCTGAATACATGATGGTTGATCTTATGAATCAGCCGTTCGAATATGACCAGAATCCGTTAACTATCGTCCGTGGACTGGATCCGGGTGCTTACGGGATCGATCCTGCCGAGTTTTATCTGTAATCGCCAGCGCGCTGCAGCTTTTCGGATTGCGTATGTATCTTCGTCAAGAGTTCCTGCAGCATGTTGATGCATTGCTCGAGCAGTCAAGTAAAGAAAGCGGCGTCTTAGCGTACCTGGTAATCAAACTCAAACGTTTCAGAGATATCAATACCGCGTATAACCTGCAAACCGGAGATGTGCTGTTGCAGTGCGTGGAGCAGCGTATCAGAAAAGTCATGCGATCGAATGACGTGTTGTCACGCACGGGCGACAGCGAATTTGGCATGGTATTGCCATCGTTGAACAATGTTTCACATGCCTTGCTCGCCGCGAACAAGATCATGCACGAAAGCGAAAAGCCGCTCGAGTTTGAATCCCACTTTATCGAACCCAGCCTTGTTGTCGGTATTTCAATTGCGACGGATCACACCTCGTACGAAGGTCTTGTACAGAATTCAACCATTGCGCTGATGGAAGCGGAAAAGAATAATGAAAGATACCGCTTGTTCGAGCCTGAGTTTGATCGCACACTTCCACCCAAGCTGGTGCTGGAAAATGAAATGCATTATGCCTACGAGCATGAGGAATTCAGCCTGTGTTACCAGCCCAAGATTGATTTCGCGAACCAGTGTATCGATGGCGCAGAAGCCTTGATCCGCTGGCATAGCTCCAAGTACGGTGCGGTCAATACCCAGTATTTTGTCGATATTCTGGAACAGAGCAGCCTGTTGATGCCCGTGACCAAATGGGTGATCAACATGGCCTTACGCAAGTGCATCGAAATTCAGCAAGTTATCGACGGATTCAAGATCGCGGTTAACCTGTCACCTGCTTTGCTGACCAACTATGACATAGTGGATGTCGTATCGAGTGGTATAAACATCTGGGGTGTCGATGCCTCCAGTCTGGTACTCGAAGTTACTGAAGGCGCCATGATGAAAAATCCCGCGCTCAGTCTGGATATTCTGCAAAAACTTGATAGCGTTGGTGTTGGTATATCGATAGACGATTTTGGAACCGGCTATTCATCCTTGTCCTATCTCAAAAACCTGCCAGCCAGGGAACTCAAGATCGATAAATCATTCGTGATGAATATGCTGAAGGATCCAAAAGACAAGAGTATTGTCAAGGCTGCCATCGATCTGGCGCATAATCTTGATCTTGATGTTGTTGCCGAAGGTATCGAGGCGCAGGACTTGCAGGATATCCTGGCCGACATGGGGTGTGATTATGGACAGGGCCATCACATTGCCAGGCCCATGGCGGAAGATGCACTAAGCCAATGGTTGAGTGAATCGCACTGGGTCAAGCGCAATGTCGCCTGATGTTGAAAACGTCTGGCTTTGAACAGCAACAGGTAGAGAAAACTCAGCTGCGAAAAACGCCAAGGACGCGAATGCCGTTATGGCATTCACAGTTTTCGTTGCGTCTTTTGCATTCTTCGCAGCCAACAATTGATCGAGATAATGTAATTTTTTCGGACTAACGCGTCTTCTTGGCCTTCTCGATCATGTCGTGAATGATCGGCGTCAGTATCAGCTCCATGGCCATCCCCATCTTGCCGCCAGGTATGACAAGGGAATTGCGGCGAGACATGAACGAATTGGGGATCATGTTCAGCAGGTATGGAAAGTCGGTATTGAACTTTTTCGGATCCTTGAAGCGTATCACGATGAAGCTCTCATCCGGTGTCGGGATATCACGCGCAATAAACGGGTTGGACGTATCGACCGTGGCGATACGCTGGAAGTTGATATCGGTGCGCGAAAATTGCGGGGCGATGTAGTACACATAGTCATGCATACGGCGCAGGATGGTTTCGACAATCACGTCGGCGCTGTAACCGCGTTCAGCATTGTCGCGATGTATTTTCTGGATCCACTCGAGGTTCACACTCGGGACCACGCCGACCAGCAGGTCTACCTGTGCGGCAACATCCGCTTCGTCGGTCACAACACCGCCGTGCAGGCCCTCATAAAACATCAGGTCCGTGTTAGTGGGTATGTCTTCCCAGGGCGTGAATTGGCCGGGATTCAGGCCTTCATAGGCTTCAGCCTCTTCGTCACTGTGTAGATACAGGCGTTTCTGACCACCACCGGTTTCGCCGTAGGTCTTGAACAGGTCTTCCAGTTTGTCGAACAGGTTGGCTTCAGGACCAAAGTGACTGAAATTACGGTTACCGTCAGTTTCAGCCTTCGCCATGGCATCCTTCATCTCGGCACGATCATAACGGTGAAAGCTGTCGCCCTCGATAATCACAGGCGTGATGTTTTCTCGAATAAAAATGTGTTCAAAGGCGCGTTTGACAGTTGAAGTACCTGCGCCTGAAGAGCCGGTGACAGCAACGATTGGGTGTTTTTGAGACATTTGTGTTCTCCTAAGAAGTCAAGCTGAATGAATTTTCTTTTATTGAAATATTCGAGTGCTGCTTAAAAAGCGCGTTATTGTAATAGTTTTCGTCCTGTGTTGCTGATGTGAAGCCCATCAAACAACGGTATACAGCATACCGGCAGCCTGTTCTCAGGCGCTTGGTCTGTTAGAAATGCGCGAATCCTACCATATTCGTCTGCAGTGGACCTGATCTACAGCAAGCGAAGCCCAGCTTGATGAGATTCACTCCCACGGATATGGTAATATTCGCCCTCGCTTTTTTGCGTTGATTCCTGGCCTGCGCACCACACAAGGGGTTTTTTTATGTATGATATCAGGGGCTTAGTGGCGAATCCGCGGCGTTTGCTGCCATTCTTATCCTGGATCGGTAAATGCAAGGACTCATCGGTGCTGACTGCGGACATCGTCGCCGGCATCACGGTTGCGCTGGTGCTGGTTCCCCAGTCGATGGCCTATGCACAGCTTGCCGGCTTGCCACCCTACTACGGCCTGTATGCGTCCTTCCTCCCCGGAATCGTTGCCGCCCTGTTTGGTTCATCGCGTCAGTTGGCCACAGGTCCGGTGGCTGTGGTGTCATTAATGACCGCGGCCGCACTGGAACCGCTGGCATTGACCCCGGATATGTACGTTGCCTACGCGATCGCGCTGGCGTTGATGGTCGGTATTTTCCAGTTGATGCTGGGTGTGCTTCGGCTGGGTGTGCTGGTTGACTTCCTGTCGCATCCGGTCGTGATCGGGTTTACCAATGCCGCGGCCATCATTATCGCAACATCACAATTGAGTAAGATCTTCGGTGTTGTCGTCGAGAAAGGTGAACATCATTACGATACCATCTGGCGGGTCGTCGTGGCTGCCGCGACCGAAACCCACATCCTGACGCTGGGCATGGGGCTGCTCGCGATCGCGATCATGGCGCTGATGAAAAAATTCACGCCCAGGCTACCCAATGTATTGACCGCGGTTGTGGTTACGACCGTGCTGTCCTACGTTATTGGTTATGAAGGCCAGGGCGGTAAAGTGGTCGCTACAGTACCCGCAGGTGTGACGATGCCGGGCGTGCCGAGCGGTTTGAGCTGGGACATCCTGGTGCAGCTGATCACCACAGCGGTGATCATATCAATTATCGGCTTCATGGAAGCAATATCCATCGCCAAAGCGATGGCCGCGCGCACACGCCAGCGCCTGGACCCTAATCAGGAGCTGATCGGACAGGGCTTTGGTAACATCGTTTCGGGTCTGTTCCAGGGCTATGCGGTTTCGGGCTCATTTTCACGATCCGCGGTCAATATCAACGCCGGCGCCATTACCGGATTCTCCGCCGTGGTTACCGGTCTGGCAGTCGGCGCCACACTGCTGTTCCTGACCCCGCTGCTGTATCACCTGCCTCAAGCCACACTGGCCGCGGTGATCATGATGGCCGTGATCAACCTGGTCAAGATCGAGCCCATCATTTATGCCTGGCGGGTACAGCCGCACGATGGCATTGTCGCGATCGTCACCTTCGTATTGACCCTGATCGTCGCGCCACACCTGGAGACCGGCATCGTCACCGGCGTGCTGCTGTCGCTCGGCCTGTTTTTGTTCCGTACCATGCGCCCGCGTATATCGGTATTGTCGCGCGATCCGGACGGCACCTTGCGTGATGCCGAAGTCAGAAAGCTCGCAACCTGCGACAACATTTCGGTGATTCGTTTTGATGGCCCGCTGTTTTTTGCCAACACCGGTTACTTCAATGACACCGTTCTGGACCGGGTTGCCCACAAACCCGAACTCAAATTCGTGATTATCGATGCTGAAGGTATCAATGAAATTGATGCAACCGGCGAGGAGATGCTGCACGAGCTGGACAAACGCTTGAAGTCCGTGGGTATCGAACTGCTGATCGCGCGCGCCAAGAAACAGATCATGGACATTCTAAAACGCACCGGATTTGTCGAGGCCATGGGTGTCGATCGCTTTTTCCGCCTGCGCACGCACGCGTTCCAATATGCATGGGGGAAGCTGGAGGAAAACCATGCTGAAACCTGTCCGTTGAAAGTTGCCAAACCGCTCAGCGATGAAGAAGTGGTTGTATTGAAAGAGGCCGAAGCCGAAGCGGCGAAATAGTTATTCGATTCACCACAAAGTCTTTGCTCTCATATCGAGCGCGCTGTCAATCAGACACGTAGGGTGCGCCGTGCGCACCCTACAAAAACGCGTTGCGTCTTTGCGGTGAAATCCGTACCCACCACTCAGTTCTTGCTAAAAACCAGATCCCAGACCCCGTGGCCCAGGCGCCGGCCGCGGTGTTCGAATTTTGTCGGTGGTCGGTCGGTTGCCTGCGCATAGTGGCCTTTTCCGGCCGTGTTACTGAAGCCTTCGGCCTGTTCCATTTGCGCCAGCATGTGTTCGGCATAGTCCTGCCAGTCGGTGGCCAGGTGAAATTGTCCGCCCGGTTTAAGCTTCTGGTAGACAAGTTTTATGAACGCTGCATTCACGATGCGGCGCTTGTGATGGCGTTTCTTGTGCCAGGGATCGGGAAAGAACAACTGCACGCATTCGAGGCTGTGATCGGGGATCTGCTGTTGCAATACTTCGACGGCGTCGTGGTTGAGCACGCGTAGATTCGAAACTCCCGCTTCAGTGGCCAAACGCAACAAGTGGCCAACACCGGGCCGGTGTACCTCGATCCCGAGGAAGTTTCTTTGCGGCATCGACAACGCCTGCTGCAGCAGGGAGTCGCCATTACCAAAGCCGATTTCGAGGGTGACAGGTGCAGTACGCTCGAACAAAGTATCAAGGTCGAGCGGCTCTGCCTTGAAATCGACCCCGAATCGTGGCCAGAGCCGCTCGAGTGCGAGTTTCTGTGCCTGGGTCAATCGACCCTGGCGCAGTACGTAGCTTTTGACAGGACGCCGGTGTGCTTCCACGGTGATGGTTTCCGGCCGTTTCAGGCAGCCATCGATGCGTTCTCGCGCGCGCCTGTTAGGACAGGCAAGGGGCTCAAAAAAACAGACCGTCGAGCGGTGATGAGGCAGAGGCAAAGCGTTTTTTCGGCATGCGCCCGGCCAGGTAGGCTTCACGTCCGGCCTCGGTCGCTTTTTTCATCGCCGATGCCATCAGCACGGGATTTTTTGCTGCCGCAATCGCGGTGTTCATCAGTATACCGTCACAACCCAGCTCCATCGCGATCGCGGCATCCGATGCGGTGCCGACCCCGGCATCGACCAGAATGGGTACCTCGGCATTCTCGATGATGGTCAGGATGTTATAGGGGTTGCGAATACCCAGTCCTGAACCGATCGGTGCCGCCAGTGGCATCACCGCGGCACAGCCGATTTGCTCGAGCCGTTTTGCAATCAACGGGTCGTCATTGGTGTAGACCATCACATCAAAGCCATCCTTGACCAGTATCTCGGCGGCGTCCAGCGTTGCCGTCACATCGGGGAACAGGGTTTTTTCGTCACCCAGTACTTCCAGCTTGACCAGCTTGTGCCCGTCGAGCAGTTCACGTGCGAGCCGGCACGTGCGCACCGCATCCTCAACGGTGTAGCAGCCTGCCGTGTTCGGCAGCAGGGTGTATTGATCGGCCGGTATCACATCGAGCAGGTTCGGTTCATCCGGGTTCTGCCCGATATTGGTTCGACGGATGGCGACCGTGATGATTTCAGCGCCACTGGCTTCGATCGCCCGTCGCGTTTCCTCGTTGTCTTTGTATTTGCCGGTGCCGACGAGCAGTCGAGACTGGTAGCGCTTGCCGGCAATAACCAGTGGAGTATCCGTTTGCAGGGGTAGGGATTCAGCAGCTGTAGCCATAATCGATTACGTGTTCGGTGTTGGATTCAAAGGGGTCGCGGGTCGGTGTGATCAACCACCACCAATCGCGTTAACAATTTCTATTGTGTCACTCTCAGTCAGCTTGAAGTTATCGTACTCGCTTCGTGGCACGATTTCGCGGTTGACTTCGACGGCGATGCGTTTGCCTTTCAGGTCGAGCATTTCCAGCAATTCACCGAGGCTGGCATCGGGTTGTACAGTGCGGTCTTCGCCGTTTAGAGTGATTTTCATAGACATCGAATTTTACACGATCTGTTCAATGGCGGTGAAGAATAGATGTGCAGTATCTGGGTTGGACAGCAGAGCAGGAAAAATGCGCCCCATGTGCTATACACTGTAATCAACAATAAGAAATTATTATTGTTATTAGTAAGTTGCGTGATTCGAGGTGGCTTCGGGGCGATGGGTTTTTTGCGGTTACTGTTTTTTCTCGCGATGCTGACGTCCAGTAGCGCGATATTTGCCCAGGCAGTGACCCATGCCATCACAAGCAGCATTGAACCATCAAACAATGCAATCCGGTTAGCCGCCAACCCGCAGGCAGCCCGGCAATCCGCTGAACACGCGTCTGCCGAAAAAACGCGGTACGGGGCCCGAGAGCGTGTGGCGCCAACATCCCTCTGTAAGCTGAGCCCACCGGAAAACTACCCTGAAATCGAGCCTGTCGAGTATATCTGTCATGACATCGAAGAGCGGATCAACGCACAGGCCATGATCGACTCGAAAGTCACGCATATGTTCATTCAACGGGGCAAGGCGGCAGAAGCAGAGCGAAAACGCAAAGCGGCAGCACGCAAACGCCCGCAGGCCGTGCAAAAAAATCAACAGCCAGAGCTGGAGCGCAAGCAGGCAGAAGCGGCTCGCCTGGCAGATGAATCACTGAGGCAGCAACAGCAAGCACTGGCTGCCAGTGCCGCTGTGCAGGAGAAGCTGTCGATGGATATCACCAGAAAGATGATCGCGGTGTGCAAGAAATCATGGGCACAGGGAAAACATCGTTGTTACTGCGAAAAATACATAGAATTCGCCCCGGCGAACATCAAATCTAATCCGGGCTGTAAATAAACCCAGGCGCAATGTCCGTGTTTCCCTGTCGTGCCTTCAAGCGCGTTGCGTTTATGTGTAGTGGTGAATCCACATGCCTTAACCCAAACCGTTATTCCCACGTCTTTGCGAGTCGCGATGGCGACGTGGCAATCGCGGCTCTTCAGCTTACCCTTCACTATGCGCAACGGGCAGCGAGGTAGGGTGCGCCGTGCGCAGCGAGGTAGGGTGCGCCGTGCGCACCGAAATTAGCACCACAGGCATAATTACTGCCGAGTGGTGCGCACGGCGCACCCTACGATGTATAGGCTTTATTTCATCAACGAAATACGTAACGCATACAGCAATGACCGCTTTTGATCGCGGATTGTGAGTAATATATTCTGTAACAACGCGCGGGCCGTGCTGCACGTGCTTTCTCTGTCAGATCATTCAGACAGTCACTTACTGTGATCTCTGATCAAATCCAGACTTTTACAGTTTACGACATGAATCAGGTGCTGGATGGCGAAGTGCTGCCTTCTAAATAGGTTGTCCGGGTGGGAACAACCAGTTGTGTGCCGGCCGTTTCGATAATGCCCTGAATACTCAGGTTGATATCTTCGCGGTACTCCAGGTATTCGGCGAAATCACGCGTCTTGATATAGACGTACAGTTCGATTTCCTGCGCGTATTCACCAAACTCCAGGAAGCGCACGCGCGAAGCCTCCTCATCGATCATCGCGTGCTGGTCGATCAATTCACGAATATCCTTGAGTACCTGCTGCATCTGCTGCGCCGTGGTTTGCAGCGACAGACGCAATCGTGTGCGATACAGAATCTTGTCGCGCTGCGTCAGGTTTTCGATGATGTCAGTCGAGAACTTGGCATTGGGGATGTGCACCACGGTGCGTTCCAGCGTGCGCAGCTGGGTTGCGCGCAGCCCGATTTCCTCAACGACACCCAGCGTATCGCCAAATTTACAGAAATCGCCAACATGAACAGGTTGTGACGAATAGATCGTGATCGAGCCGATCAGGTTTTCGAGCGTGCGTTGCGCAGCGAAGGCCACAGCAATACCGCCGACACCGAGTCCGGCCAGTAGGGTGGTGACCTCGTAGCCGATATTATCCAGCCATGAAACAGCACCTATGAAAATCAATGTGAGCTTGATTGCAGTGGTCGCCGGTCTGAGCAGTACAACCGCATCGGCATTCCCCCGCTTTTTTATGCGTTCGGCTATGCGGTACATGATCAGATCGACAACACCCAGCGATACCCAGACCAGGGCAAGGATCAGCAGCGTGCGAGCCTCGAAAAATGCGCGTGCCACCAGTGTGGGTGCAATCAGATCAAAGGTTGCACGGAAGAACAGCACCAGGATGAGTAAACGTAACGGGCCGTTGATAAACTTTTGTACGGTCTCGAAGCGTTCTTTTCTGTAGAGCTTTACCGTTTGGAATACGATCCAGGTGGCGACATAGGCGATTATCCAACCCATGCCAATCAGCACGATTACCATTCCCCACTGCCACAACTCCAGCCCCATCACATAATAGTTCGGGAATATCAGCGACAGCTTGTCACCAATCGGCCCATAACCAAATTCCTTGTTCAGTTCAGGAATCATGGCGATGGTCGCATTGGACAATTTCCAGATGGAAACCCCATCACCGCGGGGTGCTTTTTGCATCAGGATGTCGACCAGGCCCTGGCTGGTCTTGATGGTCGTGATGCGGTCACGGTATTTCGGCAGGCCATCATCGGAATGGCCATCCGGGTCATCGCTGATCGCTTCCCAATCGATCACCATGCTTCTGTCAGCAATGATCAACAGCTTGCGCGCAAGATCAGGGCCGTCCACTTTGTCAATGCTAAATGGCAGGTTGCGAAAATCCATATAGTGCACAGCCGTATCGAAATCCATCTCTGATAATGCCTTGGCGAGGCCCAGGGTGCTGGATCTGGGTGTCGTGCGGCCGTACTCATCGGCCGGCCCTTTCGCCGGCTTCTTGTCAGGTTTATCGACAATCTTGGTAACATCGCTCTTTTCGACGATTTCTTTAAGGGTAGGCGCTTCGTCCGCCGCGGACAGTGTCGATGGCAGCGTGAATATCAGTGTGAACAGAATGACGGGTAATCGAGAAGGGATGATTTTCATTGCGATTTGGACTGTTTCGACTCGGCTGATAACAATGTGAGAGCATTTTACGTTTTGAGTGTTGTATAGTGTCAACTTTTTCATGGGCACTGGCATGGATGTTCTAAGCTATCGCATTGGGGAAAGATTTGTCTGAAGTAATTATTATCGGCGGTGGTATTATCGGCATGCTCACCGCGCGCGAGCTGCACAATGCCGGCGTTGATGTGCTGGTGATCGAGCGTGGGCCGCTCGGCGGTGAATCGTCCTGGGCGGGTGGTGGCATCATTTCACCCCTGTACCCGTGGCGCTACGACCGATCGGTCAACCGGTTGGCCGAGGCCAGTAAAACCATCTATCCCGAGCTGGCGCAACAGTTACACAATGAAAGCGCTGTTGATTGTGAATTAATCACCAGTGGCTTGCTATTCGCCAGTCTGGAAGAGCGACAGCAGGCTGAAAGCTGGGCACAGGCATGGTCAGTCGAGCTGCAAACGGTCACAGATGCACGCCAGATCCAGGAAATCGAGCCGCAGGTCAGCACAGCAATTGACAGTGGATTATGGCTGCCGGACATCATGCAAATCAGAAATCCGAAACTGGTGAAGGCGCTGAAGGGCAGTTTTGATACGCGCGCGATCAAATACCTCGAGCATACGCCTGTCTTAGAGTTGATTATTGAAGCTGGAGCCATCCGGGGTATATATACAGGGCACGAGTCACACTATGCTGACAAGGTCATCATCGCCAGTGGCGCCTGGAGTGCCGGCTTTATCAAAGACGAGAAGAATGTGGAAATCGAACCGGTCAAGGGCCAGATGATCATGTTCAAGGGGGAGCCGGGCCTGATCAGGCGTATGGTGCTGTCATCCGGGCATTACATCATTCCGCGGAAGGATGGCTGCGTGCTCGCCGGCAGCACCCTGGAACGCACCGGTTTCGATAAAACCACAACAAATGAGGCCACCGTCGAACTCAGACGCGCTGCCGTTGAAATCATACCGGCGCTGGCCGATATGGAAATCGAACGGCAGTGGGCCGGACTCAGGCCGGGCACCGAGCAGGGGATACCTTATATTTGCAGCCATCCCGAAATCGACGGCCTCTACATCAATGCCGGGCACTACCGCAATGGCGTCGTCCTCGGTGCCGCGTCCGCCAGATTAATGGCCGACATGGTGCTGGAGCGGGAAACTTCGCTCGATCCTGCCCCTTATACCCTGGATGCCGCGCACTGATTTGGTATACTGCGCGCTGCGCGGGATCCCGAGTTCAGCATGGCAACGCAGTTAGTCAGTAAACAATGCCGGAATAGCTCAGTTGGTAGAGCAGCTCATTCGTAATGAGAAGGTCGTAGGTTCGATTCCTATTTCCGGCACCATTCTCCTCAGGTGTAGAGGGTGGCTGTCTCATCAAGATGTTGAAAGGGGTCGATTTCCTTTACCCCTTCTCCTGTCGAGATGGTGTGGCGCAACCATCAGATTCGTAGAGCCCCACACCGAATTTCATAATCAGATATTCCATCACCTTTCCATTATTTCATTCATCATTGGCTTCCGATACGGGATGGTTGTAGGGATAACATATTTTTTCATTTATAGGGAATAGTAATATTCAGTTATCCTGGAAAGGATGAAACGTATACGCAAAGACCCAGGTATTCGAATATAGACTTGGGGGATAGTAACAGTTGATTACATCCACAGATTCAGTGGAGTTACAGGAGGGTAGCTGGGGGCAGAAATAACCCGATTGAATGACGAGGGTGGACAGATTCCAGAGTGATTAACGGATGGGTGGTCATCCTGTCTCGTCAACCTATAATGGCATTTTCGTAATGAAGGTCGTAGGTTCGATTCCTATTTCAGCCATTTATCCATTAAAGATCAATGGGTTATAATTTTATTCACAGCTTTCCCACACCCTAAAGCTGTTACACAAAAGTTTCACAAAAGCCCTTTAAGCTGTAAATAGCACAATCAAAATGCTCGAGATTACACAGATCCAACACGGGGCATCTTTAACTTTTAACTCGATGCCATCGCTGTGCTGCGCCTTTCAGACCACGTTAGGAATGTGACCGTCAGCGCCGGCAGCATGGTCAGTGAAACCACCGCGGCACCCAGGATGCCGAACAGGACAATAGCGCCGACGCCGCGATAAAGCTCGGTACCTGCCCCGGGGATGAAGACCAACGGCGCCAGGCCGCAAATCGTCGTCAGCGTCGACATCGCAATCGGGCGTATGCGTGAAGATACCGCGTCGCGGACGGCGTCGAGTGCGGATACGCAGCCTTCGCGCATTCTCTGTGTCGCCCGGTCGACGATCAAGATCGGGTTGTTGACCACCGTGCCCATCAGAATCAGGAAGCCCAGCATCGAGATCATGTCGAAGGACTGGTGGAAGCCGCCGAGGCCAACCGCACCGAGCAGGGAGCCAAAGCCGTTCAGCAGGGCCAGGCCGACGATGCCAGCCGCGATACCGAGCGGTATCGTCGTCATGATCAACAGCGGGAAACCCCAGTGACGGAAGATCGCAACCATTAGCAGGAACACGATGATCAGGGCGACCGGGTAATTGGCGGTGAGAGCCGCCTTCGTCGCGTCGAGCTGGTCGCTGGCACCCGAGATGTCGACATTGATGTTTGCGGGCAGGGCGCCGGTGCCGCGCAGGTAGGAAATGACTTCGGCCCGAACAATTTCGACGCCATCCTCCAGTGCAATGTTCGCCGGCGGAATTATGTTCAGGGTAACCGTGCGTTGTCCGTTGATGCGCCGGATCGTGTTCGTATCGACAGTCTCGCGGATCGAGGCCAGCGCATCGAGCGGCAGCACGCTTCCCTGTGGCGTGTAGATCGGCAGGCCGGCGAGACTGTCGAGATTCGGCTGGCCGCCGCTGGTACCGAACAGATAAATGTCGACCTTGTTGTCGGCCTCGAAAAACTCGTCGACGAATGCGCCATCAGTGAGCGCCGCAACGGTGTAGCCGACGTCATCCGCGGTCATGCCGAGTTCGGCGGCACGCGTCCAGTCGGGGCGCACCTCGATCAGCGGCTGTGACAGTGACAGCGACGAAGGGCTCGACTGAATGCGCGGATTGCCGAGAACCTCTTCGGCACGTCGATAGGCGGCCAGCGCCGCTTCGTAGACGATGCCGAGCTCTGGTCCGGAAATGTCGAGGTTGATGCTACGCGTACCGCCGTCGTTGCTGGAAATAATGGAGCCGCGGGCCGCGAACGCGCGCATGCCCGGATACTGCCGATAGCGGGCCGTGATGGCGTCCATCAGTTCGTCGATGTCCGCCCTGCGCACCGGTTGGGAGATGATTCGCATGCCGCCGGCGTCGATGCGCGTATTCAGGTACTTGATTGCGGGGACGTCGACCTCGCCGCGATCGAAGCGTTCCGGATCGTCGCCCACGAACGGCAGGAAATAGTCGCGCACCTCCAGACCGATCCGGCTCATGGTTTCGAGGTTGTAGCCGGGCGGCGCGCTCATCGAGGCGAAGGTCTTGGGTTCCTCGCCCTCCGGCAGGTACTCCGCAGGCGGCGTGAGAGCGAAGATGATGATCGCGCTTGCGGCGATCGTCGCGACGATCGTGGTCGCGCGGCGCTTTGGTGTCGCGATCAGCGAGTCGATCGACGCGAGCAGCCTGTCGCGCAGCGCGTGATTGCTGCTACCCCGGCCTTCGGTGCCGAATGAAAGTCGCGCGCTCGCGGTCGGAATCAACGTCACAGCCACCAGCATTGAGGCTAGGATCGATGCGGAGATGGCGACAGCCACGTCCGAATAGAGCTGCCCGGCTTCCTCGACGATGAACAGTACCGGGAGGAATACGAGAATCGTTGTCAGTGTTGATGCAAGTACGGCGGTCCATACGCTCTGCACACCCTCGACCGCCGCACGGAAGCGGTCCAGGCCCTCTCGACGCTTCTGCTCGATGCTCTCGATGACGACGATACTGTTGTCGAGCGTCATGCCGATCGCGAAGGCGACACCCGCGAGCGAGATGACGTTGATCGTTCGACCCGCGACGAGCAGGCCGATGAATGCGGCAATCGTACAGATTGGTATGCCCAGCACGCCGACAGCCGTTGCGCGGACGGAGCGGAGGAACAGGAACATGACCAGGGTCGCGAACAGGGCGCCTATCCCCAAGTTGATCCACACGTTGCGAATCGATGCCTCGACATAGCCGGCATCCTCCGCGATCAGGGACATCGTCATCCCGTTCGGCTCGAGCACGTCACGCTTCACCCGCTCGACGGCGTCGAGCATCGCGTACTTGATATCTATCACGTTCGATCCCGCCTCGCGATTCACTGCAAAGAAGATGATCGGGTTGTCGTTGAAGAAAGCGAGGCTGCGGACTTCGAAGTGATCGAGTTCGACCCTCGCAACGTCCGACAGGCGAATCAGCGCGTCCCCGCGCCGGTCGATAATCAGGTTTTCGAGCATGCCGACGTTGTCGAAGCGGCCGACGGTCCGCAGCAGGTAGCGGCGCTTGCCGCTGTCGATTTCGCCGCCGGACACGTCGCGGTTGCGCGCACGGATCGCGTTGCGCACGTCACTGATTGTCAGTTGCCGATCGGCGAGTTTTGCGGGGTCGAGCATAATCTTGACCTGGCGATCGGCGCCGCCGCGCACATCGATCTGCGACACGCCGGGCACGCCCGACAGGCGCGTGCGGACATTGTCGACGATGAAGTCCCGCATCATGTCCATGTCGAGGTTGCGCGGATTGCCGGGCAGCGGCGAGATCGCGAAGTACATGAAGGAGTTCGACGAGAACGAGCTCGCGTAGACGCGCGGCTCGTCGACGTTCTCGGGATAGGACGGGACCTGGTTCAGTGCGTTACTGACCTCGATCAGCGTCTGCGTCATATCGACGCCAAACGGGAAGTCGAGCTCGATGACGGCACTGCCGGACGACGCGGTGGACTCGAGGCGCTGCATGTTCGGCAGCGTGCGAAGGTATTCCTCCTGCTCAATGAGGATTTCCTTCTCGACGTCCTGCGGCGTAGCGCCGGGCCACGAGGTTTCGATGGAGACGGTGCGAACCTCGAGATCGGGGATCATCTGCACCGGCACGCGCAAAGCCGCCATGACGCCGATGACCGAGATAATCAGCGCGGCAACGGTCGTCAGAATGCCATTGCGAACGATGGCATCGAACACGACTAGGACCCTCCGCCGAGAATAGCGACCGCCTGGTCTTCCTGCAGGGATTCGTTACCGCGCGTGACGACGAGTTCGCCATCCTCGAGGCCTTGCTTTACTTCGACGAAGCCGTCGAATTCGAGACCGGTGCGCACGATGCGTTCGTGCACGATGCTCACGCCGTCCCGCGTGTTTACGAGCCAGACGGTCACGCGACCGTCCGGCAATCGCAGTATGGCGTCGCGTGAAACAACGATACGGTTCGGCCCGTCGCGAGGCTCAATGCCGCACGTGCTGACATGCCGGGCGTAATCGCCGGCGGGCTCGCGGAGACATCGCCGTCGGCAACAACACGCAACAGGAAGGTCCGCGCGCCCGGGCTCTTGACTGGCACGATCGCCTCGACGCGCCCCGACACGGACTCGCCGGGCAGGGCATCCAGCATGATCTGCACCGGCGTGTCGTTCGGTCAGCTTGCCGAAGTGGTGCGGCACGCGGAAGTCGAAACGCAGGTTGTCTGTGGCGACGAGTTCGGGCAGTCCATCGCCCGGGTTGACCCATTCGCCCAGCTCGGCGAAGCGCTGGCTGATGACGCCTGCAAACGGTGCTTTCAGCCGATGCCGCTCGACGGTAGCAGCCTGTTCACTGGCTGCCGCACGTGCAACCACGAGAGCTGCTTCGTCTATCGCGACTTCGGAGCGCAGCGGCTCCTCTATCTGCGTCCGCGGGACACCGCGTTCCGGGCCAACGCGTTCCGCCTCGTCGAGACGACGCTGGGTGTCGGCCAGCGCTGCTCCAAGCTGGCGAACCTCGGCGGCCGCTCGTTCCAATGCGAGTTCGGCCAGTTCTGGATCGAGACTGAGCAAGACATCACCAGCGCTGACGCGATGACCCTCATCAACGAGGCTCGGACACCAGGCCGGCTACCGCTGTCGAACCCAAGGACGTGCGTGGCAGAAGTAACCGTTCCTGTGACCTCGAGGCGATGAACGATGTTACGGGTAGTGACGGCTTCGACCTCGACCGGCGCCTGGGCGGCGGCGATACTCGCAATTAGCATCGAGAAACTGAAAAGCAGCGCGATGAGTCTGTTGTGCATCGGATCTCTGTCAAGTGTGTGATGACTGCATTTGAGTCAGCTGCTGATTGTACGCCGAAGGGTATGTCGGGTATAGGTAAATTGGAGCAGGTGCTGGAAGGATTCCAGGTGCACGGCTGGCTTTCCAGCATGCCGGCAGCTT
>CALODJ010000002.1:0-91645 GCA_942492025.1 uncultured Gammaproteobacteria bacterium | reverse complement strand
AGTCGGTTTGTCGTGATACAATCACCTAAAAGTATGACATTGTCGGCTACTTATCAAACTAACATTTGAACATCTGGGCTAAGTTTATGATTATGCTGAGTTAATACCCAGGAGGGCTGCCGTTGCATATTTTGATAGTGGATGATCACAAACTGTTCATTGATGGCATACGACATATCCTCAACTCACTGGACAGCGATGTTGACGTTCTTGAAGCCGCTTCGGCCGATGAAGCGATGCAGCATTTGACTCCAGTGTGTCTCTGGATCTGGTACTGCTCGATCTGCACATGCCGGGTTTGGGTGGCCGATCGATCATGCAACACCCGCGTATCCAGGATGACTGCCTGCCGATCGTGATCATCTCCGGAGAGGAAGACCCGCGCACGATCAAGTCGGTGATTGATGCCGGCGTGATGGGATTCATACCCAAAGCCTATTCCGGAGAACATCTACTCAATGCACTGCGCAGCGTCATCAATGGTGAAATTTATATACCGCAATCGATTCGCAACCAGCTCTACAAGCTGCCGCGTCACCGCCTCAATAAACGGAACGACGGTGATGCTATCAACAATTCAGGCCTCACCCGACGTCAGCACGAAGTACTGCTATTGATCGCGAGTGGCCATTCTAACAAACAGATCTCAAGTGTGCTTTTTTTCTGACAGAAAACACGGTTAAGGCGCATGTCAGCGCAATATTGCGGGCACTCGGTGCATCCAACCGCACCGAGTGTGTAAGCATCGCTCGCAGCAAGGGACTGATACGCTGAGACCCCGGGAACCTAGCCCGCATCCGACATGCCCTAACATCGAATCCTTCGCGCAGCATCAGGGCTAGCCCGCATTTCTCACCAAGGATCACGGCAGCAGGCGCAGGATTCGTGTTCGCGAAAAACGCCGCTCTGGAGCGAAAACCGTAGCAATGGCTACGGTTTGAGTGAAAGGCAAGCTTACGGACGCGAACCTTAGCCTGAACCGTGATAGGCATGCCTGAATAACATACTGTATTTTGATCATTCGGGTTTTCTTCAAAAAGACCAATGCCTTAGGGAAACTCTGATTAATTCAGAGTTTCCGCGGCGCACGGATGCGCCACCATTTTCAATCGCCTTAAGCGATTGAAAATGAAAGGGAAACAAGAAAATCGCATTTTATGCTTCCCGTGCTCTGATAATTCACGGATGAATTATTCAGAGCTTCCTTCACATTATTCTACGCCGCCTGGTGAGAAATGCGGGCTAGATTGAAGCATCGATCTTGGGATAAAGTGAGTTTCTTAGCTGAGTCGAATACGTTTCCCTGACCGCTTCAATATAGATCGTTGGCGGTGGCTACGTAAAGTCCTTTTCAGATATGAACGAACAAATTGGAGTAATCCAGACTGTATTTGTACATCATTAGCCTGTCCACTGATTGTCAGGAGGATTCATCAGCACGTCATTGGTTTGAAGACAGCGTTCGTCTTCCGCATTCACCTGCTCGATGCTACGACGGGTTGCCTGCACTATCCTGACTTCCAGGTCATCGATGATAAAAGTATCGCCCGCTTTCGGTATCGCTTCGGTATGATTGATGATCCATAAACTCACAGTATCGGTCGGCTTGCCCGGCAATTCTTACGCAATAGCGACTCGACAACGCGCAATTCGGCTGATCCTTCGATCATGATTTCGTTATCTGATATTTTCTCGGCCACCTGTGGGGCAACATCGGTTTCATCATAGATTTCACCCACCAGTTCCTCCATCACATCTTCCATCGTGACGATGCCACGTTCATCGCCAAACTCATCAACCACGATCGCAAAAACACGATTACGGCGTCGAAACCTGGCAAACAAATCATCGATCGGAAGAAAAGAGCGGAACGTACAGCGGATCGTGTGCGATACTTTCAACAGGTACATCGTAGAAGACCGTTCGCTGTTGCTTCGAGCAGGTCACGCAGGCGCAGCGGTTTATTCAACTGACCGGTCTGTTTGTCTTTTTTAATGGAATGCGCGAATACGGTTTTAACAACCATGTAACACACCATCCACCGTCTGGCCACCGTCAAGGAAGTAGACATCTTTCAATGGTGTCATCACGTCCCTCACCTTGAGATCATTGAAGGCGAACACACGCTCGATAATTTCTTTTTCTTTGTGTTCGATTTCACCTTCCCCGACGCCATAGCCATGCATACTGATCAGCTCCGGTTCTGTCACCGTTGGCTCTCGCTTTGCACCAGTCAATCGATAAACCCAGCTGGGGAGTTGACTGAACAGCAAAACCTGCGGGAAGATCATGCGCATGCAGATAAAAAGCGGCAGGGCGATCAATAATGAAATACGCTCCGGATAGCGGGTTGCCATACTTTTAGGTGTAATCTCACCAAACACCAGAATAAACAGCGTCAGCAGTCAACCGCCACTCCCGGCCCGATGCTGCCCAGTTCCCTGGTGGCGATAACAGTGGCCAGTGCCGACGCAGCGATATTGACCAGGTTGTTACCAATCAATATTGTGGTCAGCATCTGCGACGGGTCTTTTTTCAGCTTATACAGCGGCTGCCGCACCTGAGCGCCCCCTCTTTCACCAGCGCTTCAACACGCCCCATTGACAAGGCTATCAGCGCGGTTTCTGATCCAGAAAACACAGCGGACAAAACCAGTAAAACCAGTAATATTGCAAACTCACCCATTCGTTATACGTAACCTGATTAGCCCACCTATTGCAATGCTATCGAATTCACTGCTGATCTCCAGCAGAATCTAATCCGCATTATTCACTTGTGCTGTTCCTGTCGTTGAGTGGATTTTGCATGCAGCGTCCCGACTCACTCACATCCGGCAACTGTCTGACATAGGCCGCAGCCAGCAATGCCAGCAATCCAAGCAACAAAACTAACGCTTCAGCGCTCAACCAGTCAGCAATCAATCCGATCAGACCACCCGCCAGCATCATCATGCCGATCACGGTGTTGGAAACCGCGACATAAGCAGCGCGATTTTCACCAGTGGCCATATCCACCAGGTAGATCTTGCGGCCGAGACGGACACCCCCGTGCATAACATTCAGCACAAAGAAAATGGTGGCCAGACCGATTTCACTGGTGATCCATCGCCATTCGAAGATTACAGCAGTAAAGGTGAACACACCGAGCAGTCCGGCGCCGGTGGCGGCCGTGGTCATGACACCACGGCTGGACCTATCTCCCAAATACCCCCAGACAGGTGATGACAGGCTGGATGCCAGACCATTGGCAATCATCAATGCACCCAGTCCTAACAAACCGGCTTGTGACTGTTGTTGCGCAACCAGCACATAGAAAGGCGGTGCGAGTGCAACCGAGAGCAGCAGGGTGCGCGAGAGTACATATCGACGGAACGGTAAATCATCTACCAACAACCGTAATTGCCGCAGCGCAACGGAGAGTGCATTCCCTCCCCCTTCGGTGGCACCGGGCTGTTCCTGGATCATCGAGAATGAGAGTGCTGCTACGCACCACAGAATACCACCGGTGATCAGTAGTCCGGCGAACACATTAAAACCTGCTTCTTCTGGATCGAGCGTTCCCAGCCATAGTCCCAGACCGATGATAATGAAACCGGAGAGGCTTGCACTCCACCCCATCAGGGCCCCACGCCGGCTTTTAGAAACCGTTTTGCCGAGCACATCCTTGGCCGAGACCGAGCATAAACCACGTGACAGGCTGAAGATGATCAGCATCAGAATAATGGCACCCCCTGCGGCACTGCCGTCCAGTGAGATAGAGACCAGAGCCATACCAAACAGGCTGAGCGCTGACAGACATGCTCCGATCAACCACACGTTCTTACGGATGGCCAGATGTCGGACGGCTGCCGCCACCAGCAATTGGGGCAATAACACCCTCCTTCACGAATGGGCACCAGAAAACCAGTAAACACCGCCGGAACACCCAGGGAGCCGAACAACCACGGTATGATAAGCTTTGCGCTGGCAATTTCATCGGCGACCTTACCGAACATGTTTGCCGCGAGATAGGCGAAGAAATTGCGCGGCTGATCGTTGCAGGCAGCATCAGGAATGTCCTTGCATACGCGGGCATCTTCATCCCCGGTTACGCGGTTGTAAAGATCTTCGAGTGTCAAAGCCATTGAACAGTTTCTTTATAACTTCGATTGGCTATTTAACGACGAGTACTCAGAGGAATTTAGTGCGCTTGTACAGATCATCTAATTCGGTTACCACGTCAGTGAGCGTGGCAGGCTCCCCTGTCGTACCGACAATAACGCCTTTACCGGAAACGGGGACTATATTGTCAATTTGAAATCTCCCTTCGATGCCGCGTATAAAGCACTCTTCATCAAAGTAGAGGCGATCGCCATTGTCACCAACGACATCGGATTCAATCGTATCGTAACCGATTAAGTCCGCTATATCCTCCTGCTTTTCAATCTGAATTTCTTCGATGGTCTGCTTTTCGGGTGATATCAGTATGGCTTTCATGGCTGTACTCCGGGTCAAGTTTATCTATTCGTTCACGTCGTAGAGTCACATATACTAACATTTGCAATTATTTGCGTATCCACTCTGGTTCAAGGAATCAGTGTATCCAATAACACTCAATACATGTAATTGTTTATTTATAAAATCCTGATAGCCCAGCTCTATTGTTATAAAAGACAGCAATCATCATCAACAAAAGCGTTCATGGTTATGCCGCCATCATGTCAGCGATATCGGCAACGAAAAAATGAACGACAAGATGTCCAAGTGAGTCATAGGTCTACATTTCTCAAAGCATTGATGACCTAGATATCCCTGTCAACAAGCCCATCGCTGCAATGTGAAAATCAGGATATATAGTTTTTTTCTATCACTCTTATTTCAATAAACGATTTCTTCCATCGTCCGACATGGACCATAAGCGTAACTAGTAAATGACCTGTTTGAGAGGTACGGCAAATAATGACGAAAACCATGAGTTTTGCAGTCGTCCATTTTACGGTGGCATTTTCTGTGGCCTACGTGCTGAGCGGAAACGTGCTCATTGGTGGTGCCATTGCACTGGTCGAACCTGCAATAAACACCGTCGCCTATCACTTCCATGAACAGGTCTGGGACCGGTTGAATAACCGCAGGCGAGAGTTATCACAATACCCACGTCAGGCTCAATCACAACTTTAAATCTATTACAGGAGATAAATCATGTTAGAAAATCGTGAGGGTAAAAATGTACCAGAAAGCACATTTCGCACTCGTCGCAATCACGAGTGGGTTGATATCAACAGCAGAGATATTTTTCGAAATAAAACGGTTGTCGTCTTCGCCCTACCCGGTGCGTTTACCCCGACTTGTTCGTCTACGCATGTACCTCGATACAATCAGCTTGCACCGATATTGAAACTGCATGGTGTCGACGAAGTGGTCTGTATCTCGGTGAATGATGCCTTCGTCATGAATGAATGGCAAAAGGAACAGAAGGCACATAACCTCACATTCCTGCCCGATGGTAATGGTGACTTCAGCCGGGGTATGGGCATGCTGGTAGCCAAGGACGACCTCGGTTTTGGTGACAGGTCCTGGTGCTATTCGATGCTGGTCAAGGACGGTGTCATCGAAAAAATGTTCATCGAGCCCGACGAACCGGGTGATCCATTCGAAGAATCCGATGCCGATACCATGCTGGGCTATATCGCACCCAAAGCTGCAGCACCGCTGGATGTTACTGTGTTCAGTCGCGAGGGTTGTCCGTATTGCGTACGAGCCAAGGGCATGCTGCACGATGCCGGCATCGACTTTGATGAGCTGGTACTCAACCGTGATTTCAGTGAGTCCACCATACGCGCCGTCTCCGGGCATTCTACCGTACCCCAGGTATTCATCAATGGTTACCGTATAGGTGGCTCGGAAGAACTCCAGGTCTATCTGCCTGAACAAAGCAGACACGCTGCGTAAGCACTATGTGGATGATGGACTTGAATGGCGCGAGGCGAGTTAGCCCGGATGTTTCGAGATATACGGGTAGTGTATAAACCGGAGCATCAGTGACATAGATATTCTCTGGATTTTTATTGAGGACTCAATTTAACCTGATGATTATCGTGGCGCTGACTTGAATGCCCCGGCCATCTATGCTGCGCCTTCCCGCAGCGTTCTGACAGGTGGATGCGTCAGTACGCTGCGTGTACCTAACATACCTGCAGTAACAACAATGAGGATGCCACTGACGATACCCGTCAAGGCTACACTGATATCGAACTGGTATTCAAACTTGAATATGTTGTCCGCCAGCACCCACGCTAGTGTGGTTGCAGCCAGACCTGCAAGCAGGCCAGACAGAGCACCCAGGGTCGTGAATTCCGCAACCAGGCCGAATACCAGCATTTTCTTTCTGGCACCCAGTGTACGCAATACTGCGCTCTCAAAGCGTCGTTCATCCTGGTTTGCCTGGATAGCGGCGTATAGAACTGCAAGACCCGCCATAAGGGTAAACAGGAAAATAAACTCGACGGCCAGTGAAACACGGTCCATGATTCCGCGTACACGCTGCATGATAGTGTCTACATCCAGCAACGTGATGTTTGGGAACTCGCGGACTAACTGGCCAAGTTGCTGGCGCTGCTCTGTATTCAGGTAAACACTGGTGACCCAGTTGGCCGGTTTGCCTTCCAGCACACCCGGTGGCACGACGGTAAAAAAGTTAATGTTGAAGGTATCCCAGTCGACTTTGCGCAGGTTGCTAATCGTGAAATCGATGATCGTGCCATTGATATCAAACCCAAGGACATCATTCATTTCGAGCGAAAGGGTCTGTGCCAGTTTTTCTTCGAGTGATAACAAGGGCACACCGAAGTCTTCCCTGCTCCACCATGAACCCGCAACCAGGGTATTGTCGACCTGCATGTCTTCTGCCCAGGACAGGTTGAATTCACGGGTGATCATATGTTTTGCACGTTCGGTTTCATAATCGGATGTTTGCACCGGGTTACCATTGACTTCCACCAGGCGCGCGCGCACCATCGGATACAATCGCGTGTTAGTTACACCGCGCTCATTGAAATAGCGGGTAATACCCTCAACCTGATCGGATTGAACATTGATCACAAAATGATTAGGGGCGTTGTCGGGCAAACTTTGCTGCCAGTCATCCAGCAGGTCAGAGCGAACGGTTGACAGCAGCAACATCACCATAATACCGAGACCAAAGGCGACAATCTGGATCACGCTGCTGGCAGGTCTTCTCGATATATTGGCCAGACCGAAGCGCCATGCAACACCGACCTGACCACGCAGTCGATTCAGCACCAGAATCAGCGCATAGGCTGCCAACGCCAGTATCACCAGCGTTGCCATGATACCGCTGAGGACAGTGGCAACGAGTTGTAGATTACCGATTTGCCAGTACAGCAACAGAAACATACAGACGATCACGGCGCTATAAACGATCCAGCCGCTGACCGGAGTAACGGGTACATCCTTGCGCAGCACGCGCAAGGGTGGTACGCGTCTAAGCGCAAGCAGTGGCGGAATGGCAAAGCCGGTCAACATCACGATACCAGTGGCGTACCCCAGTACTAGCGCCTTGAATGAGGGCGCAGGCAGGTGTGCAAGCACCAGCTGATCCAGCAGTTCAGTGATGGCAAGCTGCGTGATCAATCCCAATAGACAGCCCACACTGCTGGCCAGCAGCGACAGCCACAGCATTTCCAGCGTGAACAGCTCGATGATGGTCTGCTGCGATGCACCCAGACAACGCAACATGGCACCGGTATCCAGGTGGCGGCTGGTAAAGCGGTAGGCCACGGTCGCCACTGCCACACCCGCGAGTAAAACACTGATCAAGGCGGCCAGACCGAGAAACTGCTGCGCCCTTTCCAGCGCCGTGTTGAGTTCCGGGCGACCTTCCTCGACGGTCAGGATCCGTTCACCCTGCTCCAGACTATCCTCGATAGCCTGGCGATAGCTATTGATCGCCTCGCCTGGTCCCGCGATCAGTACGCGATAGCTCACCAGCGCGCCGGTCGTGACCAGGCCGGTGGCATCAAGATCCACCCTGTTCATCAGCACGCGTGGCGCGACACTGAACATGTCGCCTGCACGATCAGGCTCATATCGCAGCACCTTGCGGATACTAAAACTCGACGCACCAAGATTGATTGCATCGCCGACCTCAAGATCCAGCATCTGCAGCAGCCGGGCCTCGACCCAGACATCACCCTGCGCAGGTATGTCCGTCGTCGCTTCGTCGACACCGAAAGCCGTATCACTGACGCGTAACACACCCCGCAAGGGATAGCCCTCGGTGACTGCCTTGACTTCAGCCAGCTGCAACTGGTCGTTATTGACAACCATACTACGAAACTGCGTGGTGGTTGCAACCCGAAAATTCTGTACCCGCGCCTCTTCAATATGGTCAGTTACGCGCTGTTGCGAGGAGCTGATCACCAGATCCGCACCTATCAGTTCGGCGGACTGCTGTTTCAGGCCGCGTTCAATCCGGTCAGTGAAAAAACCAACGGCCGTGATGCTGGTGACGGCAATGATCAGACCTATGGCAAGAATGGTCAGCTCACCACCGCGCCAGTCGCGCCAGAGCATGCGCCATGAGTTATACCAGAGGAAGGAAAGACTTTTCTGATGTGACTGTTGAGTCATCGCTTATTCGACCAGCTGACCGGCATCGAGCTGGATCCGTCGACTGCACAGCTGCGACAAATGTTCGTCATGGGTGGCCATAATCAGGGTGGTGCCCTGTTCGCTGTTGAGCTCGAACAGCAATTCGATGATGCGCCTGCCGGTTTCACTGTCGAGATTACCGGTAGGCTCATCCGCAAACAGGCAACGTGGCTGGGTGGCGAATGCGCGTGCAATCGCACACCGTTGCTGCTCCCCGCCGGAGAGCTGGTTGGGGTAATGGTGCAGTCGCTCGCCAAGACCCACTCGATCGAGCAATTGCTCTGCGGTCTTGCGTGGATGCGGTGCCTGCGCCAGCTCGAGCGGCAGCATGACATTCTCCAGTGCGGTCATACCAAACAGCAACTGGAAGTTCTGAAACACGAAACCGACCAGCTCGGCCCTGATTTGCGCACGACCGTCTTCGTCGAAATCGTTGAGGCTGCGGCCATCGAGTATGACTTCACCGTGGCTCGGTACATCCAGACCGGCAAGCAGGCCCAGCAGTGTGGTTTTTCCGGAGCCGGATGCGCCCAATATCGCAACCGAAGTACCCGCCGCTATTGTAAAATTGATATCATCCAGCAAGGTCAGCACGCCCTCACGGGTGCTCACCTGCTTGCCCAGATTGCGGGCTTCAACAAAGGTACTCGATGTGTTATCGATCATGATCAAAAGATTCTCTGACATTATCCAGCCAATACTGTTATGTATTGTACTGGCATTCAACCTTACTGCTTTTGCCGCGAATAAAACACCGGCTTCCATTCTGGTTTTAGGCGACAGTCTCAGTGGCGCCTATGGGATCAACACCGAACAAGGCTGGGTCGCGCTTCTGCAGCAGCAGATATCGAATGAAGGTTATGAATACCGCGTGACAAACGCAAGTGTCAGCGGCGATACCACGCGTACCGGCCTGAGTCGAATCGAAGCCGCCTTGCAGCAGCATGAACCCGACATCGTTATTATTGCCCTGGGCGGCAATGACGGCCTGCGTGGGCTGGCATTCTCCGAGATAGAGAACAGCCTTGCCAACATTATCCAGCGCTGCCAAAACAATAATGCCCAGGTGCTATTGGCGGGAGTGCGTCTGCCGCCCAATTACGGGCCTGTCTACACTGAGCAGTTTGCCGCATTATACCAGGGACTGTCAGAACGTTATAACGTACCACTGGTGCCGCGGATGCTCGACCAGGTAGCCGACAATCGTGAGTTGTTGCAACCTGATGGCATCCATCCAACCGCCGAAGCACAGCCAAAGATCATGATGAACATCTGGGCTGGACTGAAGCCGATGCTGGACAAACCTATAAAAATGAAAAATGAGTAATCGTAGGGTGCGCACGGCGCACCCTACGATCTCCTCAGCGTCTCAGCGTGTGATGCGGCAAACTCGTTAGCGGTTCTCGGCCAGCTCCATGAACATGCGAATATAGTCATTGGTCTTGCTGATAAAAAACGCTTTTTGATCTTGTGTCATGCTTTTGGCTATTTCAACCGTGAGCGAGATGATAATACGGCGGTTGATCTCTGTCGTCTCATTCAACACAGGATCATTGTCCTGTTCAAAACCTGCCAGAAACGCCCGCAATCGTTCGCGTTTGTCATACGTGGTATCGTCTCTGGCCAGTATTGTCCTGATACCGAGCTGCCATCTGATGCGGCGCTGTAATCGCAGCTCTGCAGAACTGATCAGTTGAGCTGCACTCTGCTCGACTGCCAGCACCTGTTCGTCGGCCAACTCGCCGATCCAATTTTCATAGGTATCGATCATGCGCTCGGCATAGTCTTCGACACGCTCGTCATTATCGAGCTCGATAAACTCTTCACGAAATTCTTCATTACTTTCTTCAAGATAGATATTCAGTTCACCCTGTTGTTTTTCATCGAGCAAGGGTAACAGATAGGCCATCTCATCGTTGAGTTTGATAAAAAAAGCTGACCAGAAACCTTCCATTTCGCTGATACGTTGATCTAGCTGCTGCTCTGTAAGTTGCCCCGTCATGTCTCCTTGTAAGGCGTTTAACCAGCTGGCGTACTGCTTCAGTTGTGTGTTGCGGTGCCATTGCAGCAGCACCAGCACCCTGTCCTCCAATTTTTCCTCGAGTACCTCATCCAGCGAGACCACGCCTTCGATATATTCGGGTATCAGATAGTCGAGGCGGTTGTAGACGGTTTTGAAGGAACAGGCGGCAACAAATGCAACCAGGGCAATGACGAAAATCGCTTTGGTTTGCCGAACGGTCATTGCGGGAACAGCCGGTCAAGGTTGTCACGCGCGATACTAGCAGCAACTTCTTCCGGCAGCTGCTCGAGCCAATGCCGCGTTTCCGCTGCGATTTCCGGCAGATCGGCCCAACGACTGGGTTTGTAGGTATCCATGCCAATCAGAAAACGGCTGCGGTAGTCCACCAGGAACTGCTGCCAGTGCGGTGTCAGCTGCTGTTCCTCATCGAGCATGCCTTCACGCAGTGACAGTTCAATATACAGCATCGGGTATCGGTCAAGTAGCTCCTTCAAAGTTCCAACAGGCACATTGAAACCGCCGTGTGCCCAGATCACGACAACATCGGGAGCTTTATCGAGAAAGATACGCATGCCTTCGAGGTCGGTATGCGGATGCAGTGCCAGCTTGTGCTCGCGTGCGAGCTCGATCATGTCCTCGATCGGAATCGAGTCCGCGTCTTCACCGAATACGTGGAATTCACCAAAACCTCTGTAAGGTACACGCGCCATGTGCTCGAGCAGATAGGATCTGAGATCGGGATCTTTGAACCAGAGGTAGCGGTGGCGCCAGCTCTTGTAGGGCCGCAGCATAGGTATCACAATTTCGGGATCGGCCTCGTACAGCATTTCGGCACCCTCGGTGGGTGTGGCCGACACCAGCGCGCGGCCGATGCGCTCGGTCTTGAGCATTGTTATGGCATCAGCAGGTTTCAGTGCGTCCCAGACGTCCGCATCATAATGAATGTGGCCATCATGCATGTTGCCAGAGCTAGCGCCTGCGACAGCTCTAACCGATAATGCAGCGAGCAGGACGGCGATTACATTAAGATATTTCATCATCTAGTTCGGCATTGAATACACCGGATTGTTCAGGATTACTGGCGAAAAGTCGCCTCTATTGCATGATATTACTTTCCATGACCGAGATAAAATCACCATCATCAGGGGTATTTTCACAGACCTGGAGATTTCAGGGTATTGCGACGTTAACCAGTGATATCCAGTGGCTTCACCGGCGCTTCCATCCAGCTGTTGTCGTTTCTCCAGTCAAAGTCAGGATCATCGACGTACAGCTCGACCTCGTTGCCGTCGGGATCGCGACAATAAATACTCCGGCTGATGGTATGGTCGGAAAGGCCATCGATAGGATAGTCGAGTTCATTCAGCTTGTTGTACAGCGCTTTCAGTTCTTCGATTGACTCACCGATTTTCCAGCCGACGTGATAAAGACCAATGCGTTTACCACGCAACGGGCCATCGGCCTCGCCAACCTGTATCAGCAGTAATTCATGGTGCGTGCTGCCACCGCTGAGCAGAGCGGCTCGACCATTGAATATCGTACCGCTAAGGCCCAGGCCGACTGCCTCGGTGTAGAATTTGACCGAGCGTTCAAGGTCGCGAACGTAAAACACGACATGTCCCAGATTTGCCATTATCACCTCATAAGTATATTCATGTGTATTTTGCGCAACAATAAGACTTGCTCAGGCCGCTGCAAAATAACTGTCCCACAGGTCATCCAGCTTTTTCACTGCCTCCCCTGTTTGCACTGCGCTGTATTGTCCGTTGGTGATTTCGACCAGTTGTAAACGCACAAGTTTTTGCAAGGCATCGTCAATTTCAAAATCAAGACGTGTCTGCCAGCATTCAGCAAACCAGTTCTCGATCATGTTATCAAGTTCGGTTTTGGTTAGCGCATTATTCGATATCAGTAAAAAGTAATAGGCAAGAATGGCTTCCTTGCACTCTTCTTCCTCGGCGTCATTGATCAATCGAAAAAACACACCGGCATTATTGTCCAGGTTCTTGAAATAGAGGTTCTGTGTTAACGTCTGCATAAAGCGTAGTTTTCTGTTTCTGAAATTGCTGATCTGTTTCCACAGATAGGCACCCAGTGCACCGAGGCCAGCCAGCAGCGCGATCACCGTTGCCCTGTTCAGCTCGACCGGATCCTGATGCAGCCCAATCCAGTAGCCGATGAGCGTACCGATCAGCATCAGCGTGGTACCCAGCTTGGTTGTTACGACGAGACCCCCACTGACAATTGCGGGCACTCCAATCAGTATTTTGTCCAGGGTACGCATGCGCACCATCGTGTTAGGAAACAGCATTTCCAGGTCGGCTTTGGGTACGTTCTGAAACAGCTTGAGCAAGGTAACGCCGGGTCTGCTGGATGGATGCTGCTGCCTGCTCGACTGGAAATCATCCCTGAACCTGAGATAGACCACCACGCGGTCATAGTTGGTAAAGCTGATGTCGCGTTTGCGCAGTCCGAACCAGCTGGTCAGTGTTTCGTGGCGTATCGACTGACCACGGCAGAAGAGCAATACTTCAGCAAAGGCGCTGAAGTCGACCTGCAGGCGTATCTTGAACATCGACGCCTCTTGCAAAGCCTGCTGCAGGTCAGCATCAGAGACTTTTTCATAATTAGCCTTATCGAGCAGCTTTTCCAGCAACTCGATAAAACGTGGCGGACGCTCCTTTTGCATTAGCGGTACGCTGCGGGTATCTGCATCAGGGTTGACGGGCGCATAGGCGTCTTTTAACTGTTCCTGTATCTGGTGATACTCATGATGAAACACGCTTTGTAATAAACGGCAGAACGTTCGAAAATGTTCTGTCTGAACATCATCGAGCTTACCGTCTGACAGGCACATCTCGATGATGTCAGCCTTGCGATAGGGAATATAACGCACAGGATTAAGGATAATAGTCATGATTGAGCCTTATTCAGCGGGAATAGAATAACCCTGGCCCGCATTTCTCACCAGATGGACGAGTCCTCACTTGATCTTTGAATCCACAAAGGATTTTGATCAGTCGGAAATACACAGGGTTATTTCTCTTTTTCGCAAAATCCTTTGTAAATCCAAATCTCTGCGTGATAATCTCGCCCCCTGGTGAGCAATACAGGTAAGAAAGGCTAGCAGTTATTTCCCGCCGGTTCGTTTAGTATTGAGACCAGATAACAGGCATCATTATAAGTGATGCCGTGACTGTTTGATGGCTAACATGAATGGTGAATGAATGACAAATCCTGCAATCGTCTGGTTTCGCCAGGATCTGCGCATCAGCAATAATCCAGCGCTGGCAGCTGCGCTGGAAAATCACGAGCGGGTAATTCCGGTCTATATTCATGAACAGGCCGATTCGGCTGAATGGCCGCACGGGGCAGCCTCGCGCTGGTGGCTTCACCACAGCCTGAAGGCGCTGTCCAGCAGCCTGCGCGAACTCGGCTCACGTCTGATCATTCGAATCGGCACCGACAGCCAAAGCGTTCTTGACGAGCTGATCGCGCAAACAAAAACCACGCACGTATACTGGAACCGGTTGTATGAGCCCCAGCATATCGAGCGCGACAAAAGCATCAAGCTGTCGTTGCGTGACCGTAGCCTGGAAGTCAGCAGCTTTAACAGCAACTTGCTGTTTGAACCCTGGCAAATCAGTAAAAATGACGGTGGTCCCTTTCGGGTATTCACGCCCTTCTGGAAAGCCTGCGTCAAGTCGGGGCTGCCGAGTTACCCGGATGATGCGCCGGAACGCATGCCCGCTGTCAGCACCAGGGTAAAATCAGCCCGGCTGGATGCCCTGGAACTGCTACCAGCAATTCGTTGGGACTCGACCTTCTCGGACCATTGGCAGCCAGGCGAAGCCGGCGCCCATCAACAACTCGACGCATTTCTCGATCGTGCGGTGATGCATTACCAGGACGATCGTAACCGTCCGGACATCGAGGGGACATCCATGCTGTCTGCGCATCTGCATTTCGGTGAAATCAGTCCGCAGCAGATCATCGGAAAGACCGACCAGACCGTAAACATCAGCCGTAAGCAAGGGCTCGTGACCAACGCCGAATCATTTATCCGCGAAATAGGCTGGCGCGAATTTGCCTATCACCTGCTCTATCATTTTCCGCATACCGTGGACAGACCCTTATACGAATATTTTGATGACTTTCCCTGGGATAAAAATTATTCGGCCAACTTGCGTGCCTGGCAACAGGGTCAAACAGGGATACCCCTGGTTGATGCCGGTATGCGCCAGCTCTGGTACAGCGGCTGGATGCACAACCGCGTGCGCATGATCGTGGCATCGTTACTGACCAAAAACTTGCTGATACCCTGGCAGCAAGGCGCGCGCTGGTTCTGGGACACGCTGGTCGATGCGGACCTGGCGAGCAACACCCTCGGCTGGCAGTGGACTGCCGGCTGTGGCGCGGATGCAGCCCCCTATTTTCGTATCTTCAATCCAGTCATCCAGGCGCAAAAATTTGATCCTACGGGTACGTATATTCGCCAATGGATTCCGGAGATCGCAGCCTTACCCGATAAATATCTGGCTCAACCCTGGACTGCGCCTGCTGAGTTACTCCACGAGCAGGGTATCAAGCTGGGCAAAGATTATCCGAGGCCGATAGTTGATCTAAAGGCAACGCGCGAGCGTGCGCTGGAGCGTTATCAAACCATCAAAAAAACCTCAACACAGACTAGCTCGGGCTGAGTATTGGTCGCAAAAAACGCAAAGCTAAGGTCGCGCGCAGCAGAAAATCAATGCAGTGTTTATCTCGACAGCGGGAGAAAGCTCCCGACATAGCCGTTATATAAAGCAGACCCATTTCGGTGCGAACGGCGCACCCTACAGTGTGTCACAGCATTCACTTGTGATCGACTCGATCGGCCATAGCATAGTGTTCAAGTCTTTAAACACATTTGCGTGTTTTGAGGCTAACATTATTTTATTCATACATTGAGGCCTTTTCGCCCACCGGTGAGAAATACGGGCTAGAGAATTACTGGATCCAGTCGGTTTTCCGGCCTCGTCAACACCATCTGCACGGTACCGATATCGCGCTCCATGAATCCACCCTCGCAGTAGCAGAAATAGTATTCCCACAGGCGGATGAATTCATCGGAATAACCCAGTTCGCGTATATCATCCAGCCTGGCGAAAAAACGCTCCCGCCAGTCTTTCAGAGTACGCGCATAATGTGGACCGATATCCTGCAAATGATACAGTTTCATGTCGGTGTATTTACTGATGGTATCTGACATCGCGGCAATTGATGGCAGAAAACCGCCCGGAAATATGTATTTCTTGATGAAGTCGACGTCTTTCAATGCCGCTTTATACAACTGGTCCTTGATGGTAATGGCCTGTATCAGCATGATGCCATCGGGCTTCAGCAAGCTGCAGCATTTTTCAAAATACGTTCTCATGTACTGATGACCGATCGCTTCGATCATTTCTATGGATACAAGCTTGTCGTACTGACCACTCAGATCACGGTAATCCTGCTTTATGACCGTCACTTTATGGTCCATACCGAGCTCTCTGACCTTTTGTGACGCCAGCTGGTACTGTTCTTCTGAAATAGTCGTCGTTGTGACTTTACAGCCATAATGATCTGCTGCGTGCAGTGCCAGGCCGCCCCAACCGGTGCCAATTTCCAGTAAGTGATCGTCCGGTGTGAGATCCAGTTTTTGACAGACAAGATCCAGTTTGGCTACGGCCGCCTGTGCAAGCGTCATGTCGGGGCTTTTGTAGTACGCACTCGAGTACATCATGGTGTCGTCGAGGAACAGCCTGAATAAATCATTGCCAATATCATAGTGCGCACTGATGTTCTTTTTACTGCCAGAACGGGTGTTACGGCTGAACACGTGCAGCATTTTGTGTATCGGTGCCTTCAGCCTTGTCAGGCCGTAGTCCATGGTATCGAGCACATCGCGATTGCGTAAGAATATCCGCACCAGCCCCAACAAATCCGAACACTGCCAGCTGCCTTTCATGTACGCTTCGCCCGAACCCGGGCTGCCACCGAAGGCAACATCCTGATAAATACTCGGGTGGGTGACATCGATATAAACCCGCACAGGAAAGTCATCAGTTACTTTACCGAAATAATACTCGTTGTGATTTTCTCGCACCACGATCTCGCCTTTGCATATCTTGCTCAGCTGGTTGTGCACAAGTTTTCGCGCCAGGCGGGTCAGTAGCCCGGTGTTCTGCTCCGTTATAAGATTAGATGGTACGGGAACAATGGATCTATTCATGATTTATCTCGTTGAGGCAGGTTTTTCGGATGTTACCGGATGATCGTAAACAGGCGTGCGCTTCAGCAGCAGTCTCAATGCCTGATAGTAGATCCCGACGACGACTTTAAGCGTGATAACGGGATACTGCGCGAGCACACGCGCCATGTTCATCGAGTTAATCGGGCGGTATTCCAGATCCAGCGTCGCATCGAATAACTTGTCTGCATCGATAAAGTTTTGCATATGCACAGTAAGACGCTGACCCGGCTGATTGAAACGCCAGTCATAGTTGATATTCATCGGCATGAAGGGTGACACGTGAAAATCCTTGATGGGTTTGTACTGTTTATGGCCGGTGCTGGACGTGCTATCAGCAACATTATCAGCCTCGTTGAGTACATAACAATACTGTTCGCCCCAGGGCGTATTATTGACCTCGGCGATGATGTTTTCGATATGCGTGTCTGTTTTGTCAAAACAGTAGTAAAAACTCACCGGATTGAAGCCAAAGCCGAAGTAACGACAGTGTGTCAACAGACGAATGGGTCCTTCCGGCCTGTAACCCGTGTGTTTGAACAGCGTATCGCCGACCACGTCTTTCAAGGGTCTTGATTTCTCACCCATGTGATCCGTTCGATTGAACCATGCCAGGTTGAAGTGCCTGGCAGACCATAACCAGAACCGGTCGAACAAACCAGGCAACTCGTCGAGATCGATGTACATCATGTACAACCTGTAGTTGAATGCGTGCCGACGCGGTGTAAACCGCCGGTGCCTAACTCGCCCTTCGTAAATGCAGCTCTTCATACATCGTCTCGTTAAAGTGATCGACCGCGTCGAGTGCACTGACAACGCCATCTTCATGAAAACCGTTACGCCAGTACGCCCCGCAATACCAGGTGCGATGGGTGCCATTGATTTCCGCGTGCCTTGCCTGAGCTGCTACGGATGCCGGCGTAAACATCGGATGTTCGTATTCAACCCGCTTCAGTATTTTGTCGGGAGCTATTGCATCGGAATTGTTCAATGTTACATTGAAAGTGACAGGTGCATCGATGCCTTGCAGAATATTCATGTTATAAGTCAGTGCGACCCTGTCGCGTTGCGCTTTCAGTATGTGGTAATTCCAGGCCGCCCATGCCAGGCGTTTTCTGGGTAGCAATGTCGCATCGGTATGTAAAACAGCCTCGTTTTTCTGATACGGAATAGCGGTCAAAACTTCAGTCTCCGAAACAGTCGCATGGTCCAGCATGCGTAGCGCTTCATTGGTGTGCGTGGCGATAAACACAGCATCATATGTTTCAATGCCATAAGTGGCAGTTTCGATCTCCACCCGATCCGGGAATCTGCGGATGCTCTGCACCGGTGTATTCAACCGGACGTTCTCCCTGAACGACTTGATCAGCGGCGCAAGATAGTTACGAGAGCCGCCCTTGATAACGTGCCAGACAGGACGATCATTAACTGATAACAAGCCATGGTTGTGAAAAAAACGTATAAAAAAGCGGGCCGGAAATGACTGCATCAGCTCTGCGTCTGTTGACCAGATGGCAGCTCCCATCGGAATGATGTAATGATTTCTAAACTCGTCGCCGTAGCGGTATTTTGTCAGGTATTCCCCCAGTGGCAGTTCCGCATCCTCGTTTTCAAGTGACAGAACTGCCTCGCGATTAAAACGCAGGATATCTTTGACCATGCGCAGAAACGACGGCCTGAACAGGTTGCGTCGCTGGGCGAACAAACTATTGATGGTATTGCCGTTATATTCCAGCCCGGTGAGCTCGTGCTTGACGCTGAAACTCATGTTGGTTGCCTGTACATCGACTTTCATCTCGTGCAACAGACGGGTAAACTCAGGATAGGTACGATAGTTGTAGACAATGAATCCGGTGTCGATAGCGTAGTGCCTGTCCCGAAACGTCACGTCATGTGTATTCGTATGCCCCCCGATATAGTCGTTGGCCTCGTATACGATGACTTCATGATCCTTGCTCAGTTTGTACGCCGCGACATTGCCGGCGATGCCCGTGCCAATAACCGCTATTCTCATGATGACTCCTTCTCGCCGGTATTATTGGCGGGTTGTTCAGGCCAGCTCTGCGGGACTCGATTCATTTTGCTGACGTCATAACCAATACTGCCGACAAACTGCACAATGTCCCGGTACTCTTCATCGGACAACGTTGGTTTGCGCGCCATCACCCAGACATAATCGCGCGCTTCACGCCCAATCACCGTTTTCGTATAATCATTATCGAGATAGACAATCCGGTAGTCAGCCTTGATTGGCCAGATGAATTGCATGCCCCAGAGCGCATTGGTGTTCGTGTCCTTGATGAAACCTTTGGGATGATACGTCTTGCGCTCGCCGTCAAAACCACCGTCGAGGAACGTAAACGTGGTTGCTATGGTGCCATCGTCGTTCACTTTGTAGGTCTCGACCGCATTATGGGCCTCTTTTTCGAGGAAGGTCGGTATATTGGCCACCACGTACCAGTCACCCATAAAGCGATCGATGTCAACATAGTCTACTGTCGCCATGGGCGCATGATGACTGCACGCATACAGTGGCAAGACCGCGGCCAGCAGGGTCAAGGACTTTCTCATGATTCCGTTTCCAGGGCGTAATCTGCAAGTTTTTCGGGTAGATAGCGAAGCACAGCACCTGACTCGGTGACACTTTCCAGTGCAAGCCAGCGCATATCATTCGTGTACCACAAATCGATCGTCATTTCCTGGCTTACAAGTCTGAATTGTCGTGCCTCGATCTGTTTCTCCTCGACGGTGAGGAACCCCGTACCCATGTCGGTTATCGATACCGGTAGATACTCGCCATTCTGGGTATTCAACAGGCGTTCGCTTTTCAGCATCTCAATATCCCAGTACGCAAAGGTGCGAACACAGCCATCGAGCGCTGTCGTGCCCTCCCGTGTTTCAACCGCAAGCTGTTGATCCTTCTGCATGCTGTTAATAAAATAATCATCACCGTTATCATCGGTTGTTGAGGTGATATTGACCAGACAGTCATTTTCCCAGTTTTCGCGTGTTTCATGCTGATACGAATAAACCGGTACAAACAGGAATCGAACGTCAAAATCGGCCTGTGTATGCACCGTTTTCCTGTTGTTTTCCGTGTTTATTTTTACCTGATGGTATCCAATCGGGGTCTCATCAAGCCAAACGGTGAATCGCCATGACCGCGCCGTATCCGAAGCGTATGCGGTATTCGCAATGCTGATCTCGCTCAGGAACAGGGCGGCAAAGACAATAAACAAGATTCTGGATACATGGGTATTCATCACGACTGTCCTCCTTCGATGTAAACCTTGCTGCGGCGTGGTTTACCTGGGAAAAATGCATTGGTTGATTCCATATAATCTCGGTACTTCGCCCGACGTTGAGTCATTCCTTTTTCCATCAGGGATACGCCTGAAACCTTTAACAACAGAAAAGTCATCAATACCGGCGAGAACACTGTCCACCACGCACCCGATGAAAGGGCAAACAGAAAAAACGCCCACCAGATAAGAAACTCGCCAAAATAGTTGGGATGGCGACTGTAGGCCCAGACGCCACTATCAAGAACTTTGCCGGTGTTGTCCGGGTTAGACTTGAAACGGTATAACTGCAGGTCGGCGGTTGTTTCAAAAACAAAACCAGCCAGCCATAGAAGGATCGCCAGCATTTCGAGCACACCGATCGTTGCCTCTGACGACAACGCCATCAGCAATGGTATCGAGATGATCCATGCCAGCAGTGCCTGCAGGCCAAAAATGATGTACAGGCTTTTCAGGTTGAAATGCGGTTCGTTGTTTGCACGGATTTCCTGGTACCGCCTGTCTTCCTCTTGGCCCCAATTACGCACTGCCAGGAAGACGGACAGACGCAAGGCCCACAGGGTGACCAGGGTGAGCAGCAAAATATTGCTTTCAGAAAAACCGCCAGCGACCACAGCATAGGTGAACGCGGCTGCCAGAAACATCAATGACCAGAGACTGTCGACGATGTTGACATTGCGTTTATACAGGCTGTATAGCCATGCCAAGCAGCCCATTACGAGCATGACACCCAGCCCGTACAGGCCTGTTATCCAGATCTCGTTCATGTCGTTTCCACCTCGTAGGCAGTATTTTTAACAGCCTGATAGCCGTTAAACCGTGTTGTTAACAGCATCAGTACTGGCATAATGATCGACCAGCCGACACCAACAGTGAGCAATGTGATCCCTGTGTTGCTGAATTCGACGGCACCGAGCCGGTGACCGGCGTAGTATGCAACAGGCCCGCCGATGGCCCCGAAGACGGCTGCCAGTAGGTACCGACCCTTCATCCACTTCATCGAGACATTCAAGGTTGTGGCGAACAGTGCCCACATGGCAATCATCCAGAGAGGGACGATAACCGGAACCACCACACCGCTGGTGAAGGAAAACAAACCGGTGACCATCAGGCCGCTGTCCCAGGCAGTCCCCAGAATAGCGGTGCTCACAATCAACATCAGTTCGTTGCGCACCTTGTCAGCACGCGCCAGGTGAACAGCCACAATAAGCGTGACACTTACAACACCGGCCCAGGCATAATCGCTGGTCGCACCGCCGAGTACACAAGCGAACCAGCCAGCCTGAAACAGTACAAAATTTTGCAGCATCAAAGGCATCTCAATACACCCGGGTTAGTCTTGCCTGCTGAACAGATAATGGCTGACAAACCATTCGCTTCCACCATCGTATCCAAACAGTTCGGCAACGGCCAGGAAAAACATGCGCCAGCGCATGAACCACATCTTGGCGAAATCGCGACCATAGGTTTTCTCCAGCACTGGCCAGACCTTATCGCGGTTGTTATCGAGATTCTGTAACCAGGCCTCTGACGTCTTCTGGTAGTGCGTTCCGTCCCAACGCCAGCGCATTTCAATCTTCAGGTCATCCTGGAAAAACATCGGCAGGTCATCACTGGGCATCATGCCCCCGGAAAAAAAGTACCGGCTCATCCAGTCGGACGCATCCCTGTCCTCAAACAGATAAGGAACGGACCTGTGGACGAAGATGTGCATGAAAAACTTGCCTCCGGGTACCAACCAGCCGTTTATCTGTCTGAACATTTCACGGTAATTGCGCATGTGTTCAAACATTTCCACGGATACAACACGATCGTATGTTTTTTCCGTGTCGAAATCGTTCATGTCTGCAGTAACGACCTCCACGTTATTCAACCCAAGCTCACTGGCTTTGTTGCGAATATATTCGCCTTGAGATTGTGAATTGGATACTGCGGTAATCGAGCTGCCAGGGTAGCGACTGGCTATCCACAGCGTCAATGAACCCCAGCCACAACCGAGTTCGAGAATGTTCATTCCATCCTCAATAGCCGCGTGTTGACAGGTTAGTTCGAGCCCTGCCTGCTCAGCATCAGCCAGGCTGTTCGCCGTTTCCGGCCAGTAGCAGCAGCTGTATTTGGCGTGTGGGCCGAGCACATATTGATAAAATGCCTGCGGCACTTCGTAGTGCTGTTCATTGGCCAGATCAGGCAGCAACGCAATGTCGGCTTCGTCCATGTGTTGCACAAACGCATTCTGCATTTCAGCCATTCGCGCAATGTCGGCAGCATGAATTTCTTCCAGGCGCTGCTTCAATAATTTTCGTATGCCGCGCCTGACCAGGCCGTCTGGCACATAGCCCGATTCGGTTAATTCCACTGCAATATTCTGTTTCATGTTCAATCGCTTCCTGTCAACTTAAGCGGTTAAGTTGATTATTGATAATGTTGATGCTCCCCGCGAGATCATGTCCCAACGCAAAAGCTCGTGCACGCGCAATATGATCGCGGCATGTGTAGGCGACATCTCCGCCGATAAATACCGGGATATTGACCTGCGCGGTCAGTGTCCTGATGTCTTGATCCAGCATTTCGCAATCAAGCGATGCCGAGCCGGCAAGTACGATGGCCTGACATTCGGTCTTTGCCACCACATGTTCTAGCTCTTCTACTGGGAGATCAGTACCCAGCAGTATGATTTGATAGCCTCTGTTATTCGCAGTTAGCGCAAACAGCAGGATACCGAATTCGTGATGTTCGCCCGGAAGGCAGGAGACAATCAGTTTCGGTCCAGCATTCTTGAGATTCTGGTGATGAAAACGCGCACCGAGCTTGTTGCGTAAATACACACTGAAAAAATGTTCTTCAGCGATGCTGCCGGTGTGAGTTTCCCAGCGTCTTCCGAGCTGGTCGAGTAGTGGCATAATCAGACGGGCCGTCACAATGTCGACCGGGTAGAGTGACATGGCATCGTTGTAGACCGCATCCAGAGCGCCTTCATCGAAACTGACGATCGCCTCGATCATGCGTCGCGAATAATGCCCCCAGGAACCTGAACCTGTGCTAACTTCAGCCGAAGTGTTTTCAATAATAGCCCGTGAGATCTGACTGATAGACATGCCCTGTTTCAGATGTTCGAGTATTTTCTGAATCAGTTGAATGTCCCGTCTCGAGTACAGGCGGTGACCTTTCGCAGTGCGGGACGGTTTGATCAGACCGTAGCGTCGTTCCCAGGCACGCAAAGTGACGGCATTGACGCCGGTAATTTCAGCAACCGTACGAATTGGAAAGCTTTCAACCGTTGTATTCTGCATTGTCATGTCCAGGTCACTTCCGATTAAATTATCATACAATAATTATACATTTCTATGCTTCCATGTATAGGTTTTCTATTTCATAAAATTTTTTACACTTATTTATCATATACTTATTATTTTATTATTGTACAATTCTGTATTATTTACTGTACATTTAATATACAATTCGACCTTCGATACAGACTGCAACATGCATAAAGTGCATCGTTGTTATCGACTATTCACAGTGCGCAGGATATCCGTGTGACTGTGAAGGTATGGTCAATTTCATGTGAATATGTTGTGAAAGCGACATTTGCTGACAGACAGACGCAGGCAACTGCAGAGAAATAGACAATGACAAATATCACCCTTGGTATCAGCAGCTGCCTGCTGGGTAACGAAGTACGCCATGATGGTGGTCACAAGCGCAATGTGTACGTTACTTCCACACTGTCCGAGTACTTCAGCTTCAGATCCTATTGCCCCGAAATGGCGATCGGGCTTGGCGTCCCCCGCCCCACGATCCGCCTGATCCGAACTGACAATGGCATCCGTCTGACTGGCTCCAATAATGCGGAACTGGATGTTACTGATGATATGAACACATGGTCTGAGAGCGCTATCGACGGGATGCACGACCTGTCAGGATTTATCCTCAAAAACAATTCACCTTCCTGCGGCATGGAGCGCGTGCGCGTTTATGACGCAAACGGCGCACCATCCCGCGACGGCACCGGCCTGTTTGCCAGTTCGTTAATCAAAGCCATGCCCTGGCTTCCTGTTGAGGAAGAAGGCAGGCTCAATGACGTTGTGCTGCGAGAAAATTTTATACAGCGCGTGTTTGTATTCTACCGTTGGCAGCAAATGATGCAGAAAAGCTTGTCCGCGTCGGCGCTGATGGAATTCCATCAGCGACACAAGTTCATCTTGCTCGCACACGATGAAGAGGAATATCGCAAGCTGGGCCCATTGATCGCTAGCGTGAAGAAAGAAAACCTTCAGCAGACTGCTGATGAATATCTTCTGCGTATGATGACCTGCCTGAAGGCACGAGCTTCAAGAAAGCGCCACTCGAATGTATTGATGCACGTCATGGGATTTCTCAAGAACAAAATCACCAGCGATGACAAGCAGGAGCTGATCGAGATACTGGACAATTACCGCAGCGGTAGAGTCCCGTTGATCGTACCCATCACATTAATGAGGCATCATTTGCGCCGCTATCCGGATGAGTACATCAGTAGTCAATACTACATGTCACCTTATCCTGAAGAACTTATGCTGAGAAACACGATCTAGACATTAAACTACGGGAGTAATCAAGATGACGCCGCAACAGCAAAAACTTCACGATATGACAAAACAGCTCAACGATAGTCAGTGCTGGATATGGCAAGGCCAGGTTTCTAACAGCGGATATGGTCGCGTCATGGAGCCGCAAACCGACCGCAGCACTAAAATGGTCAGCGCACAAACAGCCAGCTACCATGCATTTCTGGGCATGGTACCGGAAGGTCACCTGGTCAAACAGCATTGCGGCCATCGACTCTGCATCAACCCCGATCACCTCGAGCTGATTGCAGTTTGAACGACAGCATCCAATCAGAATTTGCGAATCTGATTTCGAATTTCGCTAACGATTGATTGGTCCAGCGGGTCTACACCGCTTCTGTAACTCGCAACAAGCTCACCGTTGCGATCAATCAGGTACTTGTGAAAATTCCACTTTGGATAGGTTCCTGCAGCACTTGCCAGCTGCTGGTAAAGTGGGTCGGCATAACGTTCGGATACACGTGTTTTTGCAAACATCGGAAACCGCACACCGTACGTGGTTCGACAGAATGTTTTTATCTGATACTCGTTTCCCGGCTCTTGTTGACCGAAATCATTCGAAGGGAATCCAAGCACGACCAGGCCGTCATCCTTGTACTGATCATATAGCTTCTCCAATGATTCGTATTGATCGGTATACGCACACCTGCTGGCAGTATTGACTATCAAAAGCACTTTTCCCTGGTAGGCCTCACACAAGTTGACCTCAGTCTTTTCGTTGAGCGATCGAACATCGAAATCGAGCAATGGCGAGCATTCTTTGGCTGAGACCTGGAAGCTCACCAGGACCGTTATCATGAGCAGCAGTTTCTTAACCATAATTTCACCTCTATCTGTAGAAAATGTCATCAATGACTTATTGACGTAGCCATGTTTAAAGTGGTAGCTTTTCGAGCGAGTTGAACTTGGTGATACCGCCTGGCAGTTTTCGCAGACGACGCACACCTTCTCCACCCGCCCAAATATCAACCTCATCCGGGATTATGTCTCGCAGTTCGATCAGGTGGCCGCGAATATTGCTGTACTGATAAGCCCCGCTGAAAGTCATCCCAATGATGTCGGCACGAAACTGTTCTACTGCGCGACATATCTGATCCATCGGGACCTCGCCACCGAGATTGATCACAGATATGCCCCGGGATGAGAGCATCGCAGCAACCATCAGCAAGCCCAGTGTATGTTCTTCACTGGGTAAGGTCGCGAGTAATACCACGGGTTTTTTCGCAACTCTCTGTAGTTTGGCGATTTCACTGTTCAGAAACTGAATGAGTTGCGTTGATAGAAAGTGCTCCTGGTATATCTGAAGGCTTCCGCCCGCCCAGCGCTCGCCGACGGCCGCCAATAGCGGCACAACCGTTTTCAAAATGAATTTTTCCATCCCTTGATGATTAAATATGTCTTGCATCAGTATTTTGACGGTGTCGGGATCCACAGAGTCAATGACATCCAGCAACTCAGCGACCGATTGATCCAGCTGATCCATCTGAACCGGCTTTAACGTGGCCTCGAGCTGATCCAGCGCGTCTTCACTGAGGGGCAGCAGTTTACCGGGGCGCATGCCCTGATCGAGCAAGCGGCGAACGCGTTGCAACCGCCGCAGCTGAGCTTCTGAATACGTTCGCTCGCCCTTTTCATTGCGCACAGGCTCAGGGAAACCGTAACGTCGCTCCCACACCCGAAGTGTGTCACGGCCGATACCGGTATCTCGTTCGACGACCCCGATTGGATAAAGCCCTTCGTTCTCACGCATAATTAATCACCATGAGCAGATTAATTAAAATAATAACACAATTTGTCCTAGACAAACCGATCTTTTTCCGTATAATATTTTCCATGGGCGCCATAAAAAGCTCATATACTTCTCCAACATGACGAGGATCGATGACATGAGTGACTACGAACTGCAAATTCAAGCAACCGGAAAATTCTACGATGACGCGATACGCGCTGCTGAACAGGAGGATATCGAAATACTCTCTTCTGTAGTGCCAGGGAGCCGACTGCATGAAGTAATTCATAACCCGGTCGACAGCGGGATCGACGAAGGTTAATGAACCGATTTGCTCCAGCCATCGCTCCATCCCTCAAAAACCAATCCCCCGGTTGAGCGATGGAATTGGGTCACCAGAGGGGCCTGTACGGCCCCACTGGTATTGTGTAGCTGTGATATATACAACAATGATAGGAAGGCTTGCTATGCCACCTGCAGAGAGAAAAGTCAGAAAGTCGACCGGTGACTACAGCCCCCTCCCCTGTCGGGGGTGTCTCCGCACGTGCAGTCGATATAGGCAGTGCGGGCGTAAGCCCTGGCGCTTATATCGTCAAAGCCCATAATCCTTCTATGCCCAACGCACGGTAACACGTTTCACTTCGCTCATTTCTGGTGATGTTATTCAATTTGTCGATCGTACAGGCGTTTTGTAAATTCGAACACGAGCGCAGAGGTGCTGAGGCGCAGAGAACTGATAGCTGGTCAGTCACCGTGAATGGCAGCAATAGGGTTTTTACGTTCCCAGCCCAATGGCCTATCGCCAGCGACACTTCGCCTATGCGGGCTATGAGTTATTCCCACATGTACAAAAGTCAGGCAGGGTGCGCCGTGCGCACCGTGAATTCTCAGTGGGCTGGGCTGTTTCGGTGCGCACGGCGCACCCTACGGCCGCTTCGCCCAAGCTGTTGCTACACTTTTCGCTCCAGAGCGGCGCGTACGAACACGAATCCTGCGCCTGCTCCCGTGATCCTGGTGAGAAATGCGGGCTAGAAGTACCAGGCCAGCTGCACGAACAGGCTCAGACCCGTGCTGTATGTTTTCCCGGGGACACTCGATTGAATTCCACCGAACTCTGTACCCGCCGGACCGACCGGCAAAGCCAGTGCTGTAAGGATACGCCAGTCCTGTTTGAAGTCGTAGGTATTGACCAGTTGCGCCAGCATTGAACCGTCATTGGCATTGATAAACAGATTGGGCGTTAATAACCACAAGGGTGTGATTTCCATCATGGCTGAGGCAACCAGATAATCGCGCCCAAGCGTAAACAGTTCACCGCGTACAATGCGCTCAATCAGGTCTGGATATCCGACCAAAGCGTCAGGGCTGTAATCACCGTCAGCTATGCCAAAACCGTTGTGAAAATATTCGAGAATGCCACTAATGTTATATCCCCAGCCCACCCAGGAGTACGACAGGCTGGTAACCAGGCTGAAGACATCATCCGTTTGCGTATCCGTGTAGGTTATGTCACCCCGCCAGATAGCGCCACCAACATTGGCTATACCCCCGATACCAAGAATGTCGTCGTCAAAATGCCGGGCAAGGAGTAAATCGTATTCTTTATCACTCACAAAGCCGTGATACTTTGCTGCAAGCGAATCGACATCGCTGCTGACGTCACCGTTCAGATCACGCCGAAAAACCCACACAGCCTGCATATCATCGCTATTTTGCCGCAGGTACTGACCGTATAACATGTCATCACCGGTCTTGTATTCCTTGTCGACTGCAGCAGGATCAAACGGATTGAAAAAATCCATGGGCGTGTAAATGAGGCCGTTGCCCCAACTGACGGCCTGGCGGCCGATGCGTGCAACCGCACGTGTGCCGGTGATGTCAACATAGAGGCGATCGAGCCGGTGCGCAAGCACACTGTCATAGTCCTGGGTAATGACATGCGTCAGGTCCATCAGCCGGAACTGATCAGTGGGTATACGTTGAGGCACCAGCACGTCACCGGGCAGATTGTTGGCAAGAATGAAGCCGTCGCCTTGACCGGCGAGTAACTGGTAGTCGGTAACGAGCTTTACGCCGTCCTGTTGCCAGCCAAACTTCAGGCGCAAATCGCCGAAATGGTCAACCGAGGGTGTTCCGATAACCTCACGGAACAGGCTGTCATCAGGAAAGGTATTCAGCAGAAAGAGGTACTTGGCATGCCCGCCTTTAAACAGGTCTGTTTCGGCAACGGCCGATGCGCTCAGTGCACACACCATCGCGCAAAGCAGCAGGTCGCGAATCATCCGCATTCAAACGGGATCTGCCGTGAGTGGCACTTAAATACACTGTAGTTACGGACATTACGAACGATAGCGCGGCAATCCGTTAGCATCTGTTGCCGGTCAGCCAGAGATTGCTTCGAACCTCGCAATGACGAATTTACTGTAAAAATGTGCATTTTCAGCTTAAGTAAGTGCCATTTGGATCTGCTATTGCTTTTCATCACCGATGATCTTGCCATCGCGCATTTTTATCAGTCGCTTGGCATAGGCCATCACGCGTGCGTCGTGGGTTGCGATGACAAAGGTGATGTTGTGGTGTTGATTGAGCTCGACGAACAGATCCATCAGTTGGGCCGCAGTGACAGAATCCAGGTTCGCGGTGGGCTCATCCGCCAGCACCAGCGTTGGTCTGCTGACGATGGCACGGGCTACTGCGACACGCTGCTGTTGTCCGCCGGAGAGCTGCGCCGGGCGCCGATCTTCCATCCCTTCAAGACCAACTTCCCTGAGGATTTCATGCGAACGGCGTGATCTTTCCTGGGCGGATTCACCACGAACCTGCATCACAAACTCGACATTTTCACGCGCGGTCAATACCGGAATCAGGTTATAGGCCTGAAAAACGAAGCCGATATTATTCAGACGCATGTCTGCCAGCGGGCCTTTGCCCAGTTGATCCACCTGGGTTTCACCGACACGGATCTGGCCACTGTCAGGAGTATCGAGTCCACCCATGGCGTTGAGCAAGGTGGTCTTACCGGAACCGGAAGGGCCCGACAGGCAGACAAAATCACCTGCATCGATTTCAATGGACACATGGTCCAGTCCGGTGATGATTTCATCACCCTGTTGAAAGGTTTTGCACAGATCCTTGCAGACAATCGAACTCATGTTGTTGTTTCTGTTCCGGTTAAAGTGTTTTGCCACCGATAAATCACAACGCTGACATGCCCTGCGTAGGGTGCGCCGTGCGCACCGCAGGATTGAACGTATTGGTGCGCATGGCGTACCCTACATTTAGCAGGTGTCATATCAGGTCTTGTTCAGTGCTTCGATGGGGTCGTATCGGGCAGCGCGCCAGGCGGGCAGGATGCTGGTCAACAGTCCCAGTACAATTACAATGACGTTGGCCGTGATCATGTCATTCAGCTTCAACGCGGGGTAGAGTATACTGCTGGTTCCCATCATTTCCATGCCTTCGGCAACAACAGAAATATTGATGCCGTCCTGCAACGGTATTACTGTCGCTACGGCGATGACATTGCCAAGTAGCAGGCCGATCAACAGCAAAAGCAATGATTCCATCAGTATCTGATAAAGAATTACGCCGGGCCGCATACCCAGCGCCATCATCAGCCCTATTTCACGGACACGTTCGAACACAGCCATTACCAGCGTATTCACCAGGCCAAAAGACAGGGCAAGAAACACAACGATGATCCAGACAAGCACGAAACCATCCATAACTGGCAGCATGCTCCCCAGATATTTATCGAGTTCAAACCATGGCAGTGTTTCAACGCCCTCACCCGCTGCCTGCTTGATACGCGGATACCATTTGTCGACATGTCGGTAGTCCTCGCCGGTTATTGCTATTTCCGAGACCCTGTCCTGTAGCTTAAGCATGGCCTGTACGGTTTGTCGGCCGGCATAGATGTAGGTTTCTTCGAGGCTGGGTAATTTTGCCTTGTAAATACCAACGATACGAAAACCGCGGTCGGCAATATTGTTGTCCGGATCCTGACTCATCACGACCACGCGTTTACCGAGTTCAGTCTCAAGGTGATCTGCCATCTTCGCACCGATAACAAGCCCCCTGTCGTTGCTGTCTTCCAGGAACCTGCCTTCGGTAATCGTGTCGACATCGAAACTGATCTGCACTTCGCTATCAGGCTCTATGCCTAGCAAGATAACGCCCCGACTGTCGCGCTCGCTAGAAATAACGGCCGGCACGCGAACACGGCTGGTCCAGGCCGCCACTTCGGGAATTTGCAGCGCCCGAACTAGTGCATCGCCGGGGGGCGGCATGCTGTTATTGATACTCGGATCATCCCGGTATTCAGTGTGATGAATCTGTACTTCACCCGGCAAACTTCGAATACCATTCAGCAACATGTCATCAACCATGCCACGCAGCAGCGCTGTCATGAATATCATTGCCCATACTCCGACGGTAATCGCAGTCAACATGATCAATGTACGACGATGATTGCGCCACAGGTTACGCCAGGCCAGCATGAGCATTGCTTGCATCGGCAGCGAACTCATACCGCTCTCATCGCTGCAACGGGTTGCAGGAAAAACAGCCGCAATGCGGGATAAAGCGATGCCAGCAGGCTGAACAGGAACACAACAACGGGCCCCAGCAAAGTCGACAGCAAGGAGATACTCGGATACATACGATCTGGCAGGTTGAAACGGTCGGCCATTTCTTCCATACCCGGATAAGTAAAACCGGCCTGACTGAAATACCCGGTCAGCAGCAATCCAGACGCTATACCCATGACCAGGCCAAGACCTGACATGACGAAAGTTTCAGTGATGACGAGGCCGCCAAGACGCGCTGGCTTGACACCCAGTGCCATCATGACACCGAATTCACGGGTTCGCTCGAGGACCGACATCAGCTGCGTATTGAGCACGCTAAAGGCGACCAGCACGATGAGCACAGCGTACATGAACCAGGCACTGGCAAAATCGGCCTGGATAGCCTGTTTGAGCCCGGGTTGCAGTATCTCCCAATCGAGCACGACAAGCTTGTCATCGCCAGCCAGCATCCCCATGACGGCGTGTTGCAATACGGTGACTTCTGACAACTCCGCTGCATTGATCACGATATTATGGCCTTTATCACCCATACCGAACAGGTTCTGAAAGTAACCGATGGGCAATTGCGCCATATTACGATCAATCTCAGCGATGCCGGACCCAAATATACCGACAACATCGACAATACCCGCCGCGAACGAACCATCATGACCGCTGCCAAGCAAAGTCAATTCGTCACCGATACCCACCCGAAGGTTGCGCGCCAGTATGGTTCCAATGACGATTTCGGCTGCATTAATATCCGTGAAATAGCTGCCTTGTTTGATCAAGCCTGGCAGCGTGGATACTTTAGGTTCGAATGCCGGCTCGACGCCAACGAGCTGTAAACCATAGGAGCGTTCCTCGCTGGAAGTCATCGCAAAGGCAACGCCACGTGCCGCAACGGTGTCACTGCCAAGCTGCTCACGTACTTTTGTGGCGAGCGGAATGATGGCATCGATGCTGCTCCGCATCTTTGGTTCATCGTTGTAACCCTCGCGCTGTATTTGCATATGACCGGTATACGATTTCAATGAGTTGTCAATCATCATGCGATAGCTGCCGAACTGCAGCGATATCATGAAAACCAGCAGCAAGTTGGAGAATACCATGGCGCCGACGGTCAGCCATGTGCGGCGTTTGTGCCGCCACAGGTTTCGCCACGCCATGCGTAAGGTAATCGTCACTGCCGCGGGTTTCTCAGACTGGACAGCGTGAATAAGCTATCCGGATGCGATACATCAAAGCTGATATCCTGAACGGACATTTCGGTCCATTCGTCCGGCGTCGCCTGCTTGCCCATGCGTAATATGCTGGCTACCGTGCGCCCGCCAAGTTCTTTTATTTCAAGCGCCTTCATGGTTTTAACGAGAATGCCGTCCTGGTCCCAGAATTGCTGTTCCAGCAAAACATAGTCATCGCGCACCATCAGAACCTCCTTACCCCAGACCACCGCGGCTTCCTCGTGCGGTATCGACTCAATCACATAAACCGTGTGTCCATCCTGTTCGCGCGTTTCCAGCAGGCTATGGTCATACTGGTCGATGATGTCGGTGGATTTACTGATGTCCTTGTTTGAGAAATCACTGCCCATCCAGCTCTGGCTCATCATTGAGGACGGCACCTTGATGATGCGATTGACCTTGGGCGCGAACGTCCACATGTTATTATCCTTCAGCAAGGTGCCATTGCCAGCATCCTTCTTGGGTGCCGTCACGCGAACCAGCGAGGTCTTTTCACCTTTGGTCCAGGAACGCATCGACATGCTGCGCTGCCAGTCGGGGCGATGAATCGTCATGGTCATGTCCGAATAGGAAGACGTACCGCGCCAGTGATCCATGGCTTTCTGGATCAAGTCTCGTGGATCGACGTCTGCCGATAGCAGCGGCGAAGAAAACAGGCAGAGCAGAAAGAACCTAACCAGGTGTTTCATTTTCATTTCTCTGATTGTGCAATCACACAGGAGTTTAAATCTGCAGGCAACAGGACACAACAGCCAGGTGCGGCCAATGCAACCTGTCACAGCGGATCACGCCCGATAGTCGATCCCCTTGTTTTCACGCAGCCAGCGTCGCAAACGCTCGATCTTGGTATCCAGTGCGCAGGCCGGCGGAAGCGAGTCGAGATAATGGCCACATTCGATCCGGATGGCGGTCTGTTCTTCGGCATCGAGTGTATGCCAGTCGCGCAAGCTGTTGGGTGTATCGGTCATATTTTCACTGTAACCGGATGGGGCAGTTAATCTGTTGATTGTATCTTCATAATGCAAATTCTTATATTACAGTAGAGGCGCTGAGGCGCAGAGAACTGATTCATAGTTAGCAATAGTGAGGTAGGGTGCGCCGTGCGCACCAGTCGGCAGCAATCAGGCTCGTTGTCCTGATTTCGGTGCGCACAGCGCACCCTACGATAGTGACGCTTTATTCCATCAACGAGCTACATAACACATACAAATACGAGTCTCGACCGTAGTGAGACCATCCTATTGAGGCTGATTCATGGGCGAATGTTTCACTTTGCTCGTAACTGCATGAGTTAGTTAATCTGTTGATTGCATCTTCATAACGCAAATTCTTATACTACAGCCACCGCGTCTCTGCGGTTAAAACTGATTCTGAGTGGTCACTCTCATTTGACCATGAACCGGGCTAGCCGACGAAGTGTTGTTTCAAAACAAGCAGTTACGTAATAGAATTGAGGGTAAAACCTGAACACTAGGAATCGCGCATGGCACAGACACAGACCTCTGACAAAAACCGCTGGTTGCTGATAGTGTCTGTAATGGCGCTCGGTTTGATCAGCCTGGTGCAACATGGCTGTGATTCCGACTCATCGAATGTATTTGTACCGGCATCACCGAGCATACCGACACCCCCCCCACTGCCATCGGCCATAACAGCCGTGTCGCCCCTGCAGAACTCGGATACTGCTCTGGTGAGCGCGCTCGTCAGTGCAAGCTTCAGCAATGATATGAACGGTGCGACGTTCACCACATCGACATTTACGCTGACTACCGGCGGCGCCCCCGTCACTGCGAACGTCAGCTACGATGTGACCACCAAAACCGCAACGCTGACGCCGGCCAGCGATCTGGTTACAGCGACCGAATACAGGGCCACCATCAGCTCGGTGGTCGAGGATGCCGCGGGAACAAGGCCCTTAACTGCTGACTTTGTCTGGAGCTTTACCATCAGTCCAGCGACTGCACTGGTATCGAAAGATAGCAATGCCGTTGTCGGCAATGATGTCAGTGCCCGTTCTGCAATCGATGCAAGCGGGCGCTATATTGTGTTTGAATCTGAAGCCACCAATCTAGCGAGTGCTGCAACCACGTTTAATCGTAACCACATCTACCGAAAAGACACCGTTAGCGGTGAGGTCGTGCTGGTCAGCAGCGATGCAGCAGGGCTGGAAGCGAATAATAACAGCGCATCTCCGCGTATCAGTGATGATGGAAGATACGTTGTATTTGAATCACTCGCAACCAACCTGTCGTCTATATCCACTGGAGGCACCCGCCAGGTGTATCTTAAAGATCTGGCTGATGATTCTGTAGATCTGGTAAGCAGGACTACCGATCCGGTAGTTGCAGATAATTCGGCTGAAAATCCTGACGTCAGCAATGACGGTCGCTATATTGTATTCGAATCGAACGCGACAAACCTTTCTGCATTGGGCACCACTGGCGCGAGCCAGATCTACCGTAAAGACATGACCGATGACACCATCGACATGATTAGCCGCAATACCACCCAGACAGCCGGTGGCAACGGCAGCAGCAACCGACCCCACATGAGCGCGGATGCACGTTATATCGTTTTTGACTCTGCCGCAAATGACATTAGCGTTGCCGCCACCTCATCAGTCCGCTCAGTCTATCTGATAGACGTGATGAACCCGGATACCATCGAACTCATCAGTGTCGACACTCTCGGCACACAGGGTAATGGTGCGAGCATCGGTGCCAGTATCAGTGATGATGGCAATTTCATTGCTTTTGAATCTCAAGCGACGAATCTGATTGCTGGCGGCACAACACTATCCGACATCTACCGCCGTGACCGTTCTCGAAACCAGACCTTACTGGTCAGCACGCCGGATGGCATTATCAGCAGCAATGATGCCAGCGTTGGCGCTTCAATCAACGGCGATGGGCGCTATGTTGCATTCGTGTCGGCTGCAACGAATCTGGTCACAGAAACCAGCCTGGGATTGAACGACATATTCGTGCGTGATTTATCGACACTACCCACAGTGACCCTCGCTAAAATCAACCTCACACAGACCGGCGCTGAAGCAACAGATAATAGTGCGAACGCATCCATCAGTTCTGACGGCCGGTACGTCAGCTTCGATTCGGCATTCAATTACGACATATCCGACACCAATACCATCAATGATATCTACCGGTCTTTGAATAGCACTTTTTAGTTGGTGGCGGTTGATGACAAAATAAACCTGACCACCATAGTATAGTTTTAACCGCAGAGACGCAGGGAAAGCTGCCGGTTTTCGTAGGTGCGGCCCGAACTGACGGATAACAAACTGGGTTCAGATTGAACTTACACACCTAAAACAGATTAAAAAACTATTCACCACAGAGGTACAGAGGGCACAGAGAAAAGCATTTTATTATTAACTACGCCACAGGCGCAGTTGACAAAGTAAAACTCTGTGCTCTCTGTGACTCTGTGGTGAACTGCCTTAATGTATATGCAATCAACAAACTGCCACACACAGTTATAAGCGAAGTAAAACAGCTTCAAACCAGGATAATCAATCCTCGTCTTTCGTTGCTGTTGCTTGCTCGCCGAAATACCTCGCCAGTATGTCATCATAGTCACGAATCCTGGTGACATACTGTACTGGCTCATTACCACGCGCGTAGCCGTAAGTCAGGTTTTGATAGTATTTTTTTTCACTCAGCAGCGGCAGTACCTGCTTCATGTCAACCCACAGATTGGGATTCCTGCCAAGCTCTTGCGCCAACCCTTGTGCATCGCGAAAATGTCCCCGGCCGACGTTGTAGGCGGCCAGCGCCATCCAGGTACGATCCGGTTCGGTGACATCCTCATCGAACATCTTTTTCAACTTTGCGTGAAACTTCGCGCCCGCAAATATATTCTGTTTGGGATCGAGTCGACTGGTCACGCCCAGCGACTTGGCGACAGGTTGTGTCAGCATCATTATGCCTCGAACACCCGTCGGGCTCTTGGCCTTCGGATTCCAGTGGGATTCCTGATAGCTTTGTGCCGCCAGCAATGAAGGCGATATGCCATATTGGTTCGCAGCCTCAATGAACATATCCCTGTATTTGGGCAAGCGGCTTTTTATGCGACGTTTGAATTTCTGGATATCGACATAATCGAACACATCGATATAGCCGTAATATTTCTCCACCGTCTGTGCGTACTCGCCGCTGTCCTTGTAACCTTTGAGCCACTTATCGATAATTCTCCCCAGTTGAGGATTGCTTTTGTGATACATCCAGGCGAGTCGTGAACCGGTTTGCAATGTATATTTTGCCGAGATTTCCGGGTAGTAACGTCGGCTGATGTCAAAGATTGTAGAGTCACTGATCGTGCATTCGATCTCTTTACTCCGAACTTGTTCCAGCAGCATGGGCGTTATCAGATTGTCATTCAGGCTCCAGTCAATACCCGGGAATAATTCATATAAGGTATCGACGTAACTGGACGACGTGGGAATGACGATTTCAAGACCTTTGATGTCATCAATATCGTTGATAAAACCCGCATCCCGATGGCATATCAGATACTCGCTGACATCCATGTACGGCGGACCGAAATCGAATTCCGATGCTCTGTCACTGGTAATCGTCAGGCCCGCCGCTGCTATATCGCCCTCACCTTCCCTGAGTGCTTTAATAACGTCTTCAGTAGAATCGAGAACGACATACCTGGCTTGAACACCCAGCATCTCCGCGAATGAGCGTGTCATATCGTATTCAGGACCGGCTGGATTACCTTCACGATCGATATAATAGGTTGTCGGCTGGTTGGTCGTTAATATAACAAGCTCGTTCTTTGCCGCGATTTTACTCAGCAGTCCATCATGCTTCCCCTGTTCGCCGCATGCCATGAACAGACAGCAAATGATCAAATATGCAGTGACGATGATACGGCGCTTATGCATCGCTTCTGCTTATCATGCGTTTGTGTGCATGAAAATACAGGTAAACAGCAACGCCGGTTAACACCAGAACCAGCACGCTCAGTAGCAGATAAAACTGGGTATAGGTCAGGGTTGGCTCTTCGTAGATTGCGACGCCCTTATCCAGCGACAGATACTTCTGTGCCACACGAGTGATATCGTCGGGTGTAACCGCCTCGATTTTAGCCTCAATATCCTCGAAATAACCTTTTTCCTTGAAGTAAACATAATCAGACGCGTAGTAGTCGGCTATCTGTGAATTCGACTCATAGCCCTGTACGTTTTTCAGCAGGATCTTCATTTTTGATTTTTCCAGCAGCTCGCTATCCATGCTCTCGTCGACCAGTTTACTGATCTCGTCTTTGATGACGCTCATGGCCTCATCGATATCCTCCAGATCCACATCCGCGTATAGACTCAACAGACCAAACGTACTGAGTGTTTCGCGCCAGGCGCCCGGCCCATACGACAAGCCGCGTTTTATCCGGATTTCTTCACTGAGCCTGAAATCCAGATAATGTTCGATAATCATCAAGGGGAAGACATCGTCCGACCAGAACCCCGGGATTCTGTAAATGATGCCGATGACAGCATCGTTACTGAGTAACGGCGAAAGCGTCCCCGTCTCTGCTGCATAATTCACCGCCTCACCGGGTACCGGCAATTGACGCTCGGGCGTCGACGTCACCGGGATCTGGCCAAATGTCTGCTCGATGAGCTCTAGCGTCGGCTTTTGTTCAAAGTCGCCGACGACGATCAGTGCCATATTCTCAGGCACATAATATTGCTTGTAGGTATCGAGAATATCCTGTCTGCTGATGTGGTCGGCCGTTCTCAGTCCCTCGCAGACATAGTCGACACCTGGCAGCAGCTTGATCACGGCTTTTTCGGTACCGTTGACACCAATGCCACGCAAGCGAAACCATTGACGCACCGCGGACGGTTTTCCTCCGACTTCGCGATAGATGATTTCTCTGGATGTATTGACATTCTCATCAGAAATTGTTGAATCTGTCAGGATTTCGTAAAGTGTATGAATAGCCAGATCAGGAAAGCGACTGTAGATATTCATCTGATAAACCGTCTCTTCATTGCCGGTATACGCGTTCCAGCTGCCCCCGTGGTCGGCAACCAGATGTTCCAGTTCTGCTTCGGTATACTTCGAGGTACCTGTGAACAGCAGGTGCTCGAGAAAATGGGGGGTTTCCTGATCTTTGCATTTAAAATCCTGCATGCCAACACCCACCCACAGCCTGACTGACAGGGTATGTGCACCGGGTCGCTGTTTGAATATCACATCCAGTCCGTTGTCGAGCGTCATATGATCGACATCGTACAGTCCCGGCGGGCTGTATTCACTCGCAAAAACCGGCAGCGTTGTTAATAGCGCGAAAGTGACGGTGGCAACGAGAACTTGATTAGATAAAAAGGACAGAACCAGAGCACCTGCCTGCTCAAGATCAGAAAAATTAAGCCGATACATATCTGCCGACAGACCCCGCCTGCACTTGTGAGATGTTGTAGTTACTGACAAAATTCAGCCACATTTTTTTTGCCACCTAATAGCGATGCACCCGTTACTCCGACAACATGAGAACGATTGTAACAAAATTATTATAAGCGCCTCGCATTACAGATTACGGTGGCGGTTAGTACTGGTGTTGTTGGCCATCGCCCTCGCTGCCGGTGAATCACTCAGTGAAGACACCTCTGACGTCGAGTTGATCAATTTTGCCTTCAGCAACTACCTGGGCACGGGTTTTTATACGTCGGGCGGTGGCGATGTGTTCATTCTCAGAATCCCCATGTCCACTACCTTGAGGCCGATGACGAGCAATGATCCGGGCTGGGTCATTACTTATCCGCTTACTCTCGGTATCGCCAATATCGAGGAAATCGCCGGAGGCACAGTACCTACCATCGATCATGTCGGCACGGTCAGCGTGATCCCGGGTGTCGAGTATCATTATCCAGCAAGATATAACTGGCATCTGATACCCTTTTTCGACTTTGGTGTCGCCAGGGACCTGGCGAATAATGTCAACATCAGGGTTCTGGGTACCGGTTTCAAGAGCTATCTGACCTTTGATTTCGCAAGAGATAGACTGACGTTGGGCAACCGGTTTCTATTTGCCGACCAGCGAAATTCCGAAACACGCCAAGATTCGAATTTTGCGGTATTTGAAACAGGGCTGGATTACAATATTCCAACTGACCTGACCATTCACGGAACCTATATCGATTTTGGCTTTTACTTCATCAACTACTATTTCCTGAAAGACCTGGTTCTGGTTCCCGCGCTTGATAATCCGATTTCACTGGAAAACAAGAATGAAATAGGTTTTACTTTCAAGATACCGGAATATTCCTGGTTACCGGCTGATGCGCGACTCGGGTTTGGTGTGCAAATGACCAAGGATGCAAACCTATACCGTATTGTCTTTGGAATGCCATTTTTCTAACGCTTGTGGAATGACAGATGTCGCGAACACTTATATTACTCAGACACGGCAAATCGGACTGGAATACAGACGATGACGATTTTGATCGCCCGCTAAAAAAGCGCGGCAAAAATGCCTCTGCTATGGTCGGGGAATGGCTGAAACGGCGTAAGCTGTCGCCGGATTACGTCATCAGCTCGCCTGCAACACGCGCGTTGCAGACCGCGGAGATTGCCTGCAGAGCCATGGGTATCAAGAAGAAAAACATCTACCGGCAGAAACATATCTACCTGGCCACGGCAGAAGAACTGCTGCATGTGCTTGCTGACTGCCCCGTGCAGGCCCAACGCGTCATGCTGGTCGGGCATAATCCCGGGCTGGAGGAACTCCTGTTTTTTCTTGTGAACGGCAATCTTACGATCCCGGCTGACGGTAAAATAATGCCAACTGCGACATTAGCCGTTATGCACATGCCAGACGATTGGCAAAAACTGGAGAGTGGAGTTGCGCAGCTTGAATTCCTGGTCAGGCCAGGCGAGATATCATGATCGTTAGCGGCTCCGATTGAATCACATTGCTACTGAATGACGGCTTATGCCGGACGTTTTTAAGTATTGATTATCCTGCGGCGGCGCAAAGGATTATTCTGTTTTCAATGCGAGCTCATCTGGAATGAATTCTCTCGCCACGCGTTTTGTCAGCGTGTAGATGCGCCTCAACTGGTCGACCAGTTCCAGCTCCATCCTAAACAGAAGCAGCTCCTTGCTGGTTTGAACGGCGATACGGCCTGCCTGGTTCTTGAGGATATTGTCGACTGAGTGGCGAATGTGTTCTTTAACAGATATCACCTCGGCAGCGGCTTTTTCGTCATTTTGTTTAATCGCTACAACCAGTTGATCGAAGGCATTACCCACGGTTTGTGAAAAATCAACGAGGAGATCGAGCGAAACGTCACTTTCACGCAGATCATAGTCGATGTATTTCTTGCAAATCTCTGAGAGATCAGACTCAATCACATCCGCCAGGCTTTCAATATTTATGGTAGCGCTCATCAGGGCCTGTAGATTTCGACTGCTCTCATCGGTCAACGCTTCCTGCTGTATCTGACTCAAATACTCCAGTATCCGTTCAGACAGCACATCAATCTTGTCATCCATTTTCACAACTTCATCGACCATGTCTCGATCCCTGGTCTGGAAAGCCATCCACAGTGTCGTCAGCATGTCACTGGTGATTTCGCCCATATGACCGATTTCGAAGCGCACATTTTCAAGCGCAACACTGGGCACGTCCAGCAACTCCTTACTCAGATAACGCGGCTTGACAATGACTTTCTCTGTGACCGGCTTCTCACGAACCATGTATTCGGCTACCCTGGCAAAAACGGGTGTAAACCAGATAAAAATCAGCGTATTGGCCAGATTGAATACCGTGTGAGCATTGGCTATCTGGCGAGGCACATCAGCTGCCATTTGAGCCTTGCCGGTAAGTTCAGGTGATGACGGCGAGATTTGAATAATGAAGTCAGCCAGTTGTGGTATGAACATCACCCAGAGCAGAACACCGGCAATGTTGAACGAGATATGGACCACGGCTGCACGAATCGCTTCAGGCGGTTTTCCAATGGCCGCGAGTATTGCCGTCACACAAGTCCCGATATTGGCACCGAATGACAGCGCTATACCCGCGGGCAGTGAGATCAGTCCTTCGGTCGCCATGACAATCGCAATACCGGTGGTCGCCGCTGACGACTGCACCAGGCCGGTAAAGACAGCACCGATCAATATACCCAGCACCGGATTTTCCATCTTCACCATGAGCTCGAGGAACGGCTCGTAGGTGCGCATCGGGTTCATGGCCTCACCCATCACCCCCATACCATAGAAGATCAGACCCAGCCCCATGATCATGCCGCCATAGTGGCGAACACGTTCGGTTTTAGCCATAAACAGCATGAAAAAACCGACGGCAACGAGCAATAAGGCATACTGGGTCACATTGAATGCGACGATTTGTGCGGTAAAGGTGCTACCGATGTTGGCACCCATGATGACGCCGACTGATTGCGTCAGCGTCATAAAGCCTGCAGATATAAAACCCACCACCAACACAGTAGTGACTGATGAAGAATTCAAAACCGCTGTCACGAAGGCACCGGTGATAGCGCCCAGGAACCGATTTTTAGTCAAGCCGGCAAGCACATCCTTGAGTTTTTCACCGGCGGCAGATTGCAGCCCGTCCGACATCTGCTCCATGCCATAGAGAAACATAGCCAGACCACCGAACAGCCCCATGCTGAGGTAGAACCAGTCGACCTGCTGCGACGCGGTTTCATCTGCGAGCGCAGCGTGCGTGAAGACCACCAGCAGCAGACCAACAATCAGCTTGATGGCTAATTTCTGGTTGGCTCGAATCAATTGCATGACCTTGTTTTCACCCGATGATAACAGTCATTAATCGAACACCTGATCAGGCGTTTTATCAAAATCTGTCGCCAGTTTATCGATTGTGTACAGCATGATTTCCCTGAAAACATCATCCCTGTCGGTATTGCTGATGATGGGTACTCCGGTCTGGTCCGACTCAGATAGCAGATAGGCCTGTAACTTCCAGATGGCATCGAAATGCTCGAGATATAACTCTGAACGTCGCTTTGGCACATCATAACTGCGCCCTTTGATTCGGTTCTGCAGGCGCTTTTTCTTCAATACGGCGAGCATTATCGGCACCACGAGCGCATCTTCGGGCTCGATGATATTCTTGATAATAGCAGGATGAAAATGTACACCTTCGATAATCACGGAGACACCCTCTAGTACCGCCCTTTGCACGATGGCCTTGATTCCCACAGCAATGATTTCTGCCTGTCTGATATAGCCTTCATATATTCTGCCATTTTTGTCCTCAGTTTCCAGGATATCCACAGCTAATTCCTGCCAGGCAGAATAGGATGACTTGTGCAGGATGGGCTCTGCATCACGGGGAATGATCGTCCGCATGACCTCTCTTAAAATATCGGTCGACTGCATCCGGGCTATTTCAAGCCGACTGGCCAGACGTGTAGCAATCGTGCTTTTACCGCAACCCGATGTGCCACCGATCAAGAAAACAATGGGTCTGCCGCTTTGTATGAAATCGCGCCAGACCAGCCACCTGAATGCAACGCGAGCACCCAGCACTTTGGATTTACGCAACGTACGATAGGTAATTTTTGCAATATATTTTGCCTTTACATCAGGTTTGTTCCTGCGCAGCAGGTGTGCGCTGAGCTCATCCACAATTGACAGCGCCTCTTCTGAATTCAAACCAATCGCTTCCAGGTCAGTCCTGTATCTTGATGGCGAAAAAGCGTCAAATTGCCCGTCATCACTCTCGACCTGAAGCATATAGGGCTTGTTTCTGCTTTCGTATAAATCAACAGCGCTATCGGCTTTTTCTTTTTTCAGACACTCGATGACAAGATGTTCGATATCGATCGTTGTGACCAGTGGCCTGTCATCGATTTCGTCACGGATTTTATTGGCAATACTGTGCGCCTGGTCAAAATTCAGGCCTGATTTCTGCAGGGAGCGCGTGAGTATACCCCTGAGAAAGGGTGTCTGGGTTTGATCCTCGGGGTTTTCGACCAGAACTTTTGACATTACTCAATAATCTTGACAGACCATCCGGATACTGATGATCTGTTACTCTACCATATCAAGCTCGCAGTTCTCGCCCCCTGCTGAGAAATACGGCTAATCAGCGCTAGCCAAACCGCAAACCTATCCAATCTGTTTATTTTTTTACGTTTGTTGATCGAAAAAGTCCGTATGGGCTCTTCCTATTGCATCTCCCTTTGTGCAATATGGGCATTAGAGTCTGCAATAATTTGTTTAGCACAGAGGTCATACGTCACATGATGTTCCGAACTGCTGAGCTTGGACAGCGAATCCCCAAATCCGAGTTCAAAGAGAAAGTACCGCTCCTGCGTGAGGAACTGCTGGAGGTTCAACGAAACGTTCGCCATTTGGCAAAATTTCCCGTCATTATCGTATTTGCCGGTGTCAATGGTGCCGGCAAGGGTGAAACGATCAATTTACTCAACGCGTGGATGGATCCACGCTGGCTGGTCACCCGTGCGTATGATCAGCCCTCGGATGAAGAACAGGAGCGACCTGAGTTTTGGCGATTCTGGCGTGATCTGCCTCCCTACGGACGCATTGGCTTGTTTCTGAGTTCATGGTATTCCAGGCCTGTGCTCGATCGTGTTCATGAAAAAATTGATGAGGCTGAATTCAATAAATTACTGGACAGTATCATCAATTTCGAGAAAGCCCTGACCGATGACGGCGCACTGATCCTCAAGTTCTGGATGCACCTGAGCAAAAAAGAACAGAAAAAACGCTTCAAGGAGCTCGAAAAGGACGAGTTGACCCGCTGGCGTGTTAAGGAGGTCGACTGGGACAACTGGCGGTTGTATGAAAAGTTCGAAGAAGCAGCCGAACGCGTGATTATGAGAACCAGTACCGGCGCATCACCCTGGTGTATTGTGGAGGGCTCCGACCGAAATTTCAGAAGTCTGACGGTTGGCACGATTATTCGTGACGAAATCAACAAACATCTCGAAAAATTCGAAACTAGCGGCACCGTTGGCCACGATCTTTCAGTAAAAGAAAAAACTGAAGAGGCAGCGGCCTCAAAGCCCACCTCAATCTTGAAAAGCACAACTGTACTGGACGTCATGGATATGTCGCTATCCCTGACAAAAAAACAATACAACCAGGAATTGAAGGCCTGGCAGGCACGAGTGCATCTCTTGCAGAGAAACGCCCTGAAGCACAAGATCTCGACGATCATTCTGTTTGAAGGCCCGGACGCATCCGGCAAGGGCGGTGCAGTACGACGCCTGACGGCAGCGATCGACGCCCGACAATATCAGGTCTTACCCATTGCAGCACCTACCGATGAAGAACGCGCCCATCATTATTTGTGGCGCTTCTGGCGACATCTACCCAGGGCCGGAAAAATGACCATATTTGACCGCAGCTGGTACGGCCGGGTGCTGGTTGAACGTGTAGAAGATCTTGCCAGCGAGGAGGAGTGGCGTCGCGCCTATGCCGAAATAAACGCATTTGAAGAAATGCTGGTGGATAGTGGAATTGTGCTTGTCAAATTCTGGATTCACGTCACAAAAGACGAACAGTACAAACGCTTCAAACTACGTGAAGAGACGCCCCACAAGCAATGGAAATTAACCGATGAAGACTGGCGCAACCGGGAAAAATGGGATGAGTATGAACTCGCCGTGAATGACATCGTTGAGCACACCAGCACCCGGGTTGCACCGTGGAATCTGATCGAAGGTAATGATAAACGCCATGCCCGTGTTAAAGTGATCAAGACAGTCTGCAAGAGCATGGAATATGCATTGAATACTAGAATCAAAAACTGGAACAAGCAGTAATTTCGCTCTTCGAATTTAGATAAGCTCTGGATAAATCAGGGGTACCTTAATCCATTTTAATGGCAGACTATTGTGCGCGTACTCGTTGTCAGACACTACAAAACAACCAGCAATGAGGCTGATCAGATACTTGGCTGGGGTGATGCTCCGCCTGCTGCAAGCTGGCAGCATGACTTGAACAAGGTTGATGAGATTCTGCTAGCTTCACACATTCCTATTCACCACATCTATACCAGCACATTACCGCGCGCAGTCAACACTGGAAAATTCTATGCTGACAGTTATGCAATACAAAATGTAGAAGCTTCCCCTGCTCTGCGCGAAATCAATTACGGCAGTTTGTATAACAAGAAAAAAAAATGGGTAGAAGAGAATATCCCCGAACACAAAGAGGATCCGGATTTCATCTATCCTAAGGGTGAAAGCTTCAGACAGATGCAGGAACGAAGTGTGGCTTTCATCGAATCATTGACAGGCAGGCATAAAGATGAAACCTTACTCGTTGTCGTGCACGCCGGTGTCATTCGCGGCTTGATCTGTCATTTCCTCAAACTGGATTATACGAATAACTTGAAACGTCGTATTGGACATCAATACATAGGCGATTTCACCATCGAAGGCGATGTCTGTATACGCTATGACGAACTGGGTAAACCGTCTGGCTTTATCAATGACGGCATCATCACGGTGCCATCATATTGTTCTGCCCTGGCAAAACAGGAGAGCAAATAGGCTTATTTTCGACCGATGCAGACCTTAGCCCGCATTTCTCACCAGGGGGCTTTAACTTGCGCGCAAGGGCGACTTTAGTCGCGAATTGTTGGAATTCGCGACTAAAGTCGCTACAAAAACCAGCAGTTCTCTCTGCGCCTCTGCGGTAATTTACAGGTTAGTGCGGGTGATGCTGGTGTGGAAATATATGCGATTTAACCTCATCCCACATGGCTTTATAACATTTCGCAGCGTGACTATTCGCCGCAAATTCACTAACAGGCGCACGGTTGGCGCCCATACGCTCCACTTCACTTGCATAGGGAATAAAACTGTCGAGCACGGATGGCATGAATGACGGTGGGTATTCGACGATCATTCGATGCATCTGCTTTCTGCGATCGACCATCGCAAAGAAAGCTAATATTTTCGTCCTATCAAAACCCATGTCCCTGAAGAATCGCCTGATTTGCTTATAGGTTCTCAGCGACAGAGTTGTCGGTATCGTCGGCACCAGCAATATATCAGCAGCGGCAAAAACACTTTCAGACGCTGAAGATATACTCGGTGGACAGTCAAGAAAGATGTAATCATATTCCTCAGCCATGGGCTTGAGCAGCTTGCTCAGTCGATTCGTGGGTTTTTTGGTCTGTTCCAGAAACAGATCCATATCCCTGTATGAAAAATCTGCCGGTAATAGATCAAGATTTTCATAGTCAGTCCCTTTTACTGCATCATCCAGATCCTTCTTGCCCTCAACCAGTTTACGGCCGCCACCCTTGACTTTCGCCTTGATACGAAAGTAATAACTTGCCGCTCCCTGCGGATCAAGATCCCAGATCAGTGTTCTTGCCCCATCCAGCGAAGCAAGATAGGAGAGATTAACAGCTGTTGCCGTTTTGCCAACGCCGCCCTTGATGTTGTAAATCGCGATTATCTTCATAACTTTAGACGTCTAGACTATGATTCAACGAAGAGCTCCCTGAATTCATTCCGGTTTTCCTGTGATGAGAAGGCGGTATATCGCTCTTCAAAATGGTTCCTCGTCATCTGTTGTTTCTGTTTGAGATCCTTTTTCATTTGTTTACAGGCCTTGAGCGCAGCTTTATCAGCGCTCTGATCCTTAAATCCATTCAGAATCTGCATCTGAACATGATTGTCATTAAAATCACCCAGGTTGTCCTGCAGCCCCTTCAATGCGTTGATAAGTTCTCGAACTCGACTGGCTGGATATAGACTCTGGAAAAATTCGATCAGGTAACGGAGTTTTTTGCATGATTTGCGTAGTTCGTGCAATGCTTCGGCCTCGGTTTCATCAGTTATAGCATTACCCTCTGTCAGTACCGTTTGGTAGGTGTTCCAGATTAACTGATTTGCCAGTTGGTAAACCGGTGTGTGCGTGTTTTCAAGCGGTGGGTCGACCGGATCAGATCCTTCGAGATATTCCCGCCATGCCTTTACGGTCTGACGATGTTCAGAAGACTTTACACTTTCAATGAATTGGTTCTGTGCCATAGATCGATTGTCTACAAGATATTGCCGCAATGGCTGTAACTGTACCTGTCTGGACGCCTCGAGCTTCTGTCGATAGTCATCGAGTTTCACCAGAAAAACATCAAAGTCCCTGACAGCATTAGTCAGTTTACCAAGCCCGGAGAAAAACCGGGCGTATTTTTTAACATCATCTTTCGGCAACACATGCTTGATCAGCGCAAGTGCTGAACGCGTTTTTCGTATCGCGACGCGGTAATGATGCATAAATTCAATGTCTCTTCCTTTTATGCTTCCAGCCGTATTCTGCTGCATGATATCAAGCAGTCGAAGCAGAATCTCTTTCAAGGCTTTCTCGGCAGTCATCTCGGGATCGAGGAAGAGATTGAGCTTAGTCGAATGTTCGATTGTGCTCGATCCGGATTCTGCCAATGCCAGCTTCAGCAAATTATCCTGAGCGGGACGCAGGTTCAGCGTCTGCAAAAATACTGCAACTTGCTGACCATTTTGTGCGTAACCTTTAACCGGCTTTACATAAAGACGCTTGCTCAACAGGCAACCAGCGCGTCTTTTAGCTGGATAAAACCAATTCTCATCAATATGTAGTCGCACAACCGCCTTCTCATTCTTGTTGAGAACAACCACCGGGGTCCGTTTGATTTTAATCTTGATTCGCGGCGTAAGCTCCCTCACCGAGATGATCGATGTTAGCTGTGTTCGAAACTCGCATTCGGGGAGTTCACTTGCCAAGCGGGGCACTTGCCCGAGACCCAACTGTATTTTTAAGTGAGCATCCTTATGCGCGCGCCAGTAGATCCTGCGTGATTGCGCATCTTCATGCATCTCGAGTTGACATCCATTGTTGTACAGAAGCCAGTCGACCGTATCGTAAAATATTCTATAACAGACAGTCGCAGGTTGCTGACGAACAGGAAATGTAATGTGTAGAAAGGATATCAGCTCTGGAAAGCTTTGATCTGCAGGAAGAATGAAATTGAGCTGATTGTTCACCTTTAAATATCAGTAAATTCGAGTGTTGATACAAATCACTGGTCTGGCACGCTATAATTGGAATCAGTTCAATGCAGTATCACATCATTCTTATGCGATGCAGCACAATGATCAGCCTGCATTCAAAACCCGTTTGTGGAAGTAGGTCAGCAGCTTCGCACGCAGTTTTGACTGTCTGTGTTTTGCTGCAGCCGTTTTTCGTTTTTGCGCAAGCGCGACGAACGTTTCCTGAGAGCTTCTCGCAGGCTCTCCAGCGGCTGTGTCTGTTTTCTGCACGTAACTTCCATCCTGTTGCATTTCCCAGACATGTTTTTTACTGGAAAGCTGTACATCGAGAATAAGACGCAGCTCCTGGCGCAATCTGTCATCATCAACCGGTGCGACAACCTCTACCCTGCTTTCAAGATTTCGGGTCATCAGATCAGCAGAGCCTATATAGTACTCCTCGTCACCGCCATTATGGAAATAGTAGATACGGGCGTGCTCGAGGAATCGACCAACGACACTGATGATACGTACATTATCACTGAGTCCCGGTATACCTGCACGCATACGGCATGTATCCCTGACAATCAGGTCGATTTTCACACCTGCCTGGGCCGCCTTGTATAGCGCGCGGGTGATATCAACATCTTCCAATGCATTCATCTTGAACTGGATATGACCGGGCGTGCTTTCCGAATGCAGCAACTGCTCGCGTTCGATCTTGTGCAGCAGCGACCGTTTCAATGTGTACGGTGCCGCCAGGATCTTGCGATACGTCGGAGGCGGTGAATATCCGGTCAGATAATTAAACAGTTCTGTCAAATCCTTGCCGATTTCCTCGTCACAGGTAAACATGCCCAGGTCACTGTACAAACGTGCCGTACCCGAGTGATAGTTACCTGTTCCGATATGGGCATAACGACGCAATTTGTTGTAGTCCTTGCGTACAACCAGAATAACCTTGCTGTGGGTTTTCAGGCCAACGACACCATACGTCACATGGATGCCGGACTGTTCTAGTCGGCGTGCCCAGCCTATGTTGGCGGCTTCGTCAAAACGCGCCTTCAATTCGATTAACACAGCCACCTGCTTACCGTGGCGTGCAGCCTGGATGAGCGCATTGATGATGCCACCTTCGGCGGAAGTACGATACAGCGTCATCTTGATCGCGAGAACTTTAGGATCCGTACTGGCTGTATGCAGAAACCGTTCGACGCTGGTCGTGAATGACTCGTAAGGGTGCTGAAACAGCATGGAACTGCGTTCGCGAATAATATGAAAGATATTGCGCGTATCATGTGCCAGGCGTGTATGATCGATAGGCTTGTGCGGCGGGTCGTGCAGCTCGGGAATATCAAGCCCGGCGATCTCGAACAAATCGCGCATCCCCATTATTTCCTCCACCTCGTACACATCATTGGCTTCATCAAGACCGAGTTCTGCAGCAAGCATGCCGCGATGTGTTGGATTCATTCCTTTGGCGATTTGCAGACGCACAATGGGCGCAAAATGACGATGGCGCAGTTCCGACTCAATCATGACCAGCAGATCATCCGCCTCTTCTTCTTCGGTCTCAACGACCGCATTTCGTGTGACTCGGAACGGTTCACAGGAGACGATTTCCATGCCGGGAAAGAGCAAATCGAGGTTATTAGCCACGACATCATCGAGTGCCACGAAGCTGTGATGATCATCCACTTGAACAAAACGGGGTGCAATACCCTTGGTGACAGGCACTTTCACACGCGCTATATGCGGAACAGTGCCTCCCTTGTGGCGCAAGGTCACCAGCAGGTTCAGTGCAAGATTGGAGATAAACGGGAATGGATGTCCAGGATCCATCGCCAACGGCGTCAGTAGCGGAAATATATTCTCGATGAAATTTCTTCGCTGCGCCTCTTTCTGTTCTTGTGCAAGCGATTTATATTTAACAATCTTGATACCCTGCCGGGCCGCAAGTCCCAGAACTTGCCGGAGTATACGATTCTGCTCCTTGTGCAGGTCTCTGACCTTTTCCTGACATTCGATGATCTGCTCCGCGGGGGTCCGGCCATCGATAGCGGGTTGGCGGATACCGGCAGCCACCTGCTGTTTGAGGCCGCCGATACGCTTCATCTGGAATTCATCGATATTACTGCTGATGATGGCAAGAAATTTAACGCGCTCCAGCAGCGGCGTATTGGAATCATCCGCCATGCTCAAAACCCGCCTGTTGAATGCCAGCCAGGTCAGCTCACGGTTGAGATAAAGTTCGGGATTATCTAAATCAATATCAACCGCCACGAACTCACCGCGCTCATCCAAGTCACCGCTGGCGGCTGTCGCGTCTTGATTCTGTTGATTATCCACTGATTTGGCGGCGCCTTTATCAGTGATAGTGCTGTCAGACTGCGGTACTTTTACCATGATCCTCTTGACTCTTTGGTATGCTATCACTAAAGAAGATAGCCTGAACGACGATTGTGACCGTTTTATTACGGATTATCAATGATACTTGTCAATAACGCTGATTCATAAGACATAAAACAGAACACAGCTATACTGCAACGAGTACTGCTGTGGCATAATCCGAGCGATGAAAATTACCAAAAATAAAAATAAAAAACACAGCAATATGCACAAAGACAAATCCGGCACCATGAGTGCGAAAGCCGACAAACATGCGCTTTATGAGCTATCAGTGCAGGAAGCAACTTATGAGTATGAATTTATTAACAAAACCTTCTGCGATATTCGAGGTTATCATGCCCACAAGCTGAGGGAAGATTTTTGCGGCACGGCAAAAATGTGTTGCGAATGGGTCAGCCACAACAGTAAGAATAGTGCCGTTGGTGTCGACATTGATTCAGAGGTGCTGGCCTGGGGCAAAAAACACAATCTTCACAAGCTTAAACCCGCGGCGAGAAAACGCGTCACCCTGCTACAGGATGATGTTATGCACGCAAAGACAAAACCTGCCCAGGTCATTATGGCAATGAATTTCAGCTATCAGCTTTTCAAACACAGAGAAACGCTGAAAAAGTATTTCAAAACCGTGCACAAATCACTCGCCGACGATGGCGTTTTCTTCCTGGATGCCTTCGGCGGCTATGAAGCCTATTCAGAGATCCGCGAGAAAACCAAGCACAAGGGATTCACGTACATCTGGGATCAGGAATCCTATAATCCGATAACAGGCGAAATGATCTGTCATATACATTTTCATTTTCCAGATAAATCACGCATGCGAAAAGCCTTCACCTATGACTGGCGCCTGTGGACACTACCGGAAATCAGGGAACTGCTTGAGGAAGCCAACTTCAACAACGTGACTGTTTACTGGGAAGGAACAGACGAAGAAACTGGAGAAGGCGACGGCATCTATTCACCCTCGCTTCAGGGCGATGCCGACCCCAGCTGGGTGTGTTATCTGTCAGCCGAGAAATAATCGTGATGCACATTGATGATGACGCCAGCACGCCTCAGGGAAATTGAATTCAAGTTCGTTGTAGCTGATAAAAAGGCGTTCCATCAACTTGTTGAGCATCTGCGCTTATCGGCCTCCGTGCTCGATCATGGTGTGAACCAGACCAATCACTTCTTCGACAGCCGCACATTCTGTTTACGTCAAAGCCATTTCGCCATCAGACTGAGACAGGAAGGTACAAACCACATACTCACCCTTAAAGCCGAGCAACAACCCGACTCAAGCGAAATCGCTGTGCTTACTGACAGAATAGAGCAGGAAGCCGAGCTACCGCATGAAACAGCCCAGGCTCTTCTCCAGGGAATGGATACCCCCCAACAGGTCATACGACGATACTTTGAAGACAGCTCATCTGCGCCGCTGCAGTTCATACAATCAGCCTGTGGTGACCAGGAGCTGATTCACATCGGTGAATTCGTCAATCATCGCATCCGTTTACCCCGGGTCAGAATACCCGTCGGCGAATACTGGGAAACGATTGAGTTTGAGCTGGATACAAGCACATTCCCCAACGGCCGTATTGATCATGAATTGGAGATTGAAATCTCGGAACACTCTGACGCAGCTGCGATGGAAGCGGCCCTGATCGAGCTGTTTGAACAGGCTGGGATAGACTGGTACAGTGCGCCGAGCAAGGCAGAACGTTTTTTCAACGCCTTAGCCGCGGGATGACTCAAGCTGCTGTTCCCGTTCAAACGTGCAAAGTGGGCGCCCGCTAGCACAGCATGCCTGCTCTGCTGTTTTTTCTACTCTATCTGGGCGTGGCTTTAGTGCTCAGCGCGCTGCTGTTTTACCCGGTATTCCAGGCTGTGGATGCCCTCTGGAATGTCAGACCGGACCGCCTGTTCTACCGGCTCGTCATGATTATCGCGGCGCTTGGCTTCTGGCCCTTTGTCAAGTTACTGACCATGAACAACCGTGATGCCCTGGGCTATTCCCTGAAACGCGGCGGGTACCTGATGACAGCCGTTAAGGGCCTGGGCATCGGCGTGCTCATCATGAGCGTCCACGCCGTGTTGCTGGTCCTGCTCGGTGCCCGGGTCCCGGAACCCGGGAATGTCCTTCTCAGCGAGTTGGCCATCACATTGCTTACCGGGCTGTTCTCCGGAATATTGGTGGCCGTGATTGAAGAAAGTTTTTTCCGTGGCGCCCTGCAGCACGGGATGCGCCGTCACAGTAACGTGCTGAGCACATTCATCGGCGTCAACCTGTTTTATGCGGCGGTGCATTTTACCCGCCCGCCGCTAACGCCCGAGGCCGTCATTATCGACGGGTTCAGTGGTTGGCAGATGCTGGCAGGGATGCTGCATCAATATGGTGACTTTACTGATTTCATGGACAGCTTCATCACCTTGTTCGTTGCCGGTCTGCTACTCAGCCTGATCCGCGACAGGACGGGCAATATCGTTCTGTGTATAGGCATACATGCGGGCTGGGTGTTGAGCATCAAGATGGCTCGAGAACTGACCAATGCGGCCAGTGATACGCCCGCTGCCCTGCTCATCGGCAGCTACGACAACATTACCGGCTGGGCGGCGACAGCCGTGCTGGGTCTGGTGACGATCGGGTACTGGCGTTACAGGCATCACAAATGATCCACACCACGGCTGCGGGATTAACGACAGGCATCAAAAAAGCCCGCATCGAGCGGGCTCTTTGTCATCAGTCTGAGCGTCTGGCTTACTTGGACTGCGCAACCATGTAATCAACGGCAGCCTTGACCACGTCATCAGACAGATCGACACGACCACCTTTGGCAGGCATTGCGCCTTTGCCTTGCAGCACTGCGGCATACATCGCATCATTCCCCGTAGCAATACGCGGTTCCCATGCCGCTTTGTCGCCGAGTTTCGGAGCGCCAGCTGCACCCGTTGCGTGGCAGGCAGCACACGCTTCTTTGTAGGTCGCTGCACCATCAGCTATAGCGGCACCCGAAGCAGCCATTACCATCCCGGCACAGATTGTCATTACAGTCAGTTTTTTCATGCAATTGCTCCTCAGCAGTTATATGCCCACAGGCCGGGCATTCGATTGTGTAGTTGGATTCTGCCAAAGCCTGTGGGTTATGTAAACAATTGTAATCATTTATTAGATTAAATCGACCGCTAAAAATTGCAAAGCCGTCAGGGATATCACTTGATACAGATCAAGAACATAGCCATTTCCATCAGAATTATCCCGAATATTGCACAAGGGAGCGGGATGATCACGCCCTGATTTGAATCCGCCGTGGATTATCGGATCATGTGAGGGCTTGTCAATCGTGTGAGACAGGCGGACCCGTTTCATCGACCACCTGCGTCCCGGCGTAGGAGCTGACCGAATCGGCGAGGTCATCTATCTGTCGCAGCATTGACTTGTAATCAGGCGAGTCTTCGCGTGCGTAATTGAAGTTCTTGAACAGACCGGTGAGACGGGTGAAATAGTCGCGCACCTGCTGCTTGCTGTCGAAACGGTAGTCACGTGTCACAAGATCGTAGACCCGGTTGAACGCCAGCTTCTGACGTTCCATGGTTACCGCCGAATCAACGGGATCGAAGGAATCTTGCTGCAGAAACACCATATCGAGAAACAAGGATTTCTGGTAGGTGACATAATCCTGAGGCGTGACACCCTCCTCACCCGTCACCTGCATCATCTGTGACACCGCCTCGCCCTGACTCAGTAATTGCTGCATTTCATCGACCCGTCGGGTCCAGCCCGCGTCAATGTTTTTATCGAACCAGAGCTCCAGTTGTGTCGAGTAGCGCGACCATGACAGCAACGGGTCCACCGCCGGGTAGAAGCGCTTGTAGGCACGTTCGGCAGACAGGCCGAGAAAGTCCTTCACGGTGGACAGTGTTGCCTGCGTAACCGGCTCGTCGAAATTCCCACCGGCCGGTGATACCGTACCGATGATTGTCAGGCTGCCCGTTGAACCGTCGTTGGTCTGAACAACACCGGCGCGTTCGTAGACGCCCTTGATTGACGATTCCAGATAAGCAGGAAAACCCTCTTCACCCGGAATCTCCTCCAGTCGGCCGGCTGTTTCGCGCATCGCCTGCGCCCAGCGCGAGGTCGAGTCGGCAATCAGCAATACGTCGTAGCCCATCTGCCGGTAGTATTCTCCGAGCGTAATTCCGGTGTAAATCGAGGCCTCCCTGGCCGCCACCGGCATCGAGGACGTGTTGCAGATAATGATGGTTCTGTCCATCAACGAGCCGCCGGTTTTCGGATCGTTCATTTTCGGGAATTCGGTGATGGTCTCGACGACCTCGCCGGCGCGTTCACCGCAGGCGACCACGATCACCATATCGACCGCGGAATGGCGTGAAATCATGTTCTGCAACACGGTCTTGCCAGCGCCAAATGGCCCGGGAATACAGGCGGTACCACCGCGCGCGACTGGAAAAAAAGTATCGATCACGCGTTGGCTGGTGAGCAAGGGCTCCTCCGGATAGAGCCGTGTCGACAAGCGCTTGCGCAGCAGCTGCCTGGTGAGGGGCCGGCGTACCGGCCAGTTCTGTGAGAGTCGGATATCATGTTCGCGACCGTCACTGTCTTGCAAGCGCGCGACAATCTCACTGACCGTAAAAGTACCCTCCTGGATCCATGACACCCTGAACTCACCGGACCAGCCGAACGGCACCATGATCTTGTGTGTATATCGGCCTTCCCGCACCGTTCCCAGCGTATCACCGGGAACAACGCGCGCGCCGCTGCTCACCGTGGTTACGAAGGACCACTTATTCTTGTGATCCAGCGCATCTTTAGCCACACCGCGTGGCAGAAACACGCCATAACTGGCGGCGAGTTTGTAGAGTGGATTCTGCAAGCCGTCGTATACCTGCCCCAGCAGACCCGGACCGAGCGACACCGACAGCATCTCGCCGCTTTGCTCGACAACATCGCCCACAGCAACACCCGCGGTGCTCTCATAGACCTGGGCATCGGCTGTCGATCCCTCAATACGCAGCACTTCAGCCTTGAGCCGTTCCTGCTCGCCGAGCGCATTGAGTTCGGCGGGACAAATATAGACCACCTCGTTTTTAATCAGCTCGGCGAGCTCCCCGTCAGTGCCCGGCAAGGTCTCAATTTTTACCAGATCGTCCTGAACAGCAACGACACGCGCCGTCGCCTGTGGCTCAGTCGGGTTCATTGGCAGCTCCCGCTAGCCCGCATTTTTCACCCGATGGACGAACCCTAACTTGACCTTTGAATCCACAAAGAATTTTATTCAGTCGGAAATACACACGGTTATTCCACTCCTTCACAAAATCCTTTGTGACAAATCCGTCAGGAACGGATTTGGACCGCAAAGCGACCCCGAAGGGGTGAAATACAGGGATGTATTTCATCAATCCAGATCTCTGCGTGATCATCTCGCCCCCTGGTGAGAAATGCGGGCTGTCGGATTGTTCTCGATGGCAGGCGCGCACGATCATAGCTGCGGCGCCCGTTCGAAAAGATTCGCAAAATCGCCCAGGCCGGTCTCGGTCAGCTCTTCAAACCGCTCGGCAGCCAACTCGCTGTCGTGCCTGACCCAGCGATCCACGATGTCCCATTTGAGCACGTAGATGACAACCGCTTCGAAATCGAACTCATGCTCGCCGGCATGGCGGCTGACATTTTTCCAGACCTGATCGAGAAGCAGACGCTGCATCGCCAGGCTGTCACCCGCTTTGAGCAACTTGTCAGCCTCACGCAGCCACGGAAAAACACCTTCCAGACGAAAGCCGATCTCGGTCCAGTTTCGCCGGATGTGTCCGAGCCAGCGACCGTAGCCCCACACCGTCGTGGATGACGGCGGCCCTTCGCCGCGATGCCGTCGGCGCAGCGCCGCCATGCAGGTGCGAATCTCGAGCCGGTCGCGGATGATCAGACGCAGGGTCTCATTGTTGATGGTCTGCATCGCGGCGCGTACAGTGCCGATGAACTGTTCATCGGTCATGGACATGGGCATCGAGGCCCAGGTCAGAATCTGTTCGACACGCGCGAGCAGCGCGGCATCTTCGGCTTCAAGCACACGTAGCCGGCGATCCAGCTTCAAGCGCGACAACGGCGGTCGCTTCGATCGGAACAGCGCCTCGGGCCTGGGCAGGCCCGAGATCAGCATGGTATACGCATTCGGATCATTCATACTGGCAACCGACCGGTCATTTAACGATACCTTCAAGAATGGCGCGGAAACGCGGCTGCAGATGATCCAGCAACAAGGCCGCGATGGCCTCGTCGGTGAGCTCGAGGCTGATGTCCTTGTCCACCATGCGGATGCGAATGCCACACTCATGTTCGTCTGATACCGAAAAGGTCACGCCTTTACGCAAGATATCGTCTGACAATCCGAGCACAAAATGGGTCAGCTTGCCCCGGCGCAGCTCATCCGGGTTGTTGCGCAGCTCATCCAGTCCGACCACTTGAGCTGGCAACACGATGTCCAAGTGTTCTGCAGCTGAGGCGTCGACACTCTGTCGCGCACGACCGGCCACTTCCAGGATCATCTGCCTGAGCAGTGCTTCATCCGTCAGATTGCGGGATACGAGCCGCCTGACGTCCGAGCTGAATTGCTGCATCAACTGCGACTTGAGATCGAGGACGGTATCGCGCATCGCCATCTGGATTGCAGCGATGCCCGCAGCTTGAAAAGCGTCGGCTTGCTTCTGTGCTTCCTGTGTATGCTTCTTCGCTTCTTCCCTGGCCTTGCCCACGATTCGCTTCGCGATGACCCTGGCTTCTGCGACGATTTTATCGCCTTCCTCACGCCCCGCCGCAACACCCTGTTCACGCAGCCTGGCTATCAGGGCATCGACGCCCTGCGATGGCGGTAGAGACTGATCGACCGTATCGGCCATCAGGAGGTTCCCCCCGGAATGTCTGCGCTGACCACCAGAGCGAACACAAAGGCAAACACCGCAAATCCCTCGATGATGGCGGCGGGCGCCAGTGACAGACCGAAGATCTCGGGTTTTTCCTTGGAGGCGTTGATCGCCGAGGCACAGGCACGGCCCTGCCAGATCCCGGCAAACAGCAGGGCAAGACCGGCAAACAGGCCAATCCCGAACAGCGCGCCGGCATTTTCGGCGGTCACCTCGCGGTTCAGTGTGAACATGATCACGATACCGTAAATCACGAAAGACGACGGAAAAGCCGACAAGCCGATATAGCGGCCATACCCCCCCTCGGTCTCGAGCATGGCGCCGATACCTGCCTGCCCGGCGATCGCACAGCCGATAGAGCTGCCAATCGCGCCGATGGCCATCGGCGAATAGATACCAATCCAGCCCAAAGCCAATGCAAGTTCGTTCATGGTTTCACCTCTTTGCGGGCAAAGCTCTGGAAAGGCTTGCCTTCCCCGGGTATGCCCCATTTGTAAAATTCGATGAAGTTGAGCCTGAGGCCGTGCACGACGCCACTCATCACAGCCAGACCGAGGTTGATCGTATGGCCGAGCAAGAGAAGCAACAGGGCGAGCAGAAGTCCCAGTCCGGGCACGGCCTCAATGATCTGTGTTGCCAGGTTATTGAAGGTCAGTGCCAGCGAGGCGCTCGCCAGTCCCAGTGCAAAAAGCCGCATGTAGCTTAGCACATCGCCGAACATACCCATGACACCCGTCAACGCTTTCAGACCATCCAGCAAGCGCCAAAGATAATCGACCGGACGATTGACGATCGGCCGCTCGCTGGTGAACAGAAAGACCGCACCCAGTCCGCCGATCAGCAGCACGAGACCCGCTGCAGCCAGGCCACCGCCGGCGTCGGCATAAGTCATGAACAAACCGCCGCACAGGCAGGCGATCCATCCCAGGTTGGCGATGGCGGTGGTGCTAAAGCGGTTCTGCATGGCCACAAGACCATTGGCCAGCACCAGATGCAGCACACCGATGATGATCGAGATTTTCATCATGGCCGAATAATTATTGATATCGAGCACGTGCACGAGTCCCGCCAGGCTGTCTTCAGGCGGAGTGACACCGAAGTAGCTACCCGCCAGCACACCGTAAACGACAGCCGTACCAAACAATGACACGCCGAGCAGACGATATGAGCGACCCTGTGCGCTCTTGCCAAGCCGCTTCCAGAAAACCAGCAACAGGGCCATCAGCAACAGACCGTAGCCGGCATCGGAGATGATCATCGCGAAAAACAGCGAGAACGAGAAAGACAGCACAACAGAGGGGTCCCAGCTTCGGTAGGGCGGCACGGTATAGAACATCGCCAGATCAACACCGGCACTCATCGCATCAGGCTGTTCGATCAGCGTTGGTGGATCATCGTCCGGTCGAGGATTCTCAACCAGACAGGCCAGCCCGGCCTGTTCGACGTAAGCCTCCACGGCCTCGATGGCATCCTCCGGCACCCAGGCCTGTATCGCGGTGATACCGGACTCGTCGCGGCTTTGCTGATCCGCGTACTCCAGTGACGCACGGTTCTCCGCCTCGGCGAGATTCACACTCAGCAGATAGATATAGCGCGTCAAGGCGTAGCGCTCGGCGACAATGTCTTCGATCTGTATCTCGTTGTCCTCGAGTTGCGCCTTCAACTCATTCAGCGGCAACGCACCGGTATAGGTCCGCGGCACCGGCAGTAAATCAACCGCCGGCTCGTGCTCAGCGATCACGACCACGTAGACCTGCCGCTGATCCCGCTTCACGATTTGCCAGGGTAATTCGACCGCTCTGAGGGCGCTGAGCTTTCTGACCGGTAAGACATAGAACCACAGACGATGATGCGACAGCTCCGCCAGTGGCGGGAACGCGATGTCGCCCCAGGGCTCGATCTGCCCAATGCGGTGACGTAGAAATTCATTGCGGTCCGTAACGTCACGCAGCCGGTCTTTGACATCGAGGGCCCGCTGGACCACGTCGGTTACATCAAAACGCGGATCACGCGTGACCTGTTTGCGCTTGTCAGGCATATCGGAGAGAAAACGCAATGCCCGGTAAGCGGCCTCGGCACGCGGTGAGGCGACCTTTTCCTCTTCGGCCGGCGCGGGCCGCAACGCGAGCAGGTGCATGCAGCCGAGCGCCTGCAGACCTTGCAACAGGCTCTGCTTCTCGGTCAACAGGCCGCACACCGTGACTTTTCTCAAGCGCGCGATACTCATGCACCCTCCACAACAGCGCGCTTGCGCTTGGAGATCTTCGAGCGGACCACGGCTGCCGTCTCGAGGTCCGAGAGGTAGATCTGTATACGCTTGATGTTCTGGCGCGCTCGCGGTATCAGCACCTTGTCGAACAGATTGACGCGCTGCGTAATGGTTTTGACCGCCCGCTCCAGCAGAGCCAGCCGCCGTTCCTCGACCTGGGCACGGACGCGGAGTTCGAGCATCTGGCACAGCAGCTTCGCAGCGGAATCGACCCAGAACGGTTTACCCATGAGCGGATAATCCCGTACGTCGATGGCGACGGCCTCCAACGTTGGCAGGCGAGTGCCCACGACATTTTCAACACCAAGGCTGACATCGGTAATCTTTGCCAGGTGTGTGAGATCAACGTCACGATTAGCGAGCATCGGATTGGTGTCGCCAGCGGCCTTGCGCAGCGCATCGATGTCGCGTCGGCTTTGCGCCAGTCGGCGCACGGCCTTGTTGCGTTCGGCCATGACCTGTTGCCGCTTCAGATCCAGCGAAGGCAGAAACCGTTGATAGGTCTTCAGATTTCTCTGCTCGCGGGACAACGCCGATTTACTGAGCTGCAGTCTGGCCATCGGCGCCTGTCTCCTGAATGGTGCTGGACATGTTCACCATCGTATCTTTTGGAAAAAATTTTTCGATCAGCTCCTGCTTCATCAGCAGTTGTTCGGGTTGAAAACACTCCGCGAGGGTTGTCCAGCACAGATCCAGCGCCTGTTCCAGGGGCAGGGAAACATTGATGTCCATGAAACGCTGGCGAAACAGCTTGCTGAATTTCAACAGCTGATGGTCATAGTCCGACAGCTCGAAGGCCATGGCCTGTTTTTGCTCGGCGTCACGACCACCGGCGTAGAATCGAATCATGGTATTCATGATCTGGCCGTGATCCTCGCGCGTGACCTTGCCGATCACATTCTGTTTAAGGCGTGACAACGAGCCGAATGGGTCGATCACGCCGTCGTGTAAATAGAATTGGCCTTCGGTAATGTAGCCGGTGTTGTCCGGTACCGGGTGTGTCACATCGCCTCCCGGCATCGTGGTGACGGTGAGAATGGTCACCGATCCGCCTTTGGCGTAGTCACTCGCTTTCTCGTAGCGGCGAGCAAGCTGGGAGTAGAGGTCACCCATGTAGCCGCGGTTCGAGGGTACACGCTCCATGGAAATGCCCACCTCTTTCAGCGCATCGGCAAACGCCGTCATATCTGTGAGCAGAACCAGTACTCGCTTGCCCTCTTCCACTGCAAAACGTTCGGCAACAGCCAGAGCCATGTCCGGCACCAGCAGCCGTTCGACGATCGGATCGGAGGCCTGATTGACAAACATGACGGTGCGCGAAAACACACCGGCGTCCTCGAAGGTCTTGCGGAACAGGTAATAGTCATCGAAGATCAGGCCGAGACCGCCGAACACGACGATATCGGCATCCGCCTGGATACCGATGCGCGCCAGAAACTGATTGAAGGGCTCGCCCGACACAGAGAAAATGGGGATTTTCTGGCTCTCAACCAGCGAGTTGAAGACGTCGATCATCGGCACATCGGTACGGATCATCTTGCTCGGCACAATGCGCTCCACCGGGTTGACCGTGGGGCCTCCGATGTCCACTTTGGGATCCATCGACAGGTCAGGGCCGGCGTCCATCGGCTCGCCGGTACCGGTAAAGACACGTCCGAGTATATTCGGAGAATAGGTGGTTTGCATCGGGTGACCGAGGAAGTTTACCGTGGCCGCGGTAGAAACACCCTTGGTGCCACTGAAGATCTGCAGCGAAACCACATCACGCACGATATTGATGACCTGGGCCAGGGATTTGTGGCCATCCTCCTGCTCGATGACCGCCAGGTCGTTGAAACGCACAACCGCACCCGTAGCCTCGGTGGTTTGCGGTACCTGAACCTGCAGAATATCACCGACGATCGCCAGCACTTTGGAATAGCGAATCAAACCCTCCATTTGCTACTGGTCCTTTTCCATCAGTCTTGCTCTCTTGTGGTCGTCGGCAATGTGAAGAATAAAAGCCCTTACTGCAAATGTCCAGATGTTAGACCGCGCTGAACCGATGCGGGACGTTTCAGCCGAATGATACCGGTTGATTCAGACCTGCAATAACACAGCTTTAAATCGCGATGCGTATGTGGGCTAGCGACGCTCGCGAGTTAATGTGTTACGTATTTCATTGATGGACTAAAGCGTATACATCGCAGGGTGAGAAATGCGGGCTAGCTCATGTCAAGACTGACGGATTTGGCCCGGCATAGTGTCACTTGGCCTGGTAAGCCTCATGTTTGAAGATGATGGTTCTGGCAGACTCGTACTGGTCGTTACTGATAGTGCCTTCATCCCTGATTCGTCGCAAATCCTTCAGCTCACCCACCAGACGCTGATGCATGCTCAAACTTTCCTGACCAGTCTCGATATGCTTTCTCAATGAAGCCATGAAGGTATCAAATCCCCTGTTGCCGGGTTTGTGATTGGATACTTCAAATAACGGGACATCAGCCACATAACTCTTGTATATTAGCTTATCCTGGGTTTGATAATAAAACGTCATCATTGCCAGCATACTCAATGTTCCCAACAGTACACCGACGATCACGATAAAATCAGCATTGTATTGCGTGAAAATACCGACATAGAGTAACAAGGTTGACCAGACGATAGTCGCTATCGCTATACTGAGCCATTTCCATGCAACCACACATTCACGTTCAGGTTGCGTACTTACATAGCTCAGGTTTATCCGGTGCTGCTTGTTGTCTTTGTGCTTGAATGAATTCAACGTGTAGTACAGCTGTGTATCATTAAAGATCTTGAAACGACGCTTCACACCCTTGAATCTTTGTTCCTGCACATATTCAATATTGATGCGCTCTGGCTTGAGATGCTCATCGTCTTCAAAATCCGACGACAGGGTAATCTCTGTTATACCCTGAAAAACCTGACCCACTTTCTCGCTCATGCTCTAATCCCGATTGAAGACAGGCTTATCAATTCATCGCGTGTAACCCAGTCTATTGCAACTTCACAGTAATAATTTAGAAGAAAACCCGCATTTTTCCAGCCGAAGAAGAAATGAATTGATCGCAAAACCATTTTGTATTCGCCTATTCACTATATTAAAAAGTTCTTATTTTCTTTTATTAGAACAAATCTACGAAAGAGATCTATTCATACCCTAGTAGAGACTATTTGCAGCATTTCCACTAAAACAGCTATTATGTTATTGAGTTTTTGATAACCTTACATTTGTTTACTTGATTTAATGCTTTATAGCAGTAAATATGGGGAATTGAACGAGTAGAGAGTTACCAGTCAGTCACGGACACGATAAATACACAATTATGAGGGGGCCCGGTATGAACACAGCTACGAAACAACCGCCGCATGATCGCCGAGCGCGCACCAGAAAAGAAATCAAACAGTTGATTGCGGAGCGTAATAACGTACTGTCACAATATTACAACCTGGCGAGTCATGCCGACCAGAACGCTGAGAATAATGAGGAAACACTGGAACTTTTACAGGAATTCTGCCAGGACCTGGTTGACTATCTGGCCACCGGTCACTTTGAAATTTATCGCCGCATCGAAGAGAAGGAAGAACGCAGGTCGGAGATCGTGCAGCTTGCCAATGAAGTGTTCGACAGGATTACCGAAACAACCGCTGTCGCCGTGGCTTTCAATGACCTTTACGACACATCACATAGTGTCAATCCAGAAGTACTCAAGCAGTTGCCTCAGCAGCTATCAAAACTGGGACAAGTGCTGGCTACCAGAATTGATCTGGAAGATCGATTTATCAATACCCTGCTGAGCACACCACAGAGAGCGGCAACCCCAACGGCCAGTGCGGCCACCTAGCCCTGACGAGTTCAGGCTCGCTGGCCTCGATTCATTCATGCTGCAGTAGCCATAACCTTAAAAGTAAACTGATTCACACTGCCCGTTCGGGGCAATGCGTCAATCCCGCGTCATTGTTAATCGCGGTAGCGACATGGCGATCTCCTCCAGCATGTCGCGAGATTCATAAGATTACTTCGCCTCGCTCGCACTGACTGCTTTTGATATCGGTTTGTGAGTGATTTTTTATGAGCTCGAAACAACAATGTCTGATTACAGCTTGCAGTCCTTCACCCGTGGTGCGTTCTTGGCCAGACACCAGCAAACGTGTGCCGGCTTTCTGCGAAAATCCTCGGCTGTTGTCATGCGTGTAATATCTCGCACCGCATAGGCACGCAGCGCCTCTTCATCGAGTTTGAAGCCACGCGCATTACAGGAAAAAATCAGCAAACCATCATCGGCAAGTACTGCCATAGCCTGTCTGATTAATTCGACGTGGTCTCTTCTAATATCAAGCGTGTGGTCCATCCGTTTTGAATTGGAAAAAGTCGGCGGATCCAGAAAAATCAGCTGATAGCGTTTGCCCTTGTTGTTTTCCTCATCTAACCACTTGATGCAGTCTTCGCGGATAAATACGTGCTTCTTGTCCAGCAGATGGTTTAATTTCATATTCTGCTGTGCCCAGGCGAGATAGGTATTTGACATATCGACGGTTGTGGTCGAACGTGCACCAGCGGCCGCCGCATAAACGCTCGCCGTTGCTGTATAAGCAAACAGATTCAGGAATGTTTTATGATGTGCAAGCCTTGCGATCAATTGGCGTGTCAGGCGATGATCCAGAAAAAGCCCGGTATCAAGATAATCTTTGAGGTTTATCCTGAATTTGAGCCCATTTTCATTGACTATCAACGACTCGCCTGTTTCATCCTGACGTTCGTACTGGCTTTTACCGCTTTGTTTCTTCCTTGTTTTGACCACAATCCTGCTTTTACTGACATCGAGAACACTTGATATGATATCCACTGCTTCATCCAGTCGCACGAAGGCTTTTACCGAATCGACTGATTTCGGCGGCGCATATTCCTGCACATGAACCCAGTCCTGATAGATGTCGATCGCTACTGCGTAATGCGGAATGTCTGCATCATACACACGGTAACAGCCAATACCTTCCTTGCGCGCCCATTTTGACAGGTGTTTGATATTTTTTGATAGCCGATTGGCAAACATCTCGGCCTCTTCGCTGATTGCCATTTCCTTTTCGACGACATCTGGCTGCAGCTCAGGTGATTGGCTACTATGGATGCGATAGTGGTACAAGGTGCACTTGATCGGACCGTTGTATAAGGTGTTTTTGTGGTGTGCGCGCAGGCCAAAAAACTTTGCCAGCTCGTGGCTCGCAGTGAACAGGGCAATGTTCCACCCCGGGAAACCGGCTTTGAGTGCCCTGCCAAGGTCCAGATAAAGACGTTTGAGTGTTTCGTTCTCGCCAATGCGTTTGCCATAGGGCGGGTTGGTGACAATCAGTCCCGCTGTTTCCGAGATATCGGCAAGCACTTGCACGCTGTCGGCCTGCCGGATTTCGATCATGCCCCCGAAACCGGCCGTCTCAATGTTTTCCCTGGCCATGCCAACGACCTTGAAAGACTTTTCGATGCCAATCAGACGCGGCAGCTTTCGTTTGTCCACAGTCGCTCTGGCCTCTGTGACTAGCTGGCTCCAGCTTGCCGGCTGGTGCTGTACCCAGTTGAGAAAACCGTAATATTCACGCAGCAAACCCGGCGCCATGTTCACGGCCATGTAGGCCGCCTCCACCAGCAGGGTTGCTGAACCACAGAGGGGATCGATCAACGGCCGGTGTTCGCGTGCCAGTTGCGGCCAGTGCGCGCGCAGCAGTATCGCGGCGGCCAGATTTTCTTTCAAGGGTGCCAGACTGGTCCGTTTTCGATAGCCGCGTTTGTGCAAAGCTTCACCGGACAGATCCAGATACAGTGTACCGTGTTGCCTGTCGATATAGGCGTTGATTCGAATATCCGGCCTGTCACGTTTCACGTCGGGTCTGCAGTTGAATTGGTGTCTGAATTGATCAGCAATAGCATCCTTAATTTTCAGCGTGGCGTAATGACTGTTATTGATGTGCTGATGCGTGCTGTGAACATCGATCGCAAAGCTGCCGCCAGGTTTGACATGCAAGCCCCAATCGACTGCCTGCACACCCCGGTAGAGATCTTCGTAGTCAGTGATGGGGAATGTGTGCAACTGCAATAACACTCTGCTCGCCACTCGGGACCATAAACACAGCCTGTAGGCATCGATCAGTTCGCCATGGCCACTCGCTCCTCCGTGTGTAGTGTGGACGCTGACCAGTCCCTGCTGTTCGCATTCTTCGGCGAGCAGGTCTTCCACCCCTTTCGGGCAGGTTGCAAACAATGTCAGCTTATGACTCACAAGCGTTGTACTTGATTGATTGAATCAACATGATGCTGTCAGGAGTGCGGCACAATGGCCGCCCTGACTCTTTCCAGATCTTCCGGCGTATCGACCCCATGACCGGGGATTGAACTGGCTTGTGCAACATGAATCTTCATGCCGTACCACATCAATCTGAGCTGTTCCAGTTTTTCTGCCAGTTCGAGTTCACAGGGCTTCATGTTGCGGAAGACCCTGAGCAAACCCGCTTTATAGGCGTACAATCCCAGGTGCCTTTTATACATGAGTCTGTCAGCTGCCGCGTCATCAGGATCACGAACATAGGGGATCACCGACCGGCTGAAATACATCGCAAAACCATTGGCGTCGGCGACCAGTTTAACAATGTTCGGATCGCCTGCATCTTCTGTAGAAAGCGCCGTAAACAGGGTGGCACAGTCAGCCTCAGGATTTTTCAGCAAATTCACTGCAACCTGGTTGATAATCACCGGCGGTGTCAGTGGCTCATCTCCCTGCAGATTCACGACCACGGTTTGGTCTTGCCAGCCCAGCTTTTCAACCACCTCGCACAAACGATCGGTTCCCGATTGATGCTCTTCCAGCGTCATGCACACGGTGGCACCAAAATCTTCCGCTGCCATGCCGATCATGGTACTGTCCGTTGCAACAATGACCTCACTGGCACCGGCCTCCATCGCGGCCTCGTAGACACGCTGAACCATCGGCTTGCCATGTATATCAGCCAGCGCCTTACCGGGAAAACGACTGGAATCATAGCGCGCAGGAATCACGATCTTGAAGTCTTCTGTCATCACAGCTCCACACCAGCAAAGTGAATTTTAGCCCGATCGTCTGATGAAAAGGCGGTCCAGCTTATTTATTTGTCGTCGAGAGATGCCTGGCATCCATCACAAGCAATACGGGAACACCGTTGCGAACAGGGAATGCAAGCTGATCATGATCGCATTCAAGTTCAGCCGATTTCTTGTTGTAGCGAAGCTTACCCTTGCACACCGGACATACCAGAATTTGCAGTAATGATTTATTCATTGGCACTGTTTGATTAAATCCATCAAATCCGGGCCCAAGCGCTTTGACAGTATTGCATTCACCGGTACAGACCAGCAGTGTTCCAGCACACCCCCAGGCCCGCTGCCTGGCTGCAAACCTGCACATTTTACCGCGTCCTTTTCCGTCATCAGCACCGGCAGACCATCCCTGAATTCGATATCAGCAGCGCGAAATACATGATGGTCCGGGAATGCGCGCCCGTCCACGTCCAGCCCTTGCCTGCGCAATTGACTGAAGAATCGCTGCGGGTGTCCAATGCCGGCAACGGCGTGCACTGATGTGGCCGTGAAAGAGTCGATTGTTCTTTTCTCACCGGTCGCCAGGTTTACGGCGTCTTCAAATTCGAGCGTAAAATGGTACTCATCCTGCGAAATCCCATGATGAACGACCATATCCACCGAGCCAAGCCGAGCCTCGGGCTCTCGTAACGGGCCTGCCGGCAGGCAGAACCCATTGCCAAACGGTCTCTCAACATCAATCACAGCAATTTCGATATCCCTGCGCAAACGATAGTGTTGCATGCCATCATCGCTGAGAATCACATCACAGTCATTTTCAACCAGCAGCTTGTTTGCAGCGGCCACCCTGTCCCGGCCTATGATGACCGGGCGACCCGTACGCTGTTTGATTAAAAGCGGCTCATCCCCGCAGACGGCTGCACGGTCATCGATGCTTACTGCGTATTCACCGCTGATTGCGGCGCCGTATCCACGGCTGACGATCCCCGGCTTGAAGCCCTGCTGAATAAGGTACTGACACAGCCCGATAATCAACGGCGTCTTACCACTGCCACCCACCGTTAAATTGCCCACAACCACTACGGGTACCCGGACAGCGTGGCTTTCCAGCCAGCTGTTGATGTAACCATAACGCCGTATCAACGCAACAGCACAAAACAGCCAGGAGAGTGGCAACAGCGCCCAGGCAATCGGATTCTGACTATACCAGTAGTGATCCAGTGATTTCATCTATCCTGATGGGCAAACTGCATCTGATAGAGTGCTGCGTAATGGCCGTTTTGGTCCAGCAAGCGCTGGTGCGTGCCTGTCTCAACGATTTTGCCACCATCGAGCACAATGATTTTATCTGCGTTTTCGATGGTCGAGAGCCGGTGGGCAATGACCAGAGTCGTGCGGTGTTTCATCAGTTCGTCGAGCGAAGACTGGATGAATCGCTCGGATTCCGTATCCAGCGCTGATGTTGCCTCATCCAGAATCAATATCGGTGCATTGGCCAGTAAGGCGCGCGCAATGGCAATACGCTGTCTCTGACCACCGGAAAGCATCAGCCCACGTTCGCCGACGATGGTCTGGTAACCCTGTTTGAGCTCCTTGATGAATTCATCGGCATAGGCCGATTCAGCCGCCTGCTTTATCTGTTCAATGCTAGCGTCACGCATCGTTCCATAGGCGATATTGTGCGCAACGGTATCATTGAACAGGACCACATCCTGTCCAACAAAGGCGATGTGGCTACGCAGGTTTTCGAGCTTGTAGTCACGAATATCGCGACCATCGAGTGTGATGCGGCCCTCTGATACATCGTATAACCTGGGCAGCAGGTTCAACAGCGTTGATTTTCCGCTGCCGGAGCGCCCAACGAATGCAACGGTCTCACCAGCGCTGATTTTGAGATTAATGTCACTCAGTGCCTTTTCCCTGGCGGTGCGGTAGCGAAAAAATACCTGTTCGAAAACAATGTCACCATGAGCACGCTCCGCGCAATAGTCGCCATCATCCTGCTCGTCGTCCATATCAGTGAGTTTGAATACACTTTCGGCCGCAGCAATCCCTCTTTGCAGGTCGACATTTACATCGGCCAGTCTTTTTACCGGGCCGAACAGGAAGGTCAGTGAAACCATGTAGGACGCAAAGGTTCCTGGGGTGACCAGGTTCATCGCGTCATCCCGGGTCACCAGGTAGATGATTACTGCCAGGCCGATGCCAACAATCAGGCGTATGGTCGGTGTGCTCAGTGCCTGTGTCGCTATCATGCGCATGTTCTGCCGACGGTTCTGGTCATTGATTTTCTCAAACTGTGATTCCTCGTACTCACGCCCTCCGAATACTTTCACGACGATCTGGCCTTTTATTGACTCTTCGACAATTCTGGAAACATCACCGATGCTGCTCTGAATGCGCTTACTCAGTTTCCTGAATTTTTTAGTGACGTAGCTGATCAGTATTGCGATCAGCGGACCGGTTGTGAGCAACACCAGCGTCAACGACACGCTCAAGTAAAACATCCAGCCCAGTATACCAATCACGGTAAACGTATCGCGGATAACGATCGTGATCGCCTTGGTCGACGCATTGGCGACCTGTTCCACATCAAAGGTAAATTTGGAAATGATTTCGCCACTGGTGGCACTGTCAAAGAAGTCCTTGGGCAGCAACAGCAATTTACTGAACATTCTCTGCCTCAGCACCATGATGACTTTACGTCCGACCCAGCTGATGCAGTACATGGAAATGAACATCGCGAACACGCGAACGACAAATATCGCGATCAGCACGAACGGAAGCAGGCGTATGGTTTCAGGATCCCGATCAACAAAGCCATCATCCATCAGGGGTCTCATGTAGGCCGCAATGGCGGTGTCCGTCCCCGCAACCAGAATCATGCCGATGATAGATACTGCAAACATCCTCCAGTGAACAAAGGCCAGCGCGAGCAGACGCTTGTAATATTGCCCCGCTTCAGAATGTAAGCTCTTGCCGGTACTCATCTGTGGATGCAACGATCGAATCAGTTGACTTCAACGGTCGCAATCGAGAGGCGGGTCAGACCCAGTTGGGCAGCCGCATCCATTGCCCTGACCACAGACTGGTGTGGTGTTTTGGCGTCTGCTCGCAGTACCAGCGATACCTCTTTTTCTTCTAGATCAGCCACGGTCTTGCGCAGCGCAATCTTCAAGGTGTCCAGGCTGGTGTTTACCAGCTGACGATCATTGATAAAGTAGTTCCCTTTGGCATCAATGGAGATCACGACCGGCTCCTGCTGTTGCTGTGTGTTCGTGGCGCTTGCCTCCGGTAATTCAACCCTGAGCTTCGCATGGCGATCGAATGTCGTGGATACCATGAAAAAGATCAGTAACAGAAAAACCACATCAATTAATGGCGTCAGATTGATGTCCACCCTTTCATCAGATCTTTCAGGCCTGAGGTTCATGCGGCAGCTTCACGGTTTTTGTGAATGACATCGACCATCTTGATGGCTTCACGCTCGATCTCTACGACGATGCTATCGACCCGGCGCCTGAAGTACCGATAGAAGATCAGACTCACAATAGCCACCGACAGGCCTGCAGCAGTGGTGATCATGGCCTGCGAGATACCACTGGCGAGTACCGCAGGATTGCCCACGCCGTGGGTCGTTATCGCGGTGAAAACCTTGATCATGCCGACGACGGTACCGAGCAACCCCAGCAAAGGTGAAATCGACGCAATCGTGCCCAGTGGGCTGAGAAAACGCTCGAGGTCGTGCACAACTTCACGACCGCGTTCTTCGATACTCTCCTTGATGCGTTCACGTTTGTATTGCCTGTTATTGATGCCAGCCGTCAGGACCTTGCCGAGTGCAGACTGATTACCGACATCTTCGATTTTCGAGGTATCCAGCTTGCCGGTCTTGATCATGTGCCAGACCGACGCGACTAGATGTTTGGGCAATACCTTTTCACGCTGCAAGCTCCAAAACCGTTCGACAATGATAGAAATAGAAATGACAGAACACAAAATAATTGGCAGCATAAGCCAGCCACCGGATTTTACTAACTCAAACACATCCCACCTGCTTTCATTATGGTTATAATTATTTTCGGTCAAGGCCCGTATGTCCGCCTATGATACTTGAAATTAGCCATCTTGGCGAAGCTTCGGCGCCATATGGTGCCAGTATTTTCTGTGGCTTTCCCGGTAGCGCAGTATGGTCTCAACCCCTCTCTCGGGATGCAGCTCTATGCTGATGGCCCCACTGTGGCCCGTCATCACCATCGTGCTCTCGAGGTCGGCGTATCGAGCCACAATGTCCGCTGTCGGAAAGTGATAGCGATTACGGTAGCCGGCCGCAAATATCACGATCTGCGGCGATACCGCGTAAATAAAGTCCGGACTGGATGAGGTATTACTGCCATGATGCGGCGCAACCAGGATATCCGCTGAAAGAACATGCCGATGTCGAGACAATAGCAGGTTTTCAACCTTTTTCTCGATATCACCGGTAATCAGTACCGAGCCGCCCTCGCCCGTCACTTTCAACACGCACGAACGGTTATTGGTCAGGGGATAGTCCGTGTTATCGGGGTGCAACAGGGTGAATACGATGCCGTCCCAGGTCCACTGCTGGCCCGAAGCGCAATGGCTGGATAGACCCGCATCCAACGAGGTTATACCCTGACCCAGCACGGGCGTTTGTGGATAGGCCTCTAACAAGGATGCTGCGCCGCCGATATGGTCACCATCACCGTGGCTGATCATCAACAGATCTATCCTGCTGACACCCTTGTTGGTCAAAAACGGGAGCAGCACGGCTTTTCCACTATCGAGCCGGTCACTGAAACGCGCGCCGGTGTCATACACCAGGGTATGTGAGTGCGTCCTGATCACGATGGCCAATCCCTGGCCCACATCGAGCACATGCAGCTCATAGGCACCTGCAGAGGGCACCCGCGGTTGCCAGGTCAAAGCCGGCAGCAACAACAGAACCCCCGCAACACGCCAGAGATGCAGGCGTGGTGCCAGCATAATAGCCACGCCGGTCAGCGCCAGCAGCGTCAACCCCATACCGGGTTGCGCCTTGAGCCAGTGTGAGTACGGCAGCGCTGCCAGCCATTGCACCAACGGCCAGATAAAGCTGAACAGTGACTCGGCCGCAGAAAACAGTACGCCAGCGCCCGTGCTGGACCATGGCAGTATCGTCATGCCGATCAAAACCAGCGGCACCACCAGGAAACTGACATACGGCACCATCAGCAGATTGGCCAGTGGTGCCACCAGTGAGGTCTGTTGGAACATGAATAACGACAACGGAAACAACGCCAGAGTGATGACCATCTGCAGCCACACCCATTTCAACCAGCGGGACTGCGCCAGGCGCCCACCCAGGGTATAAAAGATAACGGCAACGGCCAGAAACGAAAACCAGAATCCTGCGGACAGGACCGAGGCCGGATCCCACAACAGAACCACGACCAGGGCAAACGCGAGCACATCCAGCGGTCGCGACTTGCGCCTCAACAACGCGGCCCCAACGGTGCAGGTCAACATCAGCAGGGCTCTTTGTGTGGGAATGGCAAAACCGGCCAGCATCGCGTAAATCAGCGCGAATACAAGCGCGCACAGCATCGCGGCATACTGCGCCGGAATCCGTTGCATGATCCTGACTGGCACCAGCCAACGGCACAAGCCGTAGCCAAAAGCCGCGGCCAGGCCAATGTGAAGGCCGGAAATGGCCATTAGATGATTGGTGCCCGTCTTGATCAGCACCTGCCATTGATGCGGCTCGATTGCCGAACGATCACCCACGGCCAGCGCGGTTATCAGTCCGGTAAATGCAGAATCCGTGAGCATACCCCGTATACGCTCGGCAAGACGCTGGCGTATGGCTGCGCTGTCAGTCAGCGCAGGTGCTGCAAGCTTGCGATTGACGTCATCCTTGCGGACATAACCGCTGGCGTGGATACCGTTTTGCATCAGCCACGCTTCGTAATCGAATCCACCGGGATTCATAAAGCCATGTGGCGGTTTCAGTCGCACTTTGAACCGCCATGTCTCGCCCGCGCGGACCGGCTCACCGTAGTACCAGCTCAGCTTGATGCGTTGAGGTGACGGCAGCGCATCATGATCGCTCTCCAGCTTGTCAACATCGACAATGAAACGCTGCACAGTGGCATCGCTGACCGGAATGTCATCGATGCGCCCTGTGATCAGGATGTCTTTGCCTGCCAGTGTCTCGGGGAGCACATGTGTCAGATAATCTGTCGCATGAAGTTGCGCCCAGACCATGCCAAACATAAAGACCGTGAGCGCGCGGTAGACAACAGCGTATCGACTATGTCGTTTGAACCACCAGCTTGCTGCGGCTGACGATAATGCTACATATGTGATCGTGCCTGGTAGATCAGAACACAGGTTGAGGACCAGAATACCAGCGAGAAATAAGCCTGCGATAGAAAACATTCCCTGTTCCGATGATCGATTGTCAAAGGCAAGCAGCCATCATGCGTTTGCCTATAATTAGATTTAGGACCATAATTTACGCCGATTGCATTTAGATCACATCCTGATTGACACAGCGTTACCACCAAGACCGAGCTGATGCCACGCAAATTCTTCAAACGCTTCATGCCCAGCCATACCCAGGTAAAAGAACATAAGTACCTGCAGATTTTTGGTAATGCACTGCATGAACCCAATTTGTGGCACATCAATCGGCGCTCGATGGCGGGCGCGTTCGCCGTTGGGCTGTTTTTTGCGTGGGTACCGATGCCGTCGCAGATGGTCATGGCTGCTGCTGCTGCCATCGTGTTCCGTACCAACCTGGCGCTGTCAGTGGCATTGGTATGGATCACCAATCCCGTCACCATTCCACCACTGTTCTACTTCGCCTACCTCGTCGGTACCTGGGTCATTGGCACGCCACCGCAGCAATTTGAATTCCAGCTCTCATTCCAATGGCTCACCAGTGAACTGATCAGCAGCTGGAAACCCTTCCTCACCGGCTGCTTAATCCTCGCGACCGTGAGCAGTGTGCTGGGTTATCTTACTGTCAGTCAGTTGTGGGTGTATGCCGTCAGAAGACAGCGATCCAAACGTACAGGCAAATCACCATGACAACCTGGAAGCCGGATGTGACCGTTACAGCAATCGCTGAAAAAGATAATAAATGCCTAATCGTGGAAGAACGCGTTGATCGGCAACTGGCGTACAACCAGCCTGGATATCCTGGCTCATATGTCGCATTCGGCAGCGTGATGATGACACTGCGATTCGGATTCAAAGATCGACTATGGGCTCCTGTATCGCGTGGTAATGCAAGCCAAAACATATCGCTTTCGACGTCGGCCAGTGAGCGCCAACACTGAATAGCATGCAAAAAGAAAAAATTATCGTCGGTATGTCCGGTGGTGTCGACTCTTCCGTTGCAGCCTTGCTGTTACTCGATCAGGGTTACCAGGTTGAAGGCCTGTTCATGAAAAACTGGGAAGAGGACGATGACACCGATTATTGCGCGGCCGCCGAGGATCTTGCGGATGCGCAGAAGGTATGCGACACGCTCGGTATTACCTTACACAGCGTCAATTTTTCCAGTGAGTACTGGGACCGTGTGTTTCAACATTTTCTGGATGAATACCGTGCCGGGCGAACACCCAATCCAGACATACTCTGCAACAAGGAAATCAAATTCCATGCCTTTCTCGATCACGCACAGACGCTCGGCGCTGACAGGATCGCGACCGGTCATTATGCCCGGACAGGTGTGAGCGCAGGGCAGACACAACTCCTGCGCGGCGTCGACGACAACAAGGACCAGAGCTATTTTCTGCATGCGCTGAATGAAAGCCAGTTGGAGCGGGCGTTGTTCCCTGTGGGCGAACTATCCAAACAGGTCGTGCGCAAGATTGCACGTGAACATGAACTGACGACGCACGACAAGAAGGACAGCACCGGCATCTGCTTCATCGGTGAAAGGCGATTCGATACCTTTCTGCAACGCTATCTGCCGGCAAAACCGGGTATGATCCAGTCCGATAGCGGCGAACACCTGGGCAAACACAATGGCCTGATGTACTACACCATCGGCCAGCGAAAAGGTTTGGGTATCGGCGGCCTGCAGAATGCCGATGAATCGCCCTGGTACGTCATCGATAAAGACATCGACAACAATATCCTGGTCGTTGGCCAGGGACACGACCACCCCCGGCTGTACCACAACACCCTCGAAACCCGCCATATTCACTGGATCAATCGCACCGCAACAGCGATAACAAACTGCACTGCGAAAATCCGTTATCGCCAGCCTGACCAGCCCTGTACGATAGAAACAGGTTCAGCTGAAAGGCCCGTTATCCGTTTCGATCGGCCACAACGTGCAATAACGCCCGGACAGTCCGTTGTTTTTTACCGGGGAGATGTTTGTCTCGGTGGCGCTGTTATCGAGACAATGTACGACAGCTGACGACCGCCGCACAGATCGACTGAGCTGCAGGCCCGCCCCCTGCCTCTTGTCAGTGTCGAGACAGAATTCTGTGCATCGATTCATCGCGCGCACATCGATCACCGCAGCGTGCATACTTGCGCATTCGCAGGATCCTGATCAATTGATAGCTGCAGGGAGGATTAACACAATCCGGAGAGCCGGTTATCAGTTGTCCTCTGCTCCCTGGTCAATCCAGTTCTTGACCGTCGCAATCGTGTCACGTGACAACGGCCCCAGATTGCTATCAGTCGGTGTATTGTGGTGCGGTGGCATCTGGATCATGGGATCAACCTTGTGGTCGATCATCAGATACAGCGTGCTGGAAGCGCTATCTCCCGGTACCACAACCTGTCCGTACTTTGTACCCTTCATCAGGTCGTCATAGGTCAGTAGTACGAAGCCACTTGCCTGGGAGCCTTCACCCTTACCGTCGTGGCAGACAAAGCAATTATTCTCCAGAATAGGAAGAACATCCTCTTTATAACTCACCTTATCCTGACCGCAGCCTGCAGTTATAACCGCAATGACCAGCACAGACAAAACCGTGTGTATGCTCAATTGCATATTCCTCTCCTCCACTGTATCAACTTATCTCGTAAGTCAATTACCTTACAAACACGATGATAACAAATTTACCTCTGAGTGTGCATGGTTATATGGATATAATCCAATTCGGGCCAGGAAGGCGGCCATGTGTCCGCTATTGCTCAAGCTTTCGAATCGACCAAAAGCGAAAGATCGGAAATTAGCGTAACAATGCAGCTATTGCTGCACACCACCCCTGGTCAGTTCTGCGGGTGAGAGCAGGCGTTCCAGTTGTTCGACCGATAGATCGGTCATCTCGCTGGCGACCTCGATCACTGTCCGCCCCTCGGCGTAGGCCTGTTTGGCGATCTTTGCGCCCAGCTCATAGCCAATCACGCGGTTCAGGGCCGTCACCAGTATCGGATTTTTTGCCAGCGCCTGATCAATGCTGGCTTCGTTGACGCTGAAGCCCTCGATGGCTTTGTCAGCGAGCAGGCGCGCAGCCGAGGACAGGATATCGATACTCTGTAACAGGTCATAGGCGACGAGCGGTAGCATGACGTTCAACTGGAAGTTACCTGACTGGCCGGCAATCGTTATGGCCGCGTCATTACCGATGACACGCGCGCACACCATGGCGACAGATTCCGGTATCACCGGATTGACCTTCCCCGGCATGATGCTGCTACCTGGCTGCAGCGCCGGCAGCGCGATTTCGCCGATACCCGCCAGCGGTCCGCTGTTCATCCAGCGCAGATCATTGGCTATCTTCATCAGGCTCACTGCCAGCGTTTTCAGCTGCCCGCTGAGGGCGACGGCAGCATCCTGTGAACTCATGAGCTCGAATCGGTTGCTCGCAGGCGTGAAATCAATGTCCGTCTCCCGGCTCAGGTGCTGACAGACGGAATCACCGAAATCGAAGGGCGCGTTGATGCCGGTGCCGACAGCTGTACCGCCGATCGCAAGCTGCTGCATCGCCGGCAGTGCGCTTTTGACCCGGGTAATGCCGCTGGCAATTTGTGCCGACCAACCCGACAGCTCCTGCCCCAGGGTCACCGGCATGGCGTCCATCAGATGCGTGCGCCCGGTGGTCACCACATCGTCTACGGATTCGGCCTTTTTGTCGATGATCGTTCTGAGGTGATCAAGCGCAGGCAGCAGATCATAAACACAGGTGATCGCGGCACTGACATGAATGCAGCTCGGGATCACATCATTGGAACTCTGGCTCATATTGACGTGATCATTGGGATGCACGCTGATACCGGAGCGACTCGAGGCCAGGTGAGCGATGACCTCGTTCGCATTCATATTGGTACTGGTGCCCGAACCCGTCTGGAAAATATCTACCGGGAACTGATCATCCAGCACGCCATTGATGACATCATCGCAAACCGCAACTATCGCATCCGATGTTCCAGCATCCAGCGCACCCAGGTCTGTGTTGGCCCTGGCACAGGCCTGTTTGACCAGTCCAAGCGCGTTCAGAAATGCCCTCGGCATGCACAGCCCACTGACAGGAAAGTTCAGGATAGCGCGCTGGGTCTGTGCCCCATAGCTGGCATCCTCCGGCACCTGCAGCTCGCCCATACTGTCAGATTCGGTACGGAAACGGGTCATGTTCTACTCCAAACAAATTTCTAAGTGGATGATATAATACGCCATTTTTGCACCGCCGTAGACCTGTAACAGAAGAATAAAATGATCTTAACCGAGCTCACTGCCATATCCCCGACCGACGGCCGCTACGGCGGGAAAACCCTTGCTCTGCGCCCGCTGTTCAGTGAATACGGTCTGATCCACCACCGTGTCCTGGTCGAGGTGCGCTGGCTGCAGGCACTGGCGAGCAATACGGCCATCACTGAGGTACCGGCTTTCGACGACGCGACCCATGCGCTGCTCGATGGCATCGTTGATGATTTCAACGTCGAAGATGCCCAACGCGTGAAAGACATCGAAAGCACCACCAATCACGACGTAAAAGCGGTCGAGTATTTTCTGAAAGAAAAGATACAGGGCAACGCCACACTGGAGGCTGTGAATGAATTCATTCATTTCGCCTGCACGTCCGAAGATATCAATAATCTGTCGTATGCGCTGATGCTCAAATCCGGCCGTAACAGCGTGATGCTGCCGCTGATGGATGACATCATTGACCAGCTCGCTGCACTGGCCCGGACATTCGCCGATGTTCCGATGCTGAGCCGCACACATGGACAGACCGCCAGCCCGACCACCGTCGGCAAGGAACTGGCGAACGTGGTGCACCGTCTCAGAAAACAGCGTAACGAAGCAGCACAAGTCGCCATCCTCGGCAAGATCAATGGCGCTGTCGGCAATTATAATGCACACCTGGTCGCCTACCCGGAGATTGACTGGCCCGCATTTGCCAGGACATTCATCGAATCGCTCGGTATAGAAATGAATCCCTATACGATTCAGATCGAACCACACGATTACATCGCCGAGCTGTTCGATGCGCTGGCACGATTCAATACCATCCTGATCGATCTGTGCCGGGACATCTGGTCGTATATATCACTGGGCTACTTCAAACAGAAAACCGTTGCCGGTGAAGTCGGTTCATCCACGATGCCGCACAAGGTGAACCCGATTGACTTCGAAAATGCCGAAGGTAATTTCGGCATCGCCAACGCACTATTCAATCATCTGGCGGGCAAACTGCCTGTTTCGCGCTGGCAGCGTGACCTGACCGATTCGACAGTATTGCGAACGCTGGGCACCGGCATGGCACACAGCCTTATTGCCTATCAGTCACTGCAAAAAGGCCTGGGTAAACTCGAGGTCAACGCAGTGCGCCTGGATCAGGATCTCGAATCGAGCTGGGAAGTGCTGGCGGAACCGATTCAGACCGTGATGCGCCGCTATGGCATCGAAAACCCGTACGAAAAACTCAAGGAAATGACACGCGGCAAAACCATCACCCGCGCAGACCTGCATCAGCTGATCAACAGTGTCGATCTGCCGGATGATGCACGCGAACGCCTACTGCAATTGACGCCACAGAGCTACATTGGCAATGCCGACGAACAGGCAAAAAAAATCTGACTCCAGCTGCCACCCCGCATTTCCGGGTGACCTGTCAGCTGAAGCCTTTCTGCGTGATTACTGGCAGAAGCAGCCGTTGCTGATCAGACAGGCTTTCCCGGATATCGAGAGCCCGCTGACGCCGGATGAGCTTGCTGGACTGGCGTGCACGGATGACGCCAACGCCCGTATCGTGTTCGAACAGCACGAACACGGCCGATGGCATGTGCTGCACGGCCCACTGCACGAAGACGACTTTGAGACGCTGCCAGAGAAAAACTGGACCCTGCTGGTGACCGATGTTGAAAAACACGTAGGTGCAGCAAAACAACTCATCGACCGCTTTCGTTTCATCCCAGACTGGCGCATCGATGATCTGATGATCTCTTACGCACCCGAAGGGGGTTCGGTCGGCCCGCACACCGACGCCTATGATGTCTTCCTGATTCAGACACAGGGCCAACGGCGCTGGATGATCAATAAAGATTTCGATGACACCTGCCTCGAGGACACCGAGCTGAGAATCCTGCAGCGGTTCAGCGCCGCTGACGAATGGATACTGGATCCGGGTGATATGCTTTACCTCCCCCCTAACGTCGCGCATCACGGTATCGCACTGAATGAATGCATGACCTGCTCGGTCGGCTTCAGGGCGCCATCGCTACGCAACATGATCAGCGAGTATGCCGAATTTATTGCCGCCAGCATCGATCAGTCTGAGCGATACCAGGACCCCGATCTGCAGTGCCAGCACAGCCCGGGCGAAATCGGCAGCGATGCGCTTGGCCGGATCAAAACCCTGCTGGACGCACAACTGACCGTTGATGAGGACCGCCTGTTATGCTGGTTTGGCGAATTCAGCAGTGAAGCGCGTGCCGCTGTGCACATGCGCCGGCCTGACACGGTGTATTCCTGTTTTGAGGATCTCTCGGCATCCCTGGCCACAGACAGCATCCTTGCCCAGTCGCCTGCTTCAAAATTCCTCTTCAGCCGGCACCGCGATGGTGCTCTGCTATTCGTCGATGGCAGCAGCTATGCAACCAGCCTTGCCTTCGCCCGAACACTGACCGACCATAGAACAATAAGCCTTCAGCAACTGCGCGCTGTGATGGAGGACCCGGCCGACCCGATGGCCGTACTCGATCTGTACAACAATGGCTGTATTGAGATCCTATGAATGATGAAATCGTCATCGATATCGTCGATTGGCACGACAGGCAGGATGTCCTTATGTCAATCCGACAGGTCGTGTTTGTCAATGAACAACAGGTACCCGCAGAACTCGAATGGGATGGACAAGACGCCGACTGCACGCATTTTCTCGCAACTGTCAACGCTATGCCGGTGGCAACGGCCCGTCTGACACCACAGGGACAAATTGGCCGTATGGCGGTTCTCAAAAACCATCGCGGCAAGGGCATCGGTTCTCAACTACTGACGACCGTGATCGAACGCGCAAGACAACTCGGATTCAACCAGGTTTTCCTGCACGCACAGGTCAGTGTCATCAACTTCTATCAAGGGCATGGGTTCTATGCTGAGGGCGAGCGTTTTATCGAAGCAGGGATCGAGCATCAAACCATGCGATTATCTTTTTGACGAAGGCCAAGTGCACGGGGTTGTGGTATTGAATATCCTCGGCGAGAACAACGAGACAGTTCGGCTCGATACCCCAATCGAAAATCGCGATGCGGCCATCGCACTGGCACAACAGGCCCGCCTCGCAGCACTGGTTCTCTTCACAAGGACACACTAAGCTTTTTCGTCTTTACGAGCGCAGCGAAGCAATCTTTAGGATCTAGCCCGCATTTCTCATCAGGCGGCGTCGAATACTGATAACGCATTGGCCCTTTGGAGTAAAGCTCGAATTATCAAAGATACAGTGTGTTATTCAAACAGGCCTATCACGGTTCAGGCTGGTCTTCGTGCCCGTAAGTGAGGTAGGGTGCGCCGTGCGCACCACTCGGCTGCAAGCAGGCTTGTTGTACTGATTTCGGTGCGCACGGCGCACCCTGCGATGTATACGCTTTATTATAGGGCGATACGAATTTGAACTTACTTTGCGTGCTTTGCGTCTTTAAGGTGAGTGTCACAGGACTGTATCAGCGAAGCCTAACGGGTGAGCGGGCTGCATTTCAGCTGATAGCGCACTGTCTGATCTCGGTCACCGGGGGTTTGATCGCTTCAGGCTTTCCAAGATGGTAGCCCTGTACGTAATCCACACCAATCTCCCAGAGCGTATGCAGCGTCTCTTCGTCTTCGACCCACTCGGCAATCGTGTCCAGTTTCATTACGCTGCCCATCTGCTGGATGGAAACGACCATTGCCCGGTCAACTGGATCTCTACTCACATCCTTGACGAACGAGCCATCGATCTTGAGGTAATTGACTGGCAGGTTCTTTAGATAGGTGAACGAGCTCAGCCCGCTGCCAAAATCATCCAGCGAGAAACGGCAACCGTATTGCTTTAATTCATTGATCAGTGCAGTGGCCTTGACCAGGTTGGATATCGCGACCGTTTCAGTAATCTCGAAACAGACGTTATTCAACGAAACATTGAACTCATCCTTTAACGATATAATGTAGTCATAAAGACTTTCATCGCTGAGCGAGTCGCCTGACAGGTTGATGGATATCACACGATCCAAGTGCCTGACAGGATCCGCGACACAGTCATCTGCAATTAATTTGAACACCTCTTTGATGACCCAGCGATCGATGCCGGTCATCAGGTTATAGCGTTCCGCAGCAGGAATAAACGCACCCGGTGGTACGATATTGCCCTTCTCGTCGATCATTCTGAGCAATACTTCGAAATGCTCATGACCGTCGTTGGAGAAGCCAACGATCGGCTGGCGATACAACATGAAGCGATCCTCTTCCATCGCACGGGTTATGCGGCCTGTCCAGTGCATTTGACCATGTCTTTCCGACACCAGTTCATCCGAACACTCATATACATGGACGCGGTTTCTTCCCGAGTCTTTCGCTGCATAGCAGGCAACATCAGCCGAACTCATGATCTTCGAGATATCGGACATGTTTTCATCGATACCAACCACACCGATACTGACACCGATCGTAAAGACCTTATCTTCCCAGACAAATCTGAACTCCTTGATTTCCTCTCTGATCTTGTCGGCCAACATGGTTGCCTGGTCTATTTCACAGTTTTCCAGCAAGATACCAAATTCATCACCCCCCAGACGCGCAACGATATCCCCGCTGCGTAACACCTTGTGAAACAGATCCGGCAACTGACGTAAAAGCTCGTCGCCGGCAATATGCCCGCAGGTGTCATTGACCAGCTTGAATTGATCGAGATCGAGATAACAGAGCGTGTGTACACGCTGCTCTTCTTTGACATTCAGTAACGCATCTTCCAGACATTCTTCGAATTTGAGACGATTATACAAACCCGTCAACATGTCGTGACTGGCCTGGTAGGACAACTGGCGAGTCAATTTTCTGGTGTGGCTCACATCCTGAATAACCATAACAGCACCGATAACATCGCCTCTGTTGTTTTTCATCGGTGTGACTGACGCCTCAATGGCTATGACCCTGTTGTGACCGGCCATCAAAGAAGAATGCTCGGGTATGTGTATGGTTTTTAGCTGTTTGAAACAGTTGTTCAATGGGTCACTGGCATGTTCTCCCGACGACTCACTGATAATGCTGACCAGCTCTGTTAGATGATCACCATTCACCTCCGCGTTGCTGGTATTAAAAAGTAGCTCGGCAGCTGGATTGATATACTGGATGACACCGTCCAGATCGACGGTGATCACTGAATCCGTAATTGAGTGCAGTGTGACTTCCGCCACCTCCTTCTGGTGTGACAGTTCTATTTCCGACTTTTCTGCCCGTTTCAACGCTTCTCTTAACTGTCTCTGTGTGGTCAATATCGATTCAATCGCATTATTAATAAAGCCGGCAAGATAGCCGAATTCATCGTTGCGGTTGTCATTGAAACGCACCCATTCATCGCCACTGGAAAAAGCACGCGCTGTATTGACCATCTTGAGAAAGGGGCCCGACAGCACATGATGCAATATCTGCTGTAGTACAAGTCCGAACACGAAAACCGACAAGCCGATAGTCAAGAGCATATTCTTGCGGATCTCGGTGACCTGTTTCGATTGATTAGGGTAATAGACAAGCGCTGTTATCGTCTTTAACTGCGTTGAACCTTTCGGGTAGTAATAGATGGAATAAGGGAACACGTCATCATCTAAGTTCTTTTCACCATAGACGTACTCGTTATTGTCTTCAGACAGAACAACCGAGGTAAAACCCATCTCATGTCGCAGTCGGTTCAGCCGCTGCTCTATCCTGGCAGCAGCGTTATCCAGCACGGCTGATTCGGTATGTTTTTTGACGATGCCATCAAGGGCGTAGGCAACCATGTGGGAGTTTGTTTTATTGACCGCATAGAGCTCGTTTTCTGCATCTTCCAGTATGAATACCGAAATGAGCAGGCCGATGAATACCAGCCCCCAGAACACAATGCCGGTAATGCGCGCTGGCAGTTTGGCTTGAAAGGCGTGAGTTTGATTTTCCATAGGCTTCTCTATTTTTATTTGAACCCAACGCGATGCAGTCCCGACAACACAGGACACACCCGTGTCGCACCTGCGCCCATGATGGCAAACGCCATGAACCACGGGATGAACCACAGCATTTCATAACCGTATTCGTGTATCAGCACGTACGATAACAGCAGTACTACCGCAACAAATACACGCCACGCACTTAAACCGTCGATACCAAACCGCGCCCCGGCTTCAGAGACGATCATGTCTGTATCCAGCGACACGTGCCTCGCCTTTTGAATCAGCCGGGTCAGACGAATACCGCTGATGCCTTCCAGTAGCAGCAGGACCGAGAGCCCGTGAAGCAGATAATTATTCGAGAGATACAAGCCCAGCAGGATAAAGGCCCCGACGAGAAACAGATAGAGTCGTTCGCTCAAGACAGCACCAATGGATTGTGCGTATCAGCGAGGTCCGTCGCAGTTTGATCCATGGCTGTAACGTATATCGGTGGTCCGGGCGGCAATGCCGAAGGACCCATCGATATTACATACCGGCGACCGTTTCTGCAGGAACAGGGTATGGTGCGCTGGCGTGTCTGCCCGGATTGACGGATCGAAACCGGAACAACAGGCCGCGAGTGTTGCCAGCTGATTACACGGCTCAGAGCCTGTGGCCAGAGCCCATGTCGGTGACCACTGACGAGGGTGTTTTGTCCAAATTCAAATTTGATCACAATAAATAATCCGCAAATACATTACATCAGCACGCTACTCGGCAGCGCGCCCCATTTGAGAATTTTAGGAATTTATATCTTATTGAATAATAAGATTATTTTTGGACCAGTTATTTGTAGATAGTTATAGCAGATATACGCTGTTTTGATGGCATCCGCGAACAAAAAATCGCGGGGGTTTACATTTCTTTCAAAATGGATGAAATCAGTCCAGGGCCGGAATAGATAAACCCGGTGTAGAGCTGCACCAGCGATGCACCTGCCTGGAATTTACGTTGTGCGTCCTCCGCGGACATGATGCCACCGACGCCGATCACCGGCATTTTGCCATCGAGCTCACGCACGAGTACACGAAGTACATGATCGGATTGTTGCTGAATCGGCCTGCCGCTCAAACCACCCTGCTCGGATGCAAACGCGACAGACTTCAGATCGGGGCGCTGATTGCTGGTATTGGTCGCGATCACACCGTCGATACCGCTATCGATCAAGGTATGGGCCAGCTCACGGATTTCGTCATCATCCAGATCCGGCGCTATCTTGACCAGCAAGGGCTTGTAGCGGCTGTATTGTTCAGCGAGCCGCTGTTGCTGTCGCTTTAGCGTGTGCAATAGCCGACTCAGCTGCTCGCCATGCTGCAGATCGCGCAGGCCCGGCGTATTGGGCGATGAGATATTCACCGTGATGTAATCCGCGTACGGATACACGTGCTGATAGGCGATGGCATAGTCATCAACCGCACGCTCGAGTGGCGTATCACGGTTTTTGCCAATGTTGATACCAATGATGCAATCGCGTTTACTCGCCTTGACCCTGTTGATCAGGTGCTCAACGCCGGCGTTATTGAATCCCATGCGATTGATGATTGCGCCGTCTTTTTCCAGTCGAAACATCCGGGGTTTTGGATTACCCGGCTGCGCTCTGGGTGTCACCGTGCCTATTTCTACAAAACCGAAACCGCAGGCGGCCAGGGCGTCGATATGATCACCGTTCTTGTCCAGTCCTGCCGCGAGACCCACGGCATTGGGAAACTCCAGGCCCAGTACATTGACCGGCGCCATTTTTCTGCGACCGAACAACAGCCGGGACAAGCCCAGGCGGTGGACAAGCTGCAGAAAGGTCATCGAAATCGCATGCGCACGTTCGGGTTCGAACATGAATAACACCGCACGAAACAGCGCATAGAGCTTCATTGACCACCCGCGCGCATGCAGTCGACGATAAGCTGCAGGCTTCTGTTGTTCCTGAACTCGTTCACATTCAACCGATAGGCAACATGAACGTGCTCAGATGCAGGCAAGTCATCTGCTAGCGTATTGAATGCAATGGCATCGACTGTCTTGTTGCCCTGATCCAGCCGTAACTGCATTTTCAGGTGCTTGTCACCGACGACTTTCCAGTTCAGCACTTCAAAACGGTTGTCAAACACGGGTTCGGGAAAATGCTGGCCCCAGGGTCCGGCGGTTTCGATCACCTGTGCGGTTTCCAGGGACATCTGGTCCGCTTCGATGCCACCATCCGTTTCGACCACCTCCTCGAGCGCTTCCTCGGACAAAAGCGCAGCCACTTCGTGCTCGAATGCCTGCTTGAATGCCTCGTAATTGTGCTTGCTGATGCTGAGGCCGGCAGCCATCGCGTGGCCACCGAATTTCTGTATCAGACCGGGGTGCCTGCTCGCGATGGCATCGAGCACATCGCGTATGTGCAAGCCGTGTATGGAGCGCGCCGAACCCTTGATTTCATCGCTGTCGGCATCATCCTTTGCGTTCGCAAAGGCGACAACCGGGCGATGAAAACGCTCCTTGATTCTTGAAGCCAGCAGGCCAATCACGCCCTGATGCCAATCACTGTTATACAGACATACCCCGGCCTGCAACTGATCCGTCTCCAGGGTGACAAGCAGCGCCTCCATATCTGCGAGTGCCTCGGTCAACATACCCTGTTCGATGTTTTTGCGCTGGCTATTCAGCTCGTTGAGCTCGCTGGCTATGGCCTCGGCCGTTGCTGCTGAATCGGTGGTCAGACATTCGACGCCGGCTGACATGTCTTCCAGCCTGCCCGCCGCATTCAAACGGGGACCGATAAAAAAGCCGAGGTCGGTACTGCTGCAGCGCGTGATCTCCCTGCCCGCCGCCTGAAACAGTGCCCTGATTCCGGCACAGGCTTTACCGGCACGTATGCGCCTGATGCCCTGTTGAACCAGGATCCGGTTGTTTTCATCCAGTGGTACGACATCGGCAACGGTGCCGAGCGCGACCAGGTCGAGCAGCTCGGCCATATTCGGCTCCAGTCGCTGCTCATTGAACCATGCCCGCGCTCTCAACGCCCCCCTGACCGCCAGCATCAGATAGAACGCCACACCCACACCGGCGATGGACTTACTGGCAAATGGACAACCAGGCTGGTTCGGGTTAACGATGGCGTCTGCGTCGGGCAGGCGTTCGGCCGGCAGATGATGATCGGTGATGACGACCTTGATACCGCGCTGCTTTGCCGCACGGACACCGTCAATACTGGAGATGCCGTTGTCAACGGTGATCAGCAACGCCGGCGAATAGTCCGCGGCCACTGCGACAATCTCCGGTGTCAGGCCATAACCGTATTCGAACCGGTTGGGCACGAGATAGCCCACATGACCGGAAGCAAAACGGCGCAGCGCACGGACCACGAGCGCAGTGCTGGTCGCACCGTCGGCGTCATAGTCACCAACGATCAGAATTGCTTGATTGTTAATTACCGCATCGGCCACCAGATCGGCTGCCGCATCGATACCCTTGAGCTGATTATAATTGATCAAGCGGTTCAGCGAGTAATCCAGCTGGCACAGGCCACTGATATCCCGGTTCGCATAGATGCGTTTCAGTACCGGATGCAATGATGCCTGTCGCAGTTCGTCCGATATCACGTGATTGCGGCGGTGTATTTTTCTGACTCTAGTGTGTATCGACATGGTCCTGCAGGCGGTCCTTTTTCCAGAATTTAAGCGGGTTGAAAGCGAATGTATTATTATGGCCGAAATGATAGCGCATACCATTGCAGGGATAAATATCGACATCCGCATCGAGACTGCGCGCGGTTTCGATCACAGGCTTGAACCAGTCCTCGACCAGCGCCAGCATCTCATCCAGCCAGGCTGAAACATCGCCATAGCTGCACGGCCCGTCGAGCTGGTTTAGCGAAACCAGGGAGTGACCGTCATGCTTCATCGCATACGCCAGTGCGATCGGATCAGTCAATGGGGAACAGGCGATCTGATCGTGCTTCGCCAGTCCTGTTGTCAGCGCATCATCGGCATACACGTGGCTTATATCGGTGTCACTTTTTGGCGGCAGCCTGCCTTCACCCCAGAACCACAGGCTGTTGATGGCCGCCATTCCCCGTTGTTCGCGGCGCTGGTTGACCTCGCTGGTGTGCAGCAGCATTTGCACTTCGTTCAAAAAACGTCGCCATTGTTTTGCACTGTCACCTGTCGGCAGCAGGTGATTGATATCCCTGCCAACGGCCTGTCTCAACGGCGTTGTCGCCAGGCTGCAATCCTCCAGCCTGATAAACCAGTTATTCTGATCAGCCATGTTCACTGTCAGGCCATCTTCGGCAAAATGGGTGTTGATCAGCTCGACCAACCCTGCCGCTTCATCCTCACGAAGATGCAACACCTGGCTATCGCTGAGGATGGCACGGTCCAGATCGGCCTCTAGATTGACCGGGTCTGCGTGCATCCAGCAGCCATCACCCGGATCGATGCCGTAGGCCAATAGCGACAGCGCCGCATCGGGAAACCGGTCATTGAAGTTAACACCGAACAGCGCCGCCACTTGTGTTGAATAATCCGCAACGGGCCGTTTTTGCCTGTGCAATCGCCCGAGCAATTCGAGCAAGGGCCTGGCCGCTTGTTCGATGCCTTCGATCTCGGGCAAGGGACCACACAGTCCGGGCACGATGATACTGGTTTTATGCGACATGCTGCGCCCGCTGTTTGCGCCGGTACTCAAACAGACAGATGCCTGTCGCGACAGACACATTCAGACTTTCGACCTGGCCCTGCATCGGGATATGCACAAGTTCATCACAGTGCTCTGCTGTCAGTCGACGCAGGCCCTGCCCTTCAGAGCCCATGACCATCGCGAGTCGATCGCTGGCCGAACTGTCATACAGACTGGCGCCGGCCTCGCCCGCCGCGCCGATGATCCAGACATCGTTGTCCTGTAGCTGCTGCAGCGCCCGGGCCAGATTGGCCACCTGAATGAACGGGGTGGTCTCTGCAGCACCACTGGCGACATTACGCACCACAGCCGTCAGGCCCGGTGAACGGTTTCTGGACACAATCACCGCATCCACACCGCAGGCATCGGCGGTGCGCAGACAGGCACCCAGGTTATGCGGGTCCTGCACGCCATCGAGCACCAGCAGCAACAGCTTCTGCCTGGACAGAATGTCCTGCAGGCCCGGCTGCGACGCTTGCCGGGAACGGATTCTTGCAACCACACCCTGGTGTTTTTGATCAGCGCTTTTTTTCTGCAACACATCACGCGAGCAGGTCTCGACCGACACACCCTGCCTGGCTGCGAGATCCCGTATCGTCTGCATACGCCGGTCCTTCCTGCCAGCCTGAACCCACAGTTGCAGCACTTGATCAGGATGGCTTTTCAGTATCGACTCGACCGCATGCATACCGAAAATTATTTCCGCTTTGTGTTTAGCCATAGTCACACATCGGGTGCATTTTATTCATTTATGTACATCGGATAATCACCGTGTAGGGCCACCTCTGCGGGAGCGGCTTTAGCCGCGAACACCAAATACATTAGCCAGAGCAATTCGCGGCTGAAGCCGCTCCCACGAACAATAGAAGCCTCAGCGCACTCTCCGCCGCTGCGATTAACTTATTTGATCAGCTCGAAATCAATACGACGTTCATCCATATCGACATTGGACAATCGCACATCCACTTTGTCAGACAGCCTGAACACCATGCCCCTGTTTTCCCCAACCAGCCGATGCGATATCGGATCGAAGTCATAATAATCTTTTGGCAGACTGGTAATGTGGATCAGGCCTTCCACGTAGTATTCATCCAGTTCGACAAACAGCCCGAACGAAACCACCCCGGTGACACGTGCAGTAAACTCAGTGCCCACCTTGTCGAGCATGTATTCACACTTCATCGCAAACTCGGCATCGCGTGTGGCTTCGTCGGCTCGGCGCTCATTGGTTGAGCAGTGTTCACCGAAGCTGTTCATCGTATTCTGATCGTAAGGGAATTCGCGTTTTTTGCGTTTGTGGATGATGTGTTTGATGGCTCGGTGGACCAGCAAATCCGGATAGCGTCTGATCGGTGACGTGAAATGCGCGTAGTGTTTCAACGCAAGGCCGAAATGCCCGACATTGTCCGCACGGTATACCGCCTGCTGCATCGATCTGAGCATCAGAGTCTGTATCAGATGAGTGTCTTCACGTTTTTTGATCGTACTGGACAGCTTCGCATAATCTTTGGGTGATATTTTTCGTGATGGTGCGCCCAGCTTGAGACCGAGATCGCCGAGGAAACCACGTAATTCCTCGAGCTTTTCGTCATCGGGTGCTTCGTGTACGCGGTACAGACTGGGGATACGGTAGCGCGTGATGAAGCGTGCCGCACAGATATTGGCGGCAATCATGCACTCTTCGATAATCTTGTGGGCATCATTCCTGACCAGTGGGTGGATATTTTTGATGCGCATCTCATCGGTGAACTCGAACTTGGTCTCTATCGTGTCGAAGTCGATCGCGCCACGCTTCTGACGCGCCTTTTCCATCTTCTTGTACATCGCGTGCAGGTTTTCGAGCTGGAGCAAGAGACCACCGACGGCCTTCAGCGCAGCGGACTTGCGTTCAACAATGGCATCAGCGACTTTGGTGTACGTCAGGCGTGCGTGTGATTTGATAACGGCTTCATAAAACGAATAATCGTCGATTTCACCCTGAGCGGATATCTTCATCTCACACACCAGGCAGAGCCGGTCCACTTCAGGATTTAATGAGCACAGCCCATTCGACAGGTTTTCCGGTAGCATCGGAATCACCCGGCCAGGAAAGTAAACCGAAGTCGCGCGATCGTAGGCTTCCTTGTCGAGCGCCGAATTTATCTGCACATAATGAGCGACTTCAGCGATGGCGACGAGCAAACGCCAACCCGTATTCTTCTGGTTATCGATGGGCTCGCAATACACCGCATCATCAAAGTCCCTGGCATCTTCACCATCGATGGTAACCAGCGGTACACTGCGCAAATCGACACGCCCCTGCTTGTCCTCGTTGCGTACGCTGCTACCCCACTTATCCGCATCGGCAAGGACGTTTTCCGGAAACGCATGCGGCAGGCCATAATTGTGAATCGCGATATCCACTTCCATGCCCGGTGACATATGATCGCCGAGTACATCAACCACCTTGCCTATGGGCTGACGCTTGAATGTTGGCTGCTCGATGATTTCCACCTTGACAATCTGCCCACTGGCGGCACCGTTAACGGCGTTCTCAGGGATAAGAATATCCTGCGTGATACGTTTGTTATCGGCGACCACCACAGCCACACCGCTTTCGATGAACAGGCGCCCGACGATGAACTGGTTGGCCCGCTCGAACACACTGATGACCGCGCCTTCCAGACGACCGCGTCGATCAACACCCGAAACCCTAACCACCGCCTTGTCACCGTGCAGCAGCGTGCGCATTTGGCGGGCATGAAGGAACAGATCATCCCCACCGGTTTCGGGTACCAGAAAACCGTAACCGTCCGGATGGGCAATCACGCGACCGCGCACCAGGTGTGACTCGTCGACCGGCAGGTAGCCGCCACGGCGGTTTTGTACCAACTGACCATCGCGCACCATGGCCCTGAGCCGCCGGCCCAGAGCATCCAGCTGGTCATCGCTCTGTATATTGAGATGCTCCGCCAGTGACTGGAAACTGAGCGCACCTTCACGCTTGATTTCGCTCAGAATCATTTTCCTGCTGGCGATCGGATTTTCGTATCGTTCGGCCTCCAGGGCCGCATCCGGATCTTTTTTATAGCGCTTTTCGGGCGCTTTTTTTCTGTCGGTGGTTTTACGGGTGGTTTTCTTCTTTTTAGAGGTTTTACGGATCATTATTATCTAGTATTCAGTAACGGATTAGATCAAATTGACAAGCACCGGGCCGCACGGTAAAGTTCGCGGCCTGCAATCGCAGGATTAAGCCATGCCGAGGTGGCGGAATTGGTAGACGCGCTAGCTTCAGGTGCTAGTGGGGGTAACCCCGTGGAG
>CALODJ010000001.1:0-396479 GCA_942492025.1 uncultured Gammaproteobacteria bacterium | reverse complement strand
AGGCTTTAGATTTAGCAGTTTTACTTAGCTGGCTTCCCACATATGATCTCTCAACTCGTCGAGAACACTGTCTAATTCGTTATTTAGTACCTTATTCAGCTGTTTGGCACCGCCATTGAATGCCGGTAAATCATTAATAAACTGTTTATCCAGGATGACTTCATGCACCAGCTGCTTGGCTAACCGTTCCAGCCACTTGCGCTGTACCGGAGACCAACTGTGCATAGCATAAATAGATTGCATGGCATTGTGTACTCGCTGGTCAAATGGGACCAGTGCTTCGCCCAGTGCCGCCTGCCGGATGTAACCGATAATACTGGCAGCAATCTCCTGGTTGGTCTGGTTGCGCCAGGCAGTTTTTAATTTTGCCTCGCTGAAGCCGTGTTGGTCGAGTAACAATCGCACCTCGCGAAGCTGTTCGCGGGTGAGGTCTTTGGGTTTATTAACGATAACGGACAGGGCTGCTGACTGATTTACCTGCTGGTTAATAAAGTCGTTGAAACTATCGAGGTAGTCTTTTGGCTTTTCGGTTACGCCATAATCCTGAGAGCGCTTCCTGAGCTCATCTTCGCCTTCATAGATGATTGGGTTTTGCTCTGAACCGAGTAGTGTTTTCACTTCATCTAGTTGTTGAATGAGATTGCTGTGGGTTTTAACAAACTCCCCCGCTTCTCTGGCCCCCATTTTATGAAGGTGACGATGCAATTTACCCGGTTCGATCCCCCAAGTTTGCTCTAATTCATCCAGTTTTTGCTTAAGCGACGGTTGTTTTTCTGCCTTTTTAGTCGCCTTGCGTAATACACGCATCAGTTTCTGGTTTAATGCATCGAGTACATCATCCGCATGATTTGTATCTGGCTGGTTTCCGGGGGCTTCAAAGCTCTTTTCATCGGTCAGTTCAAGTACCAGCTGCTCCATTGTTATGTTTGGATTTTTCACCAGTGGTTTCATTGTACTGACTTCCTGCAAGGCAGCATACAGATCAACCGGATCGTATATCTTGAACACGGTTTTACCAATTTCATCACAACGGCGCGTCGCCCTGCCGACCATCTGTTCATAGAGAATACGCGAGCGGACTCTTCGTAAAAAGACCAGGTGACAGATTTTTGGAACATCGATACCTGTGGTTAACAGCTCCACGGTAATCGCGATATTCGGATAGCGTTCATTCTTGTAACGGCGAATCAATTTATCGACTTTGTCGCTACCGCCAGTAATTTTTCTAACGGCGGCTTCATTGTATTCATCGCCATATAACTCTTTGAATGCCTCGTCTAACAGGCGCTTGACCATATCTGCATGTAAATCCCTGGCGCAGAAGATCATCACTTTTTCATCGCTAAATGGGTCTAACTCCTGAGCAAGCTGTGTACAGATAACTTTATTAAAACCTTCGGTGATGACTCGACGATTAAATGCTTCTGTTTCAAAGTTTTGTTCGTCTTCCAGTTCTGCTGTCTCGATCTCACCTGTACCGGTATTGATGGCACTGACGGTTTCACCCTTGTCGAAGTGTATGCCGTTCTGGGTTAGCAGAGTTTCATAACGGATAGGCGGTTCATGATCTATTAGCCAGTCATCTGCGACTGCTTCACGGTATGAGTAGGTATAAATAGGTTTTCCAAAGATTTCCGTGGTGTGCTTCGCCGGGGTTGCGGTCATGCCAATTTTAACTGCATCGAAGTAGTCGAGCACTCTGCGGTAACTGGACAGATACTGACTCAGGTCGCGAGCCACCATTTCGCCTTCCGTCATTTCCTGATCGAGGGTGTATCCTCTATGAGCCTCATCAATAATAATACAGTCAAACTCATCGACAACGGGCGGTGTATCTGACTGGAAGATACGGCGGACCATCGCCTGCACCGTTGCGACCTGAATCCTGGTTTCGGCTTCGGCCGCCATATCACCAAGCTCTGCGACATTGTATATTTTTGAGAGTGACTGATTCTGTTCCAGCGGTGCGTCGTTAAAAGCATCCAGAGCCTGCTGGCCAAGGGCAGTTCTATCGACCAGAAACAGTATCCGCTTGAATCGTTCCGCTTTTAGAAAACGGTACATTAGTCCGATAATCGTTCGTGTCTTACCCGTACCTGTGGCCATTGCCAGCAGACATTCGGTTTGATCATTCTCCAGTGCCTCTTCAACTTTCTGTATAGCTTTTTCTTGGTAATCACGCAGTTTTAAATAGGCGAAACCTTCCTGCCTTAATGCCTCTTCTGCCGCGTCTTTATTACGCGTTAGTTTGTCCAGGAGTCCTTCAGGGCTATGAAAACTGTCGAGCGGCTTTGATAAGTTTGACGGTTCTCGCAGGTCACGGAACCAGGTTCCAGATTTTTCTGCCAGTTGTTTTACAAAGGGCTTTCCATTACTTGAATAAGCAAAAGGAACCTGAAAATGACCATCCTCACTATCAGGCCATGCGATCGTACGGCCTTCTTTTTGCCAAGCCGGCTGCATTTCATTTAAAGGGCTGAATCCTGAAGAGTATCGCTCTGCCTGTCCTATTTTTCCTGCAACATCAATATTTTCACGTTTTGCTTCAACAACTGCGACAGGTATTAAACCAGCAAATAATATGTAGTCTGCAGACTGCTGACCTTTTGTCGGCCATTCAGAAATAGCTTTGTTTTTGCCTTTTTCAGGCCTGGCGCCTTTAGAGTACCTTAGTTCCTGTGTATCAGCTTCCCAGCCAGCATTAATTAGCTGCTGGTCGATAATGATACGGGTCAGTTCTTCATTGAGTGTGAATTGCTTAGATGCTTTTTGGGTGCTGTCACTAACCTGCTGTTTTGCTTTCAGCTGGTTTTTCTGATGCTTATCGTCAAGTTTTTCTTGCAATTCCTTTAAGCGATTTTCAAATTCTAATTGCTGTTGTATGAGCGCACCTTCATGCTCGGTTGCCAACTGTTCATATACACGAGCTTCAGCATCCATCTGTTCTGCCAATTCTGCATATTCTTCCTTCTCACGGGCGATCATGTCTGAAAGTATTTGATTGCTTTCCAGTTGCTGACTGGTATCAGTAAGTGTTGCTTTCAGCTGCTCAATCTCTGCCTGATGCTTGCGTAGCTGTTCACTCGGATCTTGAGGCGGTAAAAACGGACCGGGTTTAAACTTCGCCCCCTGTATACCGAAAGACTGGTGAAACCAGACGGCCAGTGCACGTGCAATGCGCAAACCATCCATTGCTTCTTTGTGCAGGGTCTTGAACTGGTGAGTCGCCCTGTTTCCCTCTATACGAAGTGTATGAAAAAGGTCTTTAATAACAGGATCGAGCCGAATTTCACGATTTAGCTTATACAGCAGATCGGCCTGGCTTGTGGTTTCATCAAATTGAATACCAGTTCTGGCAGCAAGGTCTTGCGCCAGAGCCTCTGCAAGTTGGCGTAATTTAATCAGGGTGGTGTTTGGATCACCAGCAAAAGCACTTTCTGCAGCCGAGCCTAATTGGTAGAAAACCGGGTCATGCTCTTGTAAAAACTCAAAGTTGCTGGGGGCAGCCATCGTATCCTTTATTACTAACTTATATTGATTCGTCAATAGATAGCCATATTAAAGACAACATATCCTTAGTCGAGTACTGTAAACATCCAGTAATGTACTGTAAAGTCTCATAAAATCCAAGGTATTTATAATTTCTGATACAGACAAAATTTGAGTTGAAATTTCTAATGATGTAAAAGCCCGATATGATTTCTGCCAAGGAAACCTTACTTAGTCCCTACCCTGTTGTTTATTTGAAGGTAATCCAGACGAAAAAAGAACGGATACCACCACCAGTACCCCTTGGTACACGATAATGGATCCCTAAGAAAGATTTGTTCAATTTATGAGGTTGGATTAACACGAGCTGCTAGTTCGACTTCGAGGCCAGCAACTCATCCCAATCCTGCGCACTTTGTGGAATTTCGCTACGAGGACCCGGCTTGCGGATATAGATAGCGTGATTTTGCACAATATTACCGTTTGGGCCAGCCCTACGCGCTCGCACTGGAACACGATGTCCACCAGGAACAACTACTATTGGAAATAAAGCTCCACCAGGATTAGCGATTACATGAACGGCACAATGGAACGGTGGGTCACAGTAATTCTGTACGATGCCGTTAATCAGGTCTTGACTATATCCATCCAAAGTAGCCGGTCGACCTTCCGCCTCTACGATACCCTCATCTGTTTCAGTAAGTCCAAGTGCTAGGAAACCGCTACCATGATTGGCGAGAGCCATGACTGCCTTAGCAATAATCGCTTTATCATTATTACCTTGCAGGTCGAGCCAGTTCTTGACCTCAAAGTCTAGGTCTTCACATGGATCGACCAGCAGATCAGCTAGTCTTTCGCGGTTGATTTCTATTGGCATTTACTAAGACAAGCTCGGTTTCGTTTAAAAACTTTCCCATATAAAATAAAAAAGGCTCTGATAAAACCTACACCTTTATTTATATTCGCGGGTCATCATGGACTCGAACCCGGCCCAAGAGATTAGAGCATATAGTCGTTCGTTCTAAAACAGAGGCTTAGACAGTCTACTAAATATATTGGATGGCACCCGTTATTTCAACTGGTTCTATTTTTTTGCCTATTTGAACACTTATTCTCGAATCTCCCATCAAGTCTCGATAGGAGGACACACTGTCCGCCTGGTAATTCTTTTAAGCAATTGTTATGCATTTGTTTGTTATTGTTGAAATTAATTTTACGCAAAACTCTATATACAACAAATACCATGTATCGTGATAGTTATCGCCTGATATAATTATTGAAACGCTGTTTCACTTGATTTTCACGCTCCCCATACTGCACCTATATAGATCTGCCAAAGTTGCATTGGCAAGGCTAAAGCTCTACCCTTATAAGTCGAATTCGAGGATTCTAGACAGGCCGCAGGCAAGTGCCCCATGAACGAAGTACTTATTAAAATTGTTTGGAAGGTGAACGCTATTGGAGCAGTGCTTGTTGGTCTTGTGCGCGACCTGTTTGCTTTCTCCCATGACGCAGGTAAACCAAACAGCCGCCAGCTTCACGACACTGACCTGGTCGGCGAGTACAATCACCGCACCGGCCGCCTGGATGCTGGGAATGATCCTTATGGTTGGTATGACGAAGACTAGTTTACTATCGCTAGCGACGGCAGCCTCTACTTGCTATCGATTTTCCAAGATTCCCGCCTTGACGTCCAGCATCTTCTCCAGGTCGAGCTAGCGGAGCGGTTGCATTGTTGATTGATCGGCCAACCTGCACCCCCGCCCAAGCCATCATTCCACTCCACAGTAGCGGTAATCCAAGATAGAGGCTAGTCGTGATCATGTTTAGCAACATGCGCTTGGTGTCGTGTTCCCCTGGATTAGCGAAGATTTTCAGAAAGACATTCACATCCGGGTACATAGACTGGATGAGATTCTGGTCCACCCATAGCACCAGATACCAGAGAACGCTCCAGAACTTGACGGTGAAGATTGCCATGGCGCCGATGACCATCATGGAAATGGAATAGCGCGACAACACTACGACCATGGGAAGCAACGCATACATACCAAGCAAAAGGACAGCCTGCACCATCGGAAGCGCCTGGAGAACGGCGGTCATGGTGACGGAAAACAGCGCCGACGCTGCCAGCACCCCACCAGACGCCAATCCGCCTCTCACGATGTTTTGAGCGGTATTAAGCAAATCCGTACTGCTCGAATTATTGGCCACGAGGTCGTTATTCGACCAACTTGGCGGAGAGTTGGTGAGCACAGTCCGGGCCACGGCGTCGTTCTGTTTCTCGCTGGCCAGCGCCGGTGCCACGGCGACGACGAGACCTGAAAAACCGGCGGATGTGGCATCGGCCTCTTTGATCGATTTCTCTCGTAATCCAATCACACCGTCTTCCCACCATTGTTTGCAGTAGGGCTTGCCCCAAGTTGGAGGTGCAGCTGGATCATACTCAGTGTCGCGAACCGCATTATAGGGCCAGCCCGAGATCTGCTTGGTCGGTCGTAGCGTGTCGTAGTAGCCGGGCATGTCGCGAAACACGTGCGAGCCCATCCACTCCGGATCATCAGGCCCGTAAGTGGTCAGTAACGTGTTGACCGCAGCCGTTGACGGTAAGCGTCTGGCGAATTGCATCTACCCTAGTGCCGCTGGAATTGTCATGATGTTCTTACCATCTATTGACTTACCGAGTGCACATCATGAGTTCAAGCTTATCCAAAAGAGAAGTCAACCGCCAGCGCTGGTTTGCTCGTATCGAGTACTGGAAGCGCAGCGGTCTGACCCAGAAGGCGTTTTGTGAGCAACATCAGATTGGATTAGCTTCATTTCAACGCTGGCGGGGGATATTTGCAAAAGAAGGAAAGCCGAAAGCGACACCGGCCACCTTTTTACCGGTCAGCATCGTACCGTCCACCAGCGCACCGAGTTTGGCACTGTGCTTCGGTGAGGATCTGCGCCTAGAAATTCCGGTTGGTTTTGACCCGGTGACGTTGAAGCGGGTTATCCAGGTGTTCCAGTCGGCATGATCACCTTTGGATCAAACACCCGTGTCTATCTTGCAGCAGGGTCTACGGATATGAGAAAGGCGGTCAACGGGCTGATGGTATTGGTTTGTGATGTATTGGAGGCTGATCCCTTCTCGAGCCATCTGTTTGTTTTCTGCAATCGCCTGAGAGACAAGATCAAGATTCTGTACTGGCACAATAACGGATTCTGGCTTTTCTATCGACGTCTTGAGAAGCAACGATTCTGGTGGCCCGCAGACGGTGAACAGGCTTCGATTGAAATCACATCCCGTGAGTTAAGCTGGTTGTTAGAGGGGCTGGATGTGACGCAGGTCAAGGCGCATAAAACAGCGAAATATACCTTGTTTTAAGGCATTATCCTGCTGCTGGTTGGGTATGCATTTGATATAATTTCATACATGCATTCAAGTGTTGTTTCTTTTTGCGATGACCCGATCCAACTCAAGGCAGAGGTTGTTCAGTTACGCGATGTGGTCAAAGAAAATGAACAGACTATTGCGGAAAAAGAGCAGCTGATCGTCAACAAGGAACAAGCCTTAACCGAGAAAGCCCGACGCATCGAACAACTGCTCGATTACATCCTGCTGCTGCGCAAGCGCCAGTTCGGTGCCAGCGCAGATCGAACCAATAAGAACCAGGCCGCGCTGTTTGATGAAGCCGAACTGGAGCAGTTGCTGGCTGAGCTGGATCTACCCGCGGATTGGGATGAGGGCAAGCCGGCCCCGCAAAAGAAAGCGCAGGACGAAAAGAAAAAGCCTGTCCGTCGCCCACTACCGGCTCATCTCGATCGCATCGAAAAGATCATCGATCTCAGTGACGAAGAAAAGGCCACCCTGGGCGATGACTGGAGCTGCATTGGCTATGACACATCCGAGCAGTTAGCCGTTATCCCCCGGCAGCATTACGTCATCGCTTTCAAACGCGCCAAGTACGCACCGAATCACGATGCGGTAGCCGGCGCGGAGCACGGCCTGCAGATCGCGCCGCGCCCGGAGCAGATCCTGCCCAAATCCATTGCCCACAGCTCGGTGATTGCCGATGTGGTCGTACGCAAGTTTGTGGATGGATTACCCTTCTATCGACAAGAAGTCATCTATGACAGAGACAACATTGACCTCAGTCGTCAGACGATGAGCGGTTGGATGATTCAACTCCATGAACGCTTGACACCGCTGATGACGGTGATGAAGCGGCTGCTCTACCAGGGCCGGGTCATCCATATCGATGAAACCCGGTTGCAGGTGCTCAATGAGCCGGGACGGGAAAACACGCAATTATCCTATATGTGGGTCTATGGCGGTGGCCCGCCGGACCAACCGGTGATCTGGTACCAGTATGCGGACAGCCGTAGCGGCGATGTGCCCGAGGCATTTCTCTACCCGAAAGCAGAAGGTCCTCCAGGCGGGGCAATGTATCTGGTCACCGATGGCTACGAAGGCTATAACGCTCTGTCCAAATCCCCCGGCATCCTGGGTCATGGTGCCTGCTGGGCGCATGTGCGCAGACGCTTTGTCGAGGCGACGCACGGTCGCAAGAACACGGCTGCGGCGCATCAGATGGTGGCCTTGATTAGTAAGCTGTACCAGATTGAGCGTACTGCCCGAGATCAAGGCGCACAAGAGCGAGCAGCCATTCGTCAGAGAAAGGCCGCACCGATCCTGGACAAGATCAAAACATGGCTTGATGAGAAAGCCACAAAGGTGCTACCCAAGAGTCCGTTAGGTACAGCCATCACTTATACCCTAAATCTCTGGCCGAGACTGACCACCTATCTTGAGGATGGGCACATCGAGATCGACAACAACAAGGTGGAAAACGCTATTCGTCCCTTTGTGATTGGTCGCAAGGGATGGCTATTTTCCGGAAGCCCGAGAGGCGCCCATGCCAGTGCCTCTCTCTATACCCTGGTGGAAACAGCCAAGGCAAACAAGCTGGAGCCCTGGGCTTATCTGAATTACCTGTTTGAAAAACTCCCACTGGCTAAATCGGAGCAGGCTCTGCTGGATCTACTGCCGCAGAATTTAAAAATGGAAGACCTGAAAAGGTAGGGTCAATCCTGTAGTTGCCCATACGCTTACCGTTGACGGCCGCTCGGCCTGGTATTTCGAGCGCGCTGGAATGTAGCAATGGCTGAAGAAATCACTGACTTCCTGGCGCAGGCGCGGATCGGCAATCGTGGCCAGGTGGGCTTGTTGTTCGTAGGTGCGCATGTCGGCGGCCGAGGGCAGGCCTTCGACCACCGCGTGATTCAAACCCGACGTCATGGCCAATACCGCGTACCACCACACCGGGATGTTCACTGTTGCCGGCGAGCCCGTGAACCCGGTTATGCCGTAGGTGCTCTGCGGTGCGGCGACGGTCGCCGTGGTGGGTGTGGGATCGATGAGGGTCGGCGGCGGTGTGTAACTGAGTGTTCCCGAGTTGAGCGGCGTCAGCGCAGCCGGTTGCCCGGCCAGGACCACGACCAGCAGCGCTATGAACAGCTCGATCTCCATGCGGCGCAGCGACAATCCGGTGACGGTGCCAAATTCACCACCTTCGGCGGGTTGCCGCCAGTTGTCGATCAGAATGCCCAGAAATGGCAGAAACACGATTCCTGTTGCCACCAGCGCATCCCAGAGGATGCCGTAGAAGGCCCACCCGAACAGGGTCGTGAAAAGCTCGAGATAGCTGTCGACGGTCATGCACAGGCTCCCTTCAACGCAATAATGAAACGACCCAGGAGGTTTTGCCCGAGCAGCAATTCGATCACGAGCAACCAGGACACGATCCGCCAACGCAGTGATAGCAGTCGCCCTGCCCCGGCTTCATCGACGCGCCCCCATCGATGAAGCGCTCGAGTCGCTGCCGGCCATGACATCGCTACCAGTCCGATCATCAGCAGTCGAATCCCGGAGAAAATCGGCTTCATCATCTCGATCCAGGTCTGGATGGCGACGACAGACGAGGTTTGCACAGCGTGCCAGAGGAAGGCACCGATGCCCAACGCCAGACCGAACGCCAACAGCGTCAGCAGTACGAACCAGCGTCGGCGCATGGCAAAGCCGTTACGGAACACGGCCATTGGTCAACGGTCGCGGATCGATCGCCGGCACCGTGGGGGTGTTCAAGGAGGCTTGGCGGCGTGCGGCCGCGCGCTGAAGCAACATGCTCACGGTATCGGAGACGACTTCCTTGCGCACCCGCGTCTCGAACAGCAGGTTCTCGATTTCCTTGTCCAGCTCGGCAATGGAAGTATCGGCATGCTCACGCGCCACCTCAGTTGCGTAGACCTCCGGTACCTGACGGCCGGTGAGCAGCAGTCGACGGGCCAAAAGGGTCTTTTCCACCGTGCGCGCGGTGCTGATCTCCGAGACCAGCCGGCCCATTATGAGACTCTGCTCGGAAACCGGCATCTCCCGGATGGCTTCGATGACCTGGCGCGTGATAGCCACGCCGGGCGCGGTGATGTTCTCCAGATTCGTGAGTGTCGGTGGCGTCGCACCACTGACCAGGTTCTGAATCTCCACCGTCACCGTGCTCGACTCCTGATACAGCTTCGGCAGCAGCCCGGTGCCGGGAATGCTGTCCTTGCGGCAAGTGTCGCAGGTGGTCACAATGTTCTCACCCACCACATCCACGACCCAGTTTCTGGCATCTGCGGGGGTCGTCCAGACCTTGGACAACCGCGTTGCTGACGCCGGCGGCACCGGTCCCGTCGCCGTGACGGGCCGGTTCATGTTGATGTTGTAGCCGGCCTTGATGACATCCCCGGTAAACTCCAGAACCGGCTGCCCCGAACCACCAGCCTGGCCACCGACCCACGGCACCCCGTTGTCGCCGTTGGACGCTTCGACTGCATCCTTGGCAGTGACAGCATCATTGCCGCCGATACCCATCTGGAGCTTCCAGTCATTGCCTTTGGAGAGCGTGATGAGATCGGCATAGGGATTCTTGCCGTTGGCGATCTCGGCTTCCATCTGCTCGCAAGACTTGGTGGCGAGTTGCATGGTCTGCTCGGCCTGCAACAATGCGTTCTGGAACAGATCGTAAAGCCCGGGGTTGGCCCGCTGCAGAATCAGCGCAGGCAAAGACGCAATCGCGGCACTCGCTGCCGCGGTCATGGCGTTCATCATATTGTCGACACCGGCACCGATGTCGTTCAGCGTATGGGTGACGGCCGTTACCGGGTCAAACTTGGCGCAACTGTAGCCAAGACCGAGTTGCGTTGAGCCACCCAGGGTGACCGCAACCACGGATGGATTAGCGGGCGCCGAGACTGGCTCTGCGCCACCGATCTCGTAATACCAAAAACTGTCTTCCGTCGGTGCCTTGGCGGAATAGACGCTTTTCGAGACAAAAACAGCCGTCAGTAATAACGCGTAAGTGGCGCTTGAAATAGTCCAACCAAACCGGTGTGTCGTAGCTGTTGGGTATCCGTGCTTGCGTCTCATGGCGGATAGGAAACCCAGTCAATATCAAACAAGAAGCTGCCCCGCCGCTGACAGCACTTGTACGGACGCCAGAGATTCCAGACGTAGTCGCCGGCGTCATCTACCTTGCCTCCGCCCCACCCTGTCGGACTTGCCAAATCGTTGGTACCGAACACATCACAATCCGTCTCGGTGCGTGGCACCAACATTTGCCATGTACCTGTGCTGCGGTCCTTCTCTATCAACGGACCGGGTGACCAGACTTTTTGACCAAAGGACGATGCAGTGACCGGAACGTACACATGCGGCTGCGCTATGCGCGTCACGATATCGCCAGCCCGTTGAGCATTGATGGCCGCTGCCTTGGGTTCCTCTGCTTGTGTGGTCCAACCGGTGCGGGGATACACCCCACCCCAGGTCTGCAACGGCCAGCTACCGATCTCACGCAACCCCGGTATGGAACTCTCGGGATAGAAGATCTCCGGCACCTCCTGGCGCCAGGACAGCGCATCGAGCCCGGACTGGAAATAAGGCACGAAGGACGTTGTCTCCGTTTGGCACAACATTCCCGTACCTGCAACAATGCCTGAGAGCGAGCTCAGCGGATGGCCGATGGCATCAGCCTCGCGAAAGATCATGTTCTTGTGGTCGCGATTGTTGGAGCTTCCTTCAGTGCGGTTGCCTGCACTGTCGACGGGGACTGGCAGCATTGAGCCGAGCAAGCCATTGGCCGCCGTCTTCTGCGCGAGCCCAAGCGTCTTCCGGATCTCGACCCATGGATTCTCGCCCAGTTCGTTATAACTGCTGACCACCAGATCTGCGTTATAGTGCCCGACCTTGAGCGAGCTCCTGACACTGCAACCCGTCAAAGAACAGCGCAACCAGAAACACGTGCCGATGGGCATCCATTGCATACAGGAAAATGCCGCAGTTGTCGTCTTGGCCAGGATTTCTGTGGTTGTAATAGAACCCGCCTTGGTACCAAGCGGAATGACCAGCAGTACAGCCAGGCCAAGTGACAGAGACATCATCCACCTCATTGATGTCTATCCTCCTGCCATTTTTTGTATTGATGCAGTACTTCGCGGACATCGGCCACGCCATAGACAATATATTGGCCGTCGAACACGATGGCCGGATAGCGATCGATACGGTATTGCACAACTTTCGCCAGACCTATCGCAGTACGGTGCAACTGTGCGCGCTCTTCCTCTTGCAATTGTTGCAAGCGTTGCAGCACGATTTGCCTGGACTGCTCGGGAACGGCCGTAAGGCCTTGAGACAGCCTCGTCTCTAGGCGTTGGATACCGTCCAGCGGGTAGACGTGGAATTCGATTTCCCTGTAAACCGGATTCGTGTCTAAGACCGCCTCATTGGTCAGAGGCGATTCGATCGTGGTGAACACCTCGAAGAGGCGCGGATGCCCTACCCAGAACTGACTCGCGTGTACAACGCTGCCTTCGAGTAGCAAGAGAACAATCGAAGCCGGCACTACTAAACGAATTGAATGTGTGATTGCGATCATTGACAGGAAAGGACCACGGAGAAAGAGATGGGCTACTGTGCCTCGCGTGGCCGACTCAGTGAATGGGAAATCCAATCAAGATGCGGCGTGGTTTTGGACTTTACTATTTCAGAACGATTTGTGACTATGAATAATTATCATTATGCGTAAGCCGAAAGATATTTCAGTTTTGGGCTTGAATTTTTCGAATCATTGCCATACTCTTTCGAAAGGAATCGAATGCCTCAGGTGTGAGCGCCCGAAAAGACGATACTACTGCAAAACCACTTGCCGCTTGGTGAATCTCTATTAAACCGCTGGCATGGTTGTGATGAACGCTCACGACAACCGAACTTAAAGCCCAGCCAAGTTTATTGGAGGTTGCCATGCAACACGACATTTCCAAACTATGTGCGGATTCTTTACGCACTTTTTCCAAAGAAAAATATGACATCAAGTTGAAAGCCGCTCACGCACATGAGCTTGTGGCCGCGTTCTTTGGCTATTCATCCAAAAACGCCATGCTGGCAGATACAAAATATCCCATCAGCAATCTGGGTCAGGCCGAAATTGTCGTAATGACCTCTGATGATTTTATCGATCAGCGACGAAACAGCCTCCAAGGATTTTCATCCGAGCTGCCTGATAATTACACACTAGGCCAAGCGATCTACGATTCTCTATTTTCAGATGAATGGTGGGCGAGCCCATACCCCCCATTTAGAAGTTTTGAGAAGCTGGCAAAACATTTGGTTGAGAATAACGACGCATTCCAGAATGTATTCAAGTTCTACCGCGACGTTCCTATGCATCATATCGTAGACGTTAAGATTGCAGAAAATGGTGTGTTATTAACTGTCTTACACTCTCGTCGTACTTCCACTGGAGAGATGCTTGGTGATGGTAAAACTACTATCAATCTCCCACGCGTAGCGGGGCATATTGGTTATGGCAAGCCACAGGTTTCTGTTGAACAATGGACTGGGGCTGCACGCAGAACACTAGAGTCTATGGGGGTGCAGCTATGATGAAAGTCAGCGTAGATGGTTTCCAGCGCCAGGTAGATTGTATTTATGATGGTGAGCGTTATTCTGTTCGTGATAATGGCGCTGTCTTGCGTCATCCTCGAGAGGGTAAACGTCCGCGCCCGACCGATGGAAAATGGACTTTTGGCAAACTCAATAGCCAAAACGGTTATTTGTGTATTTCTCAGAAGCGTATCCACAGGATTATTGCAACAGCGTTCCATAGCACACCGCCTGCACTAGCGTATGTAGTTGATCACATTGATACAAACCGCCAAAACAACCGTCCTGAAAACCTAAGATGGATTACTCGCTTGGAGAATGCACTTAATAATCCAGTGACGCGTAAAAAAATTGAATATCTTTGCGGTAGCATTGAGGCGTTTCTTGAAGACCCTTCGATGCTAAAAGATTTTCAAGGCGATCCTAACTTCAAATGGATGCGAACTGTAACACCAGAAGAAGCTAAAAACTGTATGACGCGCATGTCACTTTAGGCAAATTCTGATAAAAAACCTAAAAGACCTACTGGCTCAATCAATCGCAAAAGTTCTTTTAGTAAAAGAGTTTACAAACCACTTCAAAAGTGGGAAGTCGGTCTTGATGGGGAGCCTGGGCTTGAGTTGGCCCTAACACCATGGTGCGCACAATATATGTGGAGAGCAAGTGCATATTTCCCTTGCTGTCCTGAATACTGTGAATCAGATCCGCTTGATGATTATTTTCAAAATCTAAAGGCTGGTGCTGTATTAGCATATAGTGAACATGATGATATTTTTCCCAAGCTTTCAGTGCTTGAATCTAAAATCCTTAAGGACAAATCATCAATCGTGGTTTTGTCTAAAAGGGCTGATAATAAATGGTTAGTTGTTGGAATCGAACTTGATGAAAGATCAAAGCATTTTATCCATTTTGGTCTCGGTTTATATTCTAGCAAGGGCGAAGCTGATAGGGCATTTAGTACCAAAAATGAATTAACGGACTTTTGGTCAGAAGGGTATTCTAATATTTACAACCACAACTGACTGTCCACTCATGCCGATTCTGTTGAAAGTGTGCCGTAGGCACACTTTCAACAGAATCGGCCGAACTGAGAAGTAAGGAACCCTGCATCACCAGGACTTTCTATTTCTGCTCGATCGTCCACTGGTGTTGGTGGCAGTCACTTACTGATCACAACCAGAGTAAACGGTTAAACGCGAACATAAGTCCGCCACAAGCGGCCTTGGAGCAGTAAGCCAGTGCTGCGGAATAATGGATCGTTCAAGTCCACTAGCTTTGGAAATCCGATGTCACCATAACATCAGCGATTCTTGGCAATCCGTTCCGCTATGACGTGAACAGCTTCCAGCTCGTTGCAGTTTCGCTCTCGCATGATAACTGCGCGCTCCGCCTTCTCGTGCTTCTCGGTCATGGCGAGTGCCAGTGATAGCGGTGGTGGCACGTTGCGGAACAGCGCTTCCAGGTTATCGGAGAGCACTACACCTTCGACGTACTTGCCGGGTTCCTTGCGCGCCGATAGCAGCAGGCTGCGTTGCTCATCGGTCAGATCCTTGAAGCGGGCGATCTGCTCGACTTCTTCCTTGGGCATGACCAGGCACAGCCACCACTCCATCATGTTGAGCATCTTGCGGCTGGCGTCGGGGAAGTCTTCCAGGTTCTGGGTGGCGATCCAGAACCAGGCGCCGAGTTTGCGCCACATCTTGGTGATCTTGACCACATAGCGGGCCAACAATGGGTTGGTGGTGATGATGTGGCCTTCGTCGGTCACCACCAAGGTGGGTCGGGCATCGTGCTGGTGACGTTCCACCAGATCATTGATGTGGCTCATCATGGAAATATAGGCCACGGTGAGCTGATCCTCGTATCCTTCCCGCGCCAGCATGCCCATCTCGAGAATAGTGACATCGGCCTCCGGCCAGGGTTTGCCGGGCCGGTTGAAGAAGTGGCCGGCGAGCCCCGAGCAAAACAACGCCATGCCATCGCCCATCTCGATCGCCCGGTTGCAGCGGTGCTCGGGCAGGCCCTGATCGCGACCGATTTCGTGTAAAGCGTTGACCACGTCCTCGGTGATCACCTGGTCTCGCTTACTGTCTTTCACGTTCTTGGCGGCGAGGAATATGGCGTTGCGGATGAGCAGCCGGTCCGCCCGGCTCAAGCGGGCATCCTCACGCTCGTCACCGCCGGTTATCATGATTCGGGCGGCGATTTCCATCTCGCCGAGTATGTCCCGGCCGCTGCTTTCGTCTTCGATCTCGTCATCATCGGTCAGCTCATCCGGGTCCGTGCACAGCTGCAGACGGTGTTCTTTGTCCAGCACGCGTATTGCGTCTGCGAACGGCGGCAGACTCACGTCTTCGTTCGGATTCAAAGTAATCGGGTTGACGGTAACGCCGTGGGACTGAAAGTGCTGCCCAAGCAATGAGAACGAACCGCCGGCCTCGATGATAAAGATGCGCGGGCGGTAGACCGCAACCATTTGTTGCAGCAGATAGACCAGCAGCGCCGATTTGCCCGCCCCGGTGGGCCCGAGAATCAGCATATGTGCATTCTTCTTGCGGTCGGCCCGGTGCAACGGGTCGAACGCCAGCGGTTCGGCGCCACGGTTGAAGAATACCAGCCCCGGGTGACCGGTTCCTTTCGAACGACCGTACACCGGCAGCAGGTTCGCCGCGTGGTTGGAAAAAACCAGACGCGAACGGCGGCTGGACTTGTCCAGCGAGACGTCATAGGCCATCGGCAAGTTGCGCATATAGCTGTCCAGTGCCAGCAGATCGGCTTCCTGCAGGATCGGTTGCAGGCCGTTGGGCAGCAGCAACGCATTCAACTGATTGACGTTGGCGCGCAGCGCTTTCGGATCATCACCGCGCAGATAGAAGGCCAGGTTCAATGGGTAGAGCTTGTTGCCCTGCGCCATCTCCCGTTCCACGGCCTCGGCATCCTCGCGCGTCAGTGCCGCCTCGGCCGAGTCGCCCACCGCGGCCCGTTTGACCTGGGCGATGTGATTGCGGGTGAAGTCCTGAGGCTTGGCCGTCAGGGTCAGCACCATCACGGTGTATTCGGGGAATCGATCAAACAGCGAGAAGACGTGATCGCCGGCCTGACGCTCTGCGGTCATGTGCCCTACTTCCGGTGCCCGCCGCAGGCCCTGGATCGTGACCACGGTGTGCGGCAGGCCATCGAACCACCAGGTGGCGGTTGTGTTGTCCGAGCGCGGCATCGTCAGCGTGAGTCGCTCGGCCAGGTCATAGCCGAACGGCAGGTCCTCGTCGCCCGGATACGGGGCCAACGCCAGGAGCTTGTCGGGATCACCCTGCGCGATCGCGGGTTTCGGATTGAACCACTTCAGCAGCCACTCGTAGAGATCCTTACCCGTGCATCGCCGCACCTGAATGCCGGCCGAGGCCAGTGAGGCCACCCACTTGGTGGCCACGTCGTTCATGGCTTCCTCGACCTCGAACGCGGATGGCGTTTTGCCTTTCCCCTTCAACCGTCGGTACAGCGTCGCACGCACACGGCGCACCTGGCCGCGCCAGTGCGTGCCCGTTACCGCGGTATCCTCGAACAGCCCACCGGGGCGCGTGATGCTTTCGAGGTGTTGCGCGAAGGTATCCTGGAAATGTTGGGTGAACGCTGTGCACCTCGCCTTGGGTTGTGCGTAAGCCGCAACTGCTTGCTGAAATTCCTTCAGGCTGGGCTCATCCTGCACGTAGACCTGCAATATCCACGGTGCTTCGTCGTCTTCGGGAATCGCATCGGTCAGCGCGGACTGGATGGCATCACGCAACTGCGTCATGAATTCAGGTGTACGCGCCTCGGTACCGGCCGGGGTGATCTCGAACAAGGCGCCCACACTGATGCCATCTTCGAGCAGAAAGGTGCGGCTGTGCCGGGTTGTACTCCATCCAGGGCAGCAGATCGGTAAAGGACGGTGGGCGATCATACAGACGCTTGACCTGCTTCGTGGTGACCGGCGGGTCTTCCGCCGGATCGTCTTAGCCTGCGTTGCTGAATCGCTGATTCTTCGCCATGCACTCACCGGCGCTTCGACCTGCTGACTACGGCACTTCGCCGGGCAAGGCATACTCGACCTGCTCATACATCGGGAAAGGTCGTCACATAGCCGGGCACCGGCACCTGCTCCTCACCCGCCAGATGGGGGAATACATACATCGCCAGGCTCGGATTCGGTAGCCGTGGAAAGATGGTATCGATCTCATCAAAAGCCTCACGGGTATAGCCCGCCAGGGCATCGGCGCCATCGCCAATCGGACGCTTACCCAACGATTCGCGAACGGCCAACGGATCGCGTACGCTCATCTCTTGCGTGTGTTGCTCGTAGATCGCTTTCATGGAAGGACCGTCCTGGGGCAACACGGACTCCTTGGTGCTCGCGCAGCCGGCCAGCACCAGGTTAATCAAGCCGAGCGCGATGATAAGGGTCAATGGCTTTTGCATGAGTCAGTTTCCTGCCGGTGAGTATCGAGATCGATGGGGAGTTCCACGGTCGACGTGGATGGCAATGCGGGTGCCGGCCGGCACGAAGACCGCATCGAAGCTCTGGGACTGGCGTTCCAGCAGCCACTTCGAAGACTTCCTCACTGCCGCCGGACAGGGTCTTGCCCAGCACGAAGGTACCGGTATCGCCGGTGACGTTGTTGGTCGCCACACCGGTGTCGCTGACCACCGTTGTGGTCTCGGCTGCAGCCGCAGCATCGGCAGCCGCCTGCATGGCCGTCACGCCGATACGCTGGCTGAGAAATGCCGGGGCGTTGGTCTTGCGCTCACCGGTGATGCAGGGAATGCCCTGTTCATCCGAGATCCAGCCCAGTGGCTTCTCCGCGCCACCACCCTGATTGCCTTGGTCGTCGCCGGAAATGGTTCGGATGGTGCCATCCTCAAAGACGAAGGTGACCGAATCGAGGCGACCGGTCACACATGAAAGCGTCCAGTCTCCAACAGCGGTTCCACTCCACACCATGCCTTGAACGCCGGGCACCGTGAGACCATTGGCGGCCAGATTGTCTGCGCCGGTGATGACCTTGAACGGCATCGGATCACGGACCTGTCCCTGCACAGGCACCCGGCCGACCAGGGCCGTCATGGCGGTCGAACCGATCAGGGTGGCGTTACGGGGAACCGTATAAACGGGATGAACGGTGCTGAGTTCCTGAGCTAGTTTTCCGGTCTTTTCACTAGCCGATGTCAACGCACCTCCGGTGGACTGGCCTACCCTTTGCAGCAGGCTGTTTCCATTGGCCACTAACGCAGCATCATCGACAACATCCAGCGGTTCGACCCAGATCAGGCTGTCAGTAGTTGCAGCACCTTCTCCGACGTCATCGAGGCCCAGACCCACCGGGATATCGTTGCCACTTTGGGTGGGATAACGCTGGGAAAGTGACTGGGACAATGCATCCACACGCGCCGTCAGGGAAGAAAGCACACCGGCATCGATCCGGTCGCGTGACTCCCGGTCTTTTTCATGGGAGAGCAGCTCACGCTTGACCCGGGTTGTGACGTTCTCCTCGATCTGGTGACGGTTGGCCAGCAGTTCGCGGTTCTCTTTGCGCAGCTGGTCATTGTCCTTGCGTAAAGCCTGTACTTCCGTGGTCATGGACGCGACATTGGCCGTCAGCGTCTTGATGGTATCGGCAGGACTGTCCGCATCCGGCGCGGGTGCCTGGGGTACGCTCTCCAGAACGAGTGCATCTTCAGGTTCCTGCGAACAGGATTTCAGGGTGACGAACACCAGCATCAGCACAACAGCGCCGGCAAGCAGGGGTAAGAGTCGGTTGGAGGTTGCAATCGCCATGGTAAGCCCTAGTGCGAAACGCCGAACGGCCGGGCGGAGATCAGGTAAACGGCCGTGGTATCAGCCTCATCGCCTTTGGGAAACAGGCGGTGGTGCTGAAAGGTTGCCGTCAGCCAGGTGCCGCGAAGGTTGCGTGGATCCAGTGTTAGCGCCTGTTCGGTACGGTTGGTGAGCTTGACCGCCGTGATATAGAGACCCTTGGCGCGCCATGCCACCAGCGGGACCCCTTCGACGGTGCCACCATGGTACAGATCGACGGGGTCACGACTGACCGGAACACGAACAATACCGGGTTGGTCTTTGACCAGGCGAGCCGGGGCATAGAGCTGCTGGGCGGCAAAGCGGGTCAATTGAATATAGCCGGGCCGCTCCTGTTCCGGCTCATGCCCGCCAGTCGCCTGATCATTCTCACTGCCTTGTTCACCCGTCACATAGATTTGAATCGGATGGCCCGGCCCACCATCTTCAGTGGCCGTGACATCGAACAGGTAGATACGCCCACTATCGAGTTCACGCACCATGAGCCGGTTGGACCCGAAGGACGTGTGCGCCAACAGGTAGACCATCCCGTTGACACTCTGCGTGCGCAGCACACCCTGAACCGAGGCCGGCACACCCACCTTTACTGTGGCGGGAAATTCAATCCGCTGTTCCTGACCAACCACGAGTTCCAATCGGATCGGTGCTTTCTTCCACTCGATCCGCTCCAGCGCTTCCGTCTCGGCATGCACGAGCGACTGCATCAGAAGCAGTGTCACGCCCAGCAAAGTAGCCATTACGGAATGGTTCGATGGTTTTTGTCGCATGGGTTGCTCCTGCTACTGTTCTTGCCCGGCATCTACACCGAGTTCCGATTCTTCCAGCCGGCGCGGCCCGTCACTCGCAAAGCCGTCCAGCGCCAGCCCCCAGGGATTGGCTTCCGGATCGACCGCGAGACTGACCACCCGCAAGGGATAGCGAATGGCGGTTTTCTTCACGGTCATGCCTTTCACCGACTCGAACAGATCGAGATCCAGCCAGACCACCCAAACGCCGGGCGCGAGCACATCGACGCGACGTTCCTCGTAGCCATGTCCGGCAATCTCATGCACACCTCGCACCCGGTAGGCCAGCTCACCCTTGCGGCCTTTCTGTTCCAGGTCGGCCATGAGTTCCGTCCGGTATCGCGGCGTCACATACGGAGAGATGCGGAAGATGGCCTTGCCATAGTCCTTGGCTCCATCGTCGGGCCAGCGGTTAAGCTGCTGGAAGATGTAAAAGGCAAAGGCGTACACATTGGCCGCCGGCACTTCGTCGACCGAGAGCGTCGCCCCGGAGCGCAGATCGGGAGGGACATGCACCGTCAACTGCTTCGGCGCCTGACTCCAGCCAAACCAGAGAACCAGGATCACGACGAACTGGAGGCCGATCACCACCCATAGTGAGCGCAGGTGCGCGCGAACGTTATCGATCTCGGTGCGGTAACGTCGCATACCGTGTTCTCCCGATATCCCAGGCGCCACTGCGCCGAATGAACGGCGCGCGGCGCAGACCATGGTCCGACAACCAGATGGCAATCTGTTGCTGGTAATAGCCATCCGGTCGGCCACGTTTCAGGCGTTGAAACAGTCCCGCCATAACGATGACTGTTCCCACGACACCGACACCGGCCATGCCGAACCCCATGGTGACCGCGCCCATCAAACCCGCCAGGAGGAGGCTAACGGGTAACCAGATGAGCGCGGCCACACCCACGATGATGCCCAGTTCGGACGACGAGCAGCCCTTGAAGATCGCCGGCTCCACATTGAGCCGGTCGGCCAGAATGTCGTCTCGATCCGACATCGGTTAGATGACGCCCGCGGCTTCGGTGAGCAGGTAGCTGGCAAAGATCAGCACGATCGCACCGACGATGCCGAGCACGCCCACTTCGGCCCATTCGGCCTTGCCCTGGCGAGCCTCGTTGAACTTGGCGAAACCGAGATAGGCGATCCACAGGAAGCCCAGCACGGCGATCGCCAGTCCCAGGACCAGACCACCATCCTTGATGTAACCCGAAATGAGCCCAATCCAGTCACCGGCTGCGGGCGCGGTACTGGGTGCCACCGGGGTCGGCAACGCCGCCAATACCGACTGGCTTGCCGTAACTGCGAGCAACCCAGCTGCGGTTACCACCTTTTTTACTGCTTTCTTCATCATTACTTTCTCTCCGAGGTAACGGGGTTGCCCCCTGTTATGAATACCGGGGAACTCCCCGAACCCCTGCGACAATGGCCAACGGCCGCTACCGCAGATAAAAACCCAACACCATGAGCACGATGCTGGCGCGCAACGTCGACCAGACCACATCGAACAAAACGACCTGCCCGTTCTGCCAGGCACGGAAGGTGCCCAGCGAGACCCAAATAACCCAGACGAAGGCCAGCACCAGCACGACCGATGCGATGCCGGTCAGCAGGGTTGCCGGGGTAAAACCGGAACCCGCTTGAAATGCCGTGTTCTGTGCTGCCGTCATGACCTGACATCACCGACGGTAATCGCCGCGCAGCGGCGGGAAAGTCCGGGGCTCCGAACGTGGTGCATCGATGTGTTCCTGGATCCCGAGTCGAATCCGATCAAGATCCTGGCGCAGCCAGTCATACTGGAAACGAACACGGGCATCCGGATTGGCTTGCGAAGCCGCTTCCGTGATCAGCGGATCGATGGCCTGGAGTTCGTGGATGATCCGGGCGAGTGCTGCCCGCTCACCGTCTGCGTCAGCAATGGCAAACTGAACCGGCAATACAGCCGCCAACAGTCCTGAGACCAGCAGTTTGGTAATTTGCATGGATGTCCTCCCCGTGTTGCGCATGACGCGCATGGTGGGGGATTCGGGGAGGACTAGATATGGAAAATCAAATCAAGAAGGGGCGGGGTTTATGAACAAGCGATCCGATGCGAGTATCTCCCACTTCACTCTATTCACAGGTACTTCTTGAACGTACTCGCCGTGACCGCCACCGTCAGCGCGAACAACGTTGCAAATGGCAAGATGACGAAGGTCGGATGCAGACTGAACGGCAAGGCGAGATAGGTCACCCAGGTCAGGACAACCAAGGGTAGTGCCGCCTTCTTCGCATAGTGGTAGACAAAGGAACTCTCTCGACCTCCACCCCATCGTCGCAGATCGCGTTGCACCAATCCATCGACGAGCGCGACCAGGCTAAACAGCAAGAAGATCGGCATCGCCAGTGTCAAAATAGCAAGGCGCACTGAGAACACCTGGGTCACCTGCATCATGGCCAGGACGTACTCTGCCATGGGTTTGTAAACCTTATGCAGCGTCGCCCTGACGCCCTGCTCATACTTCCGCGGAGGCAGTGACACCCATTGGATGAAATCCACAAACCGCGTCACCTCGAAAAGGTAGTGGTAGGAATTATCGGCGAACCGTTTGGCGAATCGTGCCGGATCGGAGGTCACAACGCTGCGTCGAAAATCATTGTCGAGATAACTGATCTCCGTGACCAGCATGGTACGACTGTGGTCCGTCCCTTCATCCGGCCACCAGAGCACCATACCGACCCACTCGATGATGATCGAGAACAACAGCGAGAACAGCAGCCACAGAATAAGCTTCGCCACGGCCGACAAGGTCTTCGAGAACAGCCCTTGCTGAACTACCTGGCGACGCGGATCTGCCACGGCCTCAGCCATCGGAGGCCTCCGGTTCTGACTCGGGTTCGCTGACATCCGGCGCAGCTCCCCACCACGGCTCCTGCACCCGGTACCAATGATCGTTGGTGATGTAGGTGCGCTCCATCTCATTGGTGATTTCGGTGAGCGTCTCAGGCATATCCGAGTCCGTTGCGGGCAACGGCATGCGAATCTTCCATAGCTGGCCACCCTCCAGGAGGGCAAAGGCCTGTCCCTTGGGTAGTGTGATCAACTCGGCCGGTGTGAGCAACGGGACTTCTGAAACACTGATTCGGTCCTCGTTACGGGAGCTGAAATCGATCCCGGAACCCGGATCCGAGGAATCGTTGACACCGGAAACACTCATCAGGGTGAACACCTCAACCTTGGGTAGCTGGTCGGTGAGCATCTCGGCCGTGGCCAGCTCTTTCACCCTTAGCATGATCATCGTGTTGAAGTTACCGGCTACCTGCCCGGCTTTCGCGCGGTTGCCGATGCGTGCCTCCACGTCCGACCAGGTCTGGGTGTAGGCCGTGACCTGAAAGCCGGCCCCACCGGCCTTGTTCAACAATGGGACGAACTCGTCACCGATCAGTTCATTGAACTCATCGGCGTGCATGGAGATGGTGGGCGGTGTATCGATGGACTCACCGTCTACGCCATGCTTGTAGATATGCCCGGCCACCGACACCAGATCGGCGAACATGGAATTGCCTACCGCGCTGGCCACTGTGGTATCAGTCAGGGCGTCCAGCCCGACATAGACGATGCCCTTGCGTCGGATGACTTCCATCCATTCGAAGATCGGACGCGTATCGTTCTTATCCAGATAATCCGGCGAGATCAGTTCGGCGATATTGCCCGTGGTCAGCTTCTCCATCAGGGGGCCGACGGAGCTGACGATCTTGTCGAAGTAGGTCTTGTCGTACTTGAAGGCAGACACCAGCCCATCGAGGACTGGATCATAGAGGTCCTGTGCCTGCAGGTGCCGCATCAGCGCGATAGCTTCTTTACTGCGACCCCGCAGGGCCGCCGGCAGGTTACGTTCCGAGATCTTGCTTGCCAGTTCCTCGACCTGCTCCTTCCAATCCTCGGCGCCGTGTGTATCCAGATGCGCCTCGGCATACTCCGTGAACAGCGGTTCAATATCGTTGATGTAGCGTCGGACCTGCTGATAGTCCGGACGGCGGTTTAGCGCCACGAGTGCGCGGGCAATGATGTTGACGAATCGCCAGGCGAACTCCTTAAAGGCCGCCGAATTTCCTTCACTGGGTAACTGGTTGGCGATGCGGGTGGCAACCTCGGTGATGCGCGAGAAGTTGCCGATGGCGTTGTAGCGAGCCGAAACCTGTGGAAACCCCAGATGGAACATATAGAAGTCTTTGGTCCGTCCGGCCCGTTTGGCCTCGGCATATACACGCCGCAACAAACCGGCATCCCCCTTGGGATCGAAAACGATCACCACGTCCCCACGGCGAATATCCTGGGTGATGAGAATCTCGGCCAGCCGGGTCTTACCGACGCGAGTGGTCCCCAACACCAGGGTATGCCCCACCCGCTCGCCGATGTCCATCCACACGTCCTGTTCGTCCGGCTCGACGGCATGCAGGGCCGGTTTACCACCGACCGCCGGCAACGGGGCCAGGGGATTCCACCAGGCCCGGACCCGGAACAGCCGCGCCAGCAAACTCAGAATCGGGACCGATTCCCAGGCGACCTCCTTGCGGCGCGCCCATTGATACAGGGTACCCGGCTGGACGTAACGCTGGACCTCCGGCCGGATGGTATCGCGCAGGCGCTGGGTGTGTTTCTGGGTCCAGCGAAAGCCCCGGCCCAGAAAGAGCTTGCGGCGGCTGAGGGGGATCTTGCGGGAACGTACCTTATAGTTGGGCAGTCGGCGCATGTTGCCCTGGTAGCGCAGTACCCGCCAGGCCTGCCGGCCCCGGATCAGGCCGATCAGGCCCAGTACGGCGCCGGCGCCATAGGCGACACCCGGCGGCATCATCAGCGCCCACGGGGCCAGAATGGCGATGGCTGCCGTGGCGAAAGCCACCAATGTCGACCACAGCTCGACCGGGGGCCGCAGCAGGGCCTCGATGGGATGCGTGCTCACTGCTCGATGCCGTGCGCCGAGATCAGCACCGGATAATGCGAAACGCTCAGTGCCTTCGCGATGTCGCTGCCTGACGCTGGCAGGATAGACAGGCCGTCAGCCAGTCTGGCAATCGTTCGCAAATCATCCATCGTCTCGGCCTGCACCAGCATCCCGACGGCACCGATCTCCTTGAGCCGGTCGCGGTGTGTCTGTAGCCACTGTCGGGAACGGCTGTCTGACCCGATCAAGAAAAATGGCCGCGTGAACGGCCGGTCATGCGCACGAGCCTGCACCGGTCCCGGTGTCAGGCCGGGTGATTGAATCGGTAACCAGGCTTTAGGATCGGCTGCACCGAGTGATGGTTTTATCGGGATCGGGTTTTGCTTCGGCATGCCTTCTGTCGATTCGAAGACATCAAGAAACGGCGCTATGGACTGTGTATGACCGCTGTCATAGATCACAGTCAGCTCGGCCCGGGCCATGACAGGCACCAGCAGGCAACTCATGACCATGACCTTCCGACAATAAAGACTGAATCGACCCATCGTGTCATCCCTCCTTTACAATGCGCTGCCAGTGGGAGACAACACGGCGACGGTACCGGTCTGCACGATGGGAATCCTTCGGCGAGTGATAACAGCCAACGCTGCCCCACCAGTCCTGCCGCGTGGTGTAACAATCCTGCAGAATCCCGGCACCCACGCGTATGTTGTGATACGGATCAAGCGCCTGCCACGGGGTTCCGAGCCGATCCTTGTGATAACGCCAGTTGACCTGCATCAGGCCGATATCGATGGAACGCTTCCCCTCCTTCAGATACGCCGTCAATGCCTGCCAGGCCGCTTGCCGGGAATCGAAGAAGTAACCCCGCCCGGCCACGTTCAATGTCCAGGGCCAGGGCCGGAGGGCACCGGCCTGTCCCGTCTGCTTACCGCTTTCAGTGAGTGCCACAGCGAACAGAACGCTCTGGGGTATTCCGTGCTCTGCCGCAATCATGCGATAACCCGCTGGCACGGATTCATTCGCCTGGCTTTTAGAAGGAAGCGCCAGAACGGCCGAAACGATAACGGCAAATACGATCGGCCAGCCGAAAACTCGTATCAACGCCACCATGGGCTAGAGCTCCGAAACCAGCAGTCTTGAGACGTCCTCGCCTCGACGGCGCAATACGGACGGGACGTCACCTTGCCCCTGGGTCAGTTTGTCGAGGGCACCGCCATCATGATTGAGGGTGATCCGCCGGCTGCGTACCCAGTCGGGATCGATCTGGTGATTGGACGCCCAGTCCCTGACGGCGCGATCATCTCCCTTGTCCACATCGGTGAGATAGATATCGATACCGCTGACTTCGTCGATCCGCTTTAACAGCTTATTCAGCAGCAGATCGCAGGCCGGACAATCCGGGCGCGTAAAGAACAACAGGCGGTCTCCGGACTGAAAGGTATTTTTCACTTCGGTCTTTCCCGGCAACCGGCTGATGTCGATCAAAGACACATTCGGATACAGGCGCTTGGTTGCAGCATCGTAGGCGTGCTGGAACGCAAGGATACGACCGGCGTCTTCATACATGGCGTGTGCCCACACTTCGGCATACCGCTGTCGCTCTGCGTCATCCCGCGCATGAATACCGAGCACTTCGATGGGCGATATCGTCGCCGGACTGATGCTCCCGCGAATGCCCTGCATCAACTGTTTGTAACGGCGCCACTCCGTCTCCGACAAACCCCACAGACGAGCATGCGCCAGATCCGTGGCTGATAAGACGTTCGTGGCTTTTTGCGAGCTATCCTGCCGGGTATCCTCGATCTGGGTATGTGACAACTCGGCAGCCATCACGGTATTCGACGCGACAAGGGCACCCAGAAAAACAACCGGCTTCCATCGTCTATTCATCGATGCATTCCCCTTCACACGTGTCGGCCTTCGGTGCTGCCTGGTCTCTCTGGCCGATATAGGGCACCGTCAGATCCCGGTACATTCCAGACTTGTCAGACAGACACCCACGCATCCCCTGTGTAGCAAGAACTGAATCTGCCGTAGTTTGGATACGAGATGCACTATTGCTGGATGGTTCAGCGCCATCATTCTTCTCTGCTGTCGCGGATCCCAGCGCAAAACCGCCGAAGAGCAATAACACGGCTAATACGATTTCCATCGGTTCTACCTCTGTAATGAAACGGAATGGTTCTGGCCATGCGGCCCTTTGAATTCGACCCTGCCCTTGAGGCGGTCGATGCGAGCCACTGTCCAGCCTGATTGCTGTTCGCCGGACTTCAAAAATGCAACGCGGCCTGCCTGGGAGATGGCCACGTAGGTCATGTCATCCCAAACGTCGATGGCATCGACATGAAACGGTGGAGTTTTGGCGGGTGCAGGTTTCGGCCTGGCCGCCGGCTTTTTCTGGGCGACCTTGCGCTTCTGGGTCTCCTTGATGAGGGTATTCAGCCGTGCAATGGACTCGTCAATACGTTGGCGAAGGGCATGGTTACTTTCCGTGAGATCGGCAACAGCCACTTTGATCGCCTGAACACTTTCGGCAACGGATGCCAGGCTCTGCTTCACATCCGCACTATGGGCAAGCTGCGCTTCGAAGCCGCGGTCGATCCGCCCGGACAGAGATGTCAGCCTCCGATCGATCTGTTCAACTTTGTCCTCGGCCGGGCTTATCTCCGGTTCCGGTGTTTTGATCACCGCCTGGTTTGGGGTATTGGATTCCTGTATCTGGAGGTCATCCAATGGTTTTTCTTGCCGCTGGATTACGAATAGCGACAGCGCGCTGATTGCAACGATACCGACCACAACGGCGGTCAGTACCGACTTGTAAGCCAGCCGGCGGGACCTTGGCTGTTCCTTTGTCTCATCCAGCTTGGTCACATCTTCCGACGGTATGACCTGCTCCGGTTGATGTTCAGTCGTCATCCTGCATTACCTCCGCATCCGCTTTACTCACAGTCTCATGGACGGCCACCTGTTCTGGTACACATCGCGTGAAGGTGATCAGTCGGTGGACGGGATCCTGTACAAGGTGGAAGGCCGGGCCTGCGAGTGTCTCCAGGGCTTCGCGCAAGGTCATCGGCCCAAGATGGCGATGGACGGCCGGCAACGGTAGCGCAAATAACGCGAGCGTATCCGGCGCGGTGGATTCAGCAGCAGCCAGCCGGTAACCACTGCGCTGCAGGAGATACCGCACCGCCTCTCCAATAGTCTGGATCCGCGCCGGCAACTGAACGGTCACGGTCGCTTCCAACAGTTCGGCCTGCGCCTGGGTCGGAGCCGCGGAAACCATCGAATACCGGCCTGTCTGGATATCGCTTGCATGAAGGTTCACGCTGGCGACAGTACAAATGCCGGCGATACATATCGCCGTTACTGCACCAGGGTGAGCAGGATGAAAGAGTGATCGTTTCATAATGGATTCGGCCTCAGTGGTTTGGTACAACCTGGCCGGCATCATGAAGGTGCGCTCGGGTACTGGAAATGGATAATCCATTCTCACCGGCGCAGCGTTTTCGTAGCTGTATTCACGTCCCGCAATACACAGCCACAATTTGTGGTCTCTCGTGCCCGAGCTCGAGACTGATCGTCAGGCGGGCTTGCTGATCGATCCGTTTTTGCTCCGGCGTGAGCGTTTTGACTGCAGGACCGCCCGCCGCGGGTGACTCGCCATCCGGTCAGTTCCTCATAACGGTTCTGGGCATAGGCATGACGAAGACCATGCATCCTGGACAACCCTGCCCTGGCGGTCTCGGCTTCGTACAATCGCAATTGCTGTCGGTAGTTCTTCGCGCTGGGAATCAGCGAGCCTTTACCGGCCAACTGTCGCGCACGATCGAGAACGGTACGCTGGGCCTCAGTCCGTATCGGGATGGTTCGCGCCTTGCCGCCCTTGGTCCAGCTTTCCTTGAGGACGATATGGTCGCCGCGATCGGCGTAGTCCGGCATGAACTTGATCGCCTCTTCTCGGCGCAAGCCAAAAGCCTGCTGTAGTTCCAGGCTCATCCGGACACGGGCATCTCGAATCTTGCCCAATTCTTCCGCCCCCACACTACGGGCCTTGGATTCGTTGGTCACAAACTGCCGGTTCGGAACACCATAATGATCGTTCGATCGAGCAACGACGTTCTGGCGATTGACCTTCTGTGCCCACCAGCGAATGACTGCCAGCCGGTTCTTCATCGCCCCGGCCGACAGCTCTTTCTCTTGCCAGTTTTTGACCAAAGCCTCGATGTGCTTGGGCTTGAGCGACTGCGCGCTCATATGACGGTAACCCAGTTCATGGAGCTGGTCGGCGATCTGCGTCAGCAGCCGCTCCCGGTCTCGCTGGGTGGTAAAACTGCCGTCCCGGTTTCGACGGCAAATCTGCTTGAGTTGGTAGTTCAGATCTCTCAAAAGTGTTCTCGCATATCGGTAAGTGTTTCTGACCCAACCGGTGGCCATAGCCATTCGGTCCCGCGTACGCGGTACGGTCATGGGACACTACGCCCATTGCGACCTAAAGCTGCCTGGTCTAGGCAACGCCGGTTCTCCCCGGAGGGAATGGTCTGGCGTGGACCAACGTGCGCCGTTATAGGCGCGATTTAAGTGTGGTTACACATCACCTCCTTTCAGATAGGCGGAACACTTCCGCGGTTAATGAAGAATGAGCATCGACGGCACCACCAGGGGCGGGCGTCTCGGCTCGACGAGTCAATACAGGCTGGTGCCTGCGAGAAAGAACCGATCCCGTGGTCGGCTCGGATTGGAGAATGAACCCACGGCTTTCGCCGCAGCGCATCGAAGGGTTCGGGTGCGCTCTGTTGCTACTGTATCCGCAGTAGCCACGGTTAAATCTTTTGATATCTCGGCGATCGAGGGCGGCAGTATCGGCCTTCATCACTGGCCTTGCACTGGGTAATCCTGCCGAAAACGCGCGCCGTTTCCGGGAATGCCGCCCTCGTCACTACCCCGCTTCGCTTGCCAGTGACGAGGGCGCCTTCGGTTCAGGCACGCCACGCGCCAGGCATCCGCCTGTCACGAGGCCTGCTACTAATCGGCTGGTGCAATCCTTCGGAGCGTTGCTACCTGCCCACTGGGGCCCACAGGCGCCGCTGAACGCGGCCCCGCCCTTGGCACGCGAGTTAGAGGCTCGCGTTGCCGTGGCGGGCAAGGCATGTGGACTCAGTGGACAGCCATAAAGTGTTGGTACTGGACGTAGTCAGCCAGTATCTGACTCACTCGTACGTCCGTCGGGTCGGTATGCGTGATGGGATGGAGCGGAGAAAGGAGCCCCGCATAAAGCGGGGCGTTGGTGGGGATGGGGATGAACTCAAGTCGTTGACTTGATCGGTTGATTGAACAGCATGCGTACTACGCTTCAGTCCTCATGCGGCAGCAGGATCGTGATGACCGGTTCACCGGCATCACCTGGACCGACAATGAGCTTCAGTGTGACCAGCTCCGCTTCGGTCGAGTGACCATCACGGGCTACCCGATACAGCTGGAACAACAGCCGGTCACCCGAATCTTTGGTGGTGCGTATGGCATGGGACGCCATATACAGGACGTCCCACAGCCTCCCCGACTGATCCTGATGCACCTGCTGTTCACTGTCATCCTCGGTCCAGGCCACACAATCGGCCCAGACCGCAGATGTCAGCGCAACGGGCCATTTGAAACCGGCCTCGCTGGCCATGGAACCCGCATCGATCAGTACACCGTCCTCGATGGCCTGTGCACGGGTATAGGTTGAAATGACTTCACCGAAAAACGCTTCAGTGGACTGTTCATTGGAAATGTTACTCATGGGTATTCTCCTGTGATGGATAAACACCAGGTCACACCTCCTCCCCTGCCGGAGAAGAAGATGCTTCCCCGGCAGGGTTTGTAGAAAAGTGTTGGACTTCAAAGAAGTCCCGATTCTGCGAAAGAGACACTTTCGCCAGCCGAGACCACAAAGTGGTCCAGCACCCGCACATCAACCAGTGCAAGTGCGTCTTTCAGACGGCGGGTGATCGCCTCATCCGCGTGACTGGGCTCAGCAACGCCCGATGGATGATTGTGAAAAAAGACCATAGCGGCGGCATTCACCTCCATGGCCTGCTGCACCACGACCCGCGGGTAAACCGAGGCGCCATCGATGGTGCCCTGGAACAGCTCACGCACAGCGATGATCCGGTGACGGTTATCGAGAAACAGACAACCGAAGACTTCGTTACGGTAGTCTGCCAGGCGCAGACGCAGGAAATCCCGCGTCTCGTCCGGTTTACTCAAAACCCTGCCGGCTCGATGTTTGATGGACAACACCTTCATCGCCAGTGTGATCACTGATTGCTTTTCCACATCGTTTAAGTCTGCTGGTTTCAAACCGGACAACCGGTCTTCTACCAACGCTTCTACGGATGCATCCGTTTTCTTCATGACTGATCTCCTCAGGAAAAAGGGAGACCAGTCCCTCGGAGGAATGATCCCCCGATGGGTAGAAAGTGGCCGGGTAACTTGGTGTTACCCGGCCATACGTTGAGTTACGCCGCGTCTTCCTGTGCGGTGTAGAACGGTTGCCCGTCGACCTTGGCCCACGCAATGCGCAGTAGCCGTGCCTTCAGGCTGATACCGGTCTCGCCGGCCTTGTCCCCGTTCTTGAAGGTGAAGGACTCGGCAAAGAGATCACTGAGTGTGAAGCCGATCAGTACCTTCAGATTGCCCTCGACGGCCGGCTTGAGCTGACGCACGATTTCCTGCGCCTGCTTGCCGGACACGCGACACTCGAAATGCGTGTACTGGGCGTTGTCGACACTGCCACGAAGGGCAGCGATGGTGATACTCAGGAAGGGCTCACCTTCCTTGGGTGTCACCTCCCGGACACGATTGAGATAACCGATGCCGGTGGTGTGAAGATCGAAATACTGCTTGGTTTCGTTGGTTGACATAGCACTTGCTCCTTAGAGGTTAAAAATTCCCGGATCAAGCGCGCCCCTGACGGGGATGCTTGCCCGGCAGGGTGAATGAAATGGAAACAGGTTCCACTCTCTTGAGATAGGACCGACGACAGAGAACTGTCGCTGTGCACCGATTGCACGGCCCGACGGTGCCTCGATTGCCACTGAACCGCAGTGACGACGGATAAAACTGGTGTAATGGATGCGCTCAGGCCGCATCGGAGGCCTCACAGACATAGCGCAGGTACTTGAGCATGCCGCGTGCATTGGCAAACGCAGGATGTTCGGCAATCGCCTGATGCGGGAACCAGTTGGCGATGTGTTTCGACAGTGCCACGGTCCCACCACCGACGAACAGCACACGGTCCAGTTCGATGCCTAACCCCAGTTGCCTGCGGGTCTCGTCATGAATGCGTTCCACGACCTCGCGCTTGGCGGCCTCGACCAACGCGGCAACATCGTGCTCCTTACCTTGCAGACGAACAATCTTGTGCTCCACCGCCTGGGATACCAGTTGCTCGCTCAGCGACTCCAGATCGAAGCGTTCCTGGATTCCATCGGCCACACTCTGTTTCACGTTCAACATTCCACACTGCAGGGAACCAGACGAGGCATGCAATATGCCCTGGTCCTTTACCACGACGTAGTCTGTCGTGCGTCCACCGATGTCGACGATGGCAACCGGCACGGAGACACGATCCGCATCGAGTGTGACACCGTCCTCCAGTTCGACGATCACGTAGTCGTACCAGGCGGCCAAGGCCTCAGGTATAACCTCATGGAACGCTATACCCGCCGGCAGCGCATTCGAAAGTGGTCGAACTGCCTGCTTGAGGCTATCGCGCTTCCTGGCAATGGTTTCCTGCCGATGTTCGCCACTCTTGCGGTAGAAGGTGCTAACAGGCAAACCGGAGACAGCATGCACACTCTTTCCGGCAAGTCCGGCCTGTTGCAGGGCGTGTTGAACAACCGCCCGGTTCAGACCAGACCACGGGTAGCCTTCAAAATGCGTGGGCGCACCGTCCAAGGCACCAACCGAATACACGGTATCCTCTGTCTCGTACTCAGAGATGCGTTGTTCGGCCTCATGGATCCAGGTCACACCGGACTGGCCCACGCGAGCGCGTGAAGGAATCGCGAGTAACCGGCCATCCGGAAGTGCGATCTTGGTGAATGCATAGCCATCGTCGAGGCCAACCGGGATGGGATTTATTGAGCTTGCGTCAGCCATATGTTTTTTAATCCTCTGATTCGTTTTCGATTATGTTTGTTGGTTGCCCGCCCTAGCCCATCACCTTGCGCCCATCACCTTACCGAGGGCCGCGAAGGGTTTAGTACCCTCCGTGGCCGATATTGGCTCAGCGGACACAACAGCAGGCGCAGATTCGGGGAGTCCGGCAGTTCGATGCGGCGACCGGGACATCGAGTTCGTGAATGCCATGGTCGAATCGCGTTTCGTATCGTCAGATGTGCCGCGTAGCGATTCGATCTCGGATCGAAATCCCTGAACCAGCAACCCGCGCAACCATTCCTGCCGGCGGTTAACCGGCACTTGTCTGTGCCGGTTCAGCAGGACGGACTCGAGCGCCACACGGGGATCAAGCTGTATGGTGACTCGGATTCCTGGCTGTGCTTTTGCCATGACAAGACGGCCCCATTGACTTCAAACAAGTTCAGGATTATGGAGACACGTGGCTGACACGCCAGAGGAAACCCGACACATCACGCGTCGTCGTTTTCGTCAGGGGAAGGAGCTGTGGCCGGTGCGGTGGGTGCGGAATGCAGTCCGAGATTCCGGGAGAATCCCGATGACAAGTGTCGTTGAGTTGGCGCCATCGGTGCGCGACGTTCACCACTCAATACATCATCGGGAACTGTTCCCATGAGCTGGGTTGCCTGCGTACTTTTGTCGTTGCCTTTCTGAATATCAGACCGCTCGATGCGCAGAAAGCGATAACCCTGGGGAATCATGAACAGACCGCGGATCTTGCGTGCGCCCAACTCAATGACGTGGTCACGCGATGCACGATCCAGCACACCGATGTGGCTGGCGGTTAGCGCGGCACAAACCAGGGCATCGTATGTCGATACGAGGCGTGCGGCTTGATAAGCATAGGGATTGGCGAACTGTAGCGGCATCCGGTAGGGTCGCTCAGACACGGCGACGGCGACCTCTATCGAACCCATCTGTGTCAACCGCTCATCCAGATCCCGCTGGAGACGCTGGAATAGCGCCTCCCGATCCTCAATGGCTTCATGTACCTTGATTAGCCACCAGTCTGCATATGGATCATCATTGCGCGACGCCTGCCAGATCAGTCGCAGCCGTTCAGCGAAGAGCCCCAGACCGATGATCGGCGATTTTCCCTTCGTGCCGTTACGACCACGAATCAGCCGACGCGCCTGGTTCGTCTGCAGCGTCAGCCAGACCTGGCCACGCAGTGGACCCAGTTTGTCAGCATCGGTCGGTTTGGGAATCGGGTTTTCCGTGGTCACAGGTTGTCGGGTTCCTTGTTGCATGAGTTTGCGCGTATCAACGCATGCGCACTCGTTATGAACAAGGGAAAATCCCGTCGACAAATGGGAGGGTTGTATACCGAGTTCGAATTTCGACAGGTGATTCCAGTGGAATCACTTTGAGAAAACCTTATGTCTCGTTAGCTTCTGATGCTGACTCCTTATTTGTTGGCATTCCCAACGCCTTCCGCATCTCATCCATCCGTACCTTTGCCAGCGCCATGCGCTTCTGGCGTTGCTCGTCGGTCTCCTTCGGTTCCGTGGCTGTGTCGTGGCGTGATGCCTGTTGACGCTGGGTCTCCCGCGCGCGCCGGGCATCCCGCACCTTGATGCCGAGATTGGGCACAAACTCGCCCGATTTCATCAATTCACAGAGACGGAACAGGAAGCTGATCTCGTCATAGACCGGCTTCATGCCCTTTTGCTCGGCCTGGAACCGCCCCTCCAGTTCATCAAGAATCGGCTGGCGATCCTCTGGGGCAAGGGTGAAAAGATAGCGGTTTGCAATGTCTCGCTGGTTGTCGCCCAGGCGCCGTGGATATACCAGCGGTTCTCCGTGCTCACCGGCATGCATAAATTTCGACGCACTCTCACCAGAAGTAGTAGTTGTTTTTTTTTATTATTACTACTACTACAACCTGAGTTCGATTTTTGTACGTTCGATTTTCGAACTTGGGTCTCAACCGAGTTCGAATTTTGGTCATGGTGATCCCGCGCCTGCCTGTTGCCCATAGAATCTTGACGAATCTGCTGGATAGCATCGCGGGTAAACGAGAAGAACCGGCGTAGTCCTTCGTTACCTGTGCTCACCGCAGACTGTATCCGCCGTTCGATTGGATGCTCCAGGGCGCATACGTTACGCCCGCCCCCGACATCCTCATCAATGGACGCCAGCACACCCTTGGCCACTGTACGCACCCGGGCATGACCATGGCTCACGGCCTTATTCAGAAAGGCCATGTAGTCGCCATCCAGGTGGATCACATCGGCCAGTGGCAAGGGCTCGTCGTGCAGTGCATAGACGTTACCGCGAAACCGCCCGCTGGCTTTACGCAGTACGACCACAGAGGGTCAACCAGCGCGAGGCACGCAGGATGGCTATCGCACGGGCAATCGTAGAACGCGATGAAACATTGGCCATGCGGGAAATGGCTTCATAACTCGGAAAAGCGGTATTAGCCCCCGTCTCCCGAACCGCCAGCATGATGACCATCCACACCAGTTTGTCGACCGGCTCGAGTACCGGATCGCGGATTACCGCAGTGGGAAAAGACTGATGCCGGTTTCCGAGGAAAAGTACCGTGTCGGCGGCGCCACCATCGGGTGATGCCTCCACACGGGCGATGGTGGCCTTGATCAGTTTATCGAGGGCGAGTGTTTCCGGACGAATGACGCCTGTCTGCTCATCCATCATCACCTACCTGAGCGGCACCATCGTCATTCTGGCCGGTCAGGTTTCCGTACTGGGCCCATCGCTGGGTCAGGTTCCAGATGGCGCGCATCGGCACCCCGGTCTCCCGGTGGAGTTCCAGGTAATCCGTGGGCGCGAGTAATCCAGTTGTCTCCCCATCGACCCGGCTCGACCAGGCCTGCCAGAGCCGGTGGGAACTTTCCTCATCGGCCTCGGGGGGACGCCCCACCGAAGGGCTCACAGACAGGGTACGCCTTAGCCGACCGTAATCACGGGCATTCAATCCGAACAGGATCAACAGCATCTCATGCGGCGCATCGGCTGCAATCAGCGACTGCAGGGTCTCTTCCGATTCACGCTGCACCCGCAGGTGATCGATCATCGGCCAGTACACCTGCCGATTCAGGGCGATATCCAGACAGTGGGCACGAAGCGATTCAACACGGTAGAGGTCCGAGACGTTCATCTCCCGCAGGGCCTCGATCTCGCGCGGACCGAATTTCATGTTTTGCAGGGCCACGTGATCACCTTCGGCCAGGCAGCGAATGGCATACATCAATACGGCGGTGACCAGATCGGATTCCTTCGTGCTTTCCATCGCCTCTACTCCCAGACCGATACACCGGTATCCGCAGCGATACGGCGGATGCGTCGATAGGTATCCATCAAGGCCAGCAGATCACGCCAGTCCCGATCATCGAGCGGCCGCCAGAGCCGATAGCCGGTGTGGCCCGGATCCAGTGTCCAGATACTGCTGAACAACAGATCGGCATCTTCGGTCTCGAGGGCACGGCGAAGGATGGATTCGTCCGGCAGCAGCGGCAGCATGGCCTCGAGCGGCGCAAAGGTCATCTCCGCACAGGCCGCCAACTGCCACCACAGCATGGTGAGCTGACTCAAACTATCTTCGTCGAGCTGATCCGCCAGGGTTGGATCTGGAACATCGCGCAATACGAATCCCAATCCCTTGCCGGACACCGCTTCAACGAGGTCAGCCATGCCGTTACGCTGGGCCAGTCGTGTCGCAAGCGTCCAGGCGCGACCGCGCAATGACTTCAGATCGCTGGGGGTGGAGTCTTTGGTGAGGTTCGGTAGTTCCGAATCGGGTTCAGAAGTCTCATTGGCGTCATCATCCGGCAGACCAGGAAACGACACTTTCCCGGGATTCGACTGATCTGTTAGTTCCGGTGGTGGTTCATCAGTGGAGGTTCGATCCGAACTGGAGTTACACGAACGTCCATCATCCTGATCAACATCAACATCGAACGATCCGTCTGTAGCGCACTCAGGTTCTGATGATTCCTCATCCGGTTTCTCTTCAGCCTCAGGAATCACCAGTTCCCTGCCGGCCATCTCGGCATCGAGCATCACGCGTACGGTATGAATGCTGGCATCCAATGCAGCGGCAATTTCAGATTCCAATGCACTGCGCAGTACATCTGTGTCCCAGTCGGGGCCATCGTACCGTTTGCATAGTGTCGTGAAGACCTCTTCGAAATCCTCTGCGGACTCTGAACACCGATCCTGCCAAATCTTGTGAGCCGCGCGCTCCAATCTGCGAATGCGTTCCACATGTGGCCTGCCGAGTCCGCCTTCGAGCGCAATGGGGATGACGGGTAATAGTCGATGGACGGTGTATACCATCTGGGAAATACGCGCCTGGGTAATGCGATACCCGGCACGGCGGAGTTCTGTTTCGAGACGCCTTTGAGAGATCACATCGAGACCGAGTTCTTCGGCAAGCAATTTTTGCGCTTCGCAAACAGCGCGCGCCTTGTCGATGAAACTCAAGCCGCTGCGCAGATCGTTTTCTCGCAGATGCGCCAACAGCACATCCGACTCACGATGCCAGGGCTTGAACAGACAGTCGACCCAGTGGAACCGCTCGTCACCTGTCTCCTGGTACAACGCCTGCAAGATATGCAGCCGCGTGTTGCCGCCGGCACCGACGACATACTCGGTTTCACCCGGTCGACAGGTCACAACCAGGGGCTGATCCATGCCCTTGGAACGAATCGAGGCCATGATACGGTCGTACTCGGGATTCTCACAGCGCCGCGGATTGCGCTCATAGGCTTTGATCTGTGTCACCTCCAAACGCATGGCTGTCGATACGCTCGGTTGTTTCGCCGTTTCGGAGGCAGGCACCGTCTGAGACGTCGAGGCTGTCGTGGTTGTGGGTCGATCCTTCATCGTGATCTGTTATATTCAGTGACCGATTGCTCATAGACGCCAGCGAAAATCTCCGGATGCCGGACCAGGCTTTCCCGCGGCACCAGCATCAGCCGACCATCGGATCGTAAGGCCACCTGTCGCGTCAGTTGCTCGATCCGGGTCGCAAGCAAGGCGCTGGCATACCGATGTCCTCCTGCCAGTTGATAGAGGTATGAGACCGAGTCGTTGCAAACCACGGCTATTTCGGCGCGCTCACGCTTGGTGGCGGCCCTCAAAAATTCTTTCAGCTCCATGCAAAGAAACATTAGCACGTGCAAAGCATTGCGCAATGCGTCTCAAAAAGAATTTATTTATCACTGCGCTAAATTTCTGCTAGACTATTTTGCATGAAGCGAAAGCAGGAACATGTCAGACTCGAGAATCTGGAACTGCTTGTTAGCGAGGCCGGCTCGGCCGCCGAACTCGCCCGTCGCGTCGGCACAAACAGTTCCTATCTGAGCCAAGTGCGTAATCAAATGCCGACACGTAAAGGCACACCGCGAGGTGTGGGCGACGGCCTGGCCGAAAAGCTAGAACGCGGCATGGGCAAACCTATCGGTTGGATGGACGATAACCACGCCAATATCAGCGAACAAAGATCGGCGTACGATTACTGGGCAGCTGAGCCTGGCGCCGACAACGCTTTACATCCGCTTATATCGTGGGACCAAGCCGCAGACCGCTCCAAGATTGGCGGTGAATTCAACGATGATGTGAAAGTCTGGCTACCCTGCCCCGTGGTATGCAGCGAGGATACCTATGTCTTGAGGGTTACCGGTGTCAGCATGGAGCCCAAGTTCCACGAAGAGGATCTGATCTACGTCGACCCTAACTATGCTGCCGTGCATGGCAAATATGTCGTCGTCAAGCCTGCAAAATCCAACGAGCCTATCCTCAGGCAACTCGTCATCGAAGGCGACCGGAAGTATCTGAAAGCAATGAACCCGGATTGGCCGAACCGCATTATCGAGCTCAACGCGGACGCGACAATTTGTGGCGTTGTATTGTTTAAAGGAGAGCGGGTGTGAACGCACTCGCCTACTTCAAGAACGACTACTGGAAGACTTAAGTACCCGCGTCGTGGATGCAACGTTCACGACGTCTTGCTAAACCAGTCCGACAATCCACCTTTATATAATTAAAATCTAGCAAAGCGTTTATCACTTTGCTAAACATTTTCTTTTGTCATGCCAATTTTCACCATGCTAACGTTGGCCACGTTGCACAACGCTAAGCCAAAAACCTGCATAGCCGGGACAGAGAGAATACGATGGACGATGAACACCGAACCCTAACGGGAAAGACCCCGATCAATCAAAAGGCTCTGCTGGCCATAATCCCACTCTCGGAACGCGCCATCGACAACATGGAAAAGCGTGGCGACTTCCCCTGCCGGATCGTTCTCACAAGCCGTAACGTCGCCTGGGACCTGGCGGGAGTGGAGGAATCGACCGAATCGCGAAAACGATCCGAGGCACAGGCTGACCGCTCCGGCGCTACTGCCGTCACCCGATAGTCCACGCGTCGATCATGTCAGCCCAGTCCTGCAACATCACTGCGCGCTGCTCTCGGTACTCGGCCTTGTTGTAGATGGCTCTCACTCCTACGGAAACCTTGACCATGAAGATCGACAACATCCTGATTCTGATAATGATGGGCAGCGCGATGATTTACCTTGCATTAGGCATACTCAACACCCGCATGCTGCTCACCCATTCGCGCTGGTTCGCCAGACACAGCCGCAACAACGATTTGTTGTGCATACTCAGCACACTGGCCTGGCCGCCCATATTCATTCTATTCATTACCTGGCGCACGCTCGAAATGCTGATAGCGCCGCGTAAAAAAGACCGGAGAGACGGCCATGAATGAACTGGAAGTGATCGCAGCCTACGCACTCGGCCTCTTCACCGGCTATATCGCCTGCTGGCTGAGGCACCGCCTCGATCTGTACCTGCACAGAAAGCACAAATCATGAGCTATCCACTGCGTAACCCACCGCAATACCAATTGACAAAGCCCATGGTGCCTTGCTGCCGTAAAGAAACCGAGTGCTTCCATATGCAAGAAACAGGCTGAAAGCATGCCAGACTACCAGCCCCCCAAAGTCTGGATCAGAAAATGCCGTGTCGAGGCTTATTTCGACATGGGCAACACTCTTTTCGCCAAGGAGATAAAACCACTGCTAGACGAATTGAATATCCACCCCCACCTAGTCGGCGAAGTGAGCCTGTTTTACCGCAGGGTTGACCTGGACCGCGCGGCGGAGGAATATGTCAGGCGCAGTGGGCAGTCTGGTAGTCACACAAAGGAGAAACCCACATGCAAAACTATCCCGGACTGTCAAAACGAAGAGGCAGCCCTTACTGGCAGATCAACAAAACGATCCGGTACGGGCGACAGAAAACTGTCCTACGCGAATCAACGGGAACATCTGATCGGCGCCTAGCCGAAGAGATTTACCTGAAACGTCTCGCGGAGGAGCAGGAACGGCTGATACATGGCTTGCGGTATCCGTTCACCGTGAACCATGCAGCAGCGAAACTACTGCAGGTCGACGGCCGCAATCACCGCGTTGACGCCTACCACCTGGACATGCTCGTCGAGTACATGGGCAACGATAAATTGTCCGACCTCCACAACGAGCATCCAGACCTGGTCAGGTTCAAACGCGATCGCCTGAAAACCTGCAAACACAATACCGTCAACCGCACACTGGAAATATTGAGACACATGCTCAACCTGGCCGCCAATGACTGGATCGACAACGGCAAGACCTGGATCGCGCATACACCGCGGATCCGGCTGCTACCTCGCAACCCGGGCAAGTACGCCGATCAGTCAAAAGGTGAAGCGCATGGCTACCCGCTACCACGCGAAAAACAGATGCCGTTCTTTCGGCAACTGCCGATGCATCAATACCGGGTCGCCTGGTTCATCCTGATGACCGGCTGCCGCGAGCATGAAGTGTTACCAGTACGAGACAAGGACAGCAAACAGTTGGTCGGCGGACTCAAATGGTGTCATGAAGTGAAGTTGCCAAACGGTTTGTTCGTGTTCGACCTGCCAACGTCGAAGAACGCTCAACCAAAACGAATCTTTCTCAACAGCGTGGCGCGTGAAATTGTTGATAGCTGTCGCGGTGCCCATCCGGAATACGTGTTCGTCTACAAAGGCCGACGCGACGACGGACCCGGTCAACCGTTTCAGAAAGTCAACAACACGGCCTGGAAGCGCGCACGAAAAGCGGCTGGACTGGAAAATGTAAGAGGACCCGGCCAGCACTTTCGTGTGCACGACCTGCGCCATACGACTGGCGCCAGGTTAAGAGAAGAAGGCGTCTCGCGTGAGGATCGTAAGGATATCCTCGGCCATGCGAACGATGACATCACGACACATTATTCGACTGCGGAAACCACCTACCTGGTGGACCTGGTAGAGCGCATTGTCGGCTCGAAAAGGCCATCTTTGTACGTGGTAAAAAACACACCTGCAACACACTCGAAAAACGGCCAATCTGAGAATGTTGCAAGTGCTTGATTTTATGGCGCGCCTGGAGAGATTCGAACTCCCGACCGCTCGGTTCGTAGCCGAGTACTCTATCCAGCTGAGCTACAGGCGCAATGTCAATTTATCTGGGCGCGCAATTATCGGTGTTTGTAACAATCACGTCAAATGTTAGTTCACTGTCATTTCGTTATCGGCATGTCATCTCGAACGACAGTGAGAGATCTCCTGATGCTGGGAGGAGGTCTCATAGTTTCCCTTGCTCCGATTAGCTTTAACAGCGAGGGATTGCTCGTCTCATCCCTGAGACTCGCCCTTCGGGTTCCCTTCGGTCACGAAAAATTGCTCCCGGCAATTTTTTCGAACCATAAGGGTCCGAACCAAGTCCTCACAATCTCCAATTTACTTATGAATGGGAATGACCCATTCATAAGTAAATGGCGGAGAGCGAGGGATTCGAACCCTCGATACGGTTCCCCGTATACACCCTTAGCAGGGGTGCGCCTTCAGCCACTCGGCCAGCTCTCCCAAATTCAAATTGTTATCTTGTAACGAACATCATGCAAACCTCAACATGGCGCACGTGCGCGTTACTGCGGGCGTCCTGCCCTTCGCCCTGCGGGCCATCCGCAAACAACGCGGATGTTCAAAATCGCTCCCGGCGATTTTGCCAGCCACTCGGCCAGCTCTCCCAAATTCAAATTGTTATCTTGTAACGAACATCATGCACACCTCAACATGGCGCACGTGCGCGTTACTTCGGGCGTCCTGCCCTTCGCCCTGCGGGCCATCCGCAAACAACGCGGATGTTCAAGATCGCTCCCGGCGATTTTGCCAGCCACTCGGCCAGCTCTCCGTGATTCGGTTTATTGTCAAATAATGTGTCCGGGGTGTCGTAATAATACTCATCACCTGTTTGCGATGAGTTTCCTAATTAGTGGAAGATCTCAAACAATGCTCCAGATTTGTATTAACTGGATCTGGCCCAAATTGCGCACTCTCTTGATCTTTCAGTCTACTTGCCCCTGGCAAGCGCAGAATATTACCAGTTACACACTCATTCTTACCAGTTTTCAATACACATAATTACACACAGGCACCTGACAAGCGGTACCTGGATCATTGGACCCGGATACTCGTGTCGGTCTTTTAGATCGTTTGGTAATTATTCTGCTGTAGCGGTATCGTTTTGTTCTGCCTTGATACGCTCGTAGATCTCTTCACGATGTACAGCAACATCTTTAGGGGCATTGATCCCAATTCGTACCTGATTACCTTTTACACCTAGCACAGTAACGGTTACTTCATCACCTATCATCAGCGTTTCACCAACGCGTCGTGTCAATATCAACATTTCCCTTCTCCGTGTTTGGTCATTTCAAGAAGGTAGAGCCTCAAACAGCGCGATAGTTCGTTGCCACTACCCATTACCCCTTACCTGCATCTGTCGCTGGGGCAAGACGACGCTTTCAATTATTACAAATTTATGATGAATTATCGAGATTAATTATGAATTTTACCGTCGATCTCGAGGCCAAAGGCTTCGTGAAGGCTTCTAACGGCCAATTCCAGGTATTTTTGATCGATGACGACGGATATCTTGATTTCCGACGTCGAAATCATGCGGATGTTAATACCCTCGCGCGCCAGCGTGCGGAACATGGTGTTGGCGATACCCGCGTGCGAGCGCATACCAACACCAACGAGAGAAATTTTGACTATCCGATCGTCTCCAATGACCTGCTGAGCACCCAGTTCTGTTGATGTTTTTTCTAATATTTTCAGTGCATTGGCGTAGTCGTTTCGGTGCACCGTAAAGGTAAAGTCGGTACTGCCGTCGGCACCGATATTCTGTACGATCATATCGATTTCGATGTTAGCCTCGGTGATGGGGCCAAGTATCAGCGATGCAACGCCCGGTTTATCAGGCACACCTGCGAGCGTCAATTGTGCCTCATCCTTGTTGAATGCAATTCCAGCGATGGTTGCCTGTTCCACGTTCTCATCCTCCAGCGAAATCAAGGTGCCGTCGCCTTCTTCAAAAGATGACAACACGCGTAAAGGAACATTGTATTTACCAGCAAATTCGACCGCTCGAATCTGCAGTACCTTGGAGCCGAGACTGGCCATCTCGAGCATCTCCTCGAATGTGATCTTGTCGAGTTTACGGGCCTTGGGTTCGATGCGCGGATCCGTGGTATAGACGCCATCAACATCGGTATAGATCTGGCATTCATCCGCTTTGAGCGCGGCAGCCATTGCCACGGCGGTGGTATCGGAACCGCCACGCCCCAGCGTGGTAATGTTGCCGTGCTCGTCGACGCCCTGAAAGCCGGCAACGACGACGACTCTGCCGATATCCAGATCGTGATGGATGGCATCACACTGAATCTCGCGGATACGCGCCTTGCCGTGGGCACTATCGGTCAACATACGGATCTGACTGCCGGTGTAGGACTTGGCATCACAACCACGATCGTGCAGGGCCATGGTCAACAGGGCGATGGTCACCTGCTCACCCGTGGATACCAGTACATCCATTTCACGCGGATGCGGCTGTTCGCTCATCTCTTCGGCGAGCGCGATCAAACGATTGGTTTCACCGCTCATCGCAGACACCGCGACGACGACCTGTTCGCCATTTTTTACGTGCGCACACACCTTATCAGCGACATTACCGATTTTCTCGATACTGCCCACCGAGGTGCCGCCGTATTTCTGTACGATCAGTGTCATTCAATGCTTTTGTGAATCATAAAGACGGGGGAGTATATAAGCAGTGGCTAATTGTGGCAATGGCAACAATCAATTTACGACTGAAGTTGTTGTGATGTTTATTTAAATTATCTCAACAGTTCGCCTTCGAAACGAAATGCCCGGCTGAAGCCGCTCCTTGCATCTACGCAGGCTATGACAGTTTCTGGTGCAGCCAGGCTTTGGCGGCAGCCAGCGCCTTGTCGATATGCTCGGGCTGGTTGCCGCCGGCCTGGGCCATATCGGGGCGACCACCGCCTTTGCCGCCGACTTCGGCGGCGGCGATGTTGACCAGGTCACCGGCCCTGACCACTGAAGTCTTGTCTTTGGTGACACCGGCAACCACGCGCACCTTGCCATCGTCTTCGCTGATCAGAACAATAGCCGCTGTTCCCAGCTTGTTCTTGAGCTGGTCCAGGGTGTCGCGCAAGGCCTTGTTATCTGCGCCTTCGAGGTTGGCGGTCAGGACTTTGGTGCCATTGATCTCTTCTGCCTCGGCACTGAGGTCGGTGCCAGCCTGTGATGCCATCTTGGTTTTCAACTGAGCGAGCGCTTTTTCCTGCTCGCGCACACGATCAACCAGCTGACGCACCTTGTCTTCGACTTCGTCACGGCTGCTTTTGAGCGCTTCGGCGATGGCATCGATCTGGCTCTCGCGCTTTTCGGCCCAGGCCACGGCACCGCACCCGGTCACAGCCTCGATTCGGCGTACACCGGCGGCGACCCCGCTTTCCGCGACAATCTTGAAGAAACCGATATCACCGGAACGGGCGACATGCGTACCGCCGCATAACTCCGTGGAATAATCGCCCATCGAAACCACACGCACCACATCATCGTATTTCTCCCCAAATAGCGCCATCGCACCGGCCTTCTTCGCCTGTTCCAGTGGCATCTGCACATCCTGCGTTTCGATGTTTTGCATGATCTGTGTATTGACCTGACGTTCGATCGCGTAAATCTGCTCCTGACTGACCGGCTCGAAATGGGAGAAGTCGAAACGGGTGCGCTCGGCGGTGACCAACGAACCTTTCTGCTGCACGTGGTCTCCGAGCACGTTGCGCAAAGCTGCGTGCATCAGGTGCGTGGCTGAATGATTGCGCTTGATGGCCTGACGCAGATCATTGTTTATTTCGGCATGGACGCTATCACCCTTCCTCAGGCTGCCTGAATCGATGATGCCGATGTGCAGAAAGGCCTTGCCCTGTTTTTGTGTGTCTTCGACCAGGAAAACCGCATTCTCAGTGATCAATTTACCGGTATCACCGACCTGGCCACCGGATTCAGCGTAGAACGGTGTCTGATCGAGCACGATCACGGCTCTCTGATCGAGTCCAATGATGTCAACTTCGCTACCATCAACGAAGATATCGAGCACCTTGCTCTTTTGTTCGATCGTGTCATAACCGGTAAACACCGTGTCGGTGTCGACTTCGATGGCCTGGTTGTAGTCAACTCCGAACTGACTGGCGGTTCGGGCACGCTCACGTTGCTGGTCCATCGCGACTTCAAATCCGGCATGGTCCACTGTGAGCTTGCGCTCACGGGCGATATCGGCGGTGAGATCAATCGGGAAGCCGTAGGTATCATAAAGCCGAAAAGCCGTTTCTCCTGAAATCGTGTGTCCGCTCATTTTGCTGATATCGGCTTCAAGGATGCGCATACCCTGGTCGAGGGTTTCGGCAAAGCGCTCTTCCTCGAGCTTGAGCACATGCATCACATTGTCATGGGCGGCGACCAGCTCCGGGTACGCCTTGCCCATTTCCTGCTCCAAAGCGGGTACCAGCCTGTAGAAGAATGGATCACTGATACCCAGCTTGTGACCGTGGCGTAAGGCACGGCGAATGATGCGTCGCAGCACGTAACCGCGGCCTTCGTTGGACGGCATCACGCCATCTGTGATCAGAAATGCACAGGAGCGGATGTGGTCGGCAATGACACGCAATGATTGACTCTGCAGATCGGCACACTGGGTGACATCTGCAGCCGCCCTGATCAGCCGCTGGAACAGATCGATATCATAGTTGTTGTGCACACCCTGCATGATTGCAGCCAGACGTTCAAGACCCATGCCAGTGTCCACCGATGGCGCCGGCAGATTATGCAGCTCGCCATCATTGCTGCGGTTGTACTGCATGAATACCAGGTTCCAGATTTCTATATAGCGGTCGCCATCCTCTTCCGGCGTACCCGGCGGCCCACCTGCGATGTCTTCCCCGTGATCGTAAAAGATCTCGGTACACGGACCGCAGGGACCGGTATCACCCATAGCCCAGAAATTGTCGCTTTCGTACTGCTTGCCGCCCGGCTTGTCGCCGATCCGACTGAAACGGTTTTCATCGATACAGATCTGCTGCAGCCAGATATCAGCCGCGACATCATCTTCCGCGTAGACGGTGACCCAGAGCCTCTCCTGCGGTAGCCCGATCTCTTTGGTCAGAAACTCCCAGGCATAGTGAATCGCCTCTTGTTTGAAGTAGTCCCCGAAGCTGAAATTACCCAGCATTTCAAAGAAAGTATGGTGACGCGCCGTGTAGCCGACGTTTTCAAGGTCATTGTGTTTACCGCCGGCACGCACACAACGCTGGCTGCTGGTGGCACGGACGTAATCACGCTTTTCACGCCCCAGAAACACATCCTTGAACTGCACCATCCCGGCATTGGTGAATAACAACGTCGGGTCATTGCCAGGCACCAGCGGGCTGCTGGCAACCACCTGGTGACCCTTATTCCTGAAGTAATCCAGGAACATTCGTCGTAGTTCAGCACTGGCAGTCATATCATTAATTACTTTAAATTATATGTATAAGTTACTGTTATTTATATCTATCCAAGCAGCTCATGTATTTTATCATGCGTAAAGCCGCGGTACTGCAGGTAACGCATGCGCTTCGCTTTTTCCTGATAGTCGGCACAGCTCAGCTTCCCGTACTTCTTTTCATAGGCGGCCATGAGCACAGCCGACCAGTTGATATCATCGGCGTACAAATACGGCTCGAAGTCATCCTCTGCCACACCTTTTTGCCTGAGTTCGGCGGCAATCCTGACAGGACCGTAGCCCTTGTTTTTGCGCATATGGATATAGGACTCGGCAAATCGCCGGTCTGACAACAGGCCTTCGCGTTGCAGCTGCTCGATGGCCAGCGCTATGTCTGTATCAGCCATGTCTCTGTGCTGCAGTTTTCGGCGCAGCTCAAACGCAGAATGCTCGCGTCGAGCGAGCATTCTGACAGCGGTATCCAGCGCACCCAAAGCTTAACTATATGACAGACGCTCGCCCGTTAGAAGGGCTTGTTATGCCTCTTCCAGCTCGGGTGCCTGTGGCGACTCCGCATCCAGGCCCAGATCCCTGCCAGGCTTCAGTAATAGTTTGTCGCGCAGTTGCTGCTCGATATCCGCAGCAATTTCCGGGTTGTCTTTGAGGAATTGACGCACCTTTTCCTTACCCTGGCCAATACGGTCACCGGCATAGCTATACCAGGCACCGGCCTTCTCGATCAGCTTTTGCTCGACACCCAGTTCGATCAGTTCACCTGCGCGGGAAATACCTTCGCCGTACAGAATTTCAAAAGTCGCGATCTTGAACGGCGGCGCTACCTTGTTTTTGACCACCTTGACCTTGGTGTCATTGCCGACGACTTCATCGCCCTGTTTGATAGCACCGGTGCGGCGGATATCCAGGCGCACCGATGCATAGAACTTGAGCGCATTACCACCGGTGGTCGTTTCCGGATTGCCGAACATGACACCGATCTTCATGCGAATCTGATTGATGAAAATCACCAGGGTATTCGAGCGCTTGATGTTGCCTGTCAGCTTGCGCAGTGCCTGCGACATCAGCCGTGCCTGCAAGCCCATATGGGAATCGCCCATATCGCCCTCGATTTCCGCCTTGGGCGTCAGTGCGGCCACCGAGTCAACCACGACGATATCAACGGCACCCGAACGTACCAGCATGTCGGTGATTTCCAGCGCCTGTTCACCGGTATCAGGCTGTGACACCAGCAACTCATCGACATCGACGCCGAGCTTTTCGGCATAGAGCGGGTCCAGGGCATGTTCCGCATCGACGAAAGCAGCGGTGCCGCCCAATTTCTGCATTTCGGCGATCACGTGCAAGGTCAGCGTGGTTTTACCTGAGGATTCAGGACCGTAAATTTCGACCACGCGCCCTCTGGGCAGGCCACCAATACCGAGCGCGATATCGAGGCTGAGTGAGCCGGTGGAAACGGCGGAGACATCGGGAATTGCGCCCTCGTCGCCGAGACGCATGACAGATCCTTTGCCAAATTGCCGTTCTATTTGCGACAGAGCCGCCGAAAGCGCTTTTTTACGATTTTCGTCCATTCTTTTCCCCCGATGGTTATATGAAAACTGCGATGGATTATCACACAGAAAAAACCAGTCGCCTAGCCCGCATTTGTCACCTTCGCGAGGCGGCGCACCGACGCAAAATCAATCCTAGCTGCGCGGGCAGAAACGCGCACTTTTTGTCATAATGGCGCCATGGCCACCACCCTGCTTTCGATCGTAGAATCAGCGGCACACCCTAATCTGTCAGGTGCCTATCAACGGCTGGGCATCGTCGAGACCAAGCTCAATTCCATGCGCAAGGCGCTGGCAACACTGAAAAAACAGCCCTTTGATTTTATCGTGGCCGAGTTTTTCTACGGTTATGGCAGCAACTATGCCGGTGTCAATATCAGCAACCTGGATGTGATGTTATACAGCTTGCAGAAATACTCGCCTGAAACCCGGGTGATTGTGCTGGTCGATAAAACAGAGTATCAGTACGTGGACAAGCTGAATGACATCTTGCCGCTTCATGCGGTGATGCTGTATCCGGTGAGTGAGCAGGCGATCACGCAGCTATTAGGCGACTGACAGCCACCCCATAATTATAAATTTGACGTCATCTCTGTTGCCACAGTAGTCGCCGAGCTTATTGTCGCTACGGTATCTTGCGTCCGTCGCTGATGGAATAACGCATGTGCATCGTAGGGTGCGCCGTTCGCACCACTTTTCAGCAATCAGGCTTGTTGTACTGATTTCGGTGCGCACGGTGCACCCTGCATCACTAACCCGAAGACAACACCCACTCCTGCAACACCGTATACTCTGCGCCTTGCGGGTGCGTAACGGATTCAACCAGCGCAAAGCGGTCGATGCGCCATTCAATGGGATCAAACGCATCGACTTCGGCCGGACGGTGCGCCTTTCTGAAGATGGTGACATGGGGTACAAAACGTTTTTGATCATAGCCTTCGATACACGCCTGAATACATGAGCCGGTCTGTACAACCAGATCGATCAAGGCTTCGGGTGCATCACCCCCGAGCCAGATCACCTTGGCTCGTTTAAAATAGCCCCAACGGTCGATCATCAGCGTGCACGCCTGCGCACTGACCTCGGGGAGTAATGTACGCAACCGGGTGTGGACGTCATCGCTGACCGCACCGAGAAAATGTGTGGTGATGTGGAGATTGCCAAACGGGACCGGTCTTGCGCTCTTCAGCCGTTCGTCGTGACCCAGTGTTTTCTGTACATCAGCCAGTTGCTGCCGGATGCTATCGTCCGGCCACAGCGCCAGGAACAGGCGCTTGCTTTGTCGTTGTTCATCCACGCTCGACCAGCTCCAGCAGGGCTTCGAGAGCGGCAGCAACTGCCTCCAGCCGCACCTGGTTCCTGTCACCCTCAAATAGAAATTTCCGCGTGTGCACCATCTGGTCGCGCAGGCCCACCGCAATCCATACCGTGCCAACGGGCTTTTCCTCACTACCACCGCCAGGCCCGGCGATACCGCTGACACTGATACCCGCATCTGCAGGTGTTTCCAGAAACAGGCCCTGTAGCATGGCAATGACCGTATTTTCACTCACCGCGCCATGATCGAGCAGAACGCCATCGGGCACCTTGAGAAAGTGTTTCTTCGCTGAATTGCTATAGCTGACAATGGCACAGTCAAACCACTCGGAACTGCCGGCCATGTCTGTCAACACCTTGGCAATCCAGCCACCGGTACAGGATTCTGCTGTCGCCAGGCGCATACCCTTCATCAACAGCCTTGCCCCTAGCCGTTTTGCCAGTTCAGGAACTGCCTGCTTGGTCGTTTCCATGTTATCCCCGCATCATTAATGATTATTATTTTTTCAAATTTATCTACTTACTTTAGATGACATGACTGTGTCATACCAATGACTTTTTCTCGCATTTCTCACCAGGCGGTGTCGGATACCAATAAGGCAATGGTCCTTAGGAAAAAATCAGGATTATCAAAAATGAAGTGTGTTATGCAAGCATGCCTATTACGGTTCAGACTGATCTTCGTGCCCGTAAGCTTACTCTCTTCACTCAAACCTTAGCTATGGCTGCGCTTGTCGCTCCAGAGCGGCGCTTTCGAACACGGATCCTGCGCCTGCTCGCGTGATCCTTTAGCTTTATTCATTCCGTTATTGTCGCTCAGAGGCATCTAATTCGACAGTACCATCCTAAGTCAGGCTCTTGATGATGTACCCGCCCGATTTCTCATCCAGCAACAGGGAGATCAGCTTGCGCTCCTGGGCCTCTTCCAGCAACTTGCCGAAGGTGCGGAACCCATGATAGGCCTCGTTGAAGCCCGGCTTGCGGCGCTTCACGGCTTGCTTGACCATTGACCCCCACACCTTCTCCTCTTCGCCGCGTTCCTTGAACAGGGCTTCGATGGTCTCCATGACCAGGTCCAGGGCTTCCTGCTGCTTGTCGTCCTCGGTCTTCGCGGCACTCTTCTTACTCGTACTCTTCGCGACAGATTTGCGCCGGGCGCGGCGTGGCTTGCTGGACTCGCGCACCAGGTCATCATAGAAGATGAACTCATCGCAGTTGGCAATGAGCAGGTCGGAGGTAGAATTTTTCACGCCAACTCCGATAACCACCTTGTTGTTTTCCCGCAGCTTGCTTACCAGCGGCGAGAAATCCGAATCACCACTGATGATGACAAAGGTATCGACATGCAGCTTGGTGTAGCAGAGGTCCAGGGCGTCGACAACCATGCGGATATCAGCAGAGTTCTTGCCGGACAGACTTACATGGGGAATCTCGATCAACTCAAAGGCCGCCTCATGCATAGCGGCTTTGAACTCCTTGTAACGATCCCAGTCACAGTAAGCTTTCTTGACAACGATGTTACCCTTGAGCAGCAGGCGCTCCAGCACTTTCTGGATATCAAAGGCGTCATATTTCGCGTCGCGCACACCGAGCGCAACATTCTCGAAGTCGCAGAACAACGCCATGTTTCGGGTTTCGGAACTATCTTTCATTCATGCTCCTTTTATTATTCTCGGTACAGGGTGTGCAATTTACCTGAACACCTCAAGATGTCATCTTGTCATAGGAATCTATATCTTCAGCAACTTGCACTGCCTTTTCTACATCAACGAAATACAACAGGATTCCACCGCTGATAAACAGGAGGCTGATGGATAACATTGCCATTCGAGAACTGTCCGATATTGCGGCAATAGTACCGATCATTATTGGTCCTAAAACGGCCGCAAATTTACCTAGCATATTGTAAAAACCAAAAAATTCCGCTGATTGAGATTTGGGAATTATTCGTGCATAAAGAGAACGACTAAGACTTTGAATACCACCTTGTACCAGGCCGATGACTATCGCTAAGCCATAAAACCCTTCTACTGTATTCATTCTGTAAGCTAATATAGTGACGGCTAAATATACAATTATGGCTAACATAATGGCGGTCTTTGCTCCTATACGCTCACCCAAGTAACCAAATCCTAATGCGGCGGGGAACGCGATAAATTGGGTTACAAGCAAAGCGAGCAAAAGGTCTGAACCGTCAAGACCAATAGCAAGACCATAGTCCACTGCCATTCTGACAATGGTGTCAACACCATCTATGTATAACCAATATGCCAGTAGAAAAAGACCAACCGTTTTGAGTTTATTTATTTTTTTGAACGTTTTAATAAGTTGCCCTATTCCTGAATACATCGCTTGTGTAACTGAGTGTTTATGCGTGGTTTTTTCTTCATGCACAAATAGCCATAAAGGAATAGAAAACACTAACCACCAAATTGAGACGGTAATAAACGAAAAGCGAACGGCATCAGCGGCTGACGAAAAACCAAACCACTCTGGTCGTGTTACCATAGCAACGTTAACGGAAAATAATATTCCTCCACCCAAATAACCCATAGCATAACCAAATGCGGAAACACGGTCGTAATTTTTTTCATCAGCGACATTAATCAACAATGAATCATTAAATACGATACTTCCTGAAAAGCCGATAGAGGCTAATACAAAAAAACTAATCGCTAAAAACCATGAATTTTGTTCAACAAAATACAAGCCGAGCGTCATTGAAATACCCAGTAATGAAAAAACAATAAGCAAACGTTTTTTCAGGTTACCTGCATCCGCAATAGCGCCTAATACTGGTGCCAACATAACAATAATCAGACTGGCTAGCGCATTGCCTACGCCAAGTTGAAAGGTACTTTCGGTAATCGTATTTTGTGTTGACCAAAACTGCTTGAAAAATAACGGAAAAAAGCCAGCCAACACGGTAGTGGCAAATGCTGAATTGGCCCAGTCATAGAAGGCCCAGGAGAGAATTTGTTTATTCTTATAAATGCTCACAACCCAGCCAGTATAACTCAGTCATAGTACCGAATCCTGCTTATGTCGATGTAGAATCCATCGCCGATCCCTTGATGTCGTTTTTCAATCTTCTAGAGCCTATTTCGGGCCGAACTTGTTGCACCATAGGCGAATCGGTTCCTAGTTTAGCGTTTGTATAGACTTGTTGGTCTACGCATCCAGCAATTATCGCCCAGACGCACTTCACTTCTCAGTACCGTGTCGACGCAGGCGATCAATTCAGAACGCTTTTACCCGACCCAGGCTAAAAACCGGCGGCTGAAAAATAGGTATACTGTCACCGAAATTACTGCACAAAGAAGAATTTCATGGCAGGCGCAGACAAAGATCTTCCGCAAAAATCGAGCAAAGCCGCGATCGACGCGTTCGTCAAACAGGTCCGGTCGACGCCAGTGACCAAGGCCGGCCGGGAACGCGGGCGCTTGATGTTTGCAATGGACGCCACCGCCAGTCGAGAGCCCACCTGGGACCGGGCCTGTCAGATTCAAGGCGAGATGTTCTCCGAAACCGCGGCGCTCGGCGGTCTGGACATTCAGCTATGTTATTACCGCGGCTACGGTGAATTCGAGGCGAGCCCATGGCTGTCTTCGGCGGATGCGTTGCTGCAACGCATGACGAGCGTATCGTGCCGGGGCGGGTATACGCAGATCGAAAAGGTGCTGCGTCAGGCCATCGAGCAGACAAAACAAAAGAAAGTGCAGGCGCTTGTTTTCGTCGGTGATTGCATGGAGGAAGACGTTGACCGGTTGTGCCATTTGGCAGGCGAGCTGGGCGTGCTCGGGGTGCCTGCGTTTCTGTTTCATGAAGGCACGGAACCGTTGGCGCAGCGGGCATTCCGGGAGATCGCGCGACTGACCCGCGGCGCCTATTGCGCCTTCGACGCGCGCAGCGCCGGACAATTACGCGACCTGTTGAGTGCCGTTGCCGTCTATGCCGCTGGCGGTCAGAAAGCCCTGCGGGATTTCGGTAAAGATCGCAGCGAGGTGGTGCGGCAACTGACCCACCAGTTGGGCAGGGACTGATCCGTGACGCGGCTGTTACTGCTGCTCGCGCTGGCGGCTGGATTGTTCTTGGTCATTCGTTGGTTATCGCGCCAGCCTCCCCGGGTATCATGGCAATGGTTTGCCGTTCTGCTCGCGTTGTTTTTGCTCGCACTGGTGCTGACGGGACGGGCGCATTGGCTGACCGCAGTATTTGCCGCCTTGCTGCCGTTCATGCGAAGCTTGATTGGCCTGCTCGGCGCCATACCACTGCTCAAACGGTTGCTGGCCGGCATGGATGCGGCAAAATCGAGGAAGGCACCGAGTGGCGGCCAAACCTCGACCGTACAGAGCAAATACATCCGCATGACGCTGAACCACGATTCTGGCGACATCAACGGCGAAGTGCTGGCGGGAAAGTTCAAGGGGATGACGCTCGATCAAATGAATCTCGAAGCACTGCTGCAATTGCTGCAAGAGTGTCAGGATGACGACGAGTCGGTTGCGTTGCTGCGGGCCTACCTGGATCGGGTGTATGCCGATACCTGGCAACAACAGGCCGGCGCGCAGGGGCAACAGCAGACTGCCGATGCGCCGGGCGAGATGTCGCGCGAAGAAGCGCTGCAAGTACTGGGATTATCGTCCGAGGCCAGCGAGGCGGAGATTATCGAGGCGCACCGGCGGCTGATGCAGAAGCTGCATCCAGATCGCGGCGGCTCCGCTTACTTCGCGGTCAAGATCAATCTGGCCAGGGATACGTTATTGGGTAGGTAGTGGTACTTTGCTTACGGTAATACCGCTGTCGGTCCCGAATACTCACGCGGCCTTTGGAAGATAGACATGGTGAAGACCTTGGACGACTGGGAATTCAACAACGTTGCAGAGTTGCGCTGCTCGTACGGGACGACCGTCCGGCGCGTCGCTATCCAAGGACTGGTGTGTTCGCAACGGATGATAGTAATCCAGATACGACGACATTAGTCTCTTGAGATGCCGCTCGTTGAGCACGATGACGTGGTCGAAAAGTTCTCGGCGTAGCGTGCCAATCACGCGTTCCACATAGGCGTTTTGCCATGGCGACGCAGGTGCCGAAACGACCTCGTCGATACCCAAACTTTCAATCCTTCGCGTAACGCGCTCGCCGTATATGCCATCACCGTCTCGAATCAGATAACTCGGAGCAGTATCAAACGGAAACGCTTCGACGATCTGTTGCGCTGTCCACTGCGCCGTCGGATGTTCCGTCACGTTGAAGTGAACAATTCGACGTCGGTCGTGGGCAAGCACAATGAAGACAAACAACACCCGAAAAGTCGCCGTTGGAACAATGAAAAAATCGATCGATACGAGATCTCGAACATGCTGGTCTAGAAATGTTCTCCACGTTGGTGACGGCGGCCCGGCTCGCTTGGGCCGATACTTTTCTACTGTTGACTTGGCAACGTCGATTCCAAGCATTGCGAGCTCAGCGACGATCTTCGGCGAACCCCACGTCGGATTGGCTTCCCACATCCGCTCAATGAGCTTTCTGAGCTCTCGCGAGATCCGTGGTCGGCCTGGCTTAGCCGACTGACTGAGCGCGCGCCAATAGTCGCGGAATCGCTTTTTCTGCCAGGTTGTTACGGTCCTGGGCTGGACAAAGTACAGAGCTGTCCGCCAGCCCGCCCAAAATTTCGCTATGAAGCACCAGAGCAGCCGGTCAGCTGGCCTAATTCTTGGTCTTTGTCCTGATTTCCGATACAGAGACAACTGATTCCGCAGCGCCGCATTCTCTGCCTGTAAATACAGCCGCGATCGGACAGATGTAGTTATCAACATCAGAATAAACTGGATTAGCTGTACCATAGATCCAAGGATCAACCATCATCCAGAAATATGCAATAGATTCAACAGGATCCTATTTTTGGGACTCACAGGTATTGTCCTTGAGCCTTAATCGCTTTATGCTCGCATTTTGCTAGTGTTGTGAGTGCAATGCCAGTCTCGTCTGCAAATTTGACGATATTGGTAGTGCTGACGCCGGTGCAGACACACAATGCGGGTTATGGGATATGCAGCGCTTCGAGCGGATACTCTTCGTTAATGATACAGGTGTAAATACTGAGCCGGCGTTCCGGCGTGCTGTTCGGCTGGCAGTTGCTAATGGTGCGCAGCTGACGGTCATCGACGTTGGCAAGGAACTTCCACGTAGCATGGACAATCTTCAGAAAGCCTTCAACAAGATAAACGAAAATCAACGGCATGAATTGGCGGACATGGCAAGGGCCGACGGGATCGAAATCGGGATGCGGGCACCTGTCGGCATAGTGTTCATTGAGGTAATCAAGGAAGTTATGCAAGGTGGTCACGATCTCGTCATCAAGTCTGCCGAGGGACGTGGAGGCCTATCGGGCATGCTGTTTGGCAGCGTCGACCTGCACCTGCTGCGCAAGTGCCCCTGTCCTGTCTGGATAATCAAGCCGTCTAAACGCAAGCATTTCGCGCGCATCCTCGCAGCAGTTGATCCGGATCCGTCGGAACCTGACAATGCCGGACTCAACAAAAAGATACTCGAACTCGCTTCTTCACTCGCAGCACGTGAGCATAGTGAACTGCATATTCTACACACATGGTATTTTACATACGAGTCAACGCTGCGCAGCGGTCGCTTCAAGGTTTCCCAGACCGAGGTGGATCGCATGGTGAGGGACACGCGAAAGCGGCACAAGCTGTGGCTGGACGATCTTCTCGCCCGGCATGATTTTCAGAATCTTACCGTCAAGGTACACCTGCTCAAGGGCGATCCTGGCGACCTCATACCTGTTACTGCACGAAAAAAACGCGTGGAATTGATTGTCATGGGCACAGTGGCGCGCACTGGTATACCCGGGTTTATTATCGGCAACAGCGCTGAAAAAGCGCTTAATGCAGTGGACTGCTCGGTGCTGGCGGTCAAGCCAGGCTCATTCGTCACACCCGTGGAAAATTGATACCATGAATCTGTGCCCTGTGCCAGGTACGCTCTGGTAAAAATTTCGAATTCAACGCTTTGAAATGACATGATCGATCAAACAAGTGAATTTAGTTCCAGGTTTCTCGTTTTATTCAACAGGATTATAGAGTTTGTTTTTGGAGTAATTTTACTGTTCCTAATGCTTGGAATTATTATCGGAACAGCAAAGCTTTTTCTGAATTTTAAAGAGATGGTCACAGTTGGTACGATCACAGGCTCCTATCTGAAAACCATTTCCGACGTGCTTAGTTTGTTTATTCTGATAGAGCTTTCGCGCTCACTGGTGGAATATTTTGACCGCAAGCGATTACGCATGACCTTTATCGTCGACGCCGGGATTGTCTTCGTACTTCGCGAAATCATGATCAAGCTTTTCCAGGATAAACTTTCTGCTGATCATATCTATGCGCTGAGCGTTTTATTGCTGGTTCTCGGCTTGTTGCGCGTCGGCTTTGTACTGGTGTCTGAACGGAAAAGTGTTGAATTCGGAGCTTTGGCGAGGCATGCAAAGCAGAACAGTGATGCCGTTTGAGGATAGTGATTTGGCTATCTGTAAAACGAAATCGTTCGTGCAACATCTGGGCTAGATAAACGGGTCAGTCCGTGGCTTCGCGTCTGGCTTGTAGGGTTCGATGCGTGGCCGGCAGCCAACCAAACGGCTGGCGGCAATCGTGTGCTGTTCGACCAATCCTTGTCCACAGCTGCGCGCAGCGTGGCAAGATCGATAAGCTTCTGCTCGTCCACCGGTGGAGGTTGAGCTAGCGCCTGTTTGGCGGCTTTATCGGCAACAGCCGCCTACTGCTGTTGCTTCAGTTGTTGCTGCTGGAAAAACTCCCGGTCCTGCTAAAATTAACGCCACAGAGTTTGATAGCGATTTTAGGACGTTCCTACATGACTTTCGCGACCTTCCCCAGATAGGCCACGTCAGTCGCGGTCAAGCTTGACTGATCTGCATCGAACTCGACGGGATTAGACGCACCTTGGTGACGGCCTCGCCTGCATATTACCTGCGCGTTAAGGGTCTGACCCAATGCCAGGACAATACGCACTGGGATACCCAGCACTTAGAAACGTTGTTTTCTGGGCACCCGTCCCCCTCTGCGCTATTTCGGATTACTAACTCCAAGCTCAGCCTCTTGTAAAGGGCTCTGACCCCTTTAGACTTCTGACCCCTTTAGACTTTCTCACAGAAAGGAAAAATCGCGGTGGCCCGTAGGCTCCATAGCCAGATCACACCGACCTACCTGACGGGCCAAAGAAAGGGTAGAATCCGCAGTCATGAAGGCGCGCGTGATCCGCTGCAGCAGAAGTGGACCCCATTAGTCAGACAGTGATAAGGAAAGTTTAAGTGACTTCTGCGACAATGTCGAAAGACAGGAGCAGAAGATGAGAAGAAAACGTAGAAACCATAAAGCTGATTTCAAAGCCAAAGTGGCACTGGATGCTTTGAAAGGGGATTTGACCCTGGCAGAGCTGTCAGAAAAGTATGACGTTCATCCCAACCAGATCACGGAATGGAAACGCCAGCTACTGGAGAAGGCCAGCCGGGCATTTGGTGGGGAGAAAGCCTCGGAAGACGCACAGGCCAAGATCAAGGAACTGCATGCCAAAATCGGGCAGCTGACAGTGGAAAATGATTTTTTAGAGCAAGGGCTGACAAGGATACACGGCCCGAGAGGAAAAGGATGGTAGATCAACATCATGATCTTTCGATCACCCGTCAGTGCCAATTGTTGTCATTGAATCGGTCGAGCTTCTACTATCAGTCAAAGACTGATGTGTCCGAGGATGATTTGAGGCTCATGCGGCGCATTGATGCGATGCATCTGCAGCGGCCTTTTTACGGCAGTCGCCGTATCCGGGGCTGGCTGTGCGAGGAAGGCTATGCGATCAATCGCAAGCGTGTGCAGCGTTTAATGCGTCTGATGGGCATTACGGCGTTGTATCCGAAGAAGAACACCAGTAAACCAGGTCAAGGCCACAAGGTTTATCCTTACTTGCTCAAAGGCATGGAGATCAACCGTCCTGGCCAGGTTTACTGCTCGGATATCACCTATATTCCAATGGCCAAGGGCTTTGTCTACCTGACGGTGGTGATGGACTGGTACAGCCGTAAAGTGCTGTCCTGGCGCTTGTCCAACACCATGGACAGTGATTTCTGTGTTGATGCCCTAGAAGAAGCGATAGCGCGTTATGGCGCGCCTGAGATCTTCAACACTGATCAGGGGGCGCAATTCACCAGTGAAGCGTTTACAGGTGTATTGAAAGCGAACAACATTAGAATCAGCATGGATGGCAAAGGCCGATGGGTGGACAATGTTTTTGTTGAACGCCTGTGGCGCAGTATCAAGTATGAAGAGGTGTATCTCAGGGCCTACGAGTCTATTGCGCATGCCCGATCAAGTTTGGGTGCTTACTTGGCGTTTTACAATGCCGACAGGAAGCATCAGACACTTGGAGAAACGCCGGATCAGAGGTATTTTGGAGAAACCACGTGGCAGGATGCAGCGTGATTATCGAAAGTGGAAGTCACTTATAGGGCTGTCCAAAAAACGGGGTCCATCTCTCTCTTTTGCTGGCCCCCGGCGTGCGTACATTTCGGTGGATAGGTTTTTTGTAGGGACACCAGGAAATCAACAAAGCCTTTGGAATTGACATCGATAAAGATGTTGTCAGGCGCGTACTTGAAAAGCACTACCGACCAGGACCGAATTCTGGTCACGGCCCTTCGTGGCTGACTTTTATCGGCCATCAGAAAGACAGTCTGTGGAGCATTGACTTTTTTCGTTGCGAGTCCATTTTACTCAACACCCACTGGGTACTCGTGGTCATGGATCAATTCACTCGGCGCATCATTGGCTTTGGCGTACATGCTGGTGATGTCGATGGTGTGGCCTTGTGTCGAATATTCAATAAAGCCATCTCAACCAACGGCGTTCCGAAACATCTCAGCTCTGACTACGATCCGCTATTCTTGCATCACCAATGGCAAGCGAATTTGAGGATTCTGGGTGTAGATGAGATCAAGACCGTCCCGTATACACCTCTATCGCATCCCTTCATTGAGCGACTCATCGGCACTATTCGCCGTGAATTTCTTGACCCTACCCTATTCTGGAATGCGGCTGACTTGGAGAGAAAACTCGCAGACTTCCAAGCCTATTACAACCAAAATCGCACCCATAGCTCACTCGCCGGTGCTACGCCGGTTGAATTAGCTGGAGGTGATCCTAAACTGCAAACCACATTGAACAAGTTCCGTTGGCAGACTCACTGCCGAGGACTGTACCGGCTTCCCGCAGCAGCTTGAGTATCAACTCGCCATGCACAGGTAGTCTAAACTCGCTCGACGCAGGCTTTACTATTGCAATATAGTAAAGAAATCGATAATCTTCACCATAATCCGAAAGCAAATAGGTCAAGAGATGCCAAGAATCAGCGCCAAAAGACAGATCACCATCCCGATAAGCCTGTGCCAAGAAGCGCACATTCAACCAGGCGACGAAATCGAAACATTCATATACAACGGTCAAATCACCATCGTAAAGAAAGAGAGGAGCGCCGCAAAAGGAATTTTACGTCATGTGAAATATGACAAACGAATGAGTGACGAACAATCGTTACAAAGTGCCTTGAAAGACAAACATACGGGCGCTTCGTGATCGCCATCGATACCAACGTCTTACTGCGCTACCTATTGCAGGATGATAATCAGCAATCACCAAAAGCGAATAGGTTGATCGGAGGTAAGAAGCAAGTACTCGTTACCGACATTGTGCTGGCAGAGACCGTGTGGACTCTGAAAGGCAGAAAATACAAGCTGACAATAAATGACTTACTGTTTGTAGTAGAACAGCTGTTTAAGGAACCTAACATCGTTTTTGAAGATGGACAAACAGTATGGCGAGCTTTGCATGATACACGCAGTGCTGAGCCGATAAAAGTGGGATCTAAGACAAAGGATGCCGATTTTGCAGATGCGCTAATTCTGGAAAAAGCCAAGTATGATTGTGATCGAAAAGATGAAAAGTTTGACGGATTATTTTCCTTTGATGTGGCGGCTCAACAGATCGATGGTATTAAGAAACCGTAAAAGTGTGTAGGCATAAAGCGTTGTCCTGCGCACAAACTCGAACCCATTCCTTTTGGAAGAGAAATTTCCAATGCGTCGCGCTTTGATGCCTTATATGGCATGAAGTAGACGATTATGGCTGTCGGTCCCGAATACTCACGCGGCCTTTAGAAGATAGACATGGTGAAGACCTTGGACGACTGGGAATTCAACAACGTTGCAGGGTTCCGCTGCTCGTACGGGACGACCGTCCGGCGCGTCGCTATCCAAGGACTGGTGTGTTCGCAACGGATGATAGTAATCCAGATACGACGACATTAGTCTCTTGAGATGCCGCTCGTTGAGCACGATGACGTGGTCGAAAACTTCTCGGCGTAGCGTGCCAATCACGCGTTCCACATCGGCGTTTTGCCATGGCGACGCAGGCGCCGTAACGACCTCGTCGATACCCAAACTTTCAATCCTTCGCGTAAGGCGCTCGCCGTATATGCCATCACCGTCTCGAATCAGATAACTCGGAGCAGTATCAAACGGAAACGCTTCGACGATCTGTTGCGCTGTCCACTGCGCCGTCGGATGTTCCGTCACGTTGAAGTGAACAATTCGACGTCGGTCGTGGGCAAGCACAATGAAGACAAACAACACCCGAAAAGTCGCCGTTGGAACAATGAAAAAATCGATCGATACGAGATCTCGAACATGTTGGTCTAGAAATGTTCTCCACGTTGGTGACGGCGGCCCGGCTCGCTTGGGCCGATACTTTTCTACTGTTGACTTGGCAACGTCGATTCCAAGCATTGCGAGCTCAGCGACGATCTTCGGCGAACCCCACGTCGGATTGGCTTCCCACATCCGCTCAATGAGCTTTCTGAGCTCTCGCGAGATCCGTGGTCGGCCTGACTTAGCCGACTGACTGAGCGCGCGCCAATAGTCGCGGAATCGCTTTTTCTGCCAGGTTGTTACGGTCCTGGGCTGGACAAAGTACAGAGCTGTCCGCCAGCCCGCCCAAAATTTCGCTATGAAGCACCAGAGCAGCCGGTCAGCTGGCCTAATTCTTGGTCTTTGTCCTGATTTCCGATACAGAGACAACTGATTCCGCAGCGCCGCATTCTCCGCCTGCAAATACAGCCGCGATCGGACAGATGTAGTTATCAACATCAGAATAAACTGAATTAGCTGTACCATAGATCCAAGGATCAACCATCATCCAGAAATATGCAATAGATTCAACAGGATCCTATTTTCGGGACTCACAGGTTCCACAGGGCGGCGTTCTGTCACCGTTGCTGTCCCACCCCTCTTCGTGTGTGCCCCCCCCCCCCTCATCGCCGCTCCCTTCGCGCGGCACGCCCCGCTCGCTCCTGGGGGCTGCCCCCCCCCCCCCCCGGCGGGCCTCTCCCCCCCCGGGCGCCGCGCCGGGGAACCCCCCGGGGGCTCCCTGCCGGTCCGCGGATGACTTTGTCCCGTGGTGAGGGCCCCAACCCCAGCCCCAGCCCTTCCGGAGGAATGTCGCAGGGTACTTGAGCAAACGCTGAAACTGACATTGAATATGGATAAAACCCATATCACCCATGTCAACGACGGTTTCACCTTTCTGGGTCATCGGATCATCCGTAAGCGCGGCCCGCGTGGCGCGATGCGTGTGGTGTCCACGATCCCCCAAGACAAGGCGAAACGCTTTCAGCGTGAACTCACAGCGCTGCTGTCGTCCGACCACGCGCGATACACCCCCCCTCGCCGTCCCTCGCCCCCCCGGTTTCTCTCGCTCACCGCGCCTGGCGCTCGACTCGCTCCTCGTTGGTCGCACGTATCGGTCGCGTCTCCGGGCGCTGTTGCGGCGCTCGTGTCATCGCCCGTGCCTGGCCCCCCGTGTGGCTGGTTGGACCCCCCGCCTCGCCCCCCCCCCTGCGTGCATCGGTGCATCCGCTCTGTCTCCCGGCTTTCGGGCCGTGCGGGGCCTTGGCCCCGCTTAAGTGGAGAGGCCGTATGCGTTGAAAGGCGCACGTACGGTTCGGGGAGGAGAGGCAGGGAAGTAGACTGACTACACCCTGCCTCTTACTCTACAGCCGCTCGAGCTTCTTGCGTTCATAGGCCTTGGCCGCCACCCCGGCGTGCAGGCTGAAGCCGGCCACCTTGCCCACGCTATCACCGAACGCATCCGCCGGGTCGCAAGCCGGCAGTGTTTGCAGGGTGAACGCCTTGCGCGCTGGCTGGGGCCCGACGGCGTGCGTGGTTCGTGCCCTCGCGCTGAGTGGTCGTCATCCGCGGCATTCGGGCCAGATAGTCGTTCTCGGCATCGCGCTCCAACAACCCTTGCCGCTCCAGGTAACGGCCAACCCGCCTCGCGATGGTGTGCGCCAGTTGCGTCAGTTCTTCACGGGTCGGCGCCCTGACCCAGCGGAACCGGATTGCCCCATTGAGGCGTTCGACGTACACGCCATCGAGGAACAGCATGTGAAAATGGATGTATCTGGCCAGGGATACGTTATTGGGCAGGTAGAGGTACTTTGTTTGCCGTAATACCGCGCTCTGCCAATGAATCTTCGATGTCGCGATGGCTGAGATTAAATCAATTAGAGAGCGAAACGGCATGCTGTATGATTTCAGCGGGGAACCGATGCCGTTTGTATAGACTTGTGGTTATATTCATTCCGCTATTGTCGCTCAGCGGCATTTAGTTTGCCCGTATCCGGCGGCTTCTCGGCCTGATTACACCAACCTACCGGCCGGGACAAAGAAACGGTAAAATCCGCAAATATAAAGGCGTGCGGGATCTGCTGCAGCGCTACGTCGATAAGGCCGGCCTGGACGATATTAACCTGTACGACTTCCGCGCCAAAGCGATCACCGACGCCAAAAAGCAGGGCCATGACCCGCAGGCGCTGGCCGGTCACACTACGGAAGCGCAGACAGTACGCTATCTGCGTGACAAGGGAATTCCGCTGGTAGTCGGCCCGAGTTTTAGACAATAACGCAAAATATTAGACAATAAAAACATAAGCTATTGAATGGAAACGACTAAACCACACACGCCGATGATGCACAGGTGTTACAGCTTTGTTTTTTAAGGATTTATAGGAATTAAGATTTAAAAGTTACACTTTAGGTTACAGTTTTTTTAAGATTTTTAAAATTCTGATGCTAAAAAACCTTGAGTTCAGTTGGATGTCGTCCGCAAAAATTCGAGCCCGTTGCTTTTAGAGGCGGAATTTCCAATGCGTCTCGCTCCCATAGGTAATATGGCATGATGTAGACTATCATGGATTCAATACGAACGACTTGTTCCCTTCTGTGTGACTTGGCCAGGTTCGTTTGGCTCTTCGTGCGTCCACATGGCGCACTCGCCGCCGAGAATCTGTTCCTGCGTAAACAGTTGGCGATGTACCGGGAACGCAAGCTGAAGCCTCGTCGGCCAGATACAGCATTCCGAATTGCCCTCGTACTGCTGTCCAGACACTTCGATTGGAAGCATGCACTCGTTGTTGTCCAACCCCAAACCTTAGTCCGCTGGCACCGCCAAGGCTTTCGCCTGTTCTGGCGCTGGAAATCGCGGCCGGGTCGGCCACCGATACCGATTGAACTCAGACGACTGATTCGTGAGATGGCTGTAAGTGATCCAATCTGGGGCGAAGCGCGTATTGCCAATGAATTGCTGCTCAAACTGGGGATTCGCGTATCGCTCCGCACGGTACGAAAGTACATGCCCAAACACCCGCCAGGACAACCCCGTGGCGATCAACGTTGGTCGACCTTTGTTCGCAATCATGCCGCAGCGATCCTCGCTTGCGACTTCTGTGTTGTCGTGACAGCAACGTTTCGGTTGCTCTATGTATTGATTGTGATCGAACATCATACGCGCCGGATTGTGCATTGTAGTGTGACCACCAACCCTTTAGCTGAGTGGACACGCCAGCAACTGCGTGAAGCTATACGCTCGGACCATGGCTACCGGTTTCTCATTCATGATCGCGATAACATTTTTTCGCCCCAACTCGATCAATCAGTGGTGAACATGGGACTGCGTGTACTCAAAACGCCACATCGAAGTTCCAAGGCTAACAGCCTCTGTGAACGTGTGATTGGCACACTCCGCCGTGAGTGCCTTGACTTTCTCATCCCACTGACGGAAAACCACTTACGTGTTGTTCTGGAGCATTGGGTCGCTCATTATAATCACAGCCGTGCCCATAGCAGCCTGGGCCCGGGCATTCCAGATCCACCCAGCGCGCTTCCAATTACACCACACAAACATCGGCACATTATTCCTGGCTACCTCAAGATCGTAGCCAACCCTGTTCTTGGTGGATTACACCATGAATGTGACTTGGTACCGAAGGCTGCTTGAATTTTTGCGGAGCACAACCCTTTAATTCCAGTCTGAGGCCCTGTTATCCCTACTGTCTCATAGATTTTCCGTTATTGTGACAATTTAACCTTAAACACACCCACTTCAACAGATGTTACTGACACTCTTTGCCCTGCCTCAATTGTATCAACACCTGCCTCCTTATCAATTTCAACTTTCCAGGTGATTCCCGAATATTTAGTGGCTCCGGGTTTGTTAATTGCAATATCACTATCAACAACAAACTCATGACCAACGAGATCACTGCTGTTGTCCTTTCCGGCTGGGCGGTCTCCCTGTAACTTTTTCAATGGTTTCCACAGAAGCAGAGTAGCAATACCCGAACTGATCCCAGTACAGGATACGCCTGCAATCCATGTTACTGGCAACATACCAAAACTCATTAATAATCCAGTTGTTAGTGCGCCCAAACCACCAAACAGAAAAACACCCGTGGTGAAACCTGTAACAACTTCAAGAGCCAGCATTATAAAACCAAACATCAACCAAAACTCAGTCTGGTGACTGACGATGTAATCAGAAATCATCTCGACCTCCTAATTATTGACTAATGGTTTTATTACTATTTAATGTATTAATAATGGTCATGGCTTCAGTAACCACATTTGCCGCATTACTGTTGTTTTCAGGCAACAACACCACCGTTGAATCTTTGGCGATGGCGTGCTTTGCCTCTATCGCTTTATCCGCAAGATCCAGTTGAATCGCTTTTTGGCCCTCTTCTGTCTTCGCAACCTGTCCAACGGTATCAAGCGCTTTCGCCTGTGCATCGGCAACGGCGATAATTGCCTGTGCCTCACCTTCAGCACGTAAGATCTGTTCGGCCTTATCTGCTTCGGCAGCTAATACCTGTGCCTGCTTGGCACCTTCAGCCACATTGATAGCCGACTGCCGATTACCCTCAGATTCCAGAATAGTGGCACGCTTTTCACGTTCGGCTTTCATCTGACGTTCCATCGCATCTAAAATAGTACGCGGTGGTTCAATATCCTTAATTTCATAACGCAACACCTGCACACCCCAGGGTTCTGAAGCCAGGTTAATCGCATTAACAATATTTGTATTCAGGCTTTCACGCTCTTCGAATGTTTTATCCAGATCAATTTTGCCAATTTCACTACGCATGGTGGTTTGCGCCAACTGAGTGACGGCATACACGTAATCATCAACACCGTAAGAAGCCTTGTAAGCATCAAGTAATTTCAGATACAAAACACCATCAACCACAAGTGAAATATTATCTTTGGTAATCGCTGACTGACTGGGCACATCATAAGCATGTTCTTTTAATGACTGGTCATAACCCACTTTATCAATGAAGGGGAAAAGTATATTTAGACCGGCGACCATGGTTTTGTTGTACTTACCAAATCGCTCGACCACATATGCCCGATTTTGAGGCACAAATTTGATTGAAGACTTCACCAGCACAATAATTAATACGGCTAGCCCTGTCCAAAAATTAAAAATTACACCCAATAGCTCTTCTATTTCCATACTTGATCCTCTTAAGATGTGTTGTAAGTGAGAATAGCAGATTGGCTGTTAAAATAGGGATTGTATAAAACTATGATTTGACCACTGTTTTTGACTATTCACTGGATTATTTAATCTGTCCGCTATTCTTCTGGTTAGTTGTTAGCTGTAAGGAGCCTGCAAGTGAAAACAGCAAGTTTGAATTCAATATTACGCTTTACCAAGAGAAGTGGACCCCATCCCTGACACAGTGAATCCGCTTTTATAAGTGATCATCCTGAGGGTTGTGGCTACCAAAAACATCGTACGTATTGATTCCGTTGACTTTTTCGCAAAAGTTGTCGTACGGTCCTGGCATGAGTACAAGGGGTCAAGTATCATACTAACTATTATTGCTTGCCCATAAGGTCAAAAAACGCATCTCACTCGCCCGGCTGTCTGAAGTTTAAAGGTATTAACCCCCGGCTTTCAACGCGCGCCCAAGCCTTAACCAGTACGCGAACAGGGCAAGCACGCTCAGAGCGCCGAACGCGGCGAGCACCTCAACCTCCCCCGACAGAAGCCAGAACCAGTACGATGTCTCGCTACCGTCAATCCAGCGAACTACGTTGTCGCCAAAGACAATGAAGAATAGCATGGCGGCAACGTAATGCACGTTTATTGTGTGCGGTTCAAGAAGTTCCGCTTCGTCACCATCGGGTTTCTCCGGGATATGGGCAAACGACAGATAGATGAAAGCGACCACCATATTGGTCACGGTAAAACCCACAATGAGGCCAACCGGTAGCATGACTCGCCACCACGACCAGGCATCCATGACGCTGAGTTTCAGGACCAGCAGGACGAGGGAGATGACGCCGCAAATATAGAGCCCTGTGAAACTGATGCCGCTTTCGCCCCGCACGATGGCGTGCCTCAAGCGGCCTCGCGATGATAGTACTTAAGCAGTACGCCCAACCGCTCACGACAGCGGACAGATCGGTCTGAGCCGGACACTGAACTACGATTAGACGGGAACAGAATCACATTGCCTTTGCCTTGATGATTTCGCTCGGAATGAAAATGCAACAGGTATTCGCTTAGCGCGCGCCTTAAGGAAGCCTCACCCAATAGAATCAGCTTTGACAAAGCTTCCTCTTTCACCGATCTCACCCAGCGCTCAGCGTAGGCGTTCAAATTCGGACTCCGGGCAGGTAGTTTGAGGGGCTCTACATGACCCGATCTGACGATCGCGCGAAACGAATCCGTGAATTTCGTGTCGCGATCATGGATGAGGTATCGGCGGCTCTCCAGGAAGCCCCACTCATCCATAGTGACATTCCTGGCTACTTGTTTCATCCAGGCTTCATTAGGATGTGGCGTGATCCCGGCGACCTCAACGCGACGGCTCTCTTGGTGGATAAAGAACAGCACATAATACGTGACCAACCCACGCAGCGTCAGCACTTCCACCGTGAAGAAGTCTGTGCCTGCAAGGACGGCCATGTGCGTGCGGATGAAGTCTGCCCACGTTGTCGTCCGCTTCCGCTCCGGTGCCGGCAGGATGCCATGGCGTTGTAGAATATTGCCCACCGTCTGATCGGAAAGTGTGTAGCCGAGGTTTGCCATAGCGCCCACGATACGGTCATAACCCCAATCCGAATTCTCTTTGGCCATTCGCACGACCCATTGCTCGATCTCACCATCAATTCTGGGTCGGCCCGGATATCGGCGCGACGCGGATCCATCGAACTTGCGTGCGATCAGCCGCCGGTACCACCCCAGCAGGGTATCGGGCTTCACGACATTAGCCACATCCTCAAGGGCTTTACGGCCAAGGCGATGAGCGATTTCAGCGAGTGTAGCCCGCTCCGCGTCAGTGAGGCGCAACCGGGTCTTGAGTTGAGCTTTGAGGATCTGATTTTCGGCGGCAAGATACTCGTTACGCAAAAGGAGATCCTGGTCCACTGTCCCGGTAATGTAGGCCAGAATACGTACCCAATCCATAAAAACCCCCACCAACTCGAATTAATCGGCCAATTATAGGTCTCATCTGAGATGGGGTACAAAGGCATTGTGAGATCTACATTAGATGCTAATATGTTGATATCTCAATACGGATGAGTTTTTTGACCATATGAGCAAGACCTTCTCCAAGGTAAAAGCATTATTATTTGAAGACCCGGCATCTGCTCATATGCTGATGAGCAAGCTTGCGGATTCTGTTGCACTCTACCTGAACGCTCAGATCGAAGCAGGCGCACAGGCGGTCATGGTCTTTGATAGCTGGGGCGGCGCACTGACGACGCCACATTACAAAGCATTCTCACTCGCATACATGCAACAGATCGTTGACCAGCTCATCCGTGAAAAAGATGGCCACAAGATACCTGTCGTTCTATTCACCAAAGGCGGCGGTATGTGGCTACCCGAGATCGCTGATACCGGTTGTGATGGTGTTGGCCTGGACTGGTCGGTAGATATCAATATCGCCCGCCAGCAGATCGGTGACAGGGTCGCACTGCAGGGCAATATGGATCCAGCCATCATGGCGACCAACCCGGAAGTCATCAGGCAGGAAGTCAGCCGCATCCTCGCGGATTTCGGTCATGGTAACGGCCATGTATTCAACCTGGGTCACGGTATTACACCGAATATAATCCCGGATAATGTTGCCGCACTGGTCGATGCGGTACATGATATCAGCGCACAATACCATACTTAGAAACGCCTCTGCACTGCCGGTCAGTAACGACGGCAGATCCATAAAACGATCACACATTTTATAGTAGTTTCGTTATACTCTGATTAAACAATAATCAGTGATTGCGTCATGCGGCCGCGCAAAAATATTTTATTTAATCTTATTTATTTCTTCATGTTTACGCTGCTTTGCTTTAGCAATGCGGCCGTCAGCGCAACATCAAAAAACGTCTCACCTGAATCAGAACCAGCAGCATCCGAGCGGCCAAAGATCGGCCTGGTATTAAGTGGTGGCGGTGCGCGCGGATTTGCACATATCGGCGTATTGAAGGTTCTCGAAGAGAACAATGTCCCGATCGATTATATCGTTGGTACCAGTATGGGCTCCATCATCGGCGGCCTCTATGCCATCGGATTAACGCCTGAAGAGATAGAAATTGGCGTAAAAGGCATAGCGTGGGAAAAAGTATTCAATGACTTCGCTTATCGCGAGTACAAAACTTTTCGCCGTAAGTCTGAAGACTTTGACTTCTTCAACATACACCGTATTGGTATCACCGATGATGGCCTGCAACTCTCGCCCAGCCTGATCGAAGGCCAACAGATAGAACTGGCACTTGACCGACTTGCACACCCTGGTTTTCATATAAATGATTTCGATAAACTAAGGATACCATTTCGTGCAGTCGCCACGAATATTGAAAACGGTGATGCCTTCGTTATTAAAGAAGGTAATATCGCCAGAGCCATGCGAGCCAGCATGTCCATCCCCGGGGCACTACCACCAATACTGATCGATAACACCCTACTGGTCGATGGTGGTATCGGTGACAATATACCGATTGAGGTCGCCCGTAAAATGGGCGCAGATATCATCATCGCAGTCGATGTTAGCGCGCCTTTAGAGAGCAAGGATGGCATCAAATCCAGTGTTGATATAACGGCTCAGTTGACCACCATCATGACCCGGCGAATTGCTGACAGACAACTCGAAACATTGAAAGGCAACGACATTCTGATCATTCCAGGTGAGCCAGAAATATCTTCATCCGATTTCATAAAATACCCTGATTTGATCAAAGAGGGCGAACGCTCTGCCAACACACATCTCGATACAATACGAAAATTATCGCTATCCTATGAAGCTTATTCTGATCATGCTTCTTCATTACCTGTTGTTGCCAACAAAGATCCCATCATCGATTTCATCGAAATAGAGAATAAATCTCGATTACGAGATAATGTAATAAAAGTACGTATACGTCAGAAGCCCGGTAAGCCACTGGACATCCCGCAACTGGAAGAAGACCTGTCATATATTTATGGCCTGGACTACTCGGGCTCGGTGGTGTATTCGCTGGAACAGCGTGACGGTAAAACCGGGTTGATCGTTTATGTGCGTGACAGGGAATGGGCGCACAGTTATCTGCAGTTTGGCCTTTCCATAAAATCAGAATCTGACTTGGGTTCATTGACCAATTTCGATTTTGCCTATAATAAGCACGACCTGAATAGCCTGGCCGGTGAATTTCGCACCACCGCGGGTATCGGCAGCGAGCCTGTACTCAGCGCAGAGCTCTATCAGCCGCTCAACCCTGAGCTCGATATCTTTGTTGCCGCAAAAACCGGCTTACTGACGACGCAATTTCCTGTCGTCATCAACGACGAAATTGAAACGATAAGCCGTTTTCACCGGGTTTACATTGACCTGTCCGTAGGAAAAGTATTCAAACAGACGACGGAATTTCGCCTTGGCATGCAATATAACGATGGCCGCACTGAAAACATCAGCGGCACAGATTCTGCTTTTCACAGGGAGATTTTAACGAAGGTTACTATTATGTGAGATTATTTCATGACTCACTGGATAATCTCAGCTTCCCCAATACCGGCATGTTTACCGGTATCACGTATCGCGAGAACAAACAGAACCTCGGCGCTGACAGCGACTATAAACAGGTAGTAATGACATTAAGCGGTGCTAACACCTATGACCGTTATTCATTCTTTAGCCGTCTTATCCTTGAAGCCACCATCAACGAGAATGCGCCTTATAACGCCCTGTTCAGGAACGGTGGTTTTCTGGAGCTATCAGGCACACTGGACCGGGAACTGGCCGGGCAACATTTTGGCCTGTTAGAAGTGGCATTTTACCGGCGCCTGGGAGATATCACATTCCTGCCGATCTATACCGGGTTTTCACTTGAGACAGGCAATAACTGGAACCGGTTCGATGACATAAATGCTGAGGACCTTACTTTTGCAGGCAGCTTATTCATCGGCGCCGACACCTTTATCGGGCCGCTGTATGTCGCAATCGGTGGCAACAATAAAGGCGACAGCGTGCTTTACTTCTACCTCGGCCAGACATCCTGAGTATCCGGAGTTATTTCCAGGTGGTACCGATCCGCCTGGCGACTGATCACTAAAACAGTTGTTCCGGTATCGCAGTTGCATTTTCCCCGCTAGCGGGCGACTCAACCGGTCCCGCACCACCTGTAACAGGCACGTTTTCTTTTCTGAAGATCTCAAATACGGTATTGGTATCAGCATCTGTTGCCGCCTGGCCAGTCTCAGCATTGATCTTCATGGTTACCAGGCCATCAGGTCGTGGCAACTGTTTTTCAAATGTGCCTGCCAGTGCGACTTTCATGAAATCGATCCACACCGGTAACGCAGCAGACGAACCCGTTTCCTTGCTACCCAGAGGTTTGAGCTGATCAAACCCTATCCATGTCGTCGTCACCAGGTCAGGGTTGTAACCATTGAACCAGGCATCACGCTGGTCATTGGTAGTCCTGTCTTACCGGCGAGATCTTTTCTGCCCAGGGACATGGCACGGCGTCCAGTACCTCGCAGTACCACATCCTGCAATATAAATCATCTGGAACGCCAGGCGGGGCTCCAGGGTGCGCTTAGCCTGTTTAGTAATTTTGCCAGAGAATCTTCTTCGACGATGTCGGATGACCATCTCTGTTCAGCAATCACACACGATCACAGGCAACAACCGGGTCAGCTATATAGTACGCTGCCATCGCATCCTCGATTCGCTGGATCAGGTAACTTTGTCAGTATCCGCCATTGGCGAACACCAGTACCCGCGACATCTGTAACGGGCTCACCTCTGCACTACCCAAGGCCAGCGACAGTCATAACGAAGCTCTTTACTGTCCGGCCAAGTTCTTCGCGTATGCGTAGCGTGTTTGGCCCATATCGCGAAGTATGCGAACCGATACCAGGTTGCGTGACTTATAGAGCGCTTCTCTCAACCGTCGACCAAAATCTTGCCGCTATAATTTCCGGCGCCATTGCCCTTCCAGCGCTGAATCTTCAAATACCACGGGGGCATCATTGATCAGGCTGGCTGGCGATACTTTTTATCCAGTGCCGCTGCATAGATAATTGGTTTGAATCCGAGCCCGCCTGCCGCTTCGCCTGACCACACGATAAATTTACTGTGTCAAAATTGAAACCACCGTCATGCCTGAATGGCACCGGTATTTGATTCACCGATACCAGCGCACCCTGAACTTCCGGAACCTGAGCCAGGCTCCAACCGTGACCGATCACCACCACATCCCTATAATAAATAAACCCTTACCAATCTAATAACATCTTATAATCAAATAATCCTATAAACATCCCTCTCCCCCCTCCATTCATACAACCTCATAAAATACTATCATATAAATAAAATCATCCCACCTCCCCCCTCTCCCTCCTCCTCCTTCCCCTTCTTCTCTCTCCCTCTCTCTCCCCCTCCCTCCTTCCTCCCCCCTTCCCCCCCTCTCTCCTTCCTTCTCCTCCTTTCCTCCTTCCTCTCCCTCCTCTCCCCCTTCTTCTCTCCTCTCTCTCCTCTCCCCTCCCCTTCCTCCCCCTCTCCCCCCCCCCCCCCCCCCCCCCTCCCCCCCCCTCCCCTCCTTCTTCTCTCCTCTATATCCTCCTATCTCATCCTCATAATACCCTTTCCAACCTCTCCCCCTCTCCATCTATCCTATCCTTCATTCTCTCATACCTTTCCAACAAAATCCCATCATCATTTCTCTCCCCTCCCCCCCCATCCCGCAACTGAAAAGACCTGTCATATATTTATGGCCTGGACTACTCGGGCTCGGTGGTGATTCGCTGGAACAGCGTGACGGTAAAACCGGGTTGATCGTTTATGTGCGTGACAGGGAATGGGCGCACAGTTATCTGCAGTTTGGCCTTTCCATAAAATCAGAATCTGACTTGGGTTCATTGACCAATTTCGATTTTGCCTATAATAAGCACGACCTGAATAGCCTGGCCGGTGAATTTCGCACCACCGCGGGTATCGGCAGCGAGCCTGTACTCAGCGCAGAGATCTATCAGCCGCTCAACCCTGAGCTCGATATCTTTGTTGCCGCAAAAACCGGCTTACTGACGACGCAATTTCCTGTTGTCATCAACGACGAAATTGAAACGATAAGCCGTTTTCACCGGGTTTACATTGACCTGTCCGTAGGAAAAGTATTCAAACAGACGACGGAATTTCGCCTTGGCATGCAATATAACGATGGCCGCACTGAAAACATCAGCGGCACAGATTCTGCATTTTCACAGGGAGATTTTAACGAAGGTTACTATTATGTGAGATTATTTCATGACTCACTGGATAATCTCAGCTTCCCCAATACCGGCATGTTTACCGGTATCACGTATCGCGAGAACAAACAGAACCTCGGCGCTGACAGCGACTATAAACAGGTAGTAATGACATTAAGCGGTGCTAACACCTATGACCGTTATTCATTCTTTAGCCGTCTTATCCTTGAAGCCACCATCAACGAGAATGCGCCTTATAACGCCCTGTTCAGGAACGGTGGTTTTCTGGAGCTATCAGGCACACTGGACCGGGAACTGGCCGGGCAACATTTTGGCCTGTTAGAAGTGGCATTTTACCGGCGCCTGGGAGATATCACATTCCTGCCGATCTATACCGGGTTTTCACTTGAGACAGGCAATAACTGGAACCGGTTCGATGACATAAATGCTGAGGACCTTACTTTTGCAGGCAGCTTATTCATCGGCGCCGACACCTTTATCGGGCCGCTGTATGTCGCAATCGGTGGCAACAATAAAGGCGACAGCGTGCTTTACTTCTACCTCGGCCAGACATTCCTGAGTATCCGGTAGTTATTTCCAGGTGGTACCGATCCGCCTGGCGACTGATCACTAAAACAGTTGTTCCGGTATCGCAGTTGCATTTTCCCCGCTAGCGGGCGACTCAACCGGTCCCGCACCACCTGTAACAGGCACGTTTTCTTTTCTGAAGATCTCAAATACGGTATTGGTATCAGCATCTGTTGCCGCCTGGCCAGTCTCAGCATTGATCTTCATGGTTACCAGGCCATCAGGTCGTGGCAACTGTTTTTCAAATGTGCCTGCCAGTGCGACTTTCATGAAATCGATCCACACCGGTAACGCAGCAGACGAACCCGTTTCCTTGCTACCCAGAGGTTTGAGCTGATCAAACCCTATCCATGTCGTCGTCACCAGGTCAGGGTTGTAACCATTGAACCAGGCATCACGCTGGTCATTGGTAGTACCTGTCTTACCGGCGAGATCTTTTCTGCCCAGGGACATGGCACGGCGTCCAGTACCTCGCAGTACCACATCCTGCAATATAGAATTCATCTGGAACGCCAGGCGGGGCTCCAGGGTGCGCTTAGCCTGTTTAGGTAATTTTGCCAGAGAATCTTCTTCGACGATGTCGGATGACCATCTCTGTTCAGCAATCACACACGATGCACAGGCAACAACCGGGTCAGCTTCATATAGTACGCTGCCATCGGCATCCTCGATTCGCTGGATCAGGTAAGGCTTTGTCAGGTATCCGCCATTGGCGAACACCGAGTACACGCGCGACATCTGTAACGGGCTCACCTCTGCACTACCCAAGGCCAGCGACAGGTCATAACGAAGCTCTTTACTGTCCAGGCCAAAGTTCTTCGCGTATTGCGTAGCGTGTTTGAGCCCGATATCGCGAAGTATGCGAACCGATACCAGGTTGCGTGACTTATAGAGCGCTTCTCTCAACCGGGTCGGACCAAAAGTCTTGCCGCTATAATTTTCCGGGCGCCATTGCCCTTCCAGCGCTGAATCTTCAAATACCACGGGGGCATCATTGATCAGGCTGGCTGGCGTATACTTTTTATCCAGTGCCGCTGCATAGATAATTGGTTTGAATCCGGAGCCCGCCTGCCGCTTCGCCTGGACCACACGATTAAATTTACTGTGTTCAAAATTGAAACCACCGGTCAGTGCCTGAATGGCACCGGTATTTGGATTCACCGATACCAGCGCACCCTGAACTTCCGGAACCTGAGCCAGGCTCCAACCGGTGACCGGATTATTAGCGAGCCAGACCACATCACCGGTATAAGTAGAATAAAAGCCCTGTTAGCCAATGCCAGTAAGTTAAGCAATAACTGTTTGATAATCTTAAAATAAAGTCCTTATGAAACATCCCTTTTCATACCCCAGGAGACGCTTCCATGTCATTGACAACGCTCATTTGAAAATACTTATGCATGCATAAATAAAATCATTCACGACACCGCATTCAAACACAAGCACCGCCTCTCCGAGCGTGCCTTTACCCGTAATCGCTCACTGAATTTTCCCACGCTGATGCTTTATCTTCTGAATTTGAGAAAGCATTCAAACCAGGTTGAGCTCGATCAGTTTTTCACCGCGATAAATGACAATAACGAGGCGACTCAGCTGGTCACAAAATCGGCCTTTTTCCAGGCGAGAAAACAGCTATCACCGACCGCATTTATTGAACTCAATCATCAGCTGATTGACACCATTTATCATTCAGGACACCAATATGCGACTTGGAAAGGCTTTCGGCTTTGCGCGATTGATGGCAGCGTCATCAGGCTGCCTCCTGAAACCGACATCACCGATTATTTCGGTGTTCAGAAAGGCAGAGACGGCCGCGCTGATTGTCCGATGGGTATGGCCTCGGTTTTCTACGATGTGCTGAATCACTTAGCGATTGATGCCAGCATCAATCCCAAAGGCACTTCCGAACGACTGTGTGCGCAACAGCATCTAGCCTACGCCGGTGACAATGACCTGATCCTTTATGACCGCGGCTACAACGCCTTTTGGCTGTATACACTGCATATACAGCATCATCACGCGTTTTGTATGCGTGCCAGAATGAACAAAGATCTGCTGGTTAATGACTTTATTGCGAGCAATAAAAGTGAAGCGGTGGTGACGTTTACGCCAAGAAAACCCGCGATCAGTATCTGCCAACAAAAAGGTTTACCCGAAACGCCGATACAACTCCGATTGATACGCGTCGAGCTGGACCATGAAGTCGAGGTACTGATAACCAATTTGATGGACGCAGATCAATATCCTGCGCACATCTTCAAATCATTGTATCACCTGCGCTGGGGTATAGAAGAAAACTATAAGCGTTTAAAGTAGTGGGTGGAAATCGAGAACTTTTCCGGCAAGTCCACCCTGTCGGTGCAACAGGATTTTTTGCCAAAATCGTGGCGGCGAATTTAACCGCTTTGATGGCGCTGGGTGCACAGCAAATAACGGCTAAAGAGACAAAGCATTTAAAACGGAACTACCAGATCAATTTTGCCTAAGCGCTATCCAAGATGAAGCACACAATCGTTCATCTGGTTTTACACGCGCACCGTGACATTAGCTTGCTGATTGAACACACGCTGCGTTATATCAGTCGAACGGTGGAAGCGGTCCGAAAAGACCGATCAACACCAAGGAAACTGAAAATTATCAAGAATGACATCCATTATCCGGCCTATAAAAGTGGCTTGTAATGAACATCTTACTGCTTAACTTACTGGCATTGCCCTGTTACCGGAATATCAACCGTTTTTTAACAGTTGGCGATAGCCATTCACTCAGCCCGAATGATGAATTCGTTCTTAATTCCACCCGCCTCTCAATAAAAACCGCGCTCACCAATCCAGGATTTTCGCTTTTACCGCCGAATTCCAGCCAGCGGGCCAAGCGGTAGCCTGCCGCATCCGTCAGGGTTGCAGCCATAGTCGCCCTGCGGTGGCGCCCCTGCTCTGCGGCAAACCGGCGGCCTCTAGATACAGTCCTTTACCGCGCAGGTGTGTCAGTATCTTCTTGATCACCAGCGGGTCTTCGATGCAGGCGATGACTTTCATGCTGCCGCCGCAGACGCTGCAAGTTTCGATGTCGATATCGAACACCCGCTTCAAGCGTTGTGCCCAGCTCATCGCTGCATGGCTTGCAACCGGTGTTGCGTCTTCTCGCCCGGATGCCTTCGCCTGATGACCTCGGCCCCGCCGCGCCGGCGTCACCAACGCGCGATGTTGACTGTTGGGTGCAAACACCCCGTGGTAACGGGTTAGATTCACCCGCGGTTTCGGCACCAGCGCCGCCAGCCGCGAGATGAAGTCCAGGGGCTCAAAAATAACATGGGTTGTACCGTCACGATACGGGGTCTTCAGCTGATAGCGCACCTTGCCTTGCGCGGTCAGTGCCAGGCGTTGCTCCGAAACCGCGGGCCTGGCAATGTATCTGCAAAGACGTTCCAGCTTGCGCCGTTGATCGGCCCGGGCGGCAACGCCGGCGTGCAGGTTGAACCCGGCGACCTGCCCCACTGTACTGGTTTGCATTTCATCGATGTCGACCGGCGGCAAGGTTTGCAAGGTAAACACCTTGCGCCCGGCCTGCGGCCCCAGCGCAATGCGATAGCTGATCGAATGACCTTGCAACACACTGAGCGGATCGTCATCCGCAGTATCCAAGGCCAGATAGTCATTCTCGGCATCGCGTTCCAACCAGCCTTGCCGTTCCAGGTAACGCCCGACCCGGTGCGCTATCTTGTGCACCAGTTGCGTCAGTTCGCCACTGGACGGTTCATTGACCCGGTGGAAACGGGCGCTTGCACCCTTGGTGCCAGCGATGTAAACACCGTCCAAGAACAGCATGTGAAAATGGATGTTGAGCAACAACCACACTGAATACCATGCCGTCGACGGTGACGGTGCACTATCCTTTCCATCCGCTCCATAACCACTGTCTTGACGTCGTGGCGTGGCCACGCCAGGCCACCCAGGCGGTGACGGTGCGGCATCCCGATGGCCGTTCGCTAAAGATCCCACAGTGGATGCTACAGCCCGAAGCGGCAGGCTTTCATCTCAGTAACCACATTCAACTGTCCGCCGATACGCTGTTGGCAGTGGTAGACATGTTGCAGGCGTGCGCTAGGGTGGTGACGGCCAACACATCGGAGAAGCAAAGCCATGCAACAAATGACCCTGGAACTCGACAGCGACGCCAACGACGGTCCGAGCCTGACGCTGGAACCCGTACACGAACAACAGCTTATCGCACTGATGGCACAGCTCATCGTCGCCGTCGTTCAAAACCACGTGGGAGACGATCATGAACCCGAATGACAACACGCAGAAGCTCACCCCTGAACACCTGGCCCGCAAGGCTGTGGTCTATCTCCGCCAGTCATCCATGGCGCAGGTCAAGTACAATCAAGAGAGCCAACGTCTGCAGTATGCCTTGGCGGACACCGCCAAGGCCTATGGTTTTCAGCAGGTCGAAATCGTTGACTGTGATCTGGGGATGAGTGCGGCCACCGGCGCTCAAGCGCGTGAAGGCTTCGAACGCGTATTGGCCAGCGTCGCCATGGGGCAAGTCGGCATGGTGCTGAGCCGTGAGCTCTCACGGCTGTCACGCACCGACAAGGACTGGTGTCAGCTGATCGAGGTGTGTCAGATCTTTAATACCCTGATCGCCGATGCCGAGGCCATCTATGATGTGAACCGCTTGGACGACCAACTGGTGTTGGGCATCAAGGGTACGCTGAGCGTGGTCGAGCTCAAGACCTTGAAGATCCGCCTGCAACAGGGCCGCGAAGCCAAGGCCAAACGGGGTGAACTCGGCCGCTGCCTGGCGCCGGGCTATGTCACGGACCCGGCGGGCCAGATCGTCAAGGATCCCAACCTGCGGGTACAACAAGCCATGCCACTGGTGTTCAAGAAATTCCACGAACTGGGCAGTATCCGCCAGACCCATCGCTGGTTTCACGAAGAGCGCATCGAACTACCGGTCAACAAGCCGCGCGGCGGTCAGTTCCAGTTGATCTGGCAACTACCGAGTGTCAGCTTCGTCGGCGACGTCTTGCACAACCCCCTGTATGCCGGTGCCTATGTGTATGGCCGCCGACCCACCGAGGTGGTTGTAAAAGCAGGCCAGGCGCGCAAGCGCCAACGCAGCGCGCAACCCGCCGAGGATGCCAACGTCTTTCTTCAGAACCACCACTCCGGTTATATTAGCTGGGCACAGTACCAACGAAACCAGGATATCATGCGCAGCAATGGCGGCAATTTCACTCAGGATGAATCGGCCCTGGCGGTGCGTAGCGGTCAGGGGCTATTGACCGGACTGCTGCGCTGCTCTCGCTGTGGCCGCAAGCTCCATATACGCTACTGGGGCAAGAGCGGCACGGCGGCCCGTTATGTGTGTAGCGGTGATTTTGCCAGCGGCGGTCAGTACTGCCTGGGCTTCGGTGGGGCCAGCGTCGACAAGCGCTTCAGTGAGGAAATCCTCAAGGCCCTCTCACCCCACGGCCTCAAGGCCAGTCTCGCCGCGATCGAGCAGCTCAGTCGCCAAGGCAGTGATCAGCGCGCGGCATGTCAGCGCCAAATACAACAGCTGGAATACGAGGCACAACGCGCGTTTGATCAGTATAACCGGGTCGACCCCGCCAATCGCTTGGTCGCCGAGGTGCTCGAGCAACGCTGGAACGACAAACTCGAGACACTGCAACGGCTCAAGGGCGAACTCGATGCCCAACGTGACACCACCGCGTCGCTCAGTCCTGCGGAAACGGATGCCATCCTCGCGCTTGGTCACGACTTCGCGGCCGCGTGGGACGATCCAAACTGCCCGATGGTGTTGAAGAAGAAGATCGCCCGCACCCTGATCAAAGAGATTGTCGTTGACCTGGACGAAGCGGCGCAGACCTTGCAGATAATCATTCATTGGCACGGCGGTTGTCATACCGCTTTCACGCTACCTAAGCCACAATCGGGCGCTGTCGTGCACAAGACCGCATTGGAAGACCTCGAGTTGATCACGAAGATGGCGCGTCGTTATCGTGACGACGAGATCGCCCGGGTGCTCAGCAAGCTGGGACGACGTACCGGTAAGGGTAATCGTTGGAGTCAGTCGCGCGTGGCCTACGTGCGCAAGAAGTATTCAATCGATCCGCCCGATAAAACAACACGCGACGACGGCATCCTGAACTTGGCACAAGCGACTCAACACAGTGGCGTCAGCGATACCACCCTGTTGAAGTTGATCCAGGCGAATATCCTCGCCGCGGAACAGATCGCGCCGTACGCGCCACTGGAGATCAAGCGCGCCGACTTGGACCGTGAGCCAGTCCTTGGCATACTGCAACATCTAAAGGCAACCGGTAAACTCGTACTCGAGGGGGATCCGCTGGCTCATCAGCAGAGCCTGTTCAATGAAACTCAATAGCTTGCACAACGGGGGTATTATGACTGCTTTTTTAGATTCAAGGCACTGCCGAAGCACTGTATTAGCGTGACCGCACCGGTGTCAGCGCTATTCCTAGTGTAACCGGCCTTATGGATCAGCTGCGTTGCAATGGCACGGTAAACGATACCCAGCACCCGGCCCATGATCGCCGGCCGGCTGGACCAGTTTCATATTTTCCATCTGGGATTTCCCGATATTTCCGAGCGCTATAATCCAGTGGGTGATTTTGCGCGTATCACGGAGGTGGCGTCGCGCATTGCAACCCAGCTCCCGTCCGAGGGCAACAGCGCCGCCTTCCGTGAATTCGCCTGGCGTTTTACCAATGTCGTGGCACGTGCCTTGGTCGGTCTCGGCCGCCGCCCCGACTATCATACCATCGCGCGTTACGTAACCCATATCGAGCCGCTGCTCACCGACTATTTCCATCTTTGGCTGGACAAGGAAGCACCTCAGGATTGGAAGCAAGCAGTACAGCGGATCGAGGGCAACCTGAACGAGAAAACCCTGCCCATGGCGCTGCGCGGACGCGATTTTCATGCCATCGCCCTGACACGCTACGCCAAGGAGAACCATCTGTTTGACCCCGTCGCCGACGGCCTGCGCAGCGCCTTCGAATACGACAAGACCTATTTCGACAAACTCACCGCCAGCCTGCTGCCGCTGCTGGAAAAACTCACCAGCGGCCGTATCGGCGCCCTGCTGTCTCCCGACTACAAGGACGGGTCCGACCGCCGACCCATCCTGGACTGGATGCGGGTCATCCGCGAACAAGGCATCGTCTACGTCGGTCTGGATGCCTTGACCGATGCCGAGGTTGCCGGGGCCGTGGGCAATTCGATGTTTGCCGATCTGACCTCGATCGCGGGCCAGCTCTACAAACACGGCGACACCCAGGGACTGCCAACGCTCGATGGCCATCGCAGTGTGAAGAAAACCATCCATGCCGATGAATTCAACGAACTCATCGGCAACGAGTTCATCCCGCTGCTCAACAAGGCCGGCGGCGCGGGATTCCAGGTCACCGCCTACACCCAGACCGCCAGCGACATCGAGGCCGGCATCGGTGATCGCGCCAAGGCGGGACAGATCACCGGCAATCTGAACACGCTCATTATGCTGCGGGTGAAAAACGAGATCACCGCCCGCACCCTGACCGATCAACTCTCCAAGGTGCGCATCTACACCAAGCTCGCCGCCTCCCAGGTCACCGATAACAATGATCCCGGCACCAGCACCGATTTCACGACGCGCAACGAGGATCGGCTCACCGAAACGGAGATGGATATGCTCACGCCGGCAGACCTGGTGCAGTTGCCCAAAGGTCAGGCCTTTGCGCTGCTGGAAGGTGGCCAGCTCTACAAGCTGCGACTGCCTCTGCCCGGTAGCGACCCGTTACTGCCGAAGGACATGGAAGCCATCCGTCGCGAACGGCTCGCCTTCTATGGCGTGGAACATGGCTGAACAGCAACGCCTGACCGGCTTGTTATGGCTGGCCAGGTGGTTCTTCCTGCTGACCCTGTTTGTACTAATCGTGGACATTTTCTGTGTGTTTATGCTCTGGTCTCCCAATGGTGCACGCCATCTGGAATCGGTCTTTCAGCAAGAGGTGGCGCTACTCGAACTGCAACCCGCCCAGGAAGCTTTTCTGGTCGACGTCACTCGGGCGTTCAATGAGCAGGTATTTGTCTCAACCGGCATTGGTGGCGCATTGCGGCAATCCGCCAAGCCTGGCGCTTATACGCCGCAGACAGCACATGACTTTGCAAACGCCCTGTGGCCACTCCTGGAAACGGCCATGATCGGTCTGAAATTGTTTTCTCTTCGCATCGGTGTGTTGATCTTGACGCTGCCTTTCCTGGCGCTGATCACCGCCATGGTCATGGCCGATGGCTTTGTCGGCTGGTACCTGCGCCGCACCGGCGGCGAGCGTGAGTCCGGCTTTATCTACCACCGCGCCAAACAAGGCCTGGCGTGGTCATTCCTGCTCCTGTGGATCGTCTACCTGATTCCACCCGTCCCCATGGACCCCAGATACCTGCTTCCCCCCTTCCTGGTTGCATCCGGGATAGCCACCCGGTTGCACGTCGCGTTTTTCAAGAAATATCTTTGAAAAGTGCCCCCGAGGGGGAAGTTAACCGGGGAGTTAAATTTGATCGGCCCGGCTAGAGTGGTGTTTCCCCTAGAAACAATTGGTGAACAAGAGCATGACCTACAACGCTGACCATTTTTCTTGCTTTCAGAGAGCCACTATACCTGAGCATCAAGCAATCCGAATTGAAAGAAAACCGGCGGTGTTAAATCGAACCGGAATGAGTCATGCGACCCTTTATCGTCGGATCAGTGAAGGCTTGTTTCCTCCTGGGGTTTCCCTTGGTAATCGTTCTGTCGGCTGGCTGGCCCATGAAGTGGATATGATGTTAAATGCATTTGCCTCGGGAAAAACGACAGAGGAACTTCAAGCCATAGTAAAAATTCTCATTGAAAAGCGGCAAACGCCGGTCTCTTGATTAAGCGGTTCCCCCTTCCAATTACCTGCTGGAGTTCAGGCATGACCAGACAGTGTTATTAGGTAAGGTCACCGAAATGGTAATGTGCATTTGCGCCCAACGGGTGGAACAAGGGAAACAGCGACCCCAGGGAGGACACGTTTCCAACTTTGGACAATAACCTCCATTCATCGCCTATAACCAGCTTCGGCCACCTTTATTTCTCATATTTAATAAATATATTGCGCATTACTCACCACTCCCACATATATTTCTTGTTTTTAAGTAATTATTGACTTATTGCCCAACATCGACCTATAGTTTCTTATATTGGAGAAACTTTATGGCCAGAAGAATTACGCCCTTACCCCTGCCCGCCTCCCCAGTCGTCGATTCGGCTGAGGCGTTTGGCGCGTTTGTACGGAGCCTGCGCACTCAACAACAACTGCGCATCGATGATGCCGCTGCACTGTGCGGTGTTTCGGTTCAGCTGCTCTCGGATCTTGAAAATGGCAGCCGTTCCGTCGGCCTGGACAAGGCCTTGGCGGTTGCACAGCAACTGGGGCTCACCCTGCTCGCGGTACCAAAATCAGAGCAACCCCAGGCGATTGCCGCCATCAAGAGCCAGTCATTATGACAACCCACAGCCTTTCGGCCTGGATTGGTGAACAACAGGTTGGCACCCTGAGCTATCACGACGATACCGGGCGCTTCTGTTTTGAATACGAACAGACCTGGATGACGAATAGCGGCGCTTATCCAATCTCCCCCGCCCTCCCGCTTCGGCGTCCGGATAACCAAACCGATGAACTGCACTCGGTCAATGTACGCCGCTTCTTTGAGAACCTGCTGCCCGAGGGCAAAGCCTTGGAGGATGCGGCTGCAGCGCACACGGTTTCAAAAGGCAACCTGTTTGGTCTGCTGCGCTGGCTGGGCCAGGAGAGTACAGGTGCGCTTGCCCTATTGCCTGAAGGCACCTTACCCGCCCGGGTTGAACCGATCGCGCGTGAAGTCACCTTTGAAGAGCTCTCCGAGCGCATCCATGACCGGGCCAATCGTCCCTTCAATGTATGGGACGGCCGGGTACGAATGTCCATCGCCGGTTACCAGGATAAACTGGCGGTCTATGTTGATGAGGAAGGAAAGCTCTTCCTGGTGGAAGGCATGCTGGCTTCGACTCATATCCTCAAACCGGAGCCGATGAACCCAAAGCTCTCTAGGCTGGTGGCCAATGAGCACTTTTGCTTGAAGCTGGCTGCCGCGATCGGTATACCCTCGGCCGAGGTAGAGATTCTACGAGTACCGGAGTCGGTACTGATGGTCAAACGCTTCGACCGCATCAAACACAACCGCCATGTCAAGCGTTTACATGCGGTGGATAGCTGCCAGGTGCTCAATCTCAGCGTCAACCACAAGTATGAACGCAATTTCGGCAGCGGGCGTGATGTCGCCGATATTCGGGACGGCGTCAGTTTCGAGAAGCTCTTCTCCATCACTCCGCTCACCCTGTCACAAGCGGCCACGCGCATGGCGCTGATCCGTTGGGCGATCCTGCAATACCTGATCGGCAATGGTGATGCCCATGGCAAAAATATCTCGTTTCTGGTCGAGCCGGGTGGCCTACGCCTCGCCCCTGCTTACGACCTGGTTTCGGTGCGTATCTACCCGGATATCGAACACGAATTTGCCATGGCCATCGGTGACGAGTTCGACATGACTAAAGTCCGTGCCTTCGATTGGGCAGACTTTTCCGACCGCTGTGGCATAGAACGCCGCCTTCTGGTGCGTGAGATGAACCGGATGATCAAAGCGCTCAGAATCCAGCTGCCGACATTACTGTCTCTGCCCAACTACATTGAGGAAGAGCGCACCATGCTGCAGAAGATTTCGGACCTGGCTCTGCAACAGGCTGAGCAACTGGAAATCGATGCGAAAATGATTGCGAAAGTGGTAATTGAATAGGCCGTTTTTCGTTTCAGATCTAACGAAAGAAGCGGGTGCAGCCTCAACCAGCTCCAATTAGCGAGTCCAGATGATCCGCCCACTTCTGTAGCCAGTCCCTACACTCCACCTCATACCGGTGCAAATCGTAGGTTCCCTCAATCCCTCTACGTGAATGCCCCAATACAGCTTCAGCCACTTCGTTAGGACATTGCAGACGCGAGAGACCTGTTCTGACAGTTCTGCGTAAATCATGAGGCGTCCAGGCAGGAAGATTTACCATCCTGTCGCTCTCTCTCATCCGCCAGGCCTGCTCTGTGAGCTGCTTTTGTTGGATAGGAAGCCGCGTTTTCTGGGATGGAAACAGATAGTCACCCGTGGTTAGGCGAAGCGCTGTCAAGAATTCCACCGCCTGTCGTGGTAGCTGGACATAGCGCTCTACCTCTGTCTTGCTCTCCCTGATATGAAAGGTCTGCTTCTCCAGGTCAATATCCCGCCAGGCGGCATTGCAGACCTCTCCGGTTCGACACCCTGTCCAGAGGGTAAATCGAAGAACATTTTTCTGTGTGGCCGTATAGCCAGAACCCGGCAACCATTTCAGCAACGTCGCCAACTCGGTATCAGAGAGGACCCTTTTTCCTCGTTGAGAGGTTAGTTTTACTTTGGCCTGTCTGAGGCTTGCTTTGGCAAGGACAGCAGGATTTGCAAACTCATCTGAAAAATAGCCCAGACCAATGGCAAACTCGTAGGCTGCGGTAAGCTCTCTCAGTACATTTCCTGCTTGAACATTTGCTCCACGTTGAACAATTGTCATGATCATATCCACCACAGCCTTTCGCGTGACAGCATTCGCTGGCATCTCCCCTAACTTGGGAATCACATCGCCATAGAGGGTTCTGCGCGTCTCAGACTGGCCTTTCGGCTTTCGCGCACCGGCAATGATCCGTCCGTTTGGGGTTTTCCTGTCTTCGATATATTGGGTTAGGTAGAGTTCTACGAGATTCTCCACGGTGAATAACTTTTCAACCGACTCCGCCAGCTCTTTTTCCTGCTCCTTTTCCTGCTTTTGCAGTTCCCTTGCTTCGGTGCCTGGGCAACGACCCTGACGACGAATTTGCTTAAGCTCTTGGAGTTTCAATCTCGCTTTGGCCAGAGAAACTTCCGGAAAATTGCCAATTTTAACCTGTACCAGTTTCGAGGTAATTGGACTGGTATAACGGTAGAAAAATGTTTTCACTCCAGTAGCACCGCACGCCACTCGCAAGCCCGTGTTTTCGCCGGTATCAGCCTTGTCTTTATCACCCGGCTTCATCACCTCTACTGTCCTGGCAGATAGAGATTTGGTATTCTGTACTATTGTCATGGGCATCCTCTTGAATTGATGTCAGTTTGTCCGACGCAACGGAAAAAGTGTAGGTTGTCATCTTTCGCAAAATTTACACCAGCAAAACCTACACTTCAACCTACACTTTTTTGAGAGATTGGATGATATTTCGTGAGATTCAATGAGACCTTAAGAGACGACACAAAAACAATAAACACATATAAAACAATAAGTAGAGCAGTATAACAGCATGAGTTGCAAAGAAAAAAATAGCCAGCATACACCAATGATGCAGCAGTACCTTCGCATCAAGGCGAATTACCCGGACACCTTACTGTTCTATCGCATGGGTGACTTTTATGAGCTTTTCTTCGATGATGCGCGCAAGGCTGCCAGGCTGCTTGACATCACCCTCACCGCGCGCGGTCAGTCGGCTGGACAACCCATACCGATGGCGGGCGTTCCTCACCATGCTGCCGAGAATTATCTGTCACGACTGATCAAGCTCGGCGAATCGGTTGCCATTTGCGAACAGACCAGTGACCCGTCACTCAGCAAAGGTCCGGTCGAGCGAGAAGTCCTGCGTATCGTCACCCCGGGCACTGTCACCGACGAGGCCATGCTCGATGAGCGCAAGGATAACCTGCTGCTGTCAGCCTGCTCCGGAACAGAACATATCGGCATCGCCATTCTCGATATCACCTCGGGGCGTTTCACCCTGATGGAGCTCGATACGGTTGAAACCCTGCACGCAGAAATCGAACGCCTGCGACCGGCAGAACTGCTGCTTTCAGAAGATGACGTGCTGCACGAGTTTTTGCAGAAATCAACTGCCAAAAACGCGGTTCGCAATCAACCGCCGTGGTGGTACGAGATCGATACTGCCCAGCGCCTGTTGAACGAGCAGTTCGGCACACGCGACCTCAGCGGCTTTGGTTGTGAACAGATGACGAGCGCCATCATGGCCGCCGGCTGCCTGATACAGTATGTACGTGATACCCAGCGCTCTGCCCTGCCCCATATCACGATGCTGCGTGTGGAAAGCACCGACGATGCCGTATTGCTGGATGCGGCCAGTCGTCGCAATCTCGAGATCGAATTCAACCTGTCCGGCGGCACGGAAAATACGCTGACAGCGGTCATCGATAAAACCATCACGGCGATGGGTAGCCGTTCTCTCAGACGCTGGCTGCACAGTCCGCTGCGTGACGTTGAAAGACTGCAGGCCAGACATCAATGCATAGCCGAACTGCTCGACACCGGTTACTTTGTCGACATACGCGAACAGCTCCACGTCATCGGCGATATTGAGCGCATCATGAGCCGAGTTGCACTCAAGACAGCACGCCCGCGTGATCTTGACACCTTGAGGCGATCACTCAAAGCCCTGCCCGATATTCAACAAAGCCTGCAACAGTGTCACTCACCACTGATTATCAAACTGTCTGCGGACATCGGCGAGCACCCGTCGACCGTATCCCTGCTGGAGGCTGCCATCAGGGAAAATCCGCCCGTGGTGCTGCGTGATGGTGGCGTTATTGCTGAAGCGTATAATGCCGAACTCGATGAATTGCGGACGCTGGGTAAAAACGCAGATGACTTTCTGATACAGCTTGAACAACGCGAACGCGAACGTACCGGCATTAAAACGCTCAAGGTGAACTACAACCGGGTGCACGGCTTTTACATCGAAATCAGCCGCCTGCAATCCGAACAGGTACCACAAGACTATATTCGCCGCCAGACGCTGAAAAACGCTGAACGTTTCGTCACAGCAGAACTGAAGGAATATGAAGACAAAGTACTCAGTGCACGCGAGCGCGCCCTGGCGCTGGAAAAAGCCCTGTATGAAGAGCTGCTGGACACGCTGCTGCAATCCCTGGTCGAACTGCAAGGCTGCGCAAAGGGATTGTCCGAACTGGACTGCCTGGCCAACCTTGCCGAACGCGCCGAAACATTGAATTTCTGCCGCCCTGAATTGATCATACAGCCCGGTATTCAGATCCGGTCAGGACGCCACCCGGTGGTCGAGCTGGTACGAGACGAGCCGTTTATACCTAACGACACGCTGCTCGGCACCAACAATCGCATGAACATTATCACCGGGCCCAACATGGGCGGTAAATCGACCTACATGCGCCAGACCGCGTTGATTGTGTTGTTGGCGCACATCGGTAGTTATGTCCCGGCAGAAAGCGCCCGCATCGGACCGATTGACAGGATCTTCACCCGCATCGGCGCCGCCGATGATCTCGCCAGTGGCCGCTCAACCTTCATGGTCGAAATGACCGAGGCCGCCAACATCCTCAACAATGCGACCGCCAACAGCCTCGTGCTGATGGATGAAATCGGTCGCGGCACCAGTACCTTCGACGGTCTGTCACTGGCATGGGCCTGTGCGCATCATCTCGCTTTGAAAAACAAATCCTACACCCTGTTCGCGACGCACTATTTTGAATTGACCGCCCTGCCCGATGAAATAGCCGGCATTACCAACGTGCATATCGACGCCGTTGAACATGGCGACAGGATTGTATTCCTGCATCATGTAAAACCGGGTCCGGCGAACCAGAGCTATGGCTTGCAGGTCGCGCAATTGGCCGGCGTACCGACCAGCGCAATCCAGCTGGCTCGCAAGAAACTGATCGAACTCGAACAGCAGTCGGTTGAACATCACCAGGACAGCGGGCAACTGGAAATGTTTTCCAATCGAGAACATCCGGTCCTCGAGCGCCTGAAGGACATGTCGGTGGACGACCTGACACCCAAACAGGCGCTGGAACTACTCTATCAACTTCAGCATGACGCCAGGTTGTGAAGACGCGATAACACCTGACGCGCCGATGACACCAGCACGGACGCTGATCGATCGATAGTGTTTGAACTTAACATCAGCCTACGCCTAAAATCAAAAGCCATCATGCAATAGTCGGAATCGATTCATGCTCATCAGTCTGACCATCAAGAACTACGCCATCATCGACGAACTCGAACTCGAGTTCGAAAATGGTCTGACTGCGCTCACCGGGGAAACCGGCGCAGGCAAGTCGATTTTGCTGGGTGCACTGGGACTGGTGCTCGGTGACCGTGCCGACACAGACAGTATCAAACAAGCGTGTGATCATGCAGATATCACCGCAGGATTCGATGTGCAAAATATTCCCGCGGCGACGAACTGGTTGAACGAACAGGGCCTTGATCAGGGTGATGAATGTTTCTTGCGCCGGCGCATAGCCAGAGACGGGCGTTCGCGCGCCTTCATCAATGGTACCCCGGTCAACGTACAAACGCTGCGCGAACTCGGGGAACGGCTGATTGACATTCATGGTCAGCACGAACACCAGTCACTGATGAAAAGCGCAACACAACGCCAACTGCTGGATGACTATGGCAATCATCAGTCACTGCTTGAAACGGTCAGGGCGTGTTTCGGTGCGATGAAACAAACAGAGCTCAAGCTGACACAACTGGAACAGGATTCCAGCGAACGCAGTAACCGCATCGATCTGCTACGCTTCCAGACCCAGGAGCTGGAAGCGCTGGCATTGGCCGAAAACGAATACGCCGAGCTCAATGATAAACACGCGCGTCTGGCGAATGCGGAGAAAATCACCACTGCAGTGCACCAGGCTATCGACGATCTGTATTCGAATGAAGAGACGAATGTGTTGTCGCAACTCTCACATCATATATCGGCTCTGGCAGAAATTGCCGAGATCGATAACACGCTAGAGCCCGCCATCGACATGTTGCAGGAAGCCAATATCCAGCTCGAAGAATGTGTTGCGCAGCTGCGCGACTATTTTGATGCCGTTGAACTTGATCCGGCTGAACTTGCCTCGATCGAGCAACGTATCCAGAGCATCCTGGATCTGTCGAGAAAACACCGCGTTGAGCCCGATCAGTTGCCTGCTGTCGAACAGCAGCTTGCAGCCGAGCTGAATGAGATATCACACGCCGATGAGAGACTTGATGAGTTGCGCCATCAGCATGAAGTCCTGCAAAAGCAGTATCACTCAGCCGCCCGTAAACTGAGTGCCAGCCGTCGACAGGCCGCAAACAAACTCAACGCTGAGATCACCCGTGCGATGCAGACATTGGGCATGAAAGGAGGAACTTTCCTGATCGAGGTCGAAAGCAATGATGCGTCAGCATCGATTAACGGTCTCGACAAAATCGAATTCACTGTCAGCGCCAATACCGGACAGGCCTGCAAACCACTGGCACGGGTTGCGTCAGGTGGCGAGCTGGCCAGAATCAGCCTGGCTATTCAGATGATTACGGCTGCGCAATGCAGAATACCCACGATGATATTTGACGAAGTCGACAGTGGTGTCGGTGGTGGTATTGCAGAAATTGTCGGCAAGCAACTGCGTTTACTCGGAAACAGCAACCAGGTTGTCTGCATCACCCATTTACCACAGGTTGCCTCACAAGCCCATCAACACCTGCGCGTGCATAAGCAATCCGACCAGGGGCAAACGCAAACGAATGTATATGCGCTTGATCCGAGTGAACGCATCGAAGAAATCGCGCGCATGTTGAGCGGTGTGGAAATCACACAGCAATCACTCGCACATGCCAAAGACATGATTTCACGTGCACAGGCGAGCTGACACACATTGATGTTTGATCAACCCGTCAAAACATAGACATTCGGTAACAGAGTACCCTTGCGGGTGCCTCAAGCGGGTGCTACGTCCTCTGCCTGGAAGCCCTTTTCCGTTTTTGTCACACTAAACTCGACTTGCTGTCCATCGCTTAATGAACGATAGCCATCACCTCGAATCTGATTGTAGTGGACAAAAACATCCTCCCCGTCTTTTCTTTCAATAAAACCAAATCCTTTGGCATTGTTGAACCACTTTACTGTACCGGTTTCACGCTCTGCCATTGCAGCTCCGTTCATTTTTCTTAATAAGAACTAATATATTAATCAGCGAAAATTCAGAACACAATAAATTTATCGCCTGCAACACTAAATCCGTATATTAGAATTATCTAAACTAGAGATACTATTGAAACGCTTGCAGGCCCGGTTGAGTAGAACGCACATGTAGCACAACAGCGCACACGAGATGATATTGAGATAGAAAGGATGCAATGCCGTGACCGTGAAAACGTGTGTAGCTAATTGAAAGCTCGGCAAATTCATGGCTGGTCGTGTCGGCGTCGCTGGCCAATTGTCAGCCTTTGTCCATCAGGATCATAGAGATCAAACTCTTCCATGTAAGCGGTCTTGACCATCGGACCCACTGTATAACCCTTGGCCGTCAGGTAATGATGCATCGCCGAGACATCATCAGCATAAAAATACAATCGGTTCATGCGCTTGCCGTTAGCGGTCTCATGCTCTGAATCCAGCTCCAGCATCAACAAAGTATCGCCGGACTGCAGGTGAACCCACTCAAGACCGCCCTCACCCAGGCGCTTGTTGAGCACCACGAACTGTAATGCTTGCTGATAAAACACCAGCGAGCGCTCGACATCAGAACAGTTGAAAACAGGAACGCTGCCCGTTAACCGCATCGATAATCAGAACTTCAGCAGTACCGAGCCCCAGGTGAAACCACCACCAAAGGCCTCAAGCATGAGTGTTTCATCTTTGCGGATGCGACCATCACGTACAGCCACATCCAGTGCCAGCGGGACAGAGGCTGCCGATGTATTACCATGCATGTCAACGGTAACGACAACACGCTCCAGAGACATGCCCAGTTTTCTGGCCGTCGCATTGATGATGCGGATATTGGCCTGATGAGGTACCAACCAGTCAATGTCACCTTTTTCCATGCCGTTATGCTGCAGAGTTTCATCAACAATACGGCCAAGCGTATTGACGGCCATCTTGAACACTTCATTACCCTTCATGGTAATTCCTGCGGTACCATCAATTATATGGCGATTACCGGTGGACACACCGTAGGGTACCGTCAACAGGTTTTCATAACTGCCGTCCGCATGTAGATGGGAGGATAGAATACCGGTATCAGCATCGGTCTGCAGCACGACAGCGCCAGCACCATCACCGAACAGCACACAGGTATTACGGTCTTTCCAGTCGATGATGCGCGACAATGTTTCGGCGCCGACAATCAGCGCACATTTCGACGTGCCGGTACTGAAAAACTGGTTGGCAACACCCAGAGCATAGATGAACCCTGTGCAGACAGCCTGCACATCGAAAGCTGCGCAACCGTGAATATCGAGGCGATGTTGTAGCAGACAGGCTGTACTGGGAAAAACACGGTCAGGCGTGGTCGTCGCTACGATGATGAGGTCGATTTCCTCGACCGAAATACCGGCTGCATCGATGGCTCTTCTGGCTGCCTGCTCGGCCAGATCAACGGTGAATTCATCATCAGCAGCGATATGTCGCTGGCGGATACCGGTACGATCACGAATCCATTCGTCATTGGTATCCACCATTTTCTCGAGATCCTGGTTTGTGAGTATCTTCTCGGGAAGATAACCGCCAGTGCCCGTAATGCGTGCGTAACTCAAGCCAATTGTCTCTGTAGCAGTGGTTGTATGTGTTCCTGTATTTGCTGAGGAACGGACTGATCGACTTCGACAAGAGCGATTTCTATTGCGTTGGCATAGGCATTCACATCGGCACCACCGTGGCTTTTTATTACAATCCCGCGCAGTCCGAGCAAACTGGCGCCATTGTACGCGCGCGGATCAATGCGTTTTCTGAACGCGTTCAGCACCGGCAGAGCAATCAGGCCCGCGAGCTTGTTGAACAGACCTTTTTTGAATTCCTGTTTCATGTAGTAGCTGATCAAGCGGGCAACACCCTCGGCCGTCTTCAATGAGATGTTGCCGACAAATCCATCGCAGACAACAACATCAACCTTATCGCTATAAATATCATCACCCTCAACGAAACCAATGTAATTCAGTGGTGCATCGGCGAGATATTCATCAGCGGCCTTGACTTGAGCATTGCCTTTCATTGCTTCTGAACCGATGTTCAGCAAACCGATACGCGGCCTCTGTATGCTGTCGATTGCCTCGGTCATCACTGATCCCATTACAGCAAACTGAAACAGGTGCTCTGCCGAACAATCAACATTTGCACCGAGATCAAGCATGTGGGTATGGCCATCCATGGAGGGTATTGTGGTACAAATCGCCGGGCGGTCGATACCGGGTAAGGTTTTGAGCACAAACTTGGCTATTGCCATCAAAGCACCGGTATTTCCCGCACTCACGACCGCATCAGCCGTGCCCTCCTTCACCAGATTGATGGCGACACGCATCGAGGAATCTTTTTTCTTGCGCATCGCCTGTGCCGGTTCATCGGACATCTCCACCACCTCAGATGCGTGCTGTATAGAAAGCCTGTCATCGAGCTGGATATGGTGCTTTTGCGCACAGGCACGCACGCTCGCCTCATCACCAACCAGTATGACGCGGAGTTGGTCTCGCCTGGAGAGTATCTTTGCTGCTGCAGGTACGACGACCTCCGGACCGAAGTCACCGCCCATGGCATCAAGCGCGATAACTGCAGATTCAGGCATCGTTTGCCTGCGCTAGCAACATCTAGTCTTCGAAGGCATCGCCGGTTTCAACCACTTTACGGCCACGGTAGTAACCGTCGGGTGAAACATTATGGCGCAGGTGTGTCTCACCTGACGTCGAGTCGACAGACAATGTCTTTTTATTGATTGCATCATGTGAACGACGCATACCACGTCTGGAACGCGTTTTTCTGCTCTGCTGAACGGCCACGGGCCTCTCCTGTGTAATCTAAAACTAATTCATTAAATCTTTCAGCGCAGCAAAGGGTCTGTAAGTATCATGCTGCGCTTCATCATCTTCTTTATGTTGTTGCAGAATCTCGGAACATTCTTCCTCATGTTTGGCAACGATTGGCAACGACAGCAACAGCTCATCCTCCACCAGATCGAGCAGTGACACCTCGGAGCCCGTTACGATCAACGGCTCGAATTCCTTTGGCAACATGTTCGCTTCTTCTTCACTCGTGACCAGGCCAAATCGAAAACCACTTTCGATGTGCTGTTTCACGGGTTTCAGACAACGATCACAGCGCAATTCCAGGTCGGCCTGAACGTAACCATCAAGACAGCGCGTTCCGGCACTGATGCCAAACCTGAGTCGAGCGGTCACTTTACCACTGTTATCATGAACAACGTCGCCCAAACGTTCAAATCTTGAAACGGGCCAGACACATTCGTAACTGGCATTTTTCTCGACTTGCTTGAGAAAATCGATCGTTTCGGGCAGTTTCTTCTGCATAATCGACGAATTGTAAATGAATCTTTGGAGCGTGTAAATATTCTATATATATCAACAAGTTCTGCCGATGATCCAGGCGATTGCTCAGCCTGGCGCTGAATCGTATAAAATATCCTTATGAAACTGGTACTTGCCTCAAGCTCATCGTATCGAAAGGCCCTGCTGGATCGCCTGCATGTCGAATATATTTGCGACTCACCCGATATCGATGAAACCCCACTGGTTGAAGAGTCTGTTCAAAGCATGGTGGTCAGACTGGCACAACTCAAGGCCGAAGCGGTCGCTGACAGGCACCGCGACGCCCTCATCATCGGCTCAGATCAGAGTGCTGAACTGGATGGCAAGCCCCTGAGCAAGCCGGGTAATTTTGCCAATGCGGTCAAACAGCTTGAAAATGCCTCTGGCAAACGCATCGTTTTTCAGACCGGGCTCTGCCTGCTCAACACGCGAAGCGGAAATATACAGACAGCCTGTGTCCCCTACACCGTGGTGTTTCGGCCACTGACAGCTGCCATGATCGAGCATTATCTGCACAAAGAGCAACCCTACAATTGCGCAGGCAGCTTCAAGTCGGAAGGCCTGGGCATCGCGCTGTTCGAAAAATTCGAGGGTGAAGATCCCAATGCGCTGATCGGCCTGCCTTTGATCCGATTAACACAGTTTCTTGAAAATGAAGGTTTCAGTATTCTTGGGGATGATACGCTTTAGTCCGCAAGTGAAGCTATGACCCGCAAGTTAAACCTATAGTCCGCAAATAAACGCAAATTAAAGCCAATTATTTTTGAAGTCCGTAGGGTGTGCCATGCGCACCTTAGAGCAGGAATATTAAATCGGGTGTTTTCGGTGCGCACGGCGCACCCTACGTAGAGCCTACTCAGTAAGTCAGAGCGCTACTAACTGACGCACAGAACTGACCGATGCAGGGTTATGTCTGAGGCGATGAACGAACAGCATCTCCACATCGCGTAATAATGATAATAGCAGCCCTGCAAAGCCCCTTTTAATCCGCGCAAAAAAGATCCTCAACAGGATCATCAGGTTCATCACCAGAAAGATGCTGTTGATCCAGGCTTCTGTCGTGTCAGCACGCTTTGTCGGAATGTAATTGAGCCCATAACCGTTCTTCCCCTGGCCAAACTTGCCTTCTATCGGGATGCGCTGCAGGTACTCCTCTCTTCGCTGTGCCTTCAACCGTTTCAGTTCTTCACGGTTCGCTTCAGTCGCTTTCTTTGGTCGTCCCAGCGGCTTACCGGCAAAGCGGATTCCTCGGCTTTTGAGATCCGGCCGGTTGTCTCGTGTGCCATAGACGGGATCACCCAGTACTGCTTCCGGATAGACACCGTAGCGAGCCTTATAGGCCTCAACCTGACTTTCCAGATCACCACCTTCGTGAAACGCGTCCCATCTGAGCTGATCCACACAGGCAATTCCATCGCCGCTCAGACTCACACTCAGCTTGGCGCCAAACTCGACCGGCTTGTCCTGCTTGCCCCGGATGATGGGGCGCACATACGGCTGGCTGATACTGACGATGCGATCATCACAACGACGGCTTTTGTTCCGGTACATCTCCCACTGCTGGGTATAAACATGCTGGATCACCCAGTAACGCTGCAGCAACCATCGGGGTAAGGGAAGCTGTGTGCCTTCCGGCCAGTGTTCCAGCAACCGTTCGATGTGCTTCAGGTTACGACGCAGGTACTGTAACTGCTGCTTGATACCTCGTCGCCTTACCTTTCCGCCAGGCCGCCGCTGCTTCACGATCGCAAGGTAAGCCTTGCGCGCCTTCTGCCGATAGGTTCGGGGTTTCTTCTTCCTGCCTGTTTCCGGGTAGAGAACGTCGATAATCTGTTCACTGAACTCCCTTGCCTCATTCAGCAGACTCAGGTCAGTAGGATAACGGATCGCCTGCGGGGCAACCGTCGCATCGAGGATCAGCTTACCTTGGTGTACCGGTTCCTCATCCTGAGGTGACCCACCGGATGCTGACGGCGGTTCGTCATCATGCGCGGCTGTCGTTGGCTTTTGTTTTTCCTTTGCCTCTTCCAGTGCATGGATCACGGCACCATGAAAGACCTCGAAGACCGACTGCCCCATACGTTTGCGAATCTCGACAAGCAGTGAAGGGGCAAACGGTGCTTGCATCTGGTAACCCGGCAGTCCGACGAAGTACTGCAGGTAGGGGTTCTCCTGGATCTGCTGGACCGTCTCTTCATCCGACAGGCAGAGTTTGTGTTTGATGATCACCGCACCAATCACCAGACGGGCATCCTTTGCCGGGCGACCCTGTGTTGTGGACAAGCTTTGATAATACCCTTCAGCCAGTTCATCCCAAGGGATGCATTCACTCATCTTTACCCAGCGGTTGTTTTCATCCAGGGCAACCTGGAAGGGCCAGTCAAATTCAGATAAGGGCAGTTGTTTATGGCTGTGAGTACGAATCATAGGTGCACGGTTTTTTATGAGATTGGCTTGTTTTTCGTGCACTATTATACCTCGAATTAGCAACTTGTCATATTAATATCAATGAGTTATGCTTTTTGAGTAGGCTCTACGTACCTACAGTTGCCGCCGTCGCAATATTTCGCATCTGTTTCCAGAAACACACAAGACGTTATAGGGTCTCATAGTACTCAAACATAAATAACATTAGCGGTTATTTGCGGACTATCTTCGCCCGTTTGAATCAGTTGCGTTGGCGTATTTTCATAACCCCGCCCGCTTTCTCAACGCTTAATTTTCCGAGAAAAGACATGCCGAGTAGAATCGGACCGGGGTGGTTACCGTCGATAACCATGGCTTCGACATTTTTCAGCTTTATATTTCCGAGTGAAACCGTATCAAGACGAACACGATAACCTTTCACGTGGTCTGAAGCCGTGCTGACAACGATATGCTCGCCTGTCATTCTATAGTCAACACCCAGGCTTCTGGCTTGTGACTTGTTCATTGCCACCGTGGTTGCACCGGTGTCGACCATAAAACGCACCGTGCGGCCGTTGATTGTACCGATGGAATTGAACATACCCCGGTCATCGGCATAGATTGTTTCTTCATAATGTTCTGGCCGGGCATAACTCAATGAAATTGCGCCACCCGGCTCGTAGCGTTTGGCCTTCCCATCGACTTCGAGTACGGCGTGCTTGCTGTCCGCTTTGATCAGTTTGATGCCTTCAGGACTGGTCTCCCCCATCGAAAGCATACGACGCTGGCCGTCGATCATTACGATCGCTTTACCACCGAATAATGCCTGAACTTCGATTTGCGTGACTGCACCGACAGGGCCTGCTGCCAGCAAAAGCAATGAGGTCAACGGAAATAAGGTCAGCAGAATGCCAGAAATGTTTCGCACGATAGTATCTGCATATAAATCAACCCCTGCATGATGGCCATCGCAATCACGCCGGCCACAACGTCGTCGAGCATGATGCCCAAACCACCATTGACAGAGCGATCGAACCATGAAATTGGCCAGGGTTTGAGTGCATCCAGCAGTCGGAACAGCACGAAGCCGATCACGATTGGGAGCCAGCCATCAGGTGCTGCAATCATGGTAATTAGATAGCCCACAATCTCATCGATTACAATCGATGGGTGGTCATGTACGCCCAACTTCTCTGCCGTATACGTACATATCCAGATACCGGCAATAAACAGGCAGGTGGTAATCAGCAAGTAGCTCACCACAGGCAACGACTGCATCAGCAAGTACAATGGCACGGCCACGACTGTGCCTGCTGTACCCGGCGCCCTGGGTGCAAGCCCGCTGCCAAAGCCGACAGCGATCAGGACAACAGGATCCTTCAACTGCCTGGACTCAATCGTGTTCATTTTGAAAAATGCTCATAACCGGTATCATCGAGTAATAATTTCGCTCCTGTTCGATCAATGATTGATAGCGATTGCTGTTGTTCGATAACGCCAATGCGGGTCAGTGGCAAGGATAATTCACCGGCCACGCTCAGCAGCTTGTCCTCGTTATCCGCCGCAACCACCAGGCAAAGTTCGTAATCATCGCCACCCGCAAGTACAAGCTCCCAGTCGACTTCATCTCTGTTGATCGAATACTCAACCAGCTGACGGGATAGCGGTAGCCTGTCCTTGTATACTGTAGCACCGCAGTGGCTGGCTGCAAGAACATGCCCCAGATCAGCGGCCAGCCCGTCTGAGATATCGATCGCGCACTTGCAGTACGCCGCGACCCTGATACCCAGTTCCACCCTGGGCTCAGGCCGGTTGAGCCGATTGATCAACCAGGTCTCGTTGCGATCAGCAGCCTGCCCCTGCTGTATAATTCGCAAGCCCGTTGCAGCGTCGCCCAGCGTACCCGACACATAGATGGCGTCACCCGGACTGGCGCTGTCCCTGCGCATACAGTGAGCAGGATCGATCAGGCCCAGCGCCTGCACGGTAATGCTCAGTGGCCCGCGGGTTGTATCACCACCGATCAACTGCACGTTATACTGGCCAGCCGTTTTTTTAAACGTGTCAGAAAAAGCCTTCACCCAGTCTTCATCGACACTCGGCAAAGACAGGGCCAGCGTGAGCCAGGCAGGTGTAGCACCCATCGCAGCCAGGTCGCTGAGATTGACTGCGATGGCCTTGTAGGCAATATCCTCCGGGGCTGTTCCGGCGGAAAAATGCACAGTATCAACGAGAGTGTCGGTCGTAACCGCAAGCTCTCTGCCTTCCGGTATCGATACAATCGCACAATCATCACCGATACCCAAAGAAACATCAGCACGGTTAGATGACGACAGAAAGTATTTTTTAATTAGATCAAATTCGCCGAATGCCATTGTCAACTACGCTAGCCCGCGTTTCTCACCAGGGGGTGAGCTGATCACGCAGATGCGGTTTCCTGGGTACGGGTGTCATGTGCCACCCGGTCCAGTACAGCATTGACGAAAGTATGGCTTTTTTCAGCACAGAATTTCTTGCTCAGGATCACGGCTTCGTTGAGTACCACCCGGTAGGGCACATCCAGGCGTTTGATGAATTCGTAAGTGCCTATGCGTAGAATTGCACGCTCGACGGGATCAACTTCATTGATATTGCGCTTCATGTGCTTTTCCAGTGCCGCATCGATGATCGGAATGTTCGTTAATACACCCAATAACAATTCAGAGAAATAGTCCTGATCGACCGATTTCATGTCATTTTCCTCAATGAACTGTTGCTCGATGACATCGATATCATCTGCAGTCATTTGCCACTGATACAGGGCCTGCATCGCTAATCGCCTCGCCTTGCCCCGCGCTTTGGCTAGACTGGTATTATCTGTCATCACAAATACACTAATCCAACTGGGCCATTAAATTGACCATTTCAATCGCCCCTGCCGCAGCCTCTGAGCCCTTATTACCCGCTTTGGTACCGGCACGTTCGATCGCCTGCTCGATCGTGTCCGTTGTCAGAATACCATTGATAACAGGAATACCATGGTCGAGCGCGATGGCCGAGAGTCCTTTGGCCGATTCATTGGCCACGATATCGAAGTGAGGTGTCGCGCCTCGAATAACGGCGCCTAGTGCGATAATCGCATTGTAGTGGCCACTCTGGGCCAATCCCTGGACTACAACAGGTATCTCAAAAGCCCCGGGGGTCTTGACCACCGTGATCGACGCTGCATCAACACCGCTGCGCTTTAGTGTATCAACCGCTCCGGCGAGAAGACTTTCCACAACAAAACCATTGAAGCGTGCACAAACAATCGCAAAATGGCCCTGGCTATACTGCATACTGCCTTCAATTAAATGTATTTCACTCATACTAATCCTGATCTCCACTCACGTATTCGACGACTTCCAGGTTGAACCCGGCGAGGCCATGATACACTTTCGGCGCAGACATTAAACGCATTTTCCTCACACCCAGATCCATCAGCATCTGGGCACCAACACCATCTTTACGCAAATCGGGTTTCTGTTCGACGGCTTCACTTTCAGCGGTCGGATGACGCAGCATCCAGTTGACGATGGCGTTATCTTCCTCAGGCTGACGAATAACTATAACGACACCACTGTCAGACTGGGCCACCTGTTTTAGCGCGGAACGCAACGGCCAGCCTGCCGCATGGGTTGAACCGAGCAAGTCAATAAGGGTATTTTCAACGTGCACCCTGACCAGTACCGGCACATCGTGCGCAATTTTCCCGTGGACCAATGCGAAATGCAGACCACCGTCAAGACTGTTCTGGTAGGCATGCAGCCGAAAATCTCCAAACTCGGTAGTAAAGTCACTTTCGGCAATGCGTTCGACTGTTTTCTCATTTTTGATTTTATAACTGATCAGATCTTCGATCGTGCCAATCTTCAGATTGTGCTCCTTGGCAAAATTTTCGAGATCCGGACGTCTCGCCATGGAGCCATCCTCATTGAGGATTTCGACGATAACCGCGCTGGGTTCCTGCCCGGCAAGGCGCGCCAGATCACAACCGGCTTCAGTATGCCCCGCCCTGACCAGCACACCACCGGGCTGTGCCATCAATGGAAAGATATGGCCGGGCTGGACGATATCATTCGGTCCTGCGCCTTCCTTCACGGCAGCCTTGATGGTGGTGGCGCGATCGGCGGCTGAAATACCGGTGGTTACACCTTCGGCCGCTTCAATCGATACGGTAAAATTCGTACCGTGCAGGTCACCGGTCGAGCCAACCATCAACGGTAATTTCAACTGCTGGCATCGCTCTTGCGTCAGCGTAAGACATATCAGTCCACGACCATAACGCGCCATGAAGTTAATATCGTCTGCACTGACGAGATTCGCTGCCATGACGAGATCACCTTCGTTCTCACGGTCTTCATCATCCATGATGATCACCATTTTTCCCTGACGAAAATCCTCGATAATCTCTTCGATGGAATTCAACTTCATGCCCTATATAACCTGTAACTATTTGACGAAACCACTGCGGGCCAACAGATCCATGTCTACCTTGCCCTTGTCGTCACCATCCCTATGAAGCAACAGCGATTCGAGATAACGCGCCACCAGATCGACTTCGAGATTGACTTGTGTGCCTTTGGAATAATGCTGTATGACCGTGCGCTGCTGTGTATGCGGTACGATGTTCAAGCCAATGATACAGCCATCGACCGAATTGACCGTCAGACTGGTGCCATCGATACATATCGATCCTTTGACCGCGATGTATTTTTTTAGTCCTGTCGGGATTTCTATCTCCACACGGATTGAACGTGCATCCTCGGACATGTGAACGACGGTGCCCAGTCCATCAACATGCCCGCTGACCAGGTGACCACCCATGCGCGTCGTGGGTAACATGGCTTTTTCCAGATTGACCGCGCTGCCGGCTTTGAGACCTTTAAGCGATGTTAGTGCGATGGTCTCATTGGAAACATCGGCAGAAAATGAAGCTGCATCGAACGCAATCACGGTCAGACAGACACCATTGACGGCGATGCTGTCGCCGATGTGCACATCGCCCATGTCGAGGCCAGCGCTATCGATGATGAAACGCAAATCTCCACCCATCGGTTCGAGGCGTTTTACTGCGCCGACCGCTTCGATTATTCCTGTGAACATGTCGTTATTTACCTGATACGGATTTGAGTTTTATCAGATCGACTGTGTAACTGCTCATTGGCATGGCCGATGCATTATTGAACTCCGCCCCTGCCTTGACCCCCGCCCTGGCAATTTCTTCTGCTTTATCGAGCAAGTCAAAGACGGCATACATGGCGCCGAGCGCATACTCGGAGCCTGAGCCTATTGCCCAGAATTTCTTGTATTCACACACTTCGCGTAAGGAATGCACGCCAAAGATACCATGTGGACAGGCGATCAGTGCGTCGATTTGTGTGGACTCGTAGGGGTCATCATCTTCGTCCTTGGCATTGAGGAAATATTTATCTTTCAATATCGGATGCAGCGAGCGAAAGGTTTCAAATACGGCCAGTCGAGATGAGAAATCAACCTTGATTTCATCCTGATTGAGAATACTTTCCATAACAAGCTGATGCGCGGCGCTACCAACGATTCCCAGGTAGCTGTCATCGTGAATCAAAATCTTGTCATGGCTCGCCTCATAGTCCGCGCCCATACGCAGATCGCCAAAACTGGTCAGGCTGTCTGCGGCAATGCAAACTTGACCGGCCTTCTTTACTACAACAACTGTAGACATGTTTACTCCGATTAGTTATCGACAGGTACGGCGGTTATACGCAGGTCCTCGCCCAGCTGGCGTACATCCATGATGTTCAGCCTGATTCTGTCGGTCATATGCTCGAGCCCGGGAATACTAAAAAGCCCCCTGGCATGGCTTCCCATAATATGTGGTGCAATATAGACAACAATTTCATCGACCAGTTTTCGTTGCAACAATGCACCGCACAATGTTGCGCCCGCTTCGACCAGAACCTCATTGGCCTGATTCCGATCCAGCCAGGACATCACGCGCTGTAGATCCAGCTGACCCGCTATCGCTTCTATAGAGACGATGTCACAGCCTGGTACCCCATCGCCTTGTTGCGTGGTTAACACAGTCGTTCTGCCTGCCAGCGTCAACATCTTTGCATCCGGGGGGAAACGCAAGTGACTGTCGAGTACGACGCGGTGCGGCTGTCTGACGTCACCCGCGATTCCCAGTTGTTCTGGCGTCAAGCGCACGTTCAGCGAAGGATCGTCGTGAAGTACCGTATCTATTCCAGTGAGTATCACCGAGCTTCTCGCACGCAGCCGTTGAACATCAGTACGAGCCGCGGCACTCGTTATCCATTGACTCTCTCCGGAGGCCATCGCGGTACGCCCATCCAGGCTCATCGCCAGCTTGATGCGTACATACGGACGCCCGCTTTCCATGCGCTTTATGAATCCCGGATTGACCTTCCGTGCGGCCTGCTCAAGGAGTCCAGTTTCAACATCGATACCCTGTTGTTGCAAGTGCTGAAAACCGCTGCCTGCAACAGCCGGGTTAGGGTCTTGCATTGCGGCAACGACACGCGCGACACCGGCGCTGACCAGCGCCTCTGCACAGGGCGGTGTTTTTCCGTAATGACTGCAAGGTTCCAGTGTGACGTACACGGTCGAACCGGCCGCCTTGTCACCTGCCTTTGACAACGCCAGGATTTCAGCATGCGGTTCACCAGCGCGTTGGTGCCAGCCTTCGCCAACGATGTCACCGCCTTTGACGATGACACAGCCAACCCGTGGGTTGGGGTCGGTTGTGTACAAACCCCGCTCGGCCAGGCGCAACGCCCGTTGCATGTATTCAGTATCACGCCAGTCCACGGAGAGTTACTTGATCTTTTTCTTCGGCGCCTTTTGCTCGAGACGCTCGACCGCCTCACGAAACGCATTCACATCGCCAAAGTCAAGATAAACCGATGCGAAGCGAATATAGGCAACCTGATCCATCCCGAGTAACTCATCCATTACCCAGTCGCCAATCTTTTCAGACTCCACTTCACGCTCGCCCGCCGCCATCAGGTTATGCTTGATGCGGTTAAGCGCTTCGTCAATCTGTTCGATGGCCACCGGCCTTTTTTCCAACGCGCGCATGACGCCGCCGCGTAGTTTGTCTTCTTTGAACGGCACCCTGCTGCCATCACGTTTAACAATGCGTGGCATGTTCAGCTCAGCATTTTCATAGGTGGTAAAGCGTTCACCACACTGCAGACACTCGCGTCTGCGGCGAACCTGATCACCTTCATTGGATAAACGCGAATCAACGACGCGGGTATCGGGTGCTGAACAAAATGGGCAATACATGTTTAATCATTTATCGGTCAAAGCCGGAATTGACTCGCGGCTAGCCGTAAACCGGCAGCCGCGCGCAGATAGACAACACCTGTTCGCGTATCCGGGTGATAACCGCCTCGTCTGCGGCCGATCCTTCCATGCTGTCAACGATGTCGCACATCCAGTTCGCCAGCTGTCTTGAATCATCTTCATCGAAGCCGCGCGTTGTCATCGCCGGCGTGCCAATGCGAATTCCGCTGGTGACAAAAGGTGATTGTGGATCATTCGGCACGGCGTTTTTGTTGACGGTAATGTTCGCCTCACCCAGGGCGGCTTCTACATCCTTGCCAGTGAGCCCCTTGTCAATCAGGTCCCACAGGAACAGGTGGTTGTCGGTGCCACCCGAAACGACTTTATAACCACGCTGCATGACGACATCCGCCATCGCCCGCGCGTTGATAATCACCTGCTTCTGGTATTGCTTGAAATTCTCTTCCTGCGCTTCCAGGAAGGCGACCGCCTTGGCTGCAATCACGTGCATCAACGGGCCGCCCTGGGTACCCGGAAAGATTGCGGAGTTAAGTTTTTTCTCAAGATCAGGATTTGATTTAGCCAGAATGATACCACCACGCGGACCACGCAGTGTTTTGTGGGTGGTCGAGGTCGTGACATCGGCAATCTGTACCGGGCTGGGATAGACACCGGCAGCGACCAGACCGGCAACGTGTGCCATGTCGACCAGCAGATAGGCACCCACCGAATCGGCAATTTCACGAAAACGCATCCAGTCCATCACCCGCGAATACGCAGAAAAACCCGCTACGATCATCTTTGGTTTGTGCTCTGTGGCCAGTTGCTGCACCTGGTCATAATCGACTTCGCCGGTATCATGATTAATACCGTACTGAACAGCATGGTAAATCTTCCCGGAAAAGTTGACCTTTGAACCGTGGGTCAGATGGCCACCGTCCGCCAGCGACATACCGAGCACAGTATCGCCAGGTTGGCATAACGTCATGTAGACCGCGGCATTTGCCTGCGACCCCGAGTGCGGCTGTACGTTAGCGTAATCGGCATTGAATAGCTGCTTGATCCGGTCGATCGCCAGTTGTTCGGCAACATCAACGTTTTCACAGCCGCCATAGTAGCGCCGTGCCGGATAACCTTCAGCATACTTGTTGGTCAGCACGGACCCCTGTGCCTGCATAACCCGAGGACTTGCATAATTCTCCGAAGCGATGAGTTCGATGTGTTCTTCCTGTCTGCGCACCTCGTGCCGCATCGCCGCCCACAGGGCTTCATCATAGCCTTCGATACTCATATCATTGGAAAACATGGAAAATCCTCGTCGCTTAATTGGCCTGGTCATCTGACAAGGCCTGAAAAAAGTGGTTCATCTTAACAAATATGTCCTGTTACCGCATGTTTTACAACGAATTGTACGAACAGTTTTTGAAGCTGTTGAAAACGCCGTATAATCGCGCCTCCATCGCAACTGACTGAATGAACCATGGCACAATATATCTTCACCATGAATGGTCTCGGCAAGGTTGTTCCGCCGAAGAAAGAAATCCTGAAGGATATCAATCTCAACTTCTTTCCTGGCGCAAAAATTGGCGTTCTGGGCTACAACGGCGCCGGTAAGTCGACCCTGCTGCGCATCATGGCCGGCGTTGATACCGATTACATCGGTGAAGCCCGTGCGGCCAGCGGTATCCGCATCGGCTACCTGCCACAGGAGCCCGAACTTGACCCTGACCAGGATGTGCGTGGCAACGTCGAGCAGGGTCTGAGTGAAATCAAACAGGCACACGAGGAGCTCGAGGCGGTTTATGCCGCCTATGCCGAGCCAGATGCTGACTTCGACGCCCTGGCCACAAAGCAGGCCAAACTTGAAAACATTATCCAGGCCGCAGATGCGCACAATCTGGATCGCAAGTTGGAAGTGGCTGCAGAAGCACTACGCCTCCCCCCCTGGGAAGCGAATGTAAACACCCTCTCTGGCGGTGAACGCCGGCGTGTCGCGCTGTGCCGGCTGCTGCTATCATCACCCGACATGCTGATTCTCGATGAACCCACCAACCATCTTGATGCCGAATCCGTTGCCTGGCTGGAACGTTTTCTGAAGGATTATTCAGGCACCGTGATAGCCGTGACCCATGACCGCTATTTTCTTGACAATGTAGCCGGCTGGATTCTCGAACTCGATCGCGGCCATGGTATCCCGTGGGAAGGTAATTACTCCTCGTGGCTGGAACAAAAAGAAAAGCGGCTTGCGCTGGAGGAGAAAAAAGAAGCCACCCGCCAGAAAACCATCAAGGCCGAGCTCGAGTGGGTGCGATCGAATCCAAAAGCACGTCAGGCAAAGAGCAAGGCACGCATGCAGCGCTTCGAAGAACTGTCGTCAACAGAACACCAGAAACGCAGCGAGACCAATTCCCTGTATATACCCCCCGGACCGAGACTCGGTGACAGGGTGGTCGAAGCAGATCATGTGCGCAAGCAATACGGCAGCAAATTACTCTATGACGACATGAACTTCAAGCTGCCACGGGGCGGCATAGTCGGTATCATTGGGCCCAATGGTGCAGGTAAAACCACACTGTTCCGCATGATAACCGGTGCTGAACAACCGGATAGTGGTCGTTTTAGCGTTGGCGACACCGTCCAGATTGCTTATGTCGACCAGTCGCGTGACAGCCTGAATGGCAGCAACACGGTCTGGGATGAAATCTCCGATGGCCTCGATAACATCACCATCGGCAACTACACCGTTCCATCGCGTGGCTATGTCAGTCGATTCAACTTCAGGGGCGAAGATCAGCAGAAATACATCAAGGACCTGTCAGGTGGCGAGCGCAACCGGGTTCACCTGGCAAAATTAATCAGGAGCGGCGGCAATCTGTTGTTGCTCGACGAACCAACGAATGATCTTGACGTCGAGACCTTGCGCGCCCTCGAAGAGGCTATTCTTGAATTCCCGGGATGTGTCGTTGTTATCTCCCACGATAGATGGTTCCTGGATCGTATCGCCACCCACATTCTTGCCTTCGAGGGTGAGAGCACAGTTGTCTGGCATGAGGGTAACTATTCCGAGTACGAGGATGACCGCAAACGCAGGCTCGGTGACGCAGCCGACACCCCTCACCGTATCAAATACAAGCGACTGGCCTGATATGCACCCTGGCCCGTATTTATCGCGCTCTGCAGAGAAATGAGGGGTAACGCAGCGAACGAAAAATAAGCAGCTATACTCAATGAATAAGTCTATATTATCATGAGGTTAGCTCTGTGCAGACGGCCGAAAAAGTTCAGTTTAATCATGCAGATTTCACTGAAATCCTAAATAAGCTATTAATGGCAACCGGGACAAGCCATGATCTCGAAGCGATGCTGCAATGCTTCATGATGGTGGCAGTTGAACAGCTCAAGCTGAATAACGCCTATGTTTATTTACTGGATACTGTCGATGCGGGCGCCGATAAAAATCAGGAAGTATCCGGTTTTCATTATTATCTGAGCTATGCCGACAGCCAGACCTCACCGCCGCATCAGAATGCTGAAGTCATCTGGTCATTCGACACGCTCTACCCGTGTGACGATGAGACTGTCGAGACGGTGGACATTGAAAAGCGGCGTTACTTCGTTTACAGCCTTAAAAAAGTCGGTATTCTCCTGCTTGAATCCAGCATCCTTGAATGTCCTGCGGACATGGCCGATGTGCTATTACCGGTTATGCATCAACTGACGCAGGCCTGTTCGACGTGCCTGACGATAAGCAAGCTCGAAAGCCAGATTAACCTTAACAAACGGCTGGAGAAATCCTACGAGGAACAAGCCAACCGTGATCCATTGACAAAATTACTGAACCGCCGTGCATTCAGATACAACCTTTACCAGGAAATCGCCAACACCCGGCGTTACAGCCATTACGGCGCGGTTCTGTATATCGATCTTGACCACTTCAAGAACATCAACGACTCACTTGGCCATTCGGTTGGCGACATGCTGCTCACCAAAGTAGCAGACCGGCTGACTAATGAAGCACGAGCCGGTGATGACGTCTACCGCCTCGGTGGTGATGAATTTGTCTATATCCTCAGAAATGTGGGCAATAGCGAATCATTGGCCATTCACACGGCACAGACCGTTGCCCGCAGAATACTCGACGCCATGGCGGAACCGATGCAGGTGGGTCAATATACCCTTCACGTAACACCCAGCATCGGGGTCACGATCTTTCCAGATAAAAACAGCGAAGAAAATGACAGCGAAAACGTACTCAAACACGCAGACACCGCGATGTATAAGGCGAAATCCGAAGGCAGAAACACTTTTGCCTTCTACGACCCGGAGATGCAGGTTGCAGCGAGTAAGCGCCTGATACTGGAGGATTACCTGAGAAAGGCCATCAACAATGATGAGCTGTACCTGGAATACCAGCCGGTTGTCGATGCCAGCGGTCTGATCATCGCAGCCGAATCATTAATTCGCTGGAACAACCCGACTCTGGGCAATGTATCACCGTATGATTTCATCAACATAGCCGAAGAATCCAATTTGATGCTGGATGTGAGTAACTGGGTGCTCAATACCGCCTGCGCCTATACCCGACGTTTGAAATCCAGGATCTTAAAGAACACCACATTTAAATACGTCACGATCAATATCAGTCCCAAACAATTCAAACAACAGAACTTCGTACCCAGACTGCGCGAAGTATTAAAGCACCATAACCTGTCTCCGAACGATATACGGCTCGAATTCACCGAGAATATCCTGATCGATAATATTGATGACACCATAGCCAAGATGGAAGAATTATTGACTTCGAACATTAAATTTATCCTCGATGATTTCGGTACGGGTTACTCCTCATTGTCCTACCTGCATAAACTGCCGATTCGTACCATAAAAATCGACAAATCGTTCGTGACCGGTTTTAAATACAAAAGTTACGCCAATAAAGCGATCGTAGATGCGATCATTGCAATGGCTGACCGGATGGATTTGCGTTGCGTTATCGAAGGTGTAGAAAGCAAGGATGATGCCGACTACTTTATCCATAAAAACATTTATGCGATGCAGGGTTATTATTACTACCGGCCGCTTTCCGGTGATGGATTAATTGAACTACTGAATCATGATAAATAAGTCGTAGTGACTCCGATCTGAGCTTACCGATTGTTGAAAAGGTACAGCAATTAACTGACAACTTAAGGGGCCGATCGCAAGATGCGCCGTGCGCACCGCGAGACTTAAATGTGTCACCCTGCCCCGGTGCGCACGGCGCACCCTACAGTCATGATTTCGTTATTACAATAATGTTATGATGATTTTGAGTGTATGCACTGTCAGCGGGCGAGAAAAGCGGGGCAGGTAGGGCGCGGTTCAATGTTCAATAACCAAACACACCTTCGAGCAGATTGGCATAACCCGCATAGATCTCGTCATCGGCATCCTCAAAATACTCGATATTCATCGCCTCGAGCATCTTCTTGCCTTCGGGTGTTTTGATCGCTTGTACCAATGCCTGTTTCACCGCGAACGCGACGTCTTTCGGCACGTCCGGTGATGCTGAAATGGCCATATGTGGCACAGGTTCTGTCGAGATCACGGTATTCAGATTCTCGTAATTTCCGACTAGCGGGCTGGGTATGATGGCTGCATCTACGTTACCATCAAACAGGCGTTGTACAGCGTCAACCGAATCGCTCGCTTCTATATAATATGGAAGTCTGACCGGATTCGGGAACATACTACTCAACCTGACCGCGCCCATACCCGGCGGTGCCATTGTGGCGATTCTTTTCGAGATCAGCTCATCCATTTCAAACACGAAGTTGTCTTCACCGGTCACTACGGTAAAACTGACAGTATCCGGAAATTTGGCCAACACGGTGTAATCTTTACGCTGAACCCGGTAATCCGTGAAATGCGCCGCATCAAGAATAAAATGCATGTCCCTGGCCTTCTGCATGCGGACCCAGTAAGTCAGAAAGTTACGATATGACTTTATCGAAATGGTATGGCCGGTTTTGTCCGAGAGATATTTCGCCAGTGGCTGGTAGTTATGCTGAATCTGTTCACTGGGTAACACTGGCTGGACCGAAAGAAAATATTCTGCCGCCATTGAAATGCCCGTCCACGCGGGCAGCAAAACAGAAAATATCGCCATTCGAAAAACCAAGCCCATAGCCCAGAATCAACTCAGAAATGCATTACTACAAGCCTAGTCAAGATTCTCGGCTTTTCAGACAATCGATAGTGATTAATAAGTAGAACAATACCTTAGACATATCAGCCCGCATTTCTCACCAGGCGGCGTAGAATACTGATAAGGCATTGGTCTTTTTGAAGAAAACCCGAATAATCAAAGATACCGCGTGTTATTCAAGCGAGCTTATCGCGGTTCAAGGTGGTGAGAAATGTAGGCTAGCTGAGCCACTCTGTGACAACGTAGATGACAGCAGCCGACAGCAAGGCGCAGACAATGCAGAGCAACAGTATCTTTGTAGTCAACAGCAATCGCTCGTTCATATCGTCATCCGGGGCCGCTGATCAGGGGAGTTGGTGAACGTGCGCAATTTCACAGTATATTACATCAAATGGCTCGTAATAATCATTAATTAACAAATACTTAACTTAGTTTTCTAATGTAATTTATAATTCGCGCACCCATAGCTTCATCCTTTTCCTGTTCTGTTTTTTCTGTTAAGCGTCCGCAGTCCAGTCAATTTTTCACCGATTTTAATCTCAAGGCCCCGTGCCACGGGCTGGTAGTATATCTTCTCGTCCATGTCGTCAGGGAAGTAGGTCTCACCTGCAGCAAACGCGTTCTCCTCATCGTGCGCATAGCGGTAATCCTTCCCATGCCCCAGCTCTTTCATTAATCGCGTCGGCGCATTGCGGATATGCATCGGCACTTCCAGAGTGCCGAGTTCACGTGCATCCTTCATTGCCATCGCGAATGCTGTGTACACCGCGTTACTTTTCGCCGTGCTGGCGAGATACGTAATGGCCTGAGCAATAGCCAGTTCGCCTTCCGGGCTTCCCAGACGTTCGAAGGTGTTCCAGGCACTGAGCGAAATATCCAGACCACGCGGATCAGCATTGCCGATGTCTTCCGAGGCCATGCGTACAACTCGGCGGGCGATGTATCTTGGATCACAGCCACCATCCAGCATACGCGCGAACCAGTATAACGCGGCATCAGGATTACTCCCCCGGACCGATTTATGCAAAGCCGATATCTGGTCATAAAATAGATCGCCGCCTTTATCAAAGCGACGAAAGTTTTGCGATGTCACATCCTGAATGATTGCGTCGGTGATGATGTTGGTGTCTGAGACAAGGTCCGCAGCAATTTCGAGCATGTTGAGTGCACGGCGCGCATCACCATCGGCAATGGTCGCTATCTGTATGAGCAAATCATCAGCGATCTGAAGTTTGCGTTCACCCAAGCCAACACGAGGGTCGTTGACTGCCCTTTTCAACAATAGAGCGATCTCATCCTTGTCAAGGCTCTTCAACACATACGTTTTAACACGTGACAACAAGGCATTATTCAGTTCGAATGACGGGTTCTCCGTGGTCGCCCCGATAAAGAAAATCGTTCCATCTTCGACATAGGGCAGGAATGCATCCTGTTGCGACTTGTTGAAACGGTGGACTTCATCGACAAACAAAATCGTTGCCTTACCGTAGGTTTGTTCCTGCTTGGCCTTTTCCACCGCAGCCCGGATATCCTTGACGCCTGATAACACCGCAGAAATACTCAAAAACTGGGCATCAGCGCTATTGGCAATGATGCGCGCCAGTGTGGTCTTGCCGGTGCCGGGCGGCCCCCAGAACACCATCGAATGCAGTGTACCTGTCTCGATCGCCTGTCGAAGGGCGCTGCCTTTGTGGTCATCCTGACCGAGAATATGCTGTTGACCGATAAAGTCGTCCAGTGCTTTTGGACGCATGCGATCAGCCAGAGGGGTGTACACCGGATTCGCCGGTCGGGATGCATCAGCGGGCATCATGACCCTCCGAACACATCAACACCCTCCGGCGGAATAAATTCAAAAATGGCTGCGTCGAGCGCGGGGTTGGTCTTTAAATCTGTAAAAGAGATATAAGTGGTCTGCTCGAACTGGTCGTGTAACTGCAGAAAACGCAGGCCCTTGGCATCCAGACCGATCATGATGCGGTCAAAATCAACGTCGTCCTTCTTATTCCGCAACTCAAGGCGGTGCAAACCTGCATCAGAACCAAGTTCGTGTATTTCGAACGCATCTTCAAGCTTTTGTTTGTTTTGCAACAATGCCATCGGTGTGTTGTTTTGTTTTGCCCCTTGCTGCTGGACCGTCACCTGCTCCAGATCAACATCGAAGATCCAGACCTGTTCACCATCTGACACAATTTCCTGAGGATAAGGCTCGTTATAATTCCAGCGAAATCTGCCCGGCCGCTGCAGATAAAACTCACCTGTGGATTCCTGCAGCAGCGTGCCATCACTGGCTTTCAGTGTCTGCGTGAAATTCGCCGACATGGTCTGGGTTTCAGTCAGAAATTTGTCGAGGAGTACCCTGCCCTCACCAGCAGAAACATTAAATGAGAGCAGTAGATAGAGAAGTGTAAGGTATAAGGTTTTCATAGACGTCATGTGTAGTCGATTCAGGCTTGATAAGATGGTGATTGTCTTCGCGGATAACACTTCCTGTTCACCGTGACTGCACAACACAAAAGCACTCAGCGTACTCTGTGCCTTCGTGCAATGTGCGGGCTAAGTATCTGGCGGCGGTGGCGCCAGCACTTCGCGGGCGCCGTTCGATTGCATGGCACTGACAACGCCGGCCGCTTCCATTTCTTCGATCATTCGTGCGGCGCGGTTGTAGCCGATTTTCAGCCGCCGTTGCACATAGGATATCGATGCCTTACGCGTTTCAGTCACAATCATAACCGCCTCATCGTACAATGCATCTGTTTCGTCACCGGATGCCCCCTGAGGTTTTTCCCCGGGGAGGACGGTCTCCTTATTTTCCTTCAGCACATCGTCAACATAATCGGGCTCACTTGAGTTCTTCAGGTGTTCAGCAACATTGTGCACTTCATGGTCAGCGACGAAAGCGCCGTGTACACGCGTGGGCAGGTTACTACCCACTTCCATGAACAGCATGTCACCATGGCCGAGCAGCTGTTCGGCACCCATCTGATCAAGTATGGTGCGCGAGTCGACGCGTGACGATACCTGAAAAGCGATACGACTGGGAATATTGGATTTAATCAGGCCCGTAATGACATCAACGGAAGGCCTCTGCGTTGCCAGTATTAAATGGATACCCGATGCCCGGGCTTTTTGTGCCAGTCTCGCGATCAACTCTTCGATTTTTTTACCGACGACCATGAACAAATCGGCGAACTCATCGACAACGACAACGATATACGGCAACGCCTTGAGCTCGGCCGGTTGCGCACCCGGAGCTGCATGATCGGGATCGAACAAGGGATCTTCCAGCGGCTTACCGGCATCAGCGGCTTCCTTGACCTTGCGGTTATATCCCGAGATATTTCTCACACCAAGCGCCGCCATGAGCTCATAACGTGTCTCCATTTCCGCGACACACCAGCGCAAGGCATTGGCAGCTTCCTTCATATCGGTGACAACCGGCGACAGCAGATGCGGAATACCCTCATAAACACTCAACTCCAGCATCTTTGGATCGATCAGAATCATGCGCACTTCACTGGGCTTACTCTTGTAAAGCATACTCATCAGCAAGGCATTGACACAGACCGATTTACCCGAGCCGGTGGTGCCCGCCACCAGCAGATGCGGCATACGCGCCAGATCCGCGACCACCGGCTTGCCGGAAATGTCCTTACCGAGCCCGAGTGTCAACGGCGATGATGACTTGTCATATTCCTTTGACATCAGTATTTCGCTGAGCGATACCAGTTCACGCTGCTCGTTAGGTATCTCCAGACCCACCACTGTTTTACCGGGAATGACCTCTACCACCAACACACTGATGACCGAAAGCGAACGCGCCAGGTCCCTGGAGAGGGCGGTAATCTTGCTGGCTTTTACCCCGGGGGCCGGTTGCATCTCAAAACGGGTAACAACCGGGCCTGGATGCACAGCAACGACCTCCACCTCAACACCAAAATCGGCCAGCTTGATTTCGACCAGGCGTGACAGGGCCTCGAGTGCCTCCTTGGTGTAGCCCTTCTCAGATGGCACCGGTTTATCCAGCAGTCGCAGCGGGGGCAGTTCTGTATCAGCATGGGTCTCGAACAAGGCAATCTGTTTTTCTCGATCGAGTCGCTCGGATATCTCGACTTTCTTCATCACAGGCTCGATGCGTACCTTGCTGCCCTTGGCTTTTCGCTCGGCGGTTTTCTGCTTGTCCGCCTCGATCACCTGCTGGCGTTGATGCCTGGCTTCCACTCCCGCCTTGCGTTCTTGGATGTATTCGAAAAAGCTCATCAGTTTGTCTGCTGTCCATTGGTAGATGTTTAAGCAGAACGCCCCCATCAGATCGATCACTCTGAACCATGACAGACCGGTGAACAGGGTTATGCCCGCCAGCAAGACCGCCAGCAGCATCAGCGTCGATCCCAGCAAACCAAGTACAGCGGCAAGATCGTCACCAAGCCATTGACCCAGGATGCCACCGCCATCGAGTGGCAGGGTCTCAGCGGGCGCCACAAAGTGCAGACTGGTGAGCGCACAACCGGAAGCGAGCGTGACAAAGAAGCCTGTCCAGCGTAGTCCCAATACGCCGTAATCGATATCGACGTTTGTAGCATCGTCGCGCACACCGCGCATCACTAGCCATCCGCTGTAAGCGATCATTACCGGTAGCAGATAGGCCAGATAGCCAAACAAACTGAAGAGCACGTCCGAAAACCAGGCACCGACTACACCGGCGGCATTCTCGATACCGTTGCGATCGCCGGTGTAGGACCAACCGGGATCCGAGGGATTATAGGTCACCAGGGCTGTCAGAAAGAACAGTGCCAGGGCAATTAACACGAGCATGGCGCCTTCACGCAGGCCATGCTGGATATGCGTGGTCAGGCCCGGATTACCTGTTGTTGTTATTTTTTTAGGGCGTGCTTGAGCCAAACAAACTGTCCTGATTTTTCAGTATCGGCCAATACGGCGCAATGGGCATTATAAACCCAGTTCCTCTCTCAATACAGGGTCAATGATCTCACCATTTTGCACGACGGTGGCCGCTTGTAATCGACTCTTCTCCAGCCCACGCTCCAGTAATTCGACAAGGTAAGGCAAAACAGCCGACGAAAGCGCCTGTGACGCGGTTCTTGGTACGGCGCCCGGCATATTGGGCACCGCCTGCAACATCACGTCATTGTGACGGTAAACCGGCTGTTCATAGCTGGTAGCGTGTATATTTTCGACACTACCACCCTGATCGATGGCGATATCAACAATCACACTACCTGGCGTCATTCGATCAATCATGGCCTGACTGATCACGACAGGCGCTCGCCTGCCCGCGACCATGACCGCGCTGACTACCAGGTCGGCATCATCGACGGCCGCAGCAACGGCTCGCTCACTCGAGAGCAGCCCGGTACAGTTCTGATAGCGCAGCACGAGTCGTTGCAACCGATCGGCATCAAGATCGAAAACCGTGACACTGGCACCCAGTGCCGACGCGGTAGCAACCGCGCACTCTCCAGCCGCACCTGCACCCAGTACCGCGACCTTACCCCGGTCGGCTGAATCAATACCACCGAGCAGAATGCCTTTGCCACCGTTATTCTGAAACAGACAATTCACACCGGACAGCACCGCCAGCCGTCCGGCGATTTTGCTCATCGGCGCCAGCAACGGTCTGTCACCGCTTTCATCGACGACCGCTTCGAACGCGATGGCTGTCAATCCTATGTCACACAACTGCCGGGTCAATACCGGCTGGGGAGCCAGATGCAGGAAACTGAAAACAACATGTTTCTGCTTTAAATCTTTCAACCCCTCTTCCAGTGGCTGTTTTACCTTGACGATCAGATCGGCAGCAGCAAAAAGCGCTTCCTTGCTGTTCACGACTTCAACGCCGGCTTCCCGGTAGTCCTGATCACTGTAGCCACTACCCAGGCCAGCGCCTGCTTCCAGATAGACCTTGTGTCCTGCGGCGGTTAATTCCGAGCACGCAGCCGGCACCAGAGCTACCCGGCCTTCACCATACATCACTTCCCGGGGGATTCCCGTCTTCATTTAAACTCCACTCGTATCAATTTTATTATGACACGCGGTTTCTCACTAGATTCATAAACTTTTGCTAATATATGCTGCCTTAAGAATCTGATCGTCCACCGGAGACATTACATGAGCGAAGCCAAACACTGTCAACTATTAATTCTTGGTTCCGGACCCGCTGGATATACGGCTGCTGTCTATGCCGCCCGTGCCAACCTCAAACCCGTGCTCGTTACCGGCTTGGAAATGGGTGGTCAATTGACCACCACAACCGACGTTGATAACTGGCCGGGTGATAATGACGGCGTCCAGGGCCCTGAGTTGATGGAACGCATGCAAAAGCACGCCGAACGTTTCGGCACTGAAATCATCTTTGATCACATCAATACGGTCAGGCTGGATCAGCGCCCGTTTAAATTGACCGGCGACTCCAATGAATTTACCTGCGATGCACTCATCATATCCACCGGCGCCAGCGCCATGTACCTGGGCCTGGATTCAGAGAAAGCCTTCATGGGTAAAGGCGTTTCAGCTTGCGCAACCTGTGACGGTTTCTTCTACAAGGAACAGAAAGTCGCCGTTATCGGCGGCGGTAATACAGCGGTGGAGGAAGCACTCTATTTATCCAACATCGCGGCAGAAGTCACGGTGGTCCACCGCCGTGATGCACTGCGCGCAGAGAAAATCCTGCAGGATCATCTACTCGGCAAGGCACAAGACGGCAATATCCATATGGCCTGGGACAGCGTGCTCGAGGAAGTGCTGGGGGATGACAGCGGAGTAACCGGCATACGGATTAAAAATGTCAAGGATGGCTCAACAAGCGATATTGATGTAACCGGCGTATTCATTGCAATCGGGCACAAGCCCAACACCGCGATATTCGAAGGTCAGCTCGAAATGAAAAATGGCTATATCCAGGTCAGGGGTGGTGCCGAAGGCAACGTCACCGCGACCAGTGTACCCGGTGTGTTCGCAGCAGGCGATGTGATGGACCATGTTTATCGCCAGGCCGTCACTTCAGCCGGCACCGGCTGCATGGCTGCGCTGGATGCCGAAAAATACCTCGATGACCTCGCTTGTGAAGGCGTCTGAACAAAACCGCTGAGTGGCGTTCATGAAACTGACAACGGTTTCATCGCTTGCTGACATCGATGAGCATGCATGGAATGCGTTGACAGCTTCAGGCAATCCGTTCATTCAATACGATTTTCTGAGGGCGCTGGAACAAAACCGTTGTCTGGAACCGTGGGGCTGGGAACCACAACATATCGTAGCTGTTGAAGATAACAAGCTCGTCGGAGCCTGCCCTGCCTATATCAAACACAATTCCTACGGCGAATTCGTGTTCGACTGGGCATGGGCCGACGCCTATCAGCGTAACGGGCAGGCCTATTACCCGAAACTGGTCATCGCGGCCCCTTTCACACCCGCTTCGGGTCCGCGGCTGCTGGCAATAAGCGGCCGTGATAGGACGTTTATCCAGCAGCAATTGATACAGGCTGCGGTTGCTGCCGTCGATAATGACCAACTGTCGACAGCGCATTGGCTTTTTTACAACGGTGATGACCACACGCAATTGCAGCGAGCGGGTATGTTGATGCGCAGCGATATTCAGTATCACTGGATCAACCATCACTATGCGCATTTCGATCATTTTCTTGAACAACTCAGCAGCAAAAAACGCAAGAATATTCGACGCGAACGCAGAAAAGTCGCCCAGGCAGATATCACAACAGAAATTATCAACGGCGATGACCTCACTGAGCAGCAATGGAATACGCTCTACGACTTTTACCGGATCACATTTTTGAAAAAATCCGGCACTGCAACCCTCACACTCGATTTTTTTCGGGCCATGTCACATCGACTCAGGGCCATATTTGCACGCCATCACCAGAAGATCGTGGCGGGTGCAATCTGTTTTGAAGGTAAGAATACGCTTTACGGCAGGCATTGGGGCTGTTACCAGGATTATGACAGCCTGCACTTTGAAGTCTGCTATTACACCGGCATCGACTATTGCATCAGCAACGGTTTACAACGTTTCGAACCCGGCGCACAAGGGGAGCACAAGATCGCTCGCGGCTTCATGCCGACCCGCACGTTTTCGGCTCACTGGGTTGCACACGAAGGTTTTCGCAACGCCATCCGCGAGCATCTGGCCTATGAGGCCAGTGCGATCGACGATTATTATCAACAACTTATGTTGACCCAGCCCTACAAACAGCGCTAGCTCGGCTATTGCGGCAACAAATAAGTCTGCACAACACTTGAATAACGCAATGTGCTTAAATAGGATTGTTGATATTACACTTCCACACTCGAAATCACTGGAAACCCACATGAAATTGTTTTCGCGCTTACTCTATTCCTTGTTGCTGCTGCTGAGCACTAGCAACACGACGTTCGCTGCCCAGCAGGACATTTTCGACCAGATCATCAACAGAGGCGAAATACGAGTGGGTATCTCGATCATGGCGCCATGGATCATGAAAGACAAAAACGGCAAATACATCGGTTTTGAGATCGATGTCGCCAAACAACTGGCCAGCGATATGGGGGTAAAGCCGGTGTTCAAGGAATATGAATGGAACAAACTGATACCGGCATTGGTTAACCGGGAAATCGATATCATCGCCTCCGGCATCTCGATTACGCCAAAACGTGGTCTGGAGGTGCGATTCAGCAATCCTTATTCAAGCTCGGGCTACAACCTGGTCTCGAATCTTAAACTGACAAAGGATTTCACCAGCATCCAGGACCTTAATGACAGTAAGGTTTACATCGCTGTTGTCAGAGGTACGGTCTCTGAAAGCCTGGTCCCGAAAGTGTTTCCGAGGGCGAAACTCGACAGTTATAAAGATATCAAGGATGCAACCGATGCGGTTGTCAATGGCACGGTGCACGCCTTTGTTGCCTCAGCACCAACACCACGCTTCGTTGCGCTGAACAACCCGGATTCTGTCGACCTGCCATTGGAAAAGCCCCTGCTGGTAACCAAAGAAGCTTTTGCCATTAACAAGCACAACCCGGAAATGCTAGCCTATCTGAATTCCTGGATTATCGCACACAAAGCCGATGCCTGGATCAAAAGCACTCACTCCTACTGGTTCAAATCCTTGAAGTGGCGACGCAAGATGAGTAAATAACCGATGACACGTCCAGTGCATGCGGTCCACCCCCATACCACGCTGTATTACTGGTGGCCTGTCCTGACCTTGTTGAGCGCCGCAGTGATTGCCGGCAGTGATGGCCTGATAGACTTGCCCGAGCATTACCGCACGCCCCTTTCAGAAGTCATCTATGAAGAACAGAGCACATGGCGAGCCCAACCCGAAGACGACAATGGCTGGCGAACAAGTGATGATGAACTCATTCACCAGGGCCGGCTGCGCAAGGAGATTCTTCCGGATTTCGATTATGAGCAACGCAATGATCCAACCCTACGGAACACGTTCATGAATGAAAATGAGCTGGCCAGGCCCAAGACCAATCTATTCAGACTGAATTTCTAGCTCCACGAATGCCCTCACTCGTCTGGCTTGAGCACAACGACGATGAATTCCCTCCTGTCGAGCAGGCACTGATCGAACCCGATGGCTTGCTCGCTGCCGGAGGCGTATTATCACCGGAAACACTACTCAAGGCCTACCGCAGCGGTATCTTTCCCTGGTATTCACAAGGTCAACCTGTTTTATGGTGGTCGCCTGATCCACGCTGCGTGCTGTTTCCCGAGAAACTGAAAATATCACGCAGCCTGAAAAAAACCCTGAACAAGCAGCTCTTCATCGTAAAACAGAATACAGCCTTTCGTGACGTCATGCTCAAATGCGCAGAACCGCGCAAGGGTGATGCAGGTACCTGGATCACGCAGGAGATGTTGGAAGCTTACTGTCGCATGCACACACTGGGATATGCGCATTCAATCGAGTGCTGGCAGAATAATGAACTTGTCGGCGGTCTCTATGGCATGAAACTGGGTGAGATGTTTTTTGGTGAATCCATGTTCAGTAAAAAGCCGGATGCCTCCAAGGTTGCACTGGAGTATTTATGTAACACCATTGCGCCAAAACTAATCGACGTGCAGATTTTTTCTGAACACATGGGACGAATGGGTGCCGAGATGATCCCGCGGACAAAATTTATCGAGTACCTGAACAGGTATTGTGGGTGAGGTTGTTATTCACCGCAAAGAAGCAATGGATCTGTTGGTTGTGCTATGTGCACTCTGTGTGTGCAGGTGTTGATGGCTACGATCTGACACAATTGTCATTTACTATTAATGAGGCCTGACAGTGCCGATGCACTCAAAATCACCACCACATTTGTAATAAAGGAATCTTGACTGTAGGGTGCGCCATGCGCACCGGAGCTGAGCAACAGACTTGCATTTCGCAGTGCGCACGGCGCACCCTACGATCGGCCCAATCAGTTGTCAGTTAACTTCTGAACCTTTTGAACACGCTGTAAGATCAGACCTGAGTGACTCCACATAAGCCGCGAATGATTTCAAAACACTTTGCGACCTGTGCGTCTTTGCGATGAAATTATTTTATCTGATATTAAAAATCAAACTGGGTCTGCAGGAAGATTTCATCCTTGTCGTTGCCGGATATTCCGTCCAGATTTTCCCCTATTCGGTAGCTCAGTTGCAGCTTGATATCATTGCCCTTGATAAACCAGTTAGCGCCTAGCGATGAGCGGTTCCAGCGGGTCGCGTAATTATCAGCATCCTGACTCTGATAACCGGCAACCAGTTCGAACGTGTTCTGGAACATATAACCACCCTCGATCGCGGCATTATTCAAGGTGGTTTTACCGTTTCTGTACAAGCCCCCTGTATGCGTTGCATCAACCAGCTCAGCATCGAAGGTATTGTACTGCGCATCAATTGAAAATCCTGCTGACCTGAAAGCACCACTGATTTCCAGCGCGGATATCGAATCGACATCTTCATCAGGCGTGCTGGTCACAATGTCATTATCGTTACTCCAGGTGTAAGCAGCGGCGCCCAGGGTGAATCGGGTCTTACCCGAGAAATCACCCTGCTGAAATTTAACAAATCCCAGCGGATGATAATCAATACGGCCACCAATGATATAGCCATCGTTGTAATCACTCAGGTCGTTCACGGGCGTATTAAATCTGAGCTTGGCATCATTCGATTGCACTGAGCCTATCGATGCCGATGCACGGTACGTCAGTTTATTATCATTGTTGTGCCCTCTCAGATGGAAGCCGACATTTTTATCCGGCGTACCATAATTCAGATCACCGACAAAGGTACGTTCCACCAGTTGCTGCTTCGTGTAGGGTGTCATGAATTCACGCGAAAATGGAAAACTGCTGTTTCCAATTTTCAATGTCATGTTGCTCCAGCCACTGTATTGCATCCAGGTCTCTTTGACAGACATTTCGTTGTCACCGCTGGCTTTACCCATGTCCCACTCAACCTGCCCTTTCCAGTCTTTGTGCATGGAGCCGGCGACTCTGACGCGCAAACGTCTGAAAAAGATATCATCTGTCTTTGTACCAGCGGCAGGGTCATCGACCTTGTACTGCAACTGGATGCGTGCACCGACTTCGAGAAATTTGTCGCCATCGCTGAATTTGTAACCACCTGAAACAGCCGACAAGGGTATCAGCAAAAGCGTAGCCGTCAGCAGCCTTGCGGACTTCGAGATAATCAGCATTGTGTAAGCCTCGTGATGGATTATTATAATTTTCTACGGACAGTCTGGTTATATTAAGGTTGTTATTCTTCCAGACAATCAACATTTACGAGTTTTTACATCTTGGGCGAAGGTCGCAGTGCTGGTATAGTCATCGTGGCAGCAACCGGATGAGCCTCATGCAACAGGAAAATACGTACGAACTGGTCTCGGCACTGTTTCTCAAACTGCTTGCCGTCGTGTATTTCATCGCCTTTGCTTCGCTGTCGGGCCAGATCATTGCGCTTGCGGGTCAGGACGGTATCCTGCCTTTCACGGATTTACTGGAGCAGGCCACGAATCAGCTCGGCTGGAAGCGCTTCCTCGCCTACCCGACCCTGTTCTGGCTCAATGCCGGGGATACCGCGCTGATGGCCGCCACCTGGCTGGGTTGTGCTCTCTCGGTGCTGCTGTTCCTCAATTTCAGAACGCGTTTCTCACTCATCGCACTCTACCTGCTCTATCTCTCGCTTTTCTATGCAGGCCAGATGTTCATGAATTTCCAGTGGGATCTTCTGCTGATGGAAGCAGGTTTTCTGGCGATCTTTTTGACACCGGACTCGCGTCTGGTCATTTTCCTGTACCGCTGGTTGCTGTTTCGACTCAGGTTTCTGTCAGGCCTGTCCAAGCTTGTCAGTAATGATCCGGGCTGGGCTGGTTTATCCGCATTGGTCTATTACTTTGAAACGCAACCACTGCCGCACGTTGGCGGCTGGTACGCGCATCAACTACCTGAATGGATACTCATGCTCGCGACTGCCGCAACCTTACTGATCGAGCTGGTTGTGCCTTTCATGATGTTCATGTCGCGCAAATACCGTTTTGTTGCAGCATGGCTCACACTCGCGCTGCAGCTGCTGATCATAATGACCAGCAATCATAACTGGTTTAACATTCTCACCATCATCCTTTGCCTGTTTCTGTTTGACGACAAGGCGCTCAGAAAAGTGCTACCGGACAGCGTCAGCAGCTGGCTGCTTGAGCACAAACAACTATCGTCTTCATCGGCTTTTTTGAAAATCACATCTTATGTATTTGCATCCATTATCCTCGTCACCAGTACGATACATATCTGGGAGATGGCTTCAACTACACGCATTAGCGGCAGAGCCGGTAATATACTTTCCTACATTCAACGCTGGTCCATGGCGAATACGTATCATGTTTTTCCGACAGTCAATCAGCAAAGGATCGAACTGATTATTGAGGGTACGTCTGATGGCCGCACCTGGTTACCGTATAAATTCAAATACAAACCGGGGGAGCTGAATAAACCTCTCACCATTGTGATACCCCATCATCCACGTCTCGACTGGATGCTCTGGTTCGTACCGCTACACCCCGATTTCACTGCATGGTTCGAACGCTTCCTCGAAACCCTGCTCGACAATTCCCCCGCTGTAACCGCACAGCTGGCGCATAATCCATTCCCTGACACGCCACCGGTTGCAGTCCGGGTGACTGCATTCGAATACAAGTTTGCAAATCCGGAGGAACACGAGGTATTCGGTAACTGGTGGAAGCGCCGGTACCTGGGCCCGTTTACCCCAGCACCCGGACTCTACCGGGAACAGAACATTAACAGAATGTGACGCAAAGGCCGCAAAGTATTGTGGCGGAATGTGCCGCCTCATAGAAAACAATTGCGAAAGCCTTTGCGTTCAAATTAATAGTTATAGTGCAGACTAGTCTCTACGCTGACTTGCAACCGACGCGATGGGTGTCGGGTATTTATTAATTACCCAGTAGGTCGAAATGACAAATGTCAGGATCACCACTGTCTGGATCAAATAGGTTGATCTTTGATCAATGATTCCGGAGATCAGTGCGCTGTAAGCAACCAGCAACGAGAACTCGCTGGCCTGTCCCAGGCGTATTCCGAGCTCTACCGAGACGTAATCTTTCTCGCCGCTAAAGTTAAAGCCCCATCGATAGATGAGTGGCTTTACGAGCACGACAATTAAAGCAATAACAACACCAGGAAGGATGACATCCTTCATCACCATCAAATCAAATTGTGCGCCAATCGAGAAAAAAAACAGTATCAGAAAAAAATCCCGTAGCGGCTTCAACTCCTCGGCAATGACCAGGGCAATGGGTAGTGTTGCAATGGAAACACCCGCGACAAAAGCACCCATTTCAAATGACAAACCGATTGCTTCAGCTGACCCCGCAACCATCAATCCCCAACCCAGCGACATCAGGAAAGTATATTCGCGCAGGGTATCAAACTTGATATATAAGGCCGTAATGACATATTTAACGACATAAAACGATAGCGCCGTCAGCAGAATCAGTTTCAAAAACAGCAAGGGGACCGTCAGCGTTATGTTATTTTCCTGTCCGCCGCTAATGAGCAGAATAATTATGATCGCGAGTATATCCTGCAGCAGCAGCACACTGACCATCATCTCACCCCGATGTTTATGATGCAGCGTCGTTGTAGGTAGCAGTTTCAGACCTATAATGGTACTCGAGAACATCAACGCGGCTCCGATAATCAGGCTGTCTAATAAAGGAAAACCCAACAATACCGCTGCCAACATAATGAATGACATGAATATTATCGAAGTCACCAGCGTCAATAGGCTGAGCTTGCCAAACAGGCCTACCATCTTGTCAGGTCTCAGATTTAGACCAATAAGAAATAGTAGAAGAATAATACCCACATGTGACAGATGTTCAATGTGTTCCGGACTGTTAATCAGCTGAAGTCCGGAAGGGCCAATCGCCACACCAAGAGCGATGTACGCGAGGATAATCGGCTGTTTCAGATACAAAAACAGCGTTGCCGTTACTGCTGCACCGGCAAAGATCAAAACAAGCTCGTAAATTATGTTGTCCATAGTACTGTCTTGCTGCCTCATCCGATAGCCAGATGTCACGCTTGCAGGTAACATCACGATGACCGCTTTTAGGAAGCGCTGAATCATTCCATCCAGGAATTATTCAGCGCACGGAAAATAAAAATGCGATTTTTATTTTTCGTCATTTTCAACCACCTATGTAATTGAAAATGGCGGCACATCCATGTGCCACACGGAAACGCTGAATAAATCAGCGTCTCCTTACGAAGAATTAAAAGCTTACTATAAACAGGAGGGTGTGATGGCGTGGATTTACCTGATTATAGCCGGATTGTTTGAATGTGGCTGGGCGATCGGGTTGAAGTATACAGAAGGCTTTACCCGACTCATACCGTCGTTGTTAACCGTAGCAGCCATGGCACTCAGCTTCTGGCTGTTGTCGACAGCCATGAAAACCCTACCTGTTGGCACTGCATATGCGGTTTGGACAGGCATCGGTGCCATCGGCGTTGCTATCATGGGTATGGTCCTGTTCGATGAATCCAGGGATATCCTGCGAATCATCAGCCTGATGCTGATTGTTTGCGGGATCATCGGATTAAAACTCGGATCAAAATAAAACAGGCCCAGCATAAATGGCATATGACCGATTACCCCGGCTGGCCTGCACATGACCGAGTAACTACATATTGAAACTCTAATTCGATATAATTTGTCAGAAATTTTTCTGGACCAATAATGAAATTCATCGAAACACGTGGTAACGACGGGCGCCACCCCGAGAATGTCAGCTTTTCCGAAGCCATCCTGACGCCCATTTCCTCTTTTGGCGGGCTTTATTCGCCCGAGTCTCTGCCGGAACTGGCCCCGTCATTCCTGATTTCACAGCTCGCCTCTGACTACAAAACACTGGCGCGGGATATACTGGCGACCTTCAATCTCGACATCGAAGCAAGCGTCATGAAGCAGGCACTGGATCTTTATGACACGTTTGACGATCCTTCCAATCCTGTGCCTGTCGTCAAAATATATAACGACCTGTATATCAGTGAGCTCTACCATGGGCCCACCCGTGCATTCAAGGATATGGCATTACAGCCATTCGGTGTCGTGCTCTCGTCCATTGCCCAAAACCGAAAGGAACATTACCTGATACTTGCCGCCACTTCCGGCGATACTGGACCAGCCGCACTGGAAACTTTCAAGAACAGGAGCAATGTCCAGGTCGCCTGCATGTATCCGGTCGGTGGCACCTCGGACGTGCAACGCTTGCAGATGGTCACTGAAGATGCAGAGAATTTGAAAGTGATCGGCGTCAAGGGCGATTTTGATGACACCCAGAACGCCTTGAAGCGCCTGCTGGCCTCTGAAAGTTTCAATACAACGCTGAAAGAAAAGAATATCCATCTATCAGCAGCCAATTCTGTCAACTTCGGGCGCATCATCTTTCAGATCATTTATCATATTCATTCTTACCTGGAACTCGTGCGTCAAAATGCAATCATCATGGGCGAAAAAGTCTATCTCGGTGTACCCAGTGGTAACTTTGGCAATGCGCTTGGCGGATATTATGCGATGAAAATGGGATTGCCTGTCGAGAAGATATTAATTGCTTCCAACAGCAACAACATCCTGACGAGATTCATTCATAGTGGTCAATATGACCTGAGAACCTTGAGCGTAATCCCGACAACATCACCTGCAATGGATATCCTCAAGTCATCCAATATCGAACGAATCCTGTTCGACATGTTCGGTGCCGAACGTACAAAAGACTTGATGCATCAGCTGGATGCCGACAAGTGCTATCAATTGACGACCGAAGAACTAGCGCAGATCCAGTCAATTTTTGCTGCCGACTATTGCGAAGATGCTGAGGGCAAGGCCTACATCAAAGGTGCCTTCGAGCAAGGTTACTTGATGGACCCGCACACAGCTACTTGCTTCAAAGCTTACGAATCCTGCAGAGATAAGCCACTTAAAACCATCGTGTATTCAACCGCGGAGTGGACCAAGTTTTCGCCTGTCATCGCCAATGCGCTGACAGGCGAGATCGATGCTCATGATATCGACGCCCTCAAATCCATTGCAAAAGAAGCTGGGATCTCAATTCCAGCAATGATCAGTAAGCTGTTTGAAAAAGCGATCGCACAGAAAGCGGTCATCGAAAAAGAGGCCATCGAAGACGAAATTCTGTCATTTTTGTGAGTTTTTCTAACGCAAAGACGCAAAGGCCGCAGTTATCTGTAGTTATTGTAGGTGTTAGGTATTTCGTTGATGAAATAGCGCGTATACATCGTCGGGTGCGCCGTGCGCACCGCAATCAGCGCAACGAGCAGGGTTGCTGCCGAGTGGTGCGCACGGCGCACCCTACCTTACTGTCATGTCACATAGAGCTCAGGAAATTTTACTTCGGGATTGAAGCTAACCCAGGTGCTCGAGGCGGATGCGTGCCACACTGCCTTCGATTTCGTCGAAGCTTTCCACTTCGGCGACCGCGGCATTGAGATTGCGTTCTTCTACCTTTTGCGTCAACAGCACCAGGTGCACCTTATCGGCACCTTCAGCCGGTTCTTTCTGCAACACCGCCTCGAGGCTGATGTTATGCTTGGCAAAGACCTCAGATACCTCAGCGAGCACACCCGGCTTGTCCAGTGCGGTCATACGCAGATAACAGGCTGTTTCTACATCCTCTATTGACATAATCGGAATATCGAGCATGGCTTCAGGTCGATACCCGAGCAGCGGCACCTTGTAATCGGTATCGATATCGATCAGGCGCACAGTATCGATAATATCGGCAACCACAGCGGACGCAGTGGGCTCGGCACCCGCCCCTGCTCCGTAATACAGGGTCGGCCCAACAGCATCGCCCTGGACCAGAACGGCATTCATCACGCCATCAACATTGGCTATCAGGCGTTTCCCGGGAATCAGCGTAGGATGAACACGCAGCTCTATTCCATTATCGGTTTTGCGGGTGATGCCGAGGTGTTTGATGCGGTATCCAAGTTCACCCGCGTAGTTCACATCTTCACTGGTTATTTTGCTGATACCTTCCGTGTAGCACTTGTCAAATTGCAGTTCGATTCCAAATGCCAGCGAGGCGAGTATGGTCAGCTTGTGCGCAGCATCGATCCCTTCCACGTCGAAAGTGGGATCTGCCTCAGCGTAACCACGCCTCTGCGCCTCTTGCAGCACATCCGCAAAGTCACGACCCTTATCGCGCATTTCGGTTAGTATGAAATTACCGGTGCCATTGATAATGCCGGCAATCCATTCAATCCTGTTGGCTGCAAGCCCCTCGCGAACCGCTTTGATAATGGGTATACCACCGGCGACCGCTGCCTCGTAGGCGACGTTAACGCCTTTGACCATTGCAGCTCGCATGATTTCCGGACCGTGGATTGCTATCAATGCCTTGTTGGCAGTGACGATATGCTTGCCGTTTGCGATAGCCTTCAATACCAGCTCTTTTGCCAGCTCATAGCCACCGATGAGTTCAACGATAATGTCTACTTCCGGATCATTGACAACTTCAAATGCGTCTTCGGTGAGTTTGACCCTGTTAGCGTCCAATAGAGTCTGATCGGCAATACCCAGACCTGCAACATGTGTGATTTCGATGCTGCGGCCTAGACGGCGTTGAATCTGATCAGCATTCCTGAGCAAGACGGTGGCGGTACCACCACCAACGGTTCCCAGACCCAGCAGGCCTATCTTTGCAGCTTCCAACAGTCTCTCCACTATCTGTTTCAATCGAGCCGTGCATTCTACTGCATATCCTCCCTGACGTATAATCGTGACTCAAGAGCGGACTCAATGCCGCGATAACACAAATTGGACCTTGCCGAGACAAACCTGTTGGGTGAATGTCATATACTGCGCAAGCCTTTAAAATGCTTTTAGAGTTGACCAGCGGCGGCGACAGGCAGATGCGTATAATATAGAGATGAAATTCAGCGAAGACAAAATTGACCAGGGTTACCACATCTCCGGCTATGATCGGGGCGTGATACGCGTTAACGGCCATCCAAAGACAGCCAGTTTCATCATTTCCCATGAACAGCTGATCGAAGACTGGGCGCCTTCACACATCGATGAGTTACGCTCACAGCACCTGGAACTGCTATTGCAATTACAACCGGAACTGGTATTGATCGGTACCGGCGAGGTGCTGAAATTTCCATCGATGGCACACTATGCCTGCCTGATCCAGCATAACATCGGCGTTGAACTCATGGACAGCACGGCCGCCTGCCGTACCTACAACATCCTGCTGAATGAAAGCAGAAAAGTCGTTGCCGGTATTATTCTAGAGGCCGGGCGTTGACGGCCAGATCAAAGTGACCGTGATCCGTATCTTCGTTTTCACCTGCACAGGCGCAACGGGTTTTTGTTTGTTGCAGGCACTTGCAAGCAAGCATAAAAAAGCCGGCCTTGTCCGGCCGGCTCGCTATCTTAATGCTGGCTAGTCGTCCTGGAACAGGAGCTGCTCGGTAAAGCCCTGATTTTCCAGAATCTTACGCAGCTGTTTGAGTGCGTCCATCTGAATTTGCCGAACACGCTCACGCGTCACACCCAGTTCGCGGCCGACATCCTCGAGCGTGGTGCGTTCATGGTTGTAGAGACCGAAACGTCGAACCAGCACTTCACGTTGCTTTTCTTCTAGCTGGCCCATCCACACTTCCAGATTCGACATCACATCTTCGTTTTGCAGCATCTCCGGCGGCGCCGGTATACGATCATCAGCAACAATTTCCAGAAGCGGTCGATCATTATCCTTGCCAACCGGTACATCAACCGACGTGACACGGTCACGCAGTCCGAGCATCTTCTCCACACCGGAAACCGGCTTGTTGACCATTTTGGCGATATCTTCTGCCGTCGGCTCCCGGTCCATCTCCTGCTCCAGCTTGCGCGCCGCACGAAGATACACATTGAGCTCTTTGATGACGTGGATAGGAAGACGGATGGTGCGTGTCTGATTCATCAAGGCGCGTTCGATGGTTTGACGAATCCACCAGGTGGCATAGGTTGAAAAGCGAAAACCTTTCTCGGGATCGAATTTTTCCACTGCTCTGATCAGTCCCAGGTTGCCCTCCTCAATCAAATCCAGCAGGGCAAGCCCTCGGTTCATGTAGCGCCGTGATATCTTCACGACGAGACGAAGATTACATTCGATCATTTTCTTGCGCGCATCCATGTCGCCCTTTAACGCAAGACGTGAATAGAACACTTCCTCTTCGGCTGTTAATAACGGCGAGCCTTCGATCTCTCTGAGATAGAGCCTCGTAGCATCGAGCTCTTTACGATTGACCTTGGTGCCAATGCCGTCACTGCCGTCGTCAGCACTGGTTGATTTGGTTATTTTCCCAGGTGGCGTTTCGGTTTCCTCGTCTTCGACATCGATATCGACTTCCTCCAGATTGATATCGTCATCCGGCTCGATATCACTTTGTGTGACGATGTTGAATCCTTCAATACATTTGCCTGAATCTGTGATGGCTTCTCTCATAGTTGCACCTTAACCCTGATTAATTATTATTATTGTTTTATTTATGCTTATATCGTCTGAAAAAGATTTTTATTTAGTCTTTTTCAATATCCTTTAAAATCCATGTACTTACAGCCGTTTCCTGAGCCCCACATTTAAGCTAAAAAAGCTTATAGCATTTAAACTAAATACAGATCAATACAGTCTTTTCATATATTTACATTTCTAATTGAATATTTTGGTTCAAACACACCATCTAGTGGTTTGAGAATTGCAGATCAACTACGTGGTAGATACTTCAGTGGATTCACAGGCTTGCCATTTTTCCTGATTTCGAAATGTAAACGCGGTGAATTCGTACCGGTCTTGCCCAACTCGGCAATTTTTTGACCCGACTTGATGATTTCGCCCTCTTTTACGAGTAACTTGCGATTGTGTGCATAAGCGCTCAGGTAGGTTCGATTGTGTTTAATAATCAAAAGGTTACCGAAACTAATTAAGCCATTTCCGCTATAAACGACTTTACCTGGTGCTGCAGCCTTTATGGCCGTACCTTCCCTGCCTGCTATGTCAATTCCCTTTCTATCGGATTTATTACTGTCAAACGTTGTGATCAACTTGCCGGAGACAGGCCATTGCCAGCGGATGTTGCTGTTATCGCCAGAGAATGTCGCTGCCGTTGTCTTTGGTGGCGGGCTTGCCGTCGTCGTTTTCGTCGTTTTTGCTGAATAAGCGGGTTTATTCGCTGCGAGTTTGAGGGTTTGGCCCGGGTGTATAACATAGGGCGCTTTGAGTCCATTGATCGAAGCCAGATGTCCGACATTGACATCGTACTGGTAGGCTATCACAGACAGGGAGTCACCTTTCCTGACCGTCACGGTATCCGGACGTGGCCCTGTTATGCGCTTTGCCGGTTTTTTTGCTGGCTTTGTACCCGCAGTGCGGCCTGGCGGCTTCATAGTCAGACGTTGACCTGGATAAATCCGGTAAGGACTCGAGAGCCCGTTCCACCGGGCCAGCTCAAATGGATCGAGTTCGTACTTCCATGCAATTGAATAGATGGTTTCGCCTGAGGATACCGGGTAATCATCCGGATCCCAGCGCTGGTGTGAACAGCCGTGCAACAGAACAATCAACGTACTGGCGAGCAATATACGAATCTTCATCCCTGATTCATTTTGATCAGCATATAGACAACCAGCATCAGCACGGTCGCCCAACCCAGCCATTCGATATATCGACGTACAATCGGTTCAAGTTTTGGCCCAGCCCAGGCCATCGACAGCGATACCAGGAAGAAGTGTCCCGCCCTGCCGATTAATGCCGCCAGCAGGAAAGGCGCAACCGGCATCGTCAAGGCACCGGCAGAAATTGTGAATAATTTGAATGGGATCGGTGAGAAGCCGGCAACAACAACGGCCCAGAAGCCCCATCGATTGAACCAGTCCTGAGCCGTCATGTATTTGTCCCAATAGCCAGCCGACTCGATAACCGGCTCAATTGCACCGATGGCATAATAACCCAGTGCATAACCGAACAAACCACCAAAAACCGAAGTCACCGTCGCTATCAGTGCAATCTGAACCGCCCGTTCGGGGCGTGCAACGGCCATAGGCGCGACCATCAAGGCTGTGGGTACCGGAAAAAATATCGATTCTATGATACTGACGCCTGCGAGATATCGTTCAGCATGGCGGTGCGCCGCACAACGCATGCACCATTCGTACAAGCCCTTGAATATCATCGGATGGAGCCATCCAGCAAAGGCACAAAGTGCACACCAGTCAATGTCTGCTGCTCAAATCCACCCGGCGTCCGCGTAATCAGCCGGAGTGTTTGCGCACCCGAGGTACTACCAACCGGTATGACCATGCGTCCGCCGACACTCAGTTGCTCCAGCAAGGATTCCGGCACGTGCTCTGGCGCCGCAGTCACCATGATCGCCGGATAGGGTGCCTTATCCGGCCAGCCCCAGGAACCATCACTGTGTCGGGTATAAATGTTCATCAATCTCAGCGAACGATGCACCTGACGCGCTCTCATCAGCAATGCATTGATGCGTTCAACCGTGTAGACCTTGGGTACCAGTCTTGCCAGAACGGCTGACTGGTACCCCGAGCCGGTACCCACCTCCAGCACCTTGTCGGGTATTCCATTCTCAAGGATGATTTCGGTCATGCGCGCGACGATATAGGGCTGTGAAATCGTCTGTCCGTGCCCGATCGGTAAGGCCGTATCCTCATACGCACGGTGCGCCAGTGCCTCATCGATAAACATGTGCCGCGGCGTGGTGCGAATAACTTCGAGCACACGCTGATTCTGAATACCCTCTGCGCGCAGGCGTTCGACCAGGCGGTCGCGCGTACGCTGAGATGTCATGCCTATACCCTGAAAGTGATTACTCATACCAAATGTCGTGTGGTTCGCCTTATTGCTCGTATCATGCATCGCTGTTGAGCCAGTCGTCTAGTGATTGAAGGCTATCATAGCGAGTCAGATCAATTTGCAAAGGTGTAATTGAAATAAAAGTGTGCTCTACGGCGTGAAAATCGGTTCCCTCACCGGCATCCTGCGCGGAACCTGGCGGCCCGACCCAGTAGATAGGATTGCCTCGCGGATCAGCCTGCTTGATGACACCTTCGGATTTGTGGCGGTTGCCCAGCCGCGTGATCCTGAAGCCGTTGATCTCGTTCCAGGGGACATCAGGCACATTCACGTTGAGAATACTCGTTCGCTGCAATGGTGACCTGCGTAAACGATCGATAATATGCGCAATGGCTTTGACACCCGTCGGGTAATTTGCAGGATCGTACGAGGTCATCGATACCGCGATGGCTGGCAAGCCGAGAAAACGGCCTTCCATTGCTGCTGCAACCGTCCCCGAGTAGAGTACGTCATCGCCCATATTGGCACCCGCGTTGATGCCGGAAACAACCATGTCCGGCTCTTCAACCAGCAGGCCAGTAATCGCCAGGTGAACACAATCGGTCGGTGTACCATTGACGAAATAAAAGCCATTATCGGCTCGATGAGCACGCAGTGGCCGTTCCAGTGTCAATGAGTTACTGGCGCCACTTCGGTCACGATCTGGAGCCACCACGGTAACAACATCAGTTCCTGAGAGGGCCCTTGCCATGGCCTCCAGGCCGGGTGCGCGGTAGCCGTCATCATTACTCAGCAGGATATGCACGTTATACTTGCGCTATAAATTACAACAGGCCAATCATACAGCATTCTGAGGCATGAACGACCAAACAGACAAAGATAAGGAAGATTCAGACCTTTTTCGACAGGCCATGCAGGGTGTCACACCATTGAAAACGGCTAACCGAGTCAAATTCAGGCCCGCTCCCGTGAAAGTGCGACGGCCACCCGGAAACGATGATGCTGAGCGGCAACAACGATTCACGCAGGGACTATTTACAGAAGCTTGCCCGGACCACCTCTATTTCGAGCGTGCCGGTGGCGTGCAAAAAACGCTGTTGAAGAAACTGCGCAACGGTAAACTCGCGATAGACAGCACGCTCGATCTGCATGGCCTGACTGTCGAACAGGCCAACGAGCAATTGAGCGCATTCCTGGAAGAATGCCGTCATTTTGGTCACCGGACCGTGATCATTGTCCACGGCAAGGGTTTTCGCTCACAAAGCAAGGCGGTGATAAAACCGATGGTCAACCGCTGGCTGAGACAATCCGAGGAGGTACTGGCCTTCTGCAGCGCCCAGCCCAATCACGGCGGCACCGGCGCCGTCTACGTTTTGCTGCGAAAAACGCGGGTGGATTGAGATTAATCAGTGCTCAACTTTCGTGCGGAATCCTTCGCTTCAGCCTGTTGCGACAGCAGCCTTGCGGTCATGAAGTTTTCTGCCAGGGCATAATATATCGGTTTCCTGCAAACCAGTTTCGATGCCCCGGATGCAATCAGCGAAGTGGCCATTAATGCAAGCACCAGATCCTGGTTGTCTGTCATTTCCATGACGATCACAAACGCCGTGATGGGTGTCTGCACGACGCCGGAGAAATAGCCCACCATACCGAGTATCACGATGGTCGATGCCAGTTCGGTCGGAAACAGTCTGGCCAGGTCACTGCCAAGACCGGCACCGCTGGCCAGCGATGGTGCAAAGATTCCGCCGGGGATGCCACTCAGGTAGGAAGCAACCGTAGCCAGAATTTTATAAACGGGATACATCAGTCCGGTTTCGACGGCACAGCTATCCGAACCGGTACATGATACGATCTGTTTGGCTTCGATGTAACCTGTACCGAAGGCATGGCCACCGCTCAGTATTCCGATCAGTGCGATCATCAGTCCACAAACCCCGGCCACCAGCAGGTAATGTTGCTGGAGCAGCGGCCGCAGTTTTCGAGTGCCGTGAATGAGCACGAAACTGAAGCTCCCGCCGAGAAGTCCACCAATCACGCCACACACAATTACACCCAGCCACACCCAGCTGAAATCAATATCGACCGGCGAGGTACCATAGTAATTGTAGTTGTCCTGGTGAACATAGATGGCGGTCATGCCCGCTAGAATGACGCCAATCAAGATCATGCTACTGTTACGCCGGTCAAATGAACGCGCCATCTCCTCGATGGCAAAAACAATACCGGCGATGGGTGTATTGAACGCCGCCGCGATTCCGGCACCACCACCCGTCATGATCAGGCCACGCTCAAGATACCTCGCAGGCAAATGCACGTAGCGCCCGAGTGAGTACATGATGGCCGCACCGAGGTGCACCGTCGGGCCCTCACGCCCGATCGATGCGCCGCTAAACAATCCCATGACCGTAAGTAAAACCTTGCCCAGTGCAATTCTGAAAGACAGCAGTTGCTCTGCGAGCGCCTTGCCACCACGCCCTTCGATCGCTATGAGTGTTTGCGGTATACCGCTACCTTCAGCGCCGGCAAAGAATGTCCGGGTTAACCAGACAATGAGCATCAGGCCAAGGGGCGTGATGACAAGACTCAACCAGGGATTAATAGCAAATACACTGCGGTAGAAACGATCGCCCGTCTCACCCAGCAGGGCAAATATCGCTGCGACAATTCCCACAAGGACGGCACCTCCCCAGAAAATCAGCCGTGTTTTCCACAGGGTTGGTTTGAACAGGCGGTGCCTGGTCAGGCGAAGTTGCTGTCGCATTTAGTAAAAACACATGGTTTGGAAAGGGCCGACATGTGCCGACATACGCCGCTCTGCTCCTGCACTAGCCCGCATTTCTCACCAGGATCACGGGAGCAGGCGCAGGATTCGTGTTCGTAAGCGCCGCTCTGGAGCGAAAAGCGTAGCAATAGCTACGGTTTGAGTGAAGAGCAAGCTTACGGACACGAGGACCAGCCTGAACCGTGATAGGCATGTTTGAATAACACACTGTATTTCTGATCATCTGGATATTCTTAAATGGATTAGTGCCTTATCAGTATTCAACGCCGCCCGGTGAGAAATGCGGGCTAGCCCACATTCAGCTGCAGCCTGAAGCAACTCGATGCATCATTTCAGGCTACAGTTTGGCTTCAGGTTTTTTGCCTGAGCTTTGTTGTACTTATCCAAGGCTCGAGGCATTCTAGCTTTCAAGTCTTTGATGCGTGTTGTGCTCGAAGGATGGGTCGATAAAAATTCCGGAGCACCTCCCCCTGCTTTTGACATGTTTTCCCAAAGTTTGACGCTTTCTGTTGGAAGGAAGCCCGATTCTGCCATCAGATCGAGCCCAATCAGGTCAGCCTCTGATTCATGGGTTCTACTGAAGGGTAAAATCACCCCGTATTGCACACCAAGCCCCAGGCCGGCCAGGATCAGCTGTTTATTACTGTCACTGGTTTGACTGCTTCCCAGCGCAACGGCTGCGATAGACATGCCCGCCTGTGTCGCGAGCTGTTCAGATACCCGCTCATTGCCATGCTGGGCGACGACATGAGCCAGCTCATGGCCGATGACCGCTGCCAGTTGATGTTGATTCACCGCATATTTCAATAAGCCTTCGTAAACGCCTATTTTATTACCGGGCAACGCAAAGGCATTGGCCTGATCATCGGCGAATACGCGCACTTCCCACATTGCCGGATTATTGTCTTCATCGAGCTGCGGGATGATTGCATCGGCAATACACTGAACATAGGCACGCATTTTTGCGTCCTTGCTTTCAGCTGTTTGTTGTTTGATTTGCTCAAAACTCTGCACACCCATCGTGTTGATCTGTTCTTCCGGGAGCAAATGGAGTTGTGAACGCCCCTCGGGTGAGGTCGCGCATGACAGAAGCGTCAGTGACAGGCAGGCCATCGTAGCCATGACTAGAAAAAATCGGAGCTGTTTCAATACCATCATCTTCATCAGTCTATTTAAATTTAAGGAAGCTCTGGATAATTCATCCGTGAATTATCAGTGCAAGGGAAACATAAAATACGATTTTCTGTTTCCCTTCATTTTCAATCGCTTAACGCGATTGAAAATGGCGGCTCATCCGTGCACCGCGGAAACTCTGAATTAATCAGAGTTTCCTTAAGCTATTTTAGTCTATCAAGAATTTCCTGCGCGTGACCGTCAGCGGTCACGCCATACATGACCTCCTGCAGTATGCCTTGCTTGTCGATAACAAAGCTTGAACGTACGATGCCCATCCTTGTTTCACCGTTCTTTTGCTTTTCCTGCCACACACCGTATGACTCACACACGTCTCCCGATGTATCGGCCAACAGCTTCAGATCAAGATCATATTTGTCCATGAACGCCCGGTGGCTTTCACAGGAATCCTTGCTGACACCGAGAATAACAGTATCAAGATCAGCGAACTCATTGGCAAGTGCGGTGAACTGTCTCGCTTCCAGTGTACAGCCCGGCGTGTCGTCTTTCGGATAAAAATACAGCACGATATTTTTTTTATCCTTGTAATCGGACAGTTTTATTACATTTCCGCGCGCATCTGGGGCCTGGAAATCAGGCGCTATTTGGTTATTCTCTAACATAACATCTCCTGTTCAATAAAATGGTTCTCAGTCCAATAGTGCTGACTTAAGGATGAAGGATTCTGCCGTCATTGCGAGGGACGAAGCAATCTTTTCAAGGTGACACAAAGGACAAAAGATCGCCGTACTACCGCTCGCGATGACGCGGCTTTGCTCTTGTTGGCGCATAATTAAGTTCCATTCGGGTCTCAGTCGTCGTTCATTTCCTCATAAGCCTGATCGCGAAATCTTGGCGTACAGACTGCCAAAAAAACTAAATCCTCCGAACCGGCATTGGTGATACGCTGACGGCACATCGGCGGAATCAGTACGACGTCACCGACGCTGACGTCGGTTGGCGGCAGATCGCCAATCTCGACACGACCGCACCCCTCGACAATAACATAACGTTCAATCGTATTGTGCAACCGGTGCCAGCGGGTGGTCACGCCCGGTTTAACACGCGCGCGTGCAATGGACGCATCAGGGTCTTCAGATGAATTTGATAACTCAGTGATAAAGCAACCTTCTGATGTATAGAACTCATCATCAGGATTCAGCCGGTGGATACGTGCGTTTAAATTCATCTACTGACTGAGGACTCAACCCGGCCCGCAAGATATATGACCCGCGCCGTGATTGCCATAGTCAGCAATACTGCCGCGCCAAAGGCATATAATCCAAAATGCGTCTCTACTCTGGCGACAGCACCCAATTTTACCGCCACCACCAGCAAGGCCACAACAAATACATCCAGCATTGACCATTTCCCGTATTGATGCATCAGATGCAGGTAACGATGCAGCGTGTCATTGTTATTGCTGCGCGAACTCAATAGCCTGAACAGGACAGCCAGCTTGGCAACAGGCAAGACCACACTAAACATGAAGATAATGACAAACAGGAAGATTTTTCCGTCTGCCACCAATTGCAGAAGTCCCGAGATGATGGAAAAGCTATTTTCCACGATGAAAAATTTTTCCAGCGTCAGGATCGGTGATACCAAGCCAACAACCAGGCAGATCGTTGCTATCACTAATAGCAGCAATAGAACCTTCGATTCGAAAGGATAATAGCCGCTGATGCCTCGATTGAAATTATTCATCGGCTCCAGTGTCTGCCATTAATGATGCCCCGTCTGATGATGATTTCCCCTGCAATCATCGCAGGGACAAATCCCTGCATGAAATGCCCCAGCCTGTCAAAATTATTACGTTCAAAGCCGAATACAGCTTTCATTTCATTAAATAACGGCACTTCAGCACAGGTATAGTGACCACCCACCAGTAGAACAAAACTGGGCAGCAGGATCAGGAGGTACAGCAAAGACGTCAGTTTAAACAGCTTATAGGTCGCGGCCAGCGCTATCACGCCCAGAATAACCGGAAACACTTCAAGAAACCAGGTCGCCCTGTCTCTCGGTTAAATGGCTGAGCACAGAAAGACACCGGCCAGAAGCGTGATCCAGAGAAATCTTTTAAACATTTTTTTAACATACCTGGCTGCATAGTTTTAACATCGCCGATTAAACAGGCTGTATTGTCGATATCCATCAGTGTTGATGCAGTCGGAACAACGGTGTCAGGCCACGACCAATGCCAACGCTGCCACCGCCAGGCACAGTACGACAACCGTCGTCAGTACCATGCGCATCGGTAAATACCACACGGGTAGCAAGCCTTGCCTGTTCGTGTAGCTGTCAGCCATATACAACAACGCAAAGCAAAGAATCAGCAGGCCATAGCCGAACAGAGAGGGCATGAGCAAAGCCAGCCAACCCAGCAGCGCCGGGACCACGCTCAAACTCAGCTCCCGATTTGCGATTGCGCTCTGTTCCGTCATCGCTATACCCCAGTGGATCGCACCCATGAACGACAAAATGACCGCCGCATACGCAGTTAGAACAAAGTGAGGATTAATCGCCAATGGTAGAGATACCCAGGTTGCAATACTAAAAACAAAGAATGGTATTAGTCCAGCATAACCCAGTATTTTCGCCAGTTTTTGTAATGTCATTCTCATTTACCAGAGTTGCAGTTACGTTCACACGATTTAATCGACACATTGCCTGTTAATTAGGATCTTCCCCAAATCGAGTGGGTGAATATTTTCATAGAACCTGCAAATACCCCGCTAAGCGTCATACCTGCGGAGGCAGGTATCCAGTGTCTTTTAGTACCAGGCCGCTGGATTCCTGCTAAATACGTGCAGGAATGACAGGTGTTTGCCAGGTTCACCACCTTCTGATTAAGTTTTAGCTGTGGCTAATTCGGGTATTGATATCTCCTGCCGAAACAACTGTACATCCAGGTGTACCCACTGTATCAGGTGGAGACCCGTTAATTATAAGGAAACTCTGATTTATTCAGAGCTTCCATAAAGACATTCTGTTATTCCACTTTTTCGCATAAGCTTCGTCAACCAGGATTCAACTGCGATCATCTTACTCACCGTGCAGAAATACGGGTAGACGATTTCGCTGTTTCAATGATAATTTCATGTTGCAAACACAATTGTGACTATTTGTATCTATCATATACCGAGACTGATTACCCTGACGAATCATCTGGTAATTATAAAACAACTGCGGAGTTAATCATGCCCGTTTATCAGACAAACAGCTTTCGTCTCGAAACTGTGCCATGCGATACAGTATTTTTGTACCGCGCCTGTTCAATTTCTGTCTTTCGCTCGGTATGAAACCGAACCGAATCAGCATCTCCTGACTATTTGGTCTGTATGTCTAACAAACAGCGTATTGGCGATGCTGCTAAAGCCAGTTTGAATAGCAGAACAGCGGAGTGAGCGCAATCAATTTCAATTCAATCAAGGCAATCGGACCGGGCATCGTGATTGCTGCCACCGGTGTCGGCGCGGGTGACCTGATTGCTGCATCGGTGTCGGGTGCGCGCTATGGAACCGCAATTCTTTGGGCTGCGGTTGTCGGTGCAATCATCAAATACGTCATAAACGAGAATCTCGCGCGCTGGCAGCTTGTTACCGGTACCACGCTGCTTGAAGCATGGGTTCAGCGATTACCGCGTTTTGTGTCCCTGTATTTTATGGTGTATCTATTACTGTGGTCATTCATCGTTGCGGGGGCACTGATCTCTGCGACCGGGCTTGCTGCGCATGCAATTATACCTGCCGTATCGGTCGAGCTCTGGGGCATCATTCATTCCTTGCTGGCGCTGATCATCGTCTGGCGGGGCGCTTACCGGCACATCGAAATTATCATGAAGCTGTTGATCGCTATAATGTTTATCGTGGTGATGGTATGTGCCGCAGTCTTGTTACCCTCGTCGGGTGAATTGCTAGCAGGTATTTTAGTACCCTCACTGCCGGAAGGATCGATCGTTTTCGTACTCGGCGTCATCGGCGGCGTTGGTGGCAGTGTGACCGTATTGAGTTATGGCTACTGGATCCGGGAAAAACAGTGGACAGGCAGTGATTACATTCCTCAGTGCCGTACCGATCTGGCGGTGGCCTATATTCTTACCGGTCTGTTTGGCCTGGCGGTGATGATTATCGCAGCGGGCGTGCAACCAGAGGTGGTTGAAGGCAGCCGGATGATTCTGGCAGTAGCAGAACACCTGGAAGCCAGTGTCGGCGCATACGGTAAGTGGTTATTCCTGCTGGGTTTTTGGGGTGCTGTATTCAGCTCGATGATCGGGGTCTGGGACGGTGTGCCTTATCTGTTCACAGATTATGTCTATGCCCGCGGACAAGCGGATGCCACAGTACCCACCACAAGCTATGCAACAACGCGCTACTACCGCCTGTATTTGCTCTACCTTGCTATTCCACCAATGATACTGCTTGCGCTCGGCAAGCCGGTGTGGATTGTTGTGATTTATTCAGTGGCTGGTGCGTTTTTCATGCCCTTTCTTGCCCTGCTCCTGATCTACATGAATAACCGGCGTCAGTGGCTCCAGAGTTTCTGCAACGGTTATCTAATGAATGCGGTGCTGATCATATCCATTCTGTTATTCGGCTATTTGCTGATTGAAAAATCCGTGAGATTGTTCTGATTCAGATCAGTCGGGAATGATTAATCCATGGTCATCCCGTCTGAAACCGAAACCGGCCTCGTCTATACTCTAGTCTTTACTTGTTAGTGCCTGCGGTACTGGCAGATAACTGTTCCTTCGAATGAGAAAACACCGATGAAGCTGCTGTCCATGTTATTGATGATTTCCAGCCTGATGTCAGTGCCCGTGAACGTGTTCGCAGAAACTGACAGTGACAACTGGATAGACCTTACCAGTCACGGCATCGGTTATTTTTCTGTGATCATATTTACGCTCGCCTATCTCGCAGTCATGACCGAAGAGTTCACCCGCTTACGCAAATCTAAACCTGTCCTTCTGGCTGCTGGCCTGATCTGGATCCTGATTGCATCGGTATACGTACACAATGGGATGACTGAAGCTGTTGGCGAAGCTGTACGTCACAACATCCTCGAATATGCCGAGCTGTTGCTGTTTTTACTGGTAGCGATGACCTATATCAACTCCATGGACGAACGCCAGGTTTTTGAATCACTGCGGGTGTGGCTGGTGCGTTCCGGCTTCAGCTACCGCAAGCTGTTCTGGATGACCGGTGCGTTTGCCTTCTGTCTCTCCCCGATTGCAGACAACCTTACGACAGCGCTACTGATGTGCGCAGTCGTCCTGGCGGTCGGCCGCGATTCATCAGGTTTTGTTGCACTCGCCTGCATCAACATTGTGGTTGCATCAAATGCTGGCGGCGCATTCAGCCCGTTCGGCGATATCACAACACTGATGGTGTGGCAAAAAGGCATGCTGCCGTTTCAATCGTTTCTGTTGTTATTTTTACCGTCCCTGATCAACTGGCTCGTGCCCGCATTCATTATGCATTTCTTTCTAAGCGACGAAAAACCGGAATCGATCGATGAGAAGATCCGGTTACGTCGGGGTGCGCGCCGTATCATTTTCTTGTTCCTGCTCACTATCGCCACCGCTGTCGCTTTTGAAAACATACTGCATTTGCCGGCGATGATGGGCATGATGCTGGGCATGGCCTATCTGCAATTGTTCGGCTACTACCTTAAGACCAGCTTTGGGCGAGAACGGCGCCGCCAACAGCGACGCTCGACTGACAGTATCGGTCAGGAACGCCGACGCCGATATGACCGGCGCAGTACAGGTGGACCCGTGGGCGATGTCAAGTTCGACATTTTCGCTCGAGTGGGCCGGGCAGAGTGGGACACATTGCTCTTCTTTTACGGTGTTATCCTGTGCGTCGGTGGTCTCGGTTTTATCGGCTACCTCGGTTTGATGTCGGAGCAGTTGTACGTTGAATGGGGTGCCACCCGTGCAAACATCCTGGTCGGAATCGTTTCCGCACTAATCGATAATATCCCGGTGATGTTTGCCGTTCTGACCATGGAACCACAGATGTCACAAGGCCAGTGGCTACTGGTAACCCTCACTGCCGGGGTTGGCGGTAGCCTGCTGTCAATCGGCTCGGCTGCCGGCATCGCCCTGATGGGCCATGCTCGCGGCCAGTACACGTTTTTCAGCCACTTGCGCTGGAGCCCTGTGATTGCGCTGGGGTACGCGGCTGCCATCACCTGTCATATGTGGCTGAATCAGGAACTGTTCTGATCATGAGCGGCTGCTCACCCGCATTTGTCACCGGGGGGCGAAATCAGGCAGCCTTCGTCAGATGACCCGCTCGTTTCCACCATCCACGGGTACCTGTGCGCCGGTGGTTTTTGCGAATGTCTTTCCGGCCATGGCACAGACCATCTGCGCAACACTGTATGCGCTCACCTCAGTGTGCAGCACGTTATTTGTCTTGTACGCCTGCACAGTCATGCCATAGTGCTGCGCTCGATCCTGCAAGACTTCATCAGTCCACACACCCGTGTCGAATACGGCGTTGGGATGAATGGTGTTGACGCGAATATTGTCCTTGCCGAGTTCAAGGGCGGCGACGCGCGCCAGCTGGGTGAGGCCGGCTTTTGCAGCTGAATAGGCGGCGGCACCGGGACCTGGGGCAGGCACGTTTTTCGTGGCGATGATTACCATGGCCGGGTCGATCCCGTAGCGCAGATAAGGAATGGCATATTGCATCAGGCGCTGATGGCTGGTCAGGTTGACTGCCAGGCCCTCGTGCCATGTAACTTCATCCATGTCTTCGATGTTTTTGCTGACGCTGAACGCGCCCGCATTACTGACAAGGATGTCGAGACCGCCAAAACGTCGAACAGTCTGCTCGACCGATTGCTTCAATACGGTATCACAGGTCACGTCGCAGACGATTTCCAGCACCTGCGTGTTATGGTACAAGCCTTCAATCGCTGGATTCATATCCAGTGCCGCAACAGCGGCACCTTTGGCGATCAGCGCTTCGACACAGGCTTTGCCGATACCACTGGCGGCCCCCGTGACCAGAGCGACTTTACCCTGAAACTCGGGTGTGTTTTTACTGCTTTTCAGTTTTGCCTGCTCAAGTTCCCAGTATTCGACTTCATATAGATCTTTCTCCGGAAGCGCGCACCAGCCACCGAGTTTTTCTGCCAGCTGGATTGCTTTTATCGTATGCCTGCTGATATCGGCAATGATGGCCGCATCTTGCAAGCTCGCCCCGAATGAGACCAGACCCTGATTTTTCCATACCGCCCATCGGGGTGCACGATCCAGGCAGCGGTGCTGGCCGTTCGTGTTCCTGTCAAAATAAGACTGGTAGGCAGTGGCATATGCCCCGACCGGGTTGCACTCCATGTCCGCATCAGCGCGGATGATCAACGGTGACTGTTTTGTGCGAATAATATGGTCAGGCGTTAATGGCCCCCTGGTCGCAATGGAATCAACATTATCAAGGCAGGCAAATGACACCGCTTGTGCACCGGTGTCGAGCAGTGCATAGACAGGGGTTCCTCTTTCCGCTGCCACCTGCTGCCTTGTTCTTGCCAGCGTCTTCAGATCGGTCTTGCTGTGATTGTCTGCATTCAGTTCCAGCGCAGTCTTCGAGTTAATATAATCCTCAGCCGCGGTAACGAGGTCGATCATGTTTTCATAACAACGCCTGGCATCATCATCGAAAGTGAACACACCATGGTTGAGCAGCACCATGCCCTGGTATTGCGTCCAATCGATGTCCCTTGTCATCTGGTACACTTTTTTTGCCAATAAAAATCCCGGCATCACATAGGGTATCAGCAGGATTCGTTCTCCATATAGTTGCTCGATCGTTGCTTCACCGTCGGGCGTATTGGTAATGGTAACGACAGCGTCCGCATGGGTGTGATCGACATAGGTAAAGGGTATGATCGCATGCAATACGGCTTCAACGGAGGGATTCGGGGCATACGGATCCGTCATGGCAGCGCGTTGCATGCGTACCATGTCAACATCGCTCAACTGATCAAATGTTGCCATCTGCCGAAGCACATCCAGTCTGACCGGTGCAAATCCTGCGGCTTCGATCGAAGCCAGGTCCCATCCACTGCCTTTGACATAGAGTAGCTCCTCTTCATCACCCAGCAGGTTCGTTTCCTTGACCTTGACCGAGGTATTGCCGCCGCCGTGCAGCACCAGATCCGGATTCTGTCCCAGCAGTCTGGAACTGTAAGCCCTCAATTGCAATGGATCATCTGCACATTCATCAGCGGCAGTCTCTGACCATAGACTTTTCATATTCAATATTCACCGGTTAACTGCATCAATCTCGCTATGGAATCACAGATACAGATCTGCTGCAATAGTTGAACCTGGATTCCGCAGTTGAACCCTTCCAGGTGCGCTTCAGAGAGTGACAACTATCACGCGAAGGCGGATAAACCGAACTGTGAAATTGACGTTAATTCAACACCCTGAATGACAATCAACACACTGCTGCCCCACTTGCTCGTCATTGCGATCCGCGACAGCGGTGTGGCAATCTCCTGAAGCCTGCAGATTCGGTGAAACACTGACTATAGGCCGTTGAAGTGGCGCGAGATTCGAGAGATTACAACACATCCTTGTGTTGCCCTTTCGGGGCCGCACGTGTTGCGTGACATTCTCCAGGGCTATCATGCTTCGCTTCGCCCGCAATGACGTAACCGCAGAACCGCCATATAAAGGAACTGCTCTTTGCATATCTTAAAGCGCAAACTGGAGTGAGGAGATTGCTTCGTACCTCGCAAAGACCGTGTTTTTCTTACCGTCTTTACGAGCGAAGCGAAGCAATCTTTTGCGCAATGCGCGAGTCCACGCAGATCGCCATGCTACTGACGCTCCTGGCGATGACGGTTCTCGCTTTCTACAGTTCCTCGTTGATTAGTTTCATTCAATCTTGATGTAGGCGAAGCCCTGCCGCTGCAGTTGTGCAATTCTGACCACACCGGAGCGCACCAGCTCAACCCCGGCATAGAGCTTGCCTTGATCCAGACCGACCTGGCTTCGTGTTATATCGCACAATTCCAGTTTCACGTCCTGAACATCCTGCAATGAACTCAATCGCCCTCGCAGATTGTCTCTGCGTTGTTCAAGTTCCGTATCGCTGCTGAATGCTGTGTTTTCGAGTTTGTCATTGGTCAGAAAGCGGATACCATGTGATACGAATACAATTCTAACGTCATACTCTATCAGTTCATCCTGATAGTAGGTCACCATGTTGTTGATACTGGTCAACATTGCACTGAAACGCCGTGGATCGCTGAAATCAGCGTGGTAAACCACTTTAACGGTCTCATCCGCTTCATCGTTGGTATCTTCTGCTAATACAGTGGCGCAGAACATCGATACCATCAGCAGCGCAAAAACGCTTGATAGCCAGCGCGGGACTTGTGACATACTGCACCTCCTCATATCAGGGCAATGATTGATGTGTTCATTGTACAAGGATTCAACCGCGTAATCACTGCCAGACTGCAAGGACTAAAATCATTTCCAACCCCGATAACGATTGAAGTATCTTTTGTGGAAAAAATGTTATTTCTGCGAACAGATACAGATTGATCGCGTTTTCTCAGGCAAGGTTGTCAATTAAGCAGTAAAATACGGTACATTTTCAGAAAATCCAGAAAACCCAGGACATAAAGGGCACATCTCCGTCATGAACAGCACGCCATCAACACCGACACATGTCAGAAAAACAAAGATCGTCGCCACCATCGGGCCCGCCTGCGCCTCCCCGGGAATGCTCAAGTCCATGATCGAGGGGGGCATGAACGTGGCACGACTGAATCTCTCTCACGGCACACACGCTGCCCACAAGGAACAGATCACGCGTCTTCGCACGGCAGCAAGCCAGCTCAGGAAAAACATCGCGATTATGATCGACACGCGCGGAATCGAAATTCGAACCGGCCTGATGCATGAAGATTCTGCACTACTCACGCCCGGTGAAAGCTTCAACCTGTATACCGATGATAAGCCGGGTGATGCCGGCGGAGTATCCATCACCTATCAGAAACTGTTCGAAGAAGTCCGGCAGGGAACACCGATCCTGCTGGATGACGGTGCCATCGAACTGGAGGTGACCCGGGTTGAGAATGGCGTCATCCGGTGCCGCGTCGTTCATGGTGGCAGGCTGGGTAATTCCAAGAGCGTCAACCTGCCCGAAACACAGTTAGCTCTGAGTGCAGTGAGTCCGGAAAACCGTGATGATATTGTAAAGGAACTCAATTTTGCTGCAGAAAATGATGTCGACTATATCGCGGCGTCCTTCATTCAGAGCGCCGACGATATACATAAAATGCGTGAAATACTCGATGAGCGTCAGGTGAACATTCCCATCATTGCCAAAATTGAGAACCGCGCTGGTGTCGCACATATGGAGGAGATTGTCGAAGCAGCCGATGGTATCATGGTCGCACGTGGCGATCTCGGGGTGGAACTACCCCTGGCTGATGTACCAAGCACGCAGAAGAACATCATTAGGACCACGGTCAGCAACGGCAAGCCCGTCATCACAGCGACACAGATGCTGGCCTCGATGGAAAGCAACCCGAAACCGACCCGCGCTGAAGCGAGTGACGTCGCCAATGCCATTCTCGATGGGACCTCGGCAGTCATGCTTTCGGGCGAGACGGCTGTCGGAAAATATCCGCTGGAAGCGGTGCGCACCCTGTCCACGATCGCCATGCGCGCAGAGGCCGCTCTGAGCGAATACGGTTACTTGCAGAAGATAAAGCCCCACCCTGCTAATGTGGTCACTGAATCAGTGGCACAGGCATCGGTCAGCATGGCGGCCAACCTGCAGGCAGCAGCCATCATCTGTCTGACTGAGACCGGGTTTTCCTCTCGACTGGTTTCGAAATACCGCCCTGCCTGTCCCATCCTGGCAATCACATCCTCGCAAATTGTCGCTCGAAAGCTGTGTATGAACTGGGGTGTGATACCGGTTCTCTACCAGGGCGAACTCTCTGACCTGGCCCGCATCGAGTTTGCTATTGCGGAGGCGAAGCAGGTCGTTTTTGCCGGTAGCGGTAGCACCCTGATCGTGACCGCCGGGCACCACCAGCAGGCCGGTGGTACCGACCTGATTCGTGTTATTACACTATAGAAACATCGGCCAGTGCCAGTGTCGATATTTGAAGATCACAATAATTGTCAAAAAACTTGTTCGCCGCGAAAAACGCAAAAGGCGCGACTATGGTTCAAAAACTTTAATGCCGTCCTGTGACCAATCGAATCGAGCATCCGTCCTCGAGCAGTGCTGTGATGCGGTAGGGTGCGCCGTGCGCACCAGGATGCTGTATTCGATGACCAACCTCGGTGCGCACAGCGCACCCTACGGCCTTGCCTTCGCGTTATTTGCGTTTCTCGCGGCTAAGCCTCTTAAATCTTGCCGATCAGGTTGACGAAAAATCCCTGGGTATCGTAATCGAGATCGGTCAGGTCATCGGAAAAATCGGCGAAATTATAGCCCATACCCAGCTTGAGATTCTTGCCGATATGACGATAGATTCCCCACAGTGTTCCACTGCGCCTGTCCTGCGCCTCGGGTAAGTCGAGTAACCGCGCTTCGATGATCGCATCCCATTTGTGGACAAAATGCCAGTCTGCGCGCAAGACATAGAGGCTGGCTGAGCTGTCAAAAAACTGCACATTGACCCTGTCCTGACTAACCTGGCCAAGGCGGTAGGCGTATTTGCCGCCGAGACTCCAGCGTTTCGATAAATCGTAAATGCTGTCAATGGATAGAATATGACTCTTCTGAATAAATTCGACGGCGGTATTCTGGGTGTTGACCTGGTCCGTTGTCGGCATATTGAAGAAATATGTGTACTTGAATAACGAGTTCCAGCGGTCGTTGCTTACGGGTCGATAACCATAACCGAACACGGCTTCGGTGAACTTACCATCAAAAAACTCACCCTGCGAGCTCGCACTGTTGGCAAAATTCAGCTTGCCCAGCAGTCGCCAGGATGGGTCTAGCTGATGCTGAATGCTGCTTTTGAATAACCAGGTTACGCGGTTGTTCATACCACCGCTGGAATCTTCGGTATCGTCGGTCCGGTACTCGATCGCAGCTGCGCCCAACGTCGCTGCACGGGTGTAGCCCAGCGTCAGGCCGATTGCTTTTCGATCGGTTTCTGCGCCAGTACTTTTATCAGATAGTGTCCCGACTTCGAGGCTTGCACCATAGGTCCAGCGTTCGGTAGGTGCCAGATCAATTCCCATTGCATGTGTCAGGCTCGTCGGCACATCGCCATGGGAATAGCGTTGTTCACCGTAGATGCTGGCAGTATCTGAATAGCGCGTCCGAAAGCCGGTGTTCATGTTTCCGCTACGTGAACGCAGACCATTGTCGGTCCGCTCATTCACCAGAGAGTAATTCCAATAAATGCTGCTGCGGTCTGAAATCAGATAGTCGGAACCCAGTCTTGCACCCGGTCCTGTGTCTCCATAGGACAGTTCACCATCCAGATTCAGTTTCTTGGTGGCACGAATCTGACCACCGGCACCGATGCGATTGTTGTCCTCGCGGTTGCCTGTCGTGTTGGCTGTGAGCTGGCTGAAACCATACGCCGACCAGTCCTTTCTCGAATCGTAGGACGCCTGCAGCGCCAGGTCAAAGCGGTCACCTTGCTTTTGCGTGACTGGCACATCCGCCGAGTTGTCCTCCCGGCTGTCAAACCGGCCGCCGGCAGTCAAACGCCAGTTTTCATTCAGTACATAATCCGCATCAGCATCGACAGCGGCCACATTGAGCGAGTCTTTCTGATCGCGGCTGTCCGCCTTCACATTCAAGCGAGTGCGTTCTGTCAGGGTGATATTGAGTTTACCGCCATACTGGTCGACATCAGTGGAAGTCAGCTGGCCGGGCGCGGAAAAGCCTGCTTCACGATTCTGCACATAAATACTCGCTGTACCAGGAGTGGCTTTGTAGATTTCCTCGAGCCGGGTACTGGCTTCGATCCTGTATGCATCGGCTTTATTATCAGAGTCCAAACCCTGGTCGAGCGAATTAAAGTTGAAACCGCCATCGCTTGAATTCAGTGCACCACTGCCATCGCCTTCGGTGCTGGCAAACTCGGCTTTTAACCACGTGCCCGCATTCTTGCGGATCGTCAGATCAACACCGTTCAGTGAATTTTGATTGTCCGCTTCGTCCTGGCGACTGGTGGTAACACCGAGTTTGAGCCTATCATTAAGCCAGTAATGGGCGCGGCCACCGACAGCTACGTCATTGATCTCTTCGAATCCTGGCGTGTATTCATAACGAGCAACAAGGAATACCGGGTTGCCGCTCAACGATGTTTCCTGTACCAGCAGGTTATCATCGGCCGTAGATGACAACGGCTCACTCAGAAGAATGCGTCCCTGGATATAATCGATGTCATAATCGATCGCCGGTGTCAGGTTCTTGACGCCGATAACAACACCGGAGTCCTTGTCACGAATTTCAATGCGCAAACGGTCAGAGCCAATTAGAATGTCCTGATGGCGAAGGTAATAAAGCGAACCGCCGGTACCGCGATATTCATCCCGACCGGATACAGTTCCCGGCTCGGCAGCAAAACCACCGAGCATGACCTTGTTCTCACCCGAGCTGGTGGTTTCAGGACTTACATAATAGCCATTGGCACCATAAAGCCCCCTGTCAATGTGCGCCAGGTCGGTGTCTGTGTAACCGATAACGAAGTTACCCCACATTCCGAAGCTGTCCTGGTTACGCAATTTCACGAAAAACTTGCCGGAAGTGGGTGCGTTTTCCGCCACGGTGGAATCATCGCCGAATGTCGGGTAGGCACGATCAGAATCGATACGACGGAACAAGGCCTGAGGATCTTTTTCGACGAAGTTAGTGAACAGCTCATCAACGGGCCCTTCGCGGGTGTCGGCACTGGAAACAAGCTGCCAGTCATTACCGAACTTGCCATTGGTGTAATACGCCAGCCGTCCGTCAACATTCAAATCATTGTCGTAACTGGTTTCATCCCCGGTCACCAGTTCTGCCGGACCATTGGTGCTGTCCTTAACCAGGGTGAAATCAGCGATACCGACATAGAACCAGTCATTCTTTTTGAGTTGCATTTCGCGCATGTACAGTTCACCGTTACCAGCAGAATCGAGCACAGCGACCTCCACCGTGTGGTAACCTTTTTCAAAAATTTCTTCTGCGACGAATGTGCCATCCTCACTGACCGGTATACGCCGACCTGCCAGCCAGACGCTGTGGCCTTCGGGTATCTCAGAACCGTTGACCAGTACGGTACCACCCACTAAAGGTATGTTCTGCGTAACCAGGTGGTTTTCGCCATAACCGACAAGCTGTTCCACCCGGGTCGTATCATCAGTAAACGCTTCTGATTCTTCGTCGTTGAGCTCATCGACGAGCCAGATAGGTAAAGGTCGCGTTTCATCAAAATTACCATCGCTGTCATAAACACGCAGCAGGTATTTAAGCTCGATTACTGGCGCAGTAAATTCTTCAAAATCTGCCGCCCATATAGCCAGGTTGTCGTCACCAACTTCAACAACCGCAATGGGTTCTTCATTTGTTGACTGTCCTTCCTTGAACACTCGCACTTCAGCGCGTTTGATAAAGCTTGGATAATTGGTAAAAACACGGAAGCTGATCGTATTTTCTGCCAGTTCTGTCGCAGGATTATCCCTGTACCTGACCCTGTTTGGCCACGCGGTGATATTCAGGCGCGGGCGCAATTCGAGGTTGTCAAAACGGAACTGGATGTCCGCATCATCCAGTGCCACATCGGTACAACGTTGCAGGTCAGCAACATTCTTGAAAGGATCAAATTCCGCTTCACCGTCAATCGTAATCCGCATCAGGTTAAGTGCATATGGATTATGCGCCTCTGCTTCGCGGTCGATACGCGTGATATCCAGACCCTCATTCTCTTCCAGCACCGCAAGTTCATCGTACAGTACGGCAACTTCGACCCTTGAACCATCGAGTTGAATAAAGCCTGTGCTGGCAACATCTTTGGAATGGACATAACCCAGTCCTTCGTATTGAACCTGCTGATCACTCAGGCCAAGCTCCTGTTGTACCATTTCCATCGCACGGCGTGCGCGCGATGTCGATAATCCAACATCATCGCCATATACCATGGCTGCACGCCTGTCCATGCGTTCATTACTGGTATAACCGGTAAAACCGAGACGCACGTTAGCCTTGTGCGCAATTTCGTCCATGATTTTCTTCAAGCGATCACTGTAACCCGGAGGTATCACCGGTTGTCCATCGACGAAACGAAGTGTACGGATCGGTCCAGTGGGTGGCTCGTAAGCAAGGGTGATGATCTCAGCCGCTTCAGATTCCGGGCAGGACTGCGCGTCAGCGGTAAATTGCTGGAACGGATCATCATGCCAGAACTCAACCTCGACGCGACGATTCAACGCACGGCCCTGTTCGGTATCATTCGAAGCTAGCGGATAGGCCGCACCCTTTCCGGTCGAACTGACCGCATCGTAGGGCAATCCGAGTGCTTCCTGCAGTGCCAGCGCGGCACGACGAGCGCGCGCTTTGGACAGACCCATGTGATCACGGTAAATGCGCTGGGCACCATCGGCCAGTGGCAGGTTGTCGGTGTGGCCGACGAAGTGAATCACCACATTGGATTGATCGCGCAGGTTTCCAGTCACTTCACGTATCTGACGAATAAAGTCGGCAGGTATTTCCGATTGACCGACTTCGAGTCGCAATGGTGTCACCAGGTTTTTAATCCTGGCCCGTTTGGCATTGCCCGCACGGTACTGTAATTTACAAACGGTCTCCGCGCGGCATACCTTGATACGATTGAGGTTCTCCGCCTTGATGACGACTTCTTTATCAATCGCCGTTTCGGTAATCTCGTCATACCAGACCTGTACTTCGACCCGGCGATTCCTGCCCTTGCCGGTTTCGCTATTGTCCGAGGCGATAGGCTGGGTATCGCCAACACCATCGTAGGTCACCGATTCCGGTGGCAGGTCGAGCGCTCGCTGGAAAAATTCAGCCGCAATTTCGGCACGCGCACGCGACAGTCCGATGTTATCACCGTATTTAGCCCGCAATTCCGGACTCAGTTTGTCACTGTCAGTATGGCCGACGAAATGCACACGCACATTAGCCCGGTGTTTCATGGTTTCCAGTACTTGCCGCAGCCGGGTAACTGTCGATTGCGGGATATCAGCTTCGCCGGAATTAAAACCAATCGCTGGTACCGCATTTTCCAGCTTAAAAGTCTCGTACTGCTTGTCGAGCACTTTCTGTATTTCTATGCGGTCCTCTTCCCGCGGTTTGAACAATGTTTCGTCCTGCACCCAGAGGTTGAAAACTTCATCTGGCGGCAGCTGCTGTTCGGTATTTTCGCCCAGCGGGTAGGATGTCAGCTGCCATGCAGGGGCGGCGGTCTCACCAGTGGGTGTATCATTGACACCGAGCTCAGCATAGGCCGGTGGCATCAGCACTGTGGCGATCAGCAAGAGACGGTTCAGTTTCATTTGAACGCACCCTTGTCTGCGGGCTTGCCTCTACGCCAGAAAATCTCGGTTTCGATTTCCAGTGTGTAGCAGCAATCAAGATCAGCCCAGCGACGCTCGATTTCCTTTTTCATCGCTTGCACGCGGTCTTTAACCAGCGAGGCTTTTTCAACATCGGCCATGTACGCCAGTCGTAATATCGACGGGGCCTCAACCAGTTTTTCCATCAACAGGCTGATGCGGGACAACCACTGCGGACGGATTTCAGTCGAATTCGGCTCGAACACCGCATCAGCCATGTCCAAACGTACTGCACGATGTATCGAGACACCAAAGTTGAACTTCAGCATTTTGCCTCGGGTGGCGCGCTCAACACGTGGGTTTTCTGTTGTTACCCGATAACCGCTCGGCAGGCTGCGTTCGTCAAGTTTGAGGATGAAGTTGGAACCACGGTTTTCATTCGGTACCACGGCACACGTGATATGGAAACGACCGTGCTTATCTGACTTCGCTTCGAGACCCCGTGCGGTTACCACGCGTGCGCTCGGGATGCCGGCCTCACCGGCATCCTGGTAACCGTTCATGTTACTGTCAGCGAAGACCTTGCCGATAACGTCGGAGCAGTCAAACGTCGGATCGGGGATGACGCGTACCGTAGCCGTAGCCTGCCCGGAAGCCACCTGGCTGGTGCGGTTGTTAACCGCCTGTACCCGGTTGATATATTCGCCTTCACTGACACCGGAACCAACAACCAGCAACATCTTCAGGGTTATGAGTTGGCCTGCGTCCAGCGTGAGACCCGGCCAGGTAAGTTGCAGACCATTGATCACGGGCTCGCTGGCCACGCCATCGATTCGTGAGGAACCGGCTACGTACTTGAAGCCCGCAGGAAAGTCGTCAACGATATCCAGATCGGGTAACGGCGCACCCAGCGAGTTGCTGACGGTTATGGTGTACGGCACCAGCTGGCTGCGGGTAACGTTGAGCAGTGCGGATGTCTTGGTAATCGCAACAGCATCATCCAGTTCCGGATCGACCGGAATATGGTTATTGAATATCTGGCGGGTATAAGGATCTGCACTGTCGCCCAGCGTGAACTGCATGTAATAGGTTGTACCCTCGGTACGCGGAGCGACCGATGTGGGTGGCGCATACGTCGAAGCCTGCACTTCACAATGCTCCGGCAAGGTAGACAGCAGGTCATCGGCGCTACCCGGACAGCCAGGAACGCTGAACGGCGGATCGGTCAAAGCCAGTGCAGGCGGTATGATCCGAGAGGTTGTGCCGACGAATCCGCTGGCCGGTGGTGCGACCTGAATCAAATAGGTGTCACCCGCACGACACGCAGGATCGCTGAAGTTGATATCGAACTTGTAGTAACCGCCCGCGAGCGTCACCTGGTTCTGTTGCGCAGGATCACCGAAGCAGCTTGCCGGTACCGGCGCGTTGCCGTTGCTGGCGTTCACCAACGCAAGCATTGCCCCGGCGACCGGTACGCGCAGTATCGAGTCATAGACGACACCGTTCGGATCGATCGGCAGATTCAGGTTCTGTATATTGCCGCCCGAACTGACAACGATATCGTAGACACGTTGCAAGTCATTGCTGAAGGAAGAGTCAGCAAGACCCAGCGGCGCAGTATTGGCCCCTGCCCCTGGTGCACGGAAGCGCAGCTCGTAGAGGTCGGTGCCGATGTCATTGGGTAACAGGCCATTGAACAGGTAGACACCGGTACTGTCTGTGGTAAACGAACCCAGTAACTGACCGCTGCGATAGACGTCGACACTCCAGTCCTGCAACAGTACTTCACCGCTGTCGAACACGTTGTTGTAGTTGGCGTCATGCCACAGCATTCCATTCAGGTTGGCCACGCCCGGTGTGCCGCCAACATCGATGGATACGCTGGCACTGGCTGTCTGTGCCGGACTGTTCCAGCTGACATCGGCAGTATTGGTGATGGTGGTGCCGATCGGCAGGCTGTTGTCGATCTGCGCAATGAAGCGCAGCTCGGCTGCCAGGCCCGGTTGCAGATTGCCGTAAACCGAGGCGAAATTCGCGGTGATCACCGGTGTGGTGAAGCTCACCCCGGCAGGCGCGCCATTCAACAAGCCTGTGCCGGGTATATAAGTCAGCTGTCCGGGCACCGGCAAATCGAGGTTGTCGGTTATGACTACATTGGTTGCCGCGACACTGCCGATATTGGTGACACGTACCCGGTATTCCAGTAGCCCACCGGCAAGCGCCGGGCCGCCGCCGATCACGGCAACCTGTTTGGTGATCGTGACCAACTGTGCATTGCCGACCGGAATCAGGGTTGGCTGGTCACCATTGCTGTCGATGCCATCAGCATCGGTCAGCTCGGCAGGCAGTTCGTTGTTATCGACGCTGCCCTGATTGCTGATGATGGTGCCCGACGGAACACCGGCATTGACCTGTACATCAAAGGTAACCACGGCCGTGCCACCGGCTGACAGCATACCGCTGCCGGCGGCAGGTAACGGCGGTGTAATATCAGATGAACTGACATCGATACCGATCGTCAACGGTGAAACTCCGTTGTCGGGTTGACCGACCGGGATACCGTTCAGCGTGACACTGTTCGCAATATAGGTGGTATTGGCGGGGACGCCGTCGATGAATACCGCACCGGTCGCTGCCGTCGCACCGATGTTGACAATGCTGATGTTATAACGCAACACATCGCCTGGATCGACAATGCCTGGTGAGCCGTTGTCGACAACGATGCTAACCGTCTTGTGGGCGTCGACCAGCGGCTGATTACCGACAACATCGAGTGTAGGATCATCCGGCACTGCGGTGGTGGGATCATCCGACGGCTGTTCCGGCATGGGACCACTGCCGACGCCGCTCCCAGTCACATAACCCTGGTTGGAGATGACCGTGCCGTTGACAACGTTGCCATTGATGACAACATCAAATGTTACGGTGGCGACATTGGCTGCAGCTGGATCAGTGTCGGCGCGCATGACGCCCGGTGTCGTGTCTTCCGGTGCATTGACCAGTATGCCGTCCTGTAACGGCGGTATACCCCCGGTGACATCGGCAACAGCGACACCGTTCAGCGTGCTACTGCCGACAACGTAGGTCGTGTTGGCCGGCAGCTGGTCACGCAACATCACATTGACCGCGTTCTCACTACCTATATTCTTGATCGTGATGGTGTAGCGCAGTGTGTCACCGGACAATAAGATGTTCGGGTCGCCAGTCAGATCCTGTGATACCTTGTCGACGTCGAACTGTGGTGCGGACGCGATCGTTGTTTGTGTCGGGTCTTCATCACCGATCACCGCAGGGTCATCCGCACCATTCACGTTGGGATCATCGGTCGGCAAGTCGAGACCGATGGTTTGGAGTCGTCCCTGATTGAGCACAACCGTTCCACTGGTGATCACCGGCACCAGCGTTACATCGAATTCGATCAGCACCGACTCCGTAGCCGAACCCGCCACACCCAGGCTGAGATTGCGTATATCCACCAGGCCGCTGCCATTGGCACCCCCATTGGGATTGGTCGCAGTCGTATCGGCGCCCGCTGGAACCGTCACCAGGCTCAGCGTGCCAGGGCTAAAGAGCGGCACGGCATTCAACGCATCGAGTTCATCGACGAAACTGAAATTGGGGACGTCGTACGGACTGGTATTGAGCATTAGAATGCTGTAACGCAGCCTATCACCGGGGCTTGCGTTACTACCGGGATCCTGGCCTGTGGTAAGATTCACGACGCGCTTCTGCATTGAAATGATCGGTGCGACGCTGTTGGCCGTATGCGCATCCTCGTGATCGAGAACACCGACCGTGCCATCGGTCAGCGTGCGGCTGTAGGTTCGGGTTTGCCCGGTTGCCCCTGCGCCCGCGGTATCCATGCTGAACCATTGTGTCGCGCCAGCCACGTTAGTCAGCGGTTGAGAAGGCGGTGTATCGACGTCAAGCGCCCCCTGATAGGTCACGATAAGACGGTTGTCCTCCGGTAAAGCGGCAGTCGGAGACTGCATCGTGATCGCGAATGTGCAGGCAGGGTCGCCCGTGAAAGCAACGACAAAATCGGTACCCTCGACCAGCGGTGCGGTAACCGGTGTTACGCCATCGGCCAGGAAGATCTGCGCAGTGACATTCGTCGGTGCGTTGTCACACATGCCACCAGGTGACAGCAGCGGAACCTGATCGGTCAGGGTCAGGTCCCAGGCCGTTGCGGTGCCGATGTTGTGCACGTTCAGGGTATAGTCAGCCGGCACGCCGATGCGGACCTCTGCGGGTCCGGACTTCAACACGGTCATGTCATCGGGCCCGACGATGGTCATGTCACCCGTCGTATCCGGTCCAGCGTTCTGCCGCGTGGTTGGATCGTTCGGCAACTGGTTATAGGTGTAGCTCGCGGTATTGTTGAACAGCAGGCCGCTGACATTGGTCGGCGTGTTCGCGACCTGAACCGTTACGTCGACCACGATCTGCTCACCGGCAGGAATATCGATGCCGGTGGTCGTGTCTTCGATCACCAGGTTGGTCGCTGAACCGGTGTTGACCGGTGTCCAGGGTTGAGAGCCACTGACTCGGGTCGCACTGACGAACAGCAGGTCTGCAGCCGACGCGGTCAGATCATCGATGATGCGCACATCGTGCAGTGCGATATTCAACGTTATCGCGGGGACTGTGATTCGATAAGTGAATGACTCACCGACAGATACCGTCAGGTCCGCTGGATTTTCTTTCTGCAGCGCGCCAGGCGTCGGCGACGTCAGCGTGGTCGTTGCGGTATTGCTCGGGCCATAGATCTCTGCCACACCGCTGACGCTGCCCAGGATGGGCGTTGCCTCATCATCGAAAGAGTAGTATCGGGTCGCGACGGCGGCATTGGTCAGCGTCAGACCAGCACCCAGGTTGGCATCTGCCTGGACCTGATAGACCAGTCGCAGGGTCTCGCCGACCGGGATCGTGTAGGCATCTGCCACGCCGCTATCCATGTTCCAGCTGGCTAGTCCAGTTGCCGGGTTGTAGCTCGTGGCCGGGTTGGGCAGCACGGTGCCAGCACCGACCAGGCTTGCGCTGATCACAGTAACCGTCGCAGCGCCATTGCGCATACCGACCGGGATCGTGTCCTCGAGCAACAGATCATAGGCCGGCGCCAAACCGCTATTGACCACATCGACGGTGTATGTGACCAGCTCGTTGGCTTCGATCACGGCATCGCCACCGGCAGGCACCGCGGATTTCGAAACGGACAGTGCGGGTTGCAGTAGCGTCACACTGACCGTGTCTGTCAAGGTTGCTGTGCCGGCACCGCTGTCATAACTCAGCTGAGCATTGTTGCTCAGCGTGGTGCTGTTGACCTGGGCAAAGACATTGTCCAGCAGGCGCACTCGATAGACGATCACGAACTCGTCGTTAGCCGCGTTGTTGTCACTGATGTTGGTGACTTCACCGAGATTGAAGGTGGCGGTACTCGGGCCGGTGACCGGGTTGCCAGTAATCACCGGTGCCGTGATGTCCGCGTGCACGAACGGCGCTGCCGCATTGAACGGCGATGTGGTGTCACCATTGATCGACACGACGCCAGCAAATGCCATCCCCTGCGGCAGCGTGTCCGCGAACACCAGGTTGCTGTAACGCCCCTCCTCCAGGGTCGCGCGCAGCTCGTACTCGATGATGTCACCGATGCGCACGATATCGTCGGCAATGCCGTAGGTATCGGTCAGGCGGGTCTTGCTGAACGCGGTATTATCAGGTGTTGTCAGCGTGGTCGTGACCGGTGCCGTGAAATAGTCGTTCACGACCGGCACGCCAGTGCCAATACGTTCGTTCGCATTGACACCGTCCAGGCCGGTCCACTGGGCGACTGCGCTGTTGCTCAGGCTCTGGTTGGCGAGTACGCTGTCCAGCACCAGCACATCATAGGTAATCGTGACCGTGGTACCTTCGGCGACATCGATATCCGCCGTCGCGCTGCCAAGATCCCATACCAGGGTTTGTGGCGTGGTGTTGCCATCGCCGCTGATCACCGGATCGATAATCGTGTTGCCGGCACCGTTAACCGTCACGGTACCGGCCTGGTAGGCCAAGCTCAGACTCAGGCTGTCATCGATGCGCACGTCGAATGCATCGGAGAAATTGTCGCCGGCGCCGGTGCCGACCGCGGTCAGCGCCAAGGTATAACGCAGCACATCGCCCGCCCTCGGCGGATTGCCGGCATTGGTCAAGTTCGCGACGTTCTTGACGATGGCGAGCTGGGGTTCAACGATCGTCAGGCTAGCCAGCGTCGTCGCCGAACCGCCGACGATGACCGCGCCCCCGGCACTGGTTGCATAGGTATAATTCGTGGTGTTCGTGAAGCTGATGCCGGCATTCGCGCTGGCGTTGTTCGCGACACGCGCGCGCAGCTCGATCACCGCCTGCTGACCGGCTGGGATCTGAGCAATCGACAGATTGACGCTGCCCGGTGCGGTCGTATTATCGACCATGACCAGGCCGGTGCCGCTGATCTCGGTTGTGCTGAGGTATTCCAGGCTCGGATGCAGGTTATCGGTGATAACCACGTCATACAGCGCGGCGTTGGCAGCCACGGCCGGCACATTGATGCGGTACAGGACCTCCTCACCGATCGTGATCTCGCCGCTGGCCGGACTCAGCATCGCCTTGCTCGCCGGCTCGATGCTCCCAACGTTGTTCATAAAGAATTCCGCCGGCCCGAGCGGTGCGTACTGCTGCCCGGACTGCAACGGCAGCGACCAGTATTCGTCGACCGTGACGCTGTTGTTCCAGCTCTGGTCCGGGCCGAAGTCGGTGTAGAAACCGATATCGTAGTCCACTGTCAGACACTGGCCAGGATCGACCGCGGTGATCAAGTTGAAAACCATACTGCCGCCACGCGCGGCCGGCGGCGTGTACGTGTAGTCAACACCGATGCTGGCGAGCACACCGTTGATGTAGACATCCGGCTGGCCTGCGCCGCTGACAGGACCGGTAATACCGGTCTGATCGAGCTGTGTCGCCAGCGCGTCGGTCAGCTGAACGCTGTACGCCGGGGCCTGTCCGGTTGTGTTGCAGGACTCCAGTTGGAAGTTCATGATGTCTGTCGCGACGTTAACGTTCGCCGGACTGATTCGAGCGCTGCGGTCTATCTTGGCCGGAACCGTCAATACAGGCTGCAGCACAGTGATGCTGGCACTGCTTTCCAGTCGCGTCGGATCGACGACCGGTGTGCCGCCACCGTCGGTGTACGACAGCGTGGCTGTGTTCGTCAACGTTGTCGACGGCGTCTGCGCGAGCACATCTTCCACGACGCGCGCACGGTACTCGATGACCAGCGTATCGGTGGTCGCATCACCCGCTGGATCGTTGACCACATCGCCCAGTGTGAAGCTCAGGGTGCCGGTCTGCCCAGCGGTTGGCAGAGCCGCGGCCGTAATCGCGGCATAGCTGAAATTGCTGCCGACACCGCTGGCCGGTGGTGTGTAATCGGCGCTGTTGTCAGCGTTGATGCTGACGATATCGATAAAAGCCAGCCCCGCAGGCAGGGCGTCCTGCACAGCGACATTGCGTGTCGTGCCTTCCTGCAGATTCAGCGCCAGCCGGTAAGTGATGGTGTCACCAATACGCACAATCGCATCGTTAGCCGGCGCATAGGTGTCTGACACGACCGTCTTGGTCATGCTGTTCGTATCGATTGTGCCGACACTGGCCACTGCGGGACCTGCGCAGTAATCGTTAGGTGCAGTGATCGTTGGGCACCCGGCCCCGGTGCGTTCGTAGCTGCTGCCACCTTCGAGCGATGTCCAGTCAACCAGCGCACTGTTACTGAGTGTGACGTTCGATTGCGCTGTCGCGTCAACAACGGTACGGTATGTCAGTATCAGGGTGCTACCAGCGGGGATGTCGAGACTGCCATCCGCGTTGCCCAGACCCCAGATCAGCGGCCCGTTGGGTGCACCTGTGGGGATCGCAATAAAGCCGCCGACCGCGGTACCATCGATTTCGGCGGTCGGCGAGAAGCCCGGATCCAGACCGAGCTGCGCCGGCAGCGTGTCCACCAGATTGGTGTCATAGGCTGTCGCAGTACCGCTGTTCGGGATCGTGATCACATACTCGAGCACATCACCGCCAGTGACAGGCAGCGGCGTTATCGGTGTGACCGTTTTCGATATCGTCAATACCGGTTCGGTCACTGTCACCGTTGGCGTGTTTTGGCTGATAGTGACCACTGCGCCGGTTTCGCCATTGTTGTAGGTGGTCGTGGCGGTATTCTGCAGCGCGGTCCCTGCATTGGTGACCAGGTCGTTGTTCGCGCGCGCAAAATAGTTGATGCGGATCGCCGGCGTTATCGCGGGTGCGCCGTTGGTATCGTCTTCACTGGCCGTGACAACCTGGCCGATATTCCAGACCGCCACACCAGAAGTGTTGTCCGCCGGAAATGCAATCAACGCGGACTCGTCCGGCGGGCTACCGTTTATCGACGCGATGTTCTCGAAGCTGTAGCTGATGTCGAAGCTTGTATTATTCGACAGCACATAACTGGTCCCGGCAAAATCGAGTTGGTCGCTGACCACCAGGTTGTTGGTGGTGCCTTCCGGCAACTGGATTACGACCTCGAAATTCCTGTGGGCACCGACTTCAGGTGCAAGCGCGGGATTCAGATCGGTCTTACTCATGGTCAACGCCGGTACTGCGCTGAAGTCCGTAGCGGTCGTTTCGTAATCGTTGATTGCGTCGCCGCTGTTCGGTAAGTTGCCGTTGCGCATGCCCATGACAATGCCGTCAGCACCGATCAAACCGGTACTGTTCAGCGCAGTCGTTTGTGCAGGAAGCGAGGTCCAGCTGGCCTGGATAGTGTTGTCGAGTATCTCGAGTGGCTGGGCACCGATATCGACCGAGATATCGAAAGTAAAACTGATCGTCGTGCCCGGTGCGATCGCAAAATCAGGATTGGCTACATTCCATGTAAAGACGGGACGATTGACACCGAAAGTCGTAGTGTCGACATTATCCGGCGGGTCGGTACCGCCAACATTTCCCAGGAAAGTCAGGTTACTGACAGCGGCAAGATCATCGAACACGCGCAGGTTGTAGGCCGTTGCGGTACCATTGTTGGTCGCAGTAACGGTAACCGTGATCACATCGCCAGCATCGTTGATATTGGATTCAAAGCTCTTGGTCAATGCAATCTGCGGCTCGCGAACCAGCAGATCGGCCTGATTGAAGTTCAACGTGATCTGGGTGCCGGCTTCATTCAGGTAACTGACGATCGCATTGGTCGCCGGCACACCGTTGCTGATCACATCGCCATCATTCACGGTTGCGGTATTCTCAACTCTGGCGATGAAACGAACCGGGAACTCGAACAGCTGATTGCTGGGTGCAGTCGTTAACTCCTGATCACCGAAGTACCAATAAACCAGGTTGTCGTTACAGGTCGGCGTGATCTGTCCACCGGGGAAAAAGCCTGCGGCGCTATACGGTAGCGCGTTGAGGTCGACAACCGGCGCTTCGGTACAACGAATACCGGCCGGTAACTCATCGCGCACATAGAATTCGCGTAAATTCGCGACCGGAATATACGTGCGCAATTCGTATTCGATCTCCTCACCAACCGAAACCGGCTGTGGCTGGACCGCGGCCAGCGGCGTGTTCGACAATGCGATGATATCTTTGGGCTGAGTCTGCAGCGGCAGAATCTGCACAGTCGCAGAAGCCGGTACCGTACCGTAGACACGCGCACCACCGAGCGTACTGTTGGCACTCAGTACGACTGTCTGGTTACCCGAATCGCCTTCGAGACTGTCAAACGTTGCGGTTACCGTATTTATCAGCTGCTGTTGAGGCGCGACGGCATCATCAGGGTCGACGCGGTAATACAGCGTGACGCTGGCTCCGGGATTGAGCCGCAGCAAGCCATTACTGTGCGTATGAGAAAACGTGATGGTCGCCGGAGTACCGTTGCTGATAATGTTGTCACTGATGCTACCCTCGCCGTTGATATCGGCTGCATCGATCAAACCGTCGCCATCGTTGTCCAGACCGTCGCCGTTGAACGGAACAACCCGCACCAGGTCGCTAGCATCCAGAATATCCGTCGATGTGATGTTATAGCCCGGGGCCCGCGGTGTGCCTACACTGGCCGCTTCGTTGGTCAGCGTGACGCGATAGATATAAGAGTCCTGGGTATCGCCATCATCGATCAGCGTTGCGAAATTCGAACACGCGGTTCCCGCACCATAGAGCGTTTCATTACAGACTTCCTTGGTGACCAGAATATTGGGTTCGGTAATCGTAAGATCTTCACGACGTACCGACTCCTGTGGATAACCGATGGTACTCTGCCCCAGGTTATAGACTTCTTCAGAACTGGTGACGTCGTTGAAAAACACCGCCTGGAAAACGGAATTGAGCACGTTGGTACTGGCCATGGCATGCCGGTTTGGCACCACGCCCGGATCATTGGGATTGGCGGGATCGATTGGATCGATCGGGTCATTCAACAAGCGTGATGTCACATTGACCCTGAACCACTGGTCCCGGATGGTTATGCGTTCGTTCACCACATCCTGATTGAAGCTCCAGTCGATCCAGCCTTCATCCAGCGGTTGCAGTGGTGGACTGGTCTGTGGTGACAGTGAGATGCTCCTGATCGTGGGATCACTGGTCAGAGCGGGATCGGTCGATGAAATATAACCCTGCCCATCGGGGAACTGATCTGTCACCGTGATTGCCTGGACCGCGATATAGGTGAAGCCGGGCGTCTGGAATCCGAACCAGCCACCGGTTTCGATATGGAAGGTACATTCCTCACCGATCTGGACTTGCAGATCCGGTAATGCCGCTGGCGGATTATTTTCGGTACAGCTGCCGACCTGGTCCTTGATCAGGTTGAATCCGATCACACGGGCACGCACTCCATCCAGGGAGTAGTTGTTGGCCCGGTTTAGTATCGGTGCCGCGGCCGGCGTCGGAAACCACAGCGGCGTGCCATCACTTAGGGTGATCTCACCGACCACATCGGCACGGAAAGAAAGATCATCGAGTGCCAGCCGCGCTGCATTGCTGGTTTTGATGACTTCGAAATTGAGCGTTCGCGTCTGACCGGGTGCAAACGTCCCGATACCGGAACTGTTGCATTCGTACACCGTAGCCATCGCCGGGATATCCGACGGATCATCCCATACCTCAAGTGGAGGTGGCGTTGAGGTTACACTGCACCCCCCGGGTGCGGAGACGACATCCATTGTGGCGCCGAAACTGACATAGGCAAAATAATCATCGGCGAAATGACCACCGTCGTTTCTCAGGGTCACCTGCAATGGCAGGGGCTGCGAGGGATTGTTGGTCAGGATGAATATCAGCTCGGTTCCGGTAATGTTGACATCCAGGTCTTCCGGGGATGAAGGGATGTTGTTATCAACAAAAGGATAAGCAGAAGGTTGTTGCAGCACACCCGGATTACAGAACTGTTCAAAATCCACAAAAAGCTGATTGGTCAGCGTCGTGCTGTTGTTCGGGTCGGTGGTGTCGGTTATGTTCTCAACCCGCACATCGAGGTTGGCATTGTTGTCGTAGAATGCCGGCGGTATCATCACCACCCGGAAGGTAACCTCAGCCACATCACCATGACGCAGCATATTGACCTGGTCGGCATGAATCGGATGTGAAGTCGTACTCCACAGATCGAACTCGGGCGCAGTATTGGACAATGGTTCGGCGGGATTGCTGCTGGTTAGTGGAAAGGTATTCGCTGCCGGATTGGTCCAGGTTACCCTGTTGATCATGCCCGAATAATTGCCGTACCTGGGATTCACGGACACCGTCGGTGTAAAGGTCGAATCCACGACATACTCGGGTGGCAGTATGTTGCGTAAGTGAATATTCTTGATACTGCCGCCGCTGTTGTTTGTTAACCGTATTCTCATCAAGCCACGGCTGCCGACGGGTTGGCTGGTATTGAGACCGGTGAGAAAGCGCTGCACCTGCAGACCGTTGTTGGAGACCCGGGAACTCAAGATTTCGGAATCGCTTCCAGGCGAGAGTCCGGTGGAGGTAACCGAAATACCGCCGTCAGGCGGGCTGTCTTCCTGACAGCCCCACTCGATACCGGAGACCGTGTTGGTCGTGTTCGGGTTACACGAGTTCGTTATCTTGCCGACCAGAAAGATATCGGTCCGGCCGCCGGCTGTGACGTCGACTTCATAACCGTCGGGTGACGTCGCTGCATCGCCGAAAGGACTGTCCACGGCAAAGTCATTGATGGTGTTGCTGGCGTTTACACAGTTTCCGACCGGGCCGACACCATCGGCATTGGCTATGGCACTCGCCTCAGCTTCGGTCGGACAGGCGTAATTGATCTGGAAATTGCCGTTCTGCATCAGGTCGTCAAACTTCAAGTCCTGCAAGTCGGCAGAACCCGTATTCCAGATCCGAATGCGCCAGATCACATCATCGTTGATGTTGCCATACACATCATTGCTGTACGATCCCTGACTGGCATCGACATTACGGCCGCGCTTGTCTCTGGTGGGTACGGGTTCGCGCAGCGGCAACCTATCGAAACCCGTGTTTTGCGGTGTTACCGCACAACTCTGGTTGGTGTCGTAGGTCAGGGTTGCCCGGATGTCGCGATTCGCACTGACCAGGCCTTCTTCGCTCAGACTCGAGGAACGCCTGACCGCAAAGGTAATCGTCATTTCACTGGTATTGTTGATACCGGGTCCTGAATTCAGCGGCAGCCCCGCCAGATTGAATGTCAGCACCGAACCGGCGCCTGCCGGGGGCGGTCCCGGCACCGGACTGCCATTGATGCGGTATGTGATCGGGTTGGGAGCCGTGGGATCGTAGACCAGACCGGAAGACCCCAGGTCCTCGACCACGGTCATGTTGATCATGTCCGCACCCTCGTAGCGATTGGTGATCACGATGGTCACATAACCGTAACCGCAAAGTTCGCAGTAACTGAGGCTGGTACTGGGGTTATTGTTCAGATCATGGTCGATGAACGGAGCCGCACCGCCAATCAGGTCGCAGGGTAAGGCCAGAGCATTTACAACAGGCAATAAGAGACCGATAGTGATAAAAAGAATTTTTATCACACGTCGCATAAAGCCTGACATTAAATGTATCGGCCGCATGAGAATTTAGGAATTTCCCCGTAATGAACATCTCTGTTTTTTGTTTTTGCGTATCAACTGCTGCTCGGCAATTGATTTCATTTTGGATTTTTGTGTATCGATCAATGCCGTGCATCAATCGGGTTCATTTAGGATTTGCGTATCGATTAATGCTTTGCATCCATCGATTTCATTTAAGGCTGTATGTATTTATTGATTTATTTTGGCAAGGCCGAAGATTCAACACCTGATATCGATGACGAATTCAGGAGTATCTTCGACCTGATGGAAGAGAAGTGATATGAGCCCCCCCCTTGTACGAGAGTAACCGGTTGTTCGTATGGCTCCAGTAAACTTCAAATCCATTAGTTCAGTTACAGGCTCACCTCAGGGTATAGCCTTTAAAGAGTATAGGACAAGGCGAAAACTCTTCTGTGATTTTTCCGACGAAAGGGATGTTCCGGATGCTGTTTCATCCTCACACCTTTACCGGGATTAAACGCCACGGGCATGACAGGAGTATCCGGACTGTTATCCCGCGTGGTGACGGACCGCAGAACAGTCATCGTACTGATCCTGCGTCTGCGGGCCGATGACAGTAAGTAATCGCATAATGAAGTACTTTGACTATGCATCAGCCTTACACCTGTAAGTACGAATTGCAATTACGAAGCTGGTAGAAAATCGATGGGATACAGGATAGTGACAGGCGGCACCCCTTCTTTAGGTCCGAAATTGAACTTCAGTACGCGCGCGACAATTCTTCCCTCCAACGCAGGTGATTCCATGTCACTTGAATCCAGTTTACAGGCTGACACAGTACCGTCCGGCTCGATCGTCAAACGCAACACCATCTTGCCCTGTAAGGCAGGGTTGCTGCGCAGTTCACGGTTGTATATTCGATAGAGTGCTGACTTGTAGCGATCAAATACAATCTGTATTTCTTCATCAGTACGCGATGGCCCAGGTCCATCACTTAACGGTCTTTCTTCACCAAAGAAGTCAGTACCTATCGCCGATTCAACACGCTCAAAACCGACGCCCTTGATACCCTTGCCAGCACCACCCACATCTCTGCTCAGAGATGCTGTACTGATACCACCGCTTCCTGCCGTTGCCTGGGCAGTAACGAGCGATCGTGTCGTTTTCTTTGCGGTCTTGCCCTGGTTGCTGATTCGCGCCTTGGCGCCCAGTTTTTTTTCTGACGCGGTATCGATCAAGTCAGCGAAATTGTCTTTAAACGCGAGCAAACCTGCGCTTTCCGCTTTCTTGCGTGCCACCTTGGCTTTTTCGGTCTTGGGCTTGGGCGCCTTTTCTTTCGGCTTTTTGTCCCTGGGCGTTTCCTCCGGCTTCTTCTCTGCCTGCTTTGGTGGCGGCGGTGGAGGCGGCGGCTCTTTCTCGATGATGAGCTGCGCCATTCGCTCCGGTATTTTCACCGGTTCGTTGCGATCAGGAATCGCTATTTCCCATAACGGGATCAGGTAACCGAGCAGTATCGACAGAAACAGGCTGATCAGCAGGATTCGGCGAAAGCGATTTTCATCCTCACCCTGACTTGTCCACGGCATGACCATTGGGCGATACGGCAGTGGCTCCATGTCGCGTTCAACGACGAATTCGTGTTTCAAATCCTCGGCATATTCTTCCAGCTGAAGACTTTCTTCAGTGAGTATATTGACACGCGCAGAAAGGCCCTGGATATCCTCCTGTCCTGCATTTTGTCGGACCTGTAATTCAGCAACACGGGTTTCATAATCGATGATTCGGGTTCGAGCACGCTGTGCGAACTCATTGGCAGCGGCGTGATCATAGTCATCGCCCCAGAACAGTTCTGCCTCCCCGTCTTTGTTCAGCTGCTCCAGACGATCGGTGATTTCGCCCAGCAAGGAATAGTGGTTGCGCTTTACCAGTAAGGCATCTAATTCCTCATCGATAGCCTTCTGGGCGTCTTCATTTCTGGCCAGCTCTTCATAGGTTTCATCAATCTTGCGATTGATGTCCTGCTGGCGTTCTGTGATGTTATTGCTGGCCAAAACCTGTTAACCGCTCTGAGTTGCTTTTTGAACGACAGCCAGTGAAATTTTTCCATACCCCGCACTGGTACAGCTGGCCATGACTTTCTTGAGTAGCTTGAACGGCAAGCTGCGATGTGCCAGTACAGTCACTTCCTTGCTTTGTGCGATAACCTTGGTTTTGATACCGATAACTTTTTTCTGCTGGTCGAGCAAACGCTGTTTTATCGGCTCCATGATGGCATCCTTGGATTCGATCACTTCTGCTGTCGTCATCACAACATCACCCTGTACCAGTACGTTATCTTCCGTTATGAGGACGATAACCGTTTCACGTGGTTTCGAATCGACTACCGATTCTGGCAGCGCGATATTCTTCGGCGGCTCCATGACATCACTGGAAGAAGAATTTACCAGCAGGAAAAACACCAGAATGGTGAAAACATCCATCAGCGAAACCAGGTTCAAACTGGCTTTTTTCTGCTTCGATGATCGCGCCATGCGCTTTATGCGTCTGTTCTGTTTCATGGCGCATCCCCTATGGAAATACTCGGAAACAGTTCGATTTCCTGAAGTTCAGGATTATCACCCTGGACCACCTCGGCAACGCGAACTGCGTCCATAATCGTCACAAGACTGGTGTATTCGATCTCAGGCTCCATCAAAACAGTGGCATCCTTTTTATCCATATTTTTCGACTTTATTTTTATCAGATATTCAGACAGGGTCCTGACATCGTACTCTTCCTCAATCTTGGGGAATCGCGCGATTATCGTTTTGCCATTACCAATCTCCAGCCCCTTATCGCGTACAATGACTTCAACCGTCAGTTTGGGCTTGTCTGCTTGACTTGCATCACCGGCACCTGTCGGCAGGTTCAGTTCGAGGATAGTAATACGTGAGAACACCGCCGTAATCAGCAGAAAAGGCACCAGAACAACCATCAGATTCAGGAATGATGTAATGTTCAACTCAGGCGGCTCTTTGTCAAACCGCTTGTAGTGATGCCTTCTTCTAGCCATTCTTCGAAGCCAGTTCAGCCTGACGTTTGGCAAAATCCGCAATCAGATTGAGCGTTTTTACCGAGGCCATTTCCAGGCTATCGACAATTTCCGAAGTTTTGGATGTCAGTGTAGCGTGCACAATGAGTAAGGGAATCGCTACCATCAGGCCGAAAGCCGTTGTGTTCATGGCGACAGAAATACTGGCTGACAGCAGGTCAGCTTTTTCAGCAGGATCTGCATTGGCCACCGCCGTAAAAGCCTCTATCAGTCCCATGATTGTACCGAGCAGACCAAGCAGCGTAGCAATGTTCGACAACAACGCCACATAGGGTGTACGCTTTTCGAGTTGGGGAATGATTTCCATCATGCTCTCTTCCATCGCGATTTCGATGTCATCACGCCGGCGTACCGATCCCTGTCGTGCAAGGCCCATGTTGAGCAGGCCACCAATCGCTGAATCATCTTCTTTCAGGACACCGCGCGCTTGATCAAAATGACCTTGTTCAAGTATCGGGTGCACATCGCCCCAGATCTTGCGGTTTTGCCTCCTTATCAAATGAAGTTTGATGTAACGTTCTGCTGAGATTGCAGCACCGATCGCGAATACGATCAGTATGGGGTACATGAAAATACCGCCTGTCTGGAAAAAACTGACAATCGATTCTAGAAAACCCATCTTACTATCCTCTTATACTGGTAATTTTTTATTGCGGTATCTGGGTAAGCTCGTAAAAATCGAGCTCACGCAAAAACACTTCTTTATCAATTAAGCTGCTACTTTCATCCAACAGTCCGGATTTCAGGCTGGTTTCAACACCGACTTCCGAGTTTTTCCATGGCACTATATACAGTGACTTGGGAGCCTCCTTGTTGCCAATAATTGAAATGCCCGACAACTCCTTGACGTCTTCTTCAGCGATCACAGGCATAGACGCGATCAATAGAGCAAATATGATGATCAATATTTTCATGCCAACTCGTCGTTTCAGCTTCTCGTTTTTAGATCAGCAATCCAGATCTCGATGGTTTTATCATCAGGCACCTGTTGCTGATATTTTTCAAATTGCTCCAGCGCGCATTGCACATCACGAAGATATAAATCACATAAGATGCCTAAATTCCTGATGACCGGAAGGTAGTCAGGATTCTCGGCAAGCGCGTTGTTGTAGACATCTCTCGCATCGCTAAACCGCCCCTGCTTGCGATAGATAATACCCAGCTCATTATTAGCCACCGGTTGAGCCTGGTCGATCTCCAGTGCTTTCAGCAGATATTTTTCTGCCAGTTTGTCATCACCTTTATGGCGGTAGGCCATTGCCAGATTGATATAGGGTGCAGTCAGCCTTTGTTCCTGCTCAATGACCTTGATTAACAGGCTAACCGCTGCATCATATTGTTGATCCTGCAGTAGCTGTAGTGCCTGGTCGAATGAACGCTCTACTTCGCTGTCTACAGTCACGTTCTCACCCTTTCTAATCGAGGCTGATTTACCGGACTGAACCGTACATGCAGTTATGTCGGCAAGCGCGCAAATAACTATAGCTATAGTTGAAACCTTACGGACAGTTGCAGATATTTTCATTACATCAATCCCTAATCATGGCAGTGGTTTCCGCCTGGCTTTCTTTGCGCTTCTTATCGACGCTTTTTGGCTGCTGGCCAGGTGGTAACAGGTTCTCGATAAACGTGTTTTCCTGCTCGGCCTTGGCGTAGCGTGCCGGCATCAATACAGCGAGTTTTGCAATACTCCTGTCTACCCACTTGTTATAGATACCAATAGATAATAATTCAATATTTTTTTCATGAACATTTATGGCCTTTTCTTCGAACGGATATGCCTGTTCTTCCAGCACAAGATTGTATTGCTCAAGTTCAAGATCATTTAAATTTTCTGGTCGCTCAGATTCCATCAATGCGCGACTAAAGTGATAGTAAATTTCAGCTAGTTTAAAGGTCGCTGCTGATGTGACTTCGCTGACCTCGTAGTCAATCAACTTGTTGAGGCGATCGATAGCGGCTTTCATACGATCCTTTTTCTTGGATAAATTCTTCTTGAAAGGTTTAACCAGTTTGACGTCATAAAACGCATTCAATACGGGCTCTGTTAGTTCCAATGCCGCGTTTGCTGCGAGATAACGCGTGCGGTCAGTACGTTCTTTCCCGGCCATTGAATCTGCCTTGACGATTGCTTTCAACTCTGCCGTGTATTTTTTATGGTTGTCAGTTTTCTGGTAGATACCTGCGATTTTATGCCGCATTTCGATCGCATCTTCTGCAGGGCTGGGAAACGCGCTGACATATTTTTTGTAAACGCGCACAGCATCTTGCAGCTTCTCTGCCTGTTCATACAATTCCGCTGACGAAATCAGTGCTTCACGTTTGAGTGCATCGTCGCCTGTCTCCACTTCTATACGTTCGAATTCTGCTGCTGCCGCGGCCAGCTCGCCGTTTTCCTTATAGACGATAGCGAGTTTTTTGGTTATTTCAGGCTGCAGTTTATTTTCAGGATAGCGTCGACGAAAATCGACCAGTACACGCGCTGCAGCAGGCCAGTCCTTCAAGGTCATCAGTGACGCAGCCGCATCATATTCTGCGGTTGGCCTGATTGTGGCTGAAGGCGTGACTTTGCCGATTCGCAAGAAATGGCTGGCTGCTTCACGATGTTTTTCCAGTTTTCTTTGCTGCTCACCCTGTTTGTATATTGAAGCAGCAAGATTTTCAGTTAACTTGGTCCGGCTCTCGTGTTTCTCTTCAGTCAGTGACAGCACATTGATGTAAGCCGTTTCCGCTTCTGCATAATTCGTCAGATCGAATGACGCATGTGCCACCACCAGCCAGGCAGATCGGATCAGCTTTTTCTCGGCCCGGGGATATTGCTCGAGCAGCTGGCGTCCTGTGGTTACTGCGAGCGGGTAATCTTTCAGCTCATAAAGCAGGTCGGCCGCCGCCGATAGTATGACCGCAGCATTTTTATGCTCCGGATAATTTTCGACAAATTTGAGTGAACTGCGAATAATTTCTCGTTTGACCAGTACACGATCTGAGGGTGGCGCTTCCTGCAGATACTTACGGTACGCATAAACCGCAGCATAACCGGCCTCGGACGATTTTTCATGCCTGGGATAGTTATATGCTGTGCGTTCGTACTCAAGCGCTGCACCTCTGTAGTCGTTGTTTTCCAGCATCAGGGCAGCGAGACTGTAATTCAATCCCGGTGCCTGTTCATCTTCCGGGAAAGACTTCAGAAACTCACGGTACCAATGTATGGCCTCAGCATAATTATCTTTTTTATGTTTCCGTAAACGTTTGTCCTGATACAGGGCATGATAGTGACCCGCCAGATCAGACAGATTGGACTTAAGGAAGGCCAGAACGACCGGAAATTCTTTGATATCGTAAAATCTCCAGTAATTCGCATTCAGCCCATAGGTAGTCGAATAATTTTTCTTGGATTCGATAACCAGTTTGGGGAATCCCCCTTTAAGGTAGATTTCGATGACGCGTATATTGAAGTACGGCGCCACTTTATGCAGCGCATTACGCTCGACAAAACTGTTATAGGTCATCGCCGCATCATTATATCGGCGCTTTTCAAGATAATGCTCACCAAGATGACTATAAACACTGGCTTCATAGGATCGCGGTCCGGTTTTATTGAAGAAATCAACAATCGCTTCGGCACCGCCCAGATATGAGAAGCTCAAACTGATAACACGATAGGTATCATCGATGCGTTTTTTCTCGATCTTGTTATCAACTTGTTCGAGCTCATAGCCCTCGTCAAGCTTGTAATCGAGCATGGCAATGAAATCTCTGAGCGCCTCTTCGTAGAGTTCCTGCTTAAAATAGGCCCAGCCCTGCTTGTACAAGGCCAGTTCGTAAAAAGCGGAGCCTCTGCCCATATTGACAATGACCTGGTAGGCTTCTTCGGCATCGAGAAAACGCTTGCGTGTGAAAAAATATTCTGCTCGCCTGAAGTGCGCCTCATCCAGGTGCCGTGAATTCGGATATTTCTCCACCATGACATTCAGCGTCGCTATGGCCTTCTCAATCTGTCCAGTCTCCTCGTAGGCACGTGATAGTTGATACATCACCTGGTCATTGCGTGCGTAAAATGGATATTTCTTTAACAGGCCCAGGTATAATTCGATCGCCTCCATCGCGCCGGCGACCTGTAAATCTTCGGCCTTACCGGTCGGGGAGACGATTACTGATTGCTCAGTCGTGATTTTCTGCTGCCGCGTGGCGCGTTCACTGAATGCTCTTTCAGATTCTGAGACATCAGCGATAGCACCCGATTCATTGCTGGCATCACTGTCTCCACTGGCAAAGATGGCTGCTCCTGCCTGTTTCGAATCGAGCAGTTCCATCGCTGGCTCTGCTATGTCATTCGCTTTTACCGGGGATTGTGTTTTCACGCGGACAGTTGATGCAGCTTCAGCCGACGCCATAGTTGTTACTGAAGAGGCTTTTGCTGCGACTTCAGAGGCATCGACTACGGTAGCAGATGTGGCAAACTCGGCGGTCGCAGAGTACTCTTTCTCAATCTTCAGGTCGGCCAGACGGCGTATTGCTTCCGGTGTCATTTCCGTTTCCGGCGTTTCATCGAGGTAGCGTTGATAACTCTCCAGCGCCTTGTCCAGACTGCCCTCGATGACTGCTTCCTCGATTTCAAGCTCAACACCTTTGAGCGTCGCAAGCGTCCCTTCCGTGCCATAACTTGCGCAGCCTGCTATCGTCATGCCATGAACAGTCATCACGATAACTGCCGAGAGCCTGTATCTCATGGCGCGGCCTTTTCCTCTATGCCCGACTCACTGGTCTTGGCTGACTGTTCGAGTAGTTTCTTTTCCTGTTGTTTGGTCGCACGGTCATAACTTTCCGCCAGCGCAAACCGGGCCTTGATCTGGTATTCCTCCAGGCGTTTGCGACGCTTGTCGAGTTCGTTAATTGCCATCTGCTCAAGAACCCTTCCCTGCCTGGCCATGATTCGCTTGAGTTTGACCTGGGTTTCGAGCAAATGCGTACGCAACTGCTGTATGGGGATGGTGTAACCTTCGTAACTCTGTGTCGCTGCCTGGCGAGTGCGGACAAACGCGCGATACTGCTTGTTGAGATCATCGATCACACCGTCAAGGTCTGTCAGGTTTTTATATGCCCTGGTCAGTCGTTGATCAAACTCAGACTTGATCCGCCAGTCCAACACACCGGACAGGCGTTTCATGCGGTAAAGGATGTCTTCAGTTGCGAAGTCCGGATTAGCCTCAAGATCAACTTTCATTCTTGTCAATCGATCCATGAGTGCTCGTTCATCGGCAGTCGCGAGATATTCTGGTCGGCGCAGTATCAATAACGATTTGATACGTTCGCTCAATCGATCACGCTGTTCGATACGAAGACGCATTCGTGAATCAAGTTTTTTGAACTGTTTCTCGATATCGGGCAACATGGGCTCGTAATAGCGCCGCCGCAGTTCAATAATGTCTTCATAAACGGTCAGATTGTGCAGCCAGGTCGCCAGATGCTGTCTGAGATCAGCCAGATCCTTGTAATTTTTTAACGATTCCTGAAAATCGTGTGCTGCCATCAAGTCCATGATGTAGCGGGTTTCAGGGCTATCTGGCAGATCGCGCAGGTTAACGACCCAGTGTTTGTCTTTTTCACCCTGTTTGCTGACGAGTGCTGCGAGGAACTTGCCTTCACGTATACTCTTGATCGAAGCATCGAGGCTGTCTATTTCATTGGCGAACACATCCATAGCTTTGCCGTACATGATGGCCGCCTTGCCATGTACATCGAGTTTGCTATAGGCATAGGGAAGCGCCATCATCGCTTCCTGCACGGAGATATTAGTGTGCTCTCTGTCGTGCAACAGGCTCCAGGGTACCAGTGCCCGGTCGAATTTTTTGCGTGCTACCTCTACCCAACCGGCTCCCAGCAATGCCTTGTTGGAAAACGGCCCATCAAGCCGTATCCTCGAGAAATAATAGCCGGCTTTGTCAGCATCGCCTTCATCAAGGTAATAGTTGGCGAGTTTCAGATTGCCTTTGTCTTTAAGTGCCAGTACCGCCTTGTCATCGGTCGTGACCTTGCCCAGATCATCCAGCGTCGCAATTGCACGTTCTGTCTGTCCCGTTTGCAGATAAGCCATCGCCAGGTTGTACTCTACATAGCCGCCGTATGCATTGTTAACCACACTGTTAAGTGACTTCAACAGTTCGATCGCTTCGTCAAACTTGCCGACAGAAACATAGATCTGTGCCCGTAAAAATGCTTCATCACTGAGTATATTCTTTGGTACTTCACCTTTGATCAGTTCAATCGCATGCAGCGCGTTGACATATTCCTGCTTACGATAATACAGACGGGCCAGACGAAACGCGGCTTCGTTGCGTTCAGATTCAGCAACATTACTCGCCAACACGGTTTCTATTGCACGGCCTGCGCGCAGATGCATACGGTAATAAAGTTCAAGATCACCGACAGCAAATTCGGCCTGTCCACGGTGCCAATGAAAACTGTCCAGCTTTGGCTCATCCAGTCCGCGGTGCTGCCCAAGCTCTACATCAAGATGTGAAATGGCCTCGAAATAGTCTTCTTGATAGGCGTGATACAGAATCTCACCATAAAAGATGTCACGCAGTTCCTGATGCGGCTTGACTGAGCCGTGTGCGACCAGAGGAGACAGCAAACACGCTGCTAATACTATACGCAGACTCATGCGTTACCAGTCCCTGAACTGAATATCCTGTTCGGTTGACTCGGGACCAGCTATTTTTATTTCGACGAATTTTGGGCCAATGTCCTTGCTTACGCGAAATGTTCCGCTGCGTTTGTATTCGCCACCGGCGGGGGCTTTGCCGGCGTAACTGACGACGAGTTCATGTTCACCGGTTGTGATATTGCCCAGATACAACCGCTGCACGCCACCCATGTGCAGCGCCTCAAGTTCACGAAAGGAATAGAGGTGCTGGGCAACGACTTTGTCATCGAGCTTGAGTTGCACTGAGTCGAGCCTGAAATCGTCGCCTTCGTGCATCGATACAAATAAAGAGACCTGGGTGTTGGAAGGAAACAGCAACTTTTCCTCGAGCCTCGCGAGTTCGGCACTCAGATTGAGCACATCTTTCTTGACGTCCTGTACCTGCTCATCGAGACTCTTGATCTGCTCGCGTGATACTTCCTCAGCGTTGACTACGAATGACAATAGTGCTGCGAGGAAAATGCTGCAAAGTTGCAAGAATATTCTCTGTGCGTGCGAATGCATAGTTATAACCCGTCATGAATAAATCTGCCAGAAACACTGTCTTTCTCATTTTGTGTACAGTTATGCTCATTTACACAGCCATGAAAAAGACCGCTACGATCTATCCATCGCACGACAAAGTTGCGCTAAAGCGCCCTGTTAGCGTGATTTACACACGTCGAGGCTGCATTCTCAACACTGATGCTGTATATCGAAGGAAGCCCTGAAGTAGCGTTTCGCACATCAATAGTTCTCAGCCCCGCGAGGCTTGTGCGATAAGCTGCCCCGTCAGACATTACATAGTTCAATTGATGCTTGCCTGCAAGTGATTACCGTGCAAACGACTGAAAACTGACGCGGGCATGTTTCAGGAAAATACGTATAATTACTTTTTATTTCATCTACTTATGAGATTTTATTCGATGCTGCCTTATTGGATTCACCATCATCAAATGCTGATGGACATTTGCCTGGAATCTCGACTGCATCCACCGGGCTCCCTGCTTGGTGACCACCCGGTGTCTCGACGGATATGGACAGTGAATTCAAGCCACCATCATTCGGCGCTGATCTTCAAAGCTGCCTCACTGATACAATGCTGTACGTGTTAGCGAACACATCGCAGGGTGCGCGGTGCGCACTACTTTGCGGGAATCATGCTTGTTATACTGATTTCGGTGCGCACGGCGCACCCTACCTGAGCTATTTTTTTACTACACAAGAACCAGAAAGGCCTGTTTCAGTTGATCATTTGCAAGGCTGCAGGTCGATAATCACCTTCTAGCCCGCCTTTGTCACCAGGGGTGGGACCATCAATCGATGCCATTCAGCTCAGCTATCGATGTCATCGCCTTGCTTGATCAAGCTTGATATGGACTCAGGAAACCGCACTTCGATAACGGTTCCAACGCCCGGTTTACTGTCTATGCTGATCGGCCAGTGAAAACGGTCTGAAAGCCGCTTTACAATCGTCATACCAACACCGTGGCCATTCGCCACCGAATGATCACCCCGATAATAGGGCTTGAAAATATCGTCGACATTTTTCTGTGGAATGCCCTTACCACTGTCCTTGATGACAACGCTACTCTGCCGGATGCTGATTTCAACACCGCCCTGATCTGTATACAACAGTGCATTTCGAATCAGGTTACCGAAGAGAATTGCAAGTACCTTTTCTGAAGCCGGCACCTTCAGGGTATACTGTGGTGATAAGTTGATGTTCAACTGCTTGCTGTTCAATAATTGTGCTCTGTCAATTTCATCTGCGATAACATCATTGATCGACACCAGCTCTGTTGCCAGGGCCTGGTCAGATTCGCGGGCGAGCAGTAGAAAAGCCTCGGTCAGTTCACCCATATCGGCAATGGCACGTCTGATGCGGACCAGGGTATGGTTCGCCGAATCCGATAAGGTCTCATCTGCAGACAGCATATCGACCGCGATAGTCATGACCGTCAGCGGACTGCGTAGTTCATGACTGGCATCGCGAGTAAAATTTTGCTCGCGAGTTATAAATGCATCCAGACGCTCTCCCAGGTTAACGATTGCATCCGACAAGACCCGGATATCATCATCCATATCGTACGGGAAATTATCCAGCTTGAGAGCAGAAAGGTCACGCGCGGCAATGTCAACTTTGTCCAGCTGTCGTGCCAGCCAGCTGACAGGCGAAATGGTTTGCTTGCTGAAGCGGTAGGTGATCCATAGAGACAGGTAGAGGACGATTAATACCAGTGCAAGCGGGAAAAGCCCATAGTACGCAGCGAGTGTATCCACCTGGCCGCGGTTATATAACAAGTAGACGGTTATCCCCTGCTGTTGAGTGATGTACAAAACCAGCTCGTCATCTTCATATTCGTAGAAACCGGGTACCGCAGGCAAACGGTCCTGCACAACCTGGGGCAGATCTTCGTCGTTGAAGTAGCCGGTCAGATTCAGTGTATTGGGAAGAGGAAATGCTTTATCTTGATCATAGTTTTGCCAATAATGTTCGGCCTCCTGTTTAATAGCCTGCTTGATGAGAATTTCTTCAAGCACGATACTGGCAAAAAACACACTGAGCAGAGCCGCAGTACTGATCAATGCAGCCTGCAGTAAAAATGCTCTATTGATCTTGTTGATCAGTCCATTATGCTTCTGCATCGCTATCCACGATTCTGTAACCGCTTCCCTGAATGGTGTGTAACAGTTGTCTGTCAAAAGGTTTGTCGATGACCTTGCGCAGATTGTACAAGTGACTGCGAAGGGTATCGCTGTCCGGTAAGATGTCGCCCCAAACCCGTCGCTCGAGTTCACGGCGGCTAACGACCGCAGGCGAAGCGCGCATTAAAACAGTCAGGATCTTCAAGCCGATAGGCGTAATACTCAATTCCTTCCCTGCGCGTTTCACAAGCAATGTTGCGGTATCCACAGACAAATCGCCAATGGTCAGTATTTCTTTTGCTGTTTCTCCCTTATGGCGACGAATAAGAGAACGAACGCGGGCCTCTAGTTCCTTTATCGCAAAAGGCTTGATCAGATAATCATCAGCGCCAGTGTCAAGTCCGGTAATCTTGTCAGCCAGAGTGTCTCTCGCGGTCAGCATGATCACGGGCGTGTCACGCCGCGCTTCGTTGCGCAGTTTCTGGCATACTTCGAGCCCGTCCATGCCAGGCAGCATGAGGTCAAGAATAATGGCATCGTATGAATTACTCACTGCCAGATGTAAGCCGGTTACACCATCTGCTGCATAGTCAACGTCGTATCCTCTGTTTTCGAGGTAGGCAGTGACCATTTCAGCTATATCAGTGTGGTCTTCTACCAATAGCAAGGTCGGTGAGGTATCTACAGGCATGGTTAGATCGTATAAAGTCTATCAGCTTGAAGTTGAATTGATCAGATCAGTGCGCAAGATGTAAGCTCGTGATGTGTTAATAGAGACTGTGACGCTTGGCTGCCTTACTAGTTCAGTCAGGGCGTTATGCGTGCGGTCATGAGCAGCGTTTTCATAAAATGCCTGCGGGCGTAAGATACCCCCGCAGGCAATTATCTAAAACCAGGGAAGCTCTGATTAATTCAGAGTTTCCCTAATTGCTAAGCAGTATAACATTGAAGTCGTCCGGCGTACCTGAATCAATCGGTTCACGCGCAATGACTGTCGAGACACTGCCAGCAGCCAGATTCGCATTTTCAACATTGATGGCAACTGTACCTGAAGCAACAACGCGAATGTCGTAATTGCCCGGCGCAACAGCCACATAATCAGTGATGTCAGCGTACATAAAGTCATCCAGCAATGGCGTACCCGCCAGACCACCCTCCACGTCCGCGACAGAAAACTGACCCGCAGCTGTGACGAAGACATCGACCGTGCCGGCGAGCGGCGCCGCATGAACGACCTTGACACTCGCTTGAGTAACAATGGACCTGTTCTCGTCTTCAGTCAGCAGCAGGCCAAACGCAGGCGTTGTGAGTACATAACCGGCGGCAATCACAGTATATTCAGAGCCCTGATTCAATGACACTGACGGCGATGTGTACACACTGCCGCCGATACCTGTGCCATCAGGTGCAACGTCAAAAATATAATCGCCGGCGGGAACGCCTTCGAAAGAATCAGAACCCGGTACGACTTCCGTGTAACTGAACGAAGGAATCAATTCCACCGGTGAAGTCGTCAAGGCCGCACTGGTGGCGAAAACTTCCACAGCACCTCCGGCAGCAGTTCCTGCATCTGGCGAAGCGTGTACGACGCGAGCACCAGCGTTGGTTTTAACATCGAGCAGGATCAGTTCGCTGTTATCGGTAGCAACCAGCAGCTTGACCGGTGAGGTTCTTTGACTGATGTCATTGGTCGTGCTGACCGCTATCAACATCAACTTCTGGCCGCCAAACGGACTGAGATCAACAACACCGGAGTCGTACACCGCACCCTTGGTTCCTGTGCCGGTTATCTGGATCTGGTAGCTGCCAACAGGTAGCACACCCACATCGATCTGGCCTTTGTAGTCCAGGCTAAAGTTAGGTTCAACTGCCGTTGTACTGACACCTGGTGCAGTCACATAGACATCAACGGTACTCGCTGCGGGCGAGGCATGGACAACAGCAATAGCGACTTCGTCCGCGCCAGGAACCGAAGCTGATTCATTAGCCACAAGTGCGTCGATAGTGGCTGTGTTATTGACCGCGAGCACCGTATATCGGCTGTTATCATCTAACTGGAAATCTGCCACATTGATAACATCAGCATTCCCACCCGGTATGATGGCTTCGACTGCGATATCTTTAGAGCCGGCAGTGACATTCAGGTAACCGCTGCTCTCGGCATAATCAAGATCGCTGACAGCTGCGGCACCATCAACTTTTACATTAACGGGTGGTGCATCTGGTGATGTGTGTATCACGCGCAATTGCGCATTTGTTGGCAGGATGTTGTCGTCGGTGCTGCAGCCAACCAGTGCTAAGACACTGGCTAGTGCTGACGCGACAATAACGCGTTTAGTGTTGGTTTCATTACAAATCATAATCAGTCTCCGGTAGTGGGTTGCTACTATTCAACAAAAGTGTCACGTTTGTTAAACGGAGACTGTAATGAGTGGGCTGTGAAATGCTTGTCAATCTGGTGTGAAATTTTCGTCAAATTTCAGTATTGAGCGCACGAAGGTGAATGAGATTGCCACGTCGCTATCACGACTCGCAAATACACGGGAATGACACTTTTAGCGGATACGCGTGGATCAACCGCTTCAGGTGAGTTTCATGCTGCTCACACGCGTGTTTTAAACAAAATCGGCTTTCCTGCTCAATTCTGAAATATGCTTGCAGCGCGGTCGTACTCAGATTAAAAATTATGGGTCAGCGTTGCCATCGATTGACAGCCGCCCTGACCCACTGATTATTGCTAGGACTACTCGCAATCCTCGTCCATTATGACCGAGTATTCATTGATATCGAGTGTACCGTCCTTGTTTTTATCGAGTTCACCGAAAGGCTTTTCAATACCCGCTGCTTTTACTTGAGCGAACTCTTTCTCATCGAGGCTCTTGTTACCATCGGCATCCAGGTCCTTGAATTTAGGTGCTTCCGCAGCAAAAACCGCAGTGCTGCTCAGGGCCAGTATCCCACTGATAAAAATGATCTTTGTGAATTGCATTGTTTACTTCTCCTGACGTTTTCAGTTGCATAATCTCTTTCAGTCATAGGTTGTGACTGAATCTGCAGTAATATTACCACCTTGCCCACTGTACAAAGCAAGCGCTCACAGGAACCAATTTCACTACACACGCTAACTGTTTGGGTTCCAATCCTGTTCTCACTCGTCGGATGATGTATTTTTTGCCATTTCAATGTCTTATTGTCAGGCTAATCAAGTTTGACATTTAGGCTAGCAGTTACTCGCCAATTAGATTTGATCCAGATCAATAGCAGATGAAGAATCGTACCCGGTACTGAAATATTTTCATAAGCAACTGATATATATTACAAAATTGGTTCAATAGCCCGCATATTTCATCAGAGGGATGAGAAATGTAGGCTAAAAACCCTGACCCCAGCGATATTGCCATGCTACGCCGAGTGAGTCGTAGTCGGTGCCGGTGCGTGTACTGATGCCGCTGTTACCAAAAATTTTGATCGAGTGATGACGATTGATAGGCAATGCCAGTGTAATGCCACTTCGCCAGTTTTGTTGCAAATCATCGTTACTGATACCGTCGATGGTTGTGCGACCGCCTGCAAAGTAAGTGATGCCAATGGCTGCCCAGACATTCCGCGGAAAAGCATAGATCACGTGTCCCTGCACAGAGTAGATAGCTTCCTGCTGGCGGGTTTTTCCGTTGTCAAAGTCGTCATTATCGCTGAAGAACAGCGCTGCCGTCGCCGCCTCGAATGTCCAGCGCCCCAGCGCCTTAGAGATACCGACCTCGGGTTTGAAAGACCAGCGGTTTGTACCAATATTCAGTAGCCTGTCATTTTCATAAACGCCGAGTGGGGCTGTGAGTTTGAAAGTGAGGCCAACGATGGTGTCCTGCTGATACTGCTTGAATTCATCGAAAGAGAGCGCAGGCGCGCCGAAAAGGTTAATCGTAAAATAAAACGCAGGATCGGCCAGACCATTGTCCTCCCGTGTTCGAAACTCACTGTCGACGTAACCGCTGGCGTCCAGACCGGCAACAGGCAACAACACACCGACTTTGGCAGATTTGTCGGCTATACCGAGTGTACGCACGTAGCCGAAAAGTGCCATATTGACCTTCGCATTGGCATCGGTAATAGGCAGCACGGGATCAAACAACAAGGCACCTTCTGAATACTGATAACCGACCAGCAGAAAATTCAATCCAATGGGTGCGTTTGCGTAGGCACGCGGCTCCAGGTCCTGTGCCCGAATGTCAGTGACTTTTGTGTTCAAACTGAATATCACAAAGATAATCAAGTGTGGCCAATGGCCCGCTATGTTGCGATATCGCGCTTGCATTTTCAGAAACACACGATGACAGTCAACTGGATCCCAACAGAAACTTTTGTCACAACGAAATCCGATTACGCTACTTCAGCCACTGCAACAACATAGTTTTTGCCATAATATTTAGCGCATTTCGGGCACGTCGTATAGAAGAAATAGGTGTGCTTCACGTGTTTACCTTTGCTGCTGGCAAAGCTCAGCATTGCTTTTTCCCATTTGGGTGCATCTCGATAGGGGCCCTCGAAAACGCGGGTAAGGTACTCACCTGTCATTTGAGCCATCGTCTGTCCGGGCACTTCCCGCGTAACCGAAAAATAGTGCTCGCCTCGCCAGGCAGAGGGATCATGAGACAACACGATAAATTGATGCATATCTTGTGCATCAGCTTCTTCTATTGCTCTGAATGTCTCAGGAAAAACCGACCCCATATTGAGCGGTATATGAAAAAGGCTTCTGGTTCTGGCCTTGACGAACAGCTTGTCTTTGAAGTGCAGTTCCTGTTCATTCCATCCTGTCGGATTGAATCTCGGGCAACAGTTCGTTGGGTTGTCGCTCGCGTCATATTCGGGAAGGGCATTGAGTTCCATCGGTTTACTCCTTTATTTTATCGGCAGTGCCAGCGAACAATAGTCATCGGTTAGCACGTAAGGATCAAGCCGTAGCAAGCAGAAAAACACCCACGCAAACTAAAATACTGCCAGCGGTCATGTTTATCGCTTTTTTTGCGCTGGCGCTATTCAGAATAGAGCCGGTTGTTGCCGCAACGAATGCGTAAACCAGTTTAACACCACCTACAGCGACGGTTGCAACTGTGACTATTATGACTGTATCAGCGAATGTTGCCGACGATAGATCGATAAATGCCGGGAAAAAGCCCAGATAGAAAAATATTGCTTTCTGATCACTCAAGGTAATCAACAGCCCTGTTAAAAAGCTCGACAGCAATGAGGACTCCCTGTTCTTATCGAGCCGGTGTTCATGAGTTACTGATATCCAGTGTTTGACTCCCAAGCCGAGCAGATAGACACCACCAAGGTACTTGACCAGGAAAAAATGGCTACCCATCAAATCGGCGATGATCGATAAACCGTAGATTGCCAGTACGATATAGACAGCGTCGCCAAGCACTATTCCTAACGTTGTGAAAACACCCTGAATGAATCCGGATGCGGCAGATCTTGCTGACACGGCCAATACGCTAACACCGGGTACAAAAGACAGTACCACCATCGCAGTGAACAAGCCCAGTATGCTGTTTACTGAAATACTCGTTTGCATATACAGTAAACGCTATCCCACCTTTCCCAGCAGGGGTAAAGTAGTGCGTACCAGCCAGAATGTACTCTTGTCTAAATTACAGAATCTCATCACATGCGTGCTCACATGCATCGACCTGATCGCCGCTTCATCCTGTATCATAGCGGCCACACCCACAGTATCACCGGTATACTCACGCACACCACGATGATCTCAATCACCAGGCCCAGACGCCAGTAATCACCAAAACGGAATCCACCCGGCCCGAGAATCAGGGTGTTATTCTGATGACCAATCGGTGTCAGAAACGCACACGAGGCGCCGACTGCAATGGCCATCAGAAAAGCATCGGCATTGACGCCGAGTTGTGCAGCGCTGCTGATGGCGATTGGGCACATCACTGCCGCGGTGGCCGCATTGTTCACCAGGTCAGACAGGAACATGGTGACGACCATTAGCGTAATCAAACCAACAATGGCATGCCCCTGGGTAACGGTGTCCAGCATGAATCGGGCGATCATATCGGCGGCGCCGGTCGTGGCGACCGCATCCGCAACGGGCAACATCGCTGCCAGCAGCACAATGACGGGCCAGTCGATTACCGTGTAAACCGAACGCAGTGGTACGATTTTTAACAGGACATAGGCAGCCACCGCAATCGCAAACAGAATGGCCACAGGGAAAATTCCAAAGGCAGCAGCACATACCGCCACAGTCATGACCAGTGCTGCGGTGAGTGCCTGCCCCTTTTTTGGCACCCGAATGTCGCGCGGTGCCAGCGGCAAACAGCCAAAGATCGCGCTAAAACCGGAAAGTGCCTCGGGCGTCCCCTGCATCAGCAGGACATCGCCCGCCTCTATCGGTGTAGAACGCAGGCGACGGATAGAACGACGCCCCTGACGTGATATCGCCAGCAGGTTGATGCCGTATCGGCTACGCAGATCGATCGCCCTGGCCGAGCGCCCAAGCAACATCGCATTCGGCATCACCACCAGCTCCTGGATGATGACCTCGCTCTGCCGGGGTTTATTTTTGTCATCTTCCTCTGACTCGGCAATCATGCCCTGCGACCCCGTGCTGCTGTGTTGCGTCGCATCGGCCTTTTCCTCATCATTTTCATCGTCTTCTACTGCAGGCACGTCCTCTACGAGCTTGAGACCCAGGCTGGTGAGGGCTTTACCCAGCGATTCCGGCTCAACTTCGACAACCAGAATATCGCCTTCCCTGAGGACGCGCCACGGATTCGGCGCTGGGATACGCACGCCCTGGCGGATCATACCGACGATCTGGGCATCGGCTTCATCCAGCATTTGCTCTGCGTCGCGTAATGGCTTATCCACTGCCTTGCTGCCGGCAATGATGCGAACTTCACTGAGGTAAGCCCCGCTATCGAAGCCGCTCGTATCGGTCCTTTCTCGCCTGGGTACCAGATGCCAGCCTACCAGCCCGACAAAGACAACACCGACCAACGCCACCGAGAGGCCCACAGGGGTAAAGTCAAACATATGAAAGACGCCCATTGCTGTACTGGCGCGGAATTCTGACACAATCAAGTTGGGGGGTGTGCCGATGAGTGTGGTCATACCGCCCAGGATCGAGCCAAATGCCAGCGGCATCAGCACTTTGCCGGGAGGAAGCTCCTGTTTGGCCGCCATTTGTATCGCAACCGGCATCAACAATGCCAGCGCACCCACATTATTCATGAAAGCTGACAGTAGTGCAGCCAGCGCAATCAGCGCCAGTATACTGAGAGACGGCCCCGCCGATGCAGGCAGTAATCGCCTGGCCAGCACATCGACCGCACCTGAAATCTGCAGACCATGCCCCAGCACGAGCACACAGGCGACCGTTATGACCGCCGGATGACCAAACCCGGAAAAGGCCTCACTGCCAGGCACCAGACCGGTCAGCACACAGACCAGCAAGGCGCCCATCGCGACCAGATCGTGACGCCATCGACCCCACAGAAACATGGCCATAATCGCCCCCAGGACCGCGAAAATCAATAGCTGGTCAGTTGTCATGACGACTGTTGTGGATTCAGCACATTTTTATCCGGGTTAGACAGTATAACCATTCACCATTAAAGACGTTACTTCTAACATAACCACCGCCGCAGTTGTGTGTATCTCTCAAGAACAAGGGATAACAGCGGGGCCAGGTGTATCATGTGACATTCGTGTGTAAACTTGACGTTGAGAAGATATAATTATCAGCTTCGGTTCAAAAAGAATATCACCATCGCAACGACCAGCAAACCAGCAGCGTAGAACAACAGCCGCCCCAGGTCATCGTTACCGGCGAGCTCACGCCGATGCCGCGCCCTGATTTTCAAGACCTGGTCGTCAGTAAGCCCCGTACAATGAGGACAGCTTGTTTCCTCTCGTGGATAACGCAGGCCACACCTTTGACATTTATGGGAAAATTTCAAGTTTATCGGTACACGCATAATCAATCATTGTGTTATTAAAGAAGCGTGACACATGATACATCGCCGTCGCGGCCCGGCAATAGCCTGGAAGACCAGACTGAGATGATGCTGTGAGCCTTCCCTATTGGTGTGCATGTTTGGGAGCACTTACACTCACATATAACGCAGCCAGTGTAATGGAACCAGCCCACAGATAGTAGCCAACATCGACCTCACGTATCAAATTGTCGGGAATCATCAGGAAACAGCCGATCACTGACCAGGCCAGGAGACTGAAAACGCCAGCAAAAAAAAGCCGTAAAGACCGGGGTAAGACGGTAAGAAAGGGCAGTAACAGCGCCAGATTGGCAAACCAGGTGATCAGATAGTAAATACCCAGGTCGCGCGTGTGTTGTTCGCCACCGGGTTCCATAATAATACCAATAGCGGCCACAGGACCGCCGGTAAATACTTTATATCCCTGTTGAACAGGGCCACCATTTTCGCCAAGGTCGACGGATAGCGTTGGCAAAACCATGCTGGCAGCAAAAAGCATATAAGCGAGATATAAAATCCATTGTGAGTGTCTGTCTGTCATCATGCCTGTCACCGTATTTTACTGGAGCTTACGGCCAAAGCCAGGGCGATCACCCAAACTGCGTAGCCAGATAGCCCCAAACTATCCAAATCCTTCGTGCAATAGCGGGGCTGCATTTCTCACCAGGATCACGGGAGCACACGAAGACCAGCCTGAACCGTGATAGGCATACTTGTATAACACACTGTATTTCTGATCATCTGGATACTCTTAAATGGATTAGTGCCTTATCAGTATTCAACGCCGCCTGGTGAGAAATGCGGGCTAGAGAAACCTCATCAGGTGAAACACTTACGGCGCGTCATCCTGTTCCAGAGCTGATGCCAGTGGACGAAACTGCAGTGCATAAAACATATCCAGATGTTGGCGCGTTTCTGTGCGCTTGAGGCCATTGACGTGCTTCCAGAACCCGTATACTCGGGACAGGGTCATCATTCTCTCAGCATAGAGTCGCCAGGTGTAGCGTGCACCGACCCGTTCAAGGCCACCCTGGGAAACATGTTCCCAGTGATACGCCTCCTCCCGGCAGAGTTCAAGAAATTTGGCGATGCGTTGCGCTGCCAGATCGCCGTGGTTGGGATCGATGTGGAAACCCGACTTGCCATCTTCGATGATCTCGGCTGGACCACCGTAGCAAGTCGCAAACGTGGGCAAGCCACAGCCCATAGCCTCTATGACCGTCAAACCGAAGGCTTCGAACAACGCAGGCTGAACGAAGATGCCGCGCCGGTCAGCAACGTAACGATAGATCTCACTGTTGCGTTCTTTGTCAACCTGTCGTTCCAGCCAGCGCACCTGCCCGTCAAGCGCATACTCGTCCATCAGTTCGTGCATGCGTTTAATCTGGCTGCGCTCCTCTTCATCTGCAGAATCCGCAGGATCGATGTGCCCGGAAGCGATCAGCAGGTTCGCCTCGTCACGCAGTGTCTGATCTCGACCGTACCACTCCACCAGTCCGGTGACGTTCTTGATCCTGTCCATGCGGGCCAGGGTAAATATGAGTGGCTTGTCCCGGTCAGTCAATACACCCCGACTCGGTGTCTCCGCGTTATCCCCGTAGATCAGTGTCTCTATCTCGTCGTGCAAATGCTTGAAGCGACGATCCGACTCGGTGTAGGGAAAATACACATCAGGATCAGCACCCGGTGAAACGATGTTGAACTTTGGATCATAGACATCGATGCCCTGCAACACCCGATACAAACCCGGCATCGTGAAACTGACGTAGCTTTCGTACTGGCCGAGGTTGTCCCGGGTGCCGGCAATCTCCTGGTAGGTGCTGGTGATGATAAAATCCGCTGTGTTCATCGCAATCAGGTCAGCGGTGAACTGGCAGGAGAAATGGTACTGGGGCTCGTTTTCTTTCCAGAAAAGATCCGAGTAGAGGTACTTGGTTTTTTCCAGCGCGTGGGCGATATTGCATTGGGTCACACCCAAACGCCGTGACATCAATGATGCCACCAGGTTGCCATCGGAGTAATTGCCGATGATCAGGTCCGGCCGTCCTCCGATTTCCGCCAGCAACTCACGCTCGGCATCGTTGGCGAAGCGCTCCAGATATGGCCAGATCTCGAAACGCGAAATCCACGGACGTATGATCTCACCCGAAGCACTATGGAAGGGTACGCGGAGAATGCGGGCGTTACGGGTACCGGCAATGTGCTCGAGACGCTGGTCACAGGTGGTACCGTCGGCCTCAGGAATCAATCGCGTGATCACCATGATTTGCGGACTGATGTCCAGCCCCTGCGCATACAGCCGGTCGTACATCTCCTGTTCCAGGGCGCGTACCTGGTCGAGTATATAGACCACCTGACCACCGGTGTCGGGTCGACCAAGCACATTCGACTGGCCAAAGAAACCGTGGGGAGAAAGGATCGCCAATGAGAAGATCATCGGTACACGCCCGAGGAAGGCCTCGAGATTATCCGGCGACGGGGCTTCGAGTATCTCGAGTAACAGGCGCATGGTCTCACGCGTGCGCTCCACATCACGTCCCCAGCCAGGCTCGAAACCCAGCGAACGAAGATCGTGTACCGTCTCGTCCCACGGCATAGACATGGGCAGCTCACTCAAAAGCTCCATGGCAACACGCAGCGCATCACGCAGTGCCTGCAGATCGGTGATGTTCTCATTCAGCATGAGTTGCTGGTTTCGATAGCGGTGAACGCTGAGGAACTCCAGCACGTGCTCGGCCTTTTTACCCATCTCTTCAAACAGGTGACTGGAGAGACGGCGATTGAGAAACTCAACCCCCCGCCCAATGGAATCCGGCTCGTGCAGCTTGTAAAACTCCCGATCGAAGGGCGCGAGGTCGATTTCCAGCATAAAAGCGTCTTCGGACTGGTGTGCGGTGAGGTGTTCCTTGAAATGGAGAAACTCGCTTACTGGCACCTGCTCGACAGCCATGGTTTCAACATGGACACGCAGGTAGCTCCAGCGTGAAACACGGCGGCGAAATGCAAATATGATCCAGGCGTGGTTGATCACCGCCTCCTGGCAGACCTGGAAGCAGCCGCCGATAGATGACAGTGCCGGCTGTTGGTCGTCGGCCCCGGTGCAAACTAACTTGTACGCATCGAGCAGATCACTGCGTAACAGCAACGTCCGGCCAAGCGCCATGAACTGATGCATCAGCCTGTGGGCATCTGCTGGGTGTTCCCGTAGAAAAGTTGTAAGACACTCGACCGGATCGGCCGCGAGACGTATCGACATTTCAGGCTCCAACTGTGGCTGCATGACACCTTAAAGCAGGCGGTCATCTAATTTTAGTCAATATAATCAGAGTCGGTGAGAATACGACAAATATAGAAATTTCTGAAATACATATGGAGATTGGGACAAGGGTTCAGGCAGGTTGATTGTTGATCAGTCCTCAGTCATTGTCTCTTTCTACTAAAGGATGTTCTGGCTGTCACTTGAAATAGGACTTGAACTCATCAGCCGGTTCACGTTCAGAATAGATGTAGAGGCTGATACCATTCGGATCCTGGATCGCGAAACCCCGGTCGCCCCACGGGTGATCCTCGAGTGGAACAACGACGGCCAACCCTGCCTCGTTCAGTTTTCTATACTCATCATCAACATCTTCCACCGCAAAATTGAACAAAAGCCCGGCACCGCTGCTGAGCTGATGCTCTGGTTGTTGCGGCGACATAAACTGGAGCGTAGCGCATTCGCTGCCAAACGCGAGATTGACGTACCAGCCACAATCGAAGGTAACGTGAGCATCAAAATACTTGACATAAAAATCCCTGCTCTCCGCAACCTTGTTTGTGGTAAATGCTGCTGATAATGATTTTATTTTCATGTGCTTACCTGTTAATCCAGTGAACGACCAACGCTCTACGCTGCCGCAAGAGACGATCACATTATTTTATATACGGAACTTTTTTGGCGCTAAAACTTCTTAGCCTGAGGTTATGATGAAAAAGCACCAACAGGCTTGTTACAAAAGTATGACAGCAAACACCCTCGCCTGCTACGCACGACACATATAACCTGTCAGTAATATAAACAATAAATGAGATAAAAAACATGACTTATAACTGACCCCCAACCCGACATAAGGATGACCTTGTGATAACAAACAGAACCATTGATAAATATCAACTAATCATGGTAAGCAGTTTTATGCTTATCTTTTTCACACTCGCCATTGCACTTTCAGGCATTGCAATTCAAGGCTTATATCAGTCCATACTCGGTGATATCAGCCTGATCGAAGGACTACTCAAAGCGATCAACATGGCCGTAATCTCCCTCGCGACCTACGAGCTTGGACTGGTTGTACAGCGTGAATACGGCGGCAAACACAAAAGCGATGATATTGCGATCGTGTTACGACGGACGCTGCCACGATTCGTCAGTATCGTCTGTGTTGCCCTGGTACTGGAAGGCCTGATAATGGTGATCAAATACAGCCAACTGGATCTGGCAGGCAACCTGTATTATCCGGTTGCGATCATAACGAGCACCGCATTGCTTCTCATGGCGCTCGGCGTATTTCTACGTTTTACCGAACCGCAACAACAGCAAAGTGAGCCACAGAACACGGCGTGTGCTTCAACGAGACCATGTTATAGATACCCTAGGATAAGATCGGATTCACTTATCCTGCCTTGCGTGTAACGCAGCATAACAAGGGATGGTGGGTATCTATTTTCCTAGCCACTGAATAATTGCAGAACTGGTCTGCTCTGCGGATACGCTGCGCTATTGGGCCAATAGTTTTGTAGCCCAAAATATCAATCTTTGCGCTAGCCCGCTTTTCTCACACCCTGGTGAGAAAGGCGGGCTAATGTTGCTATAAACTTTTCGGCATCCTCGATACTGAGCAACAGAGAATATCCTTCAGTCGACGGCACATAGACAACGTTATCACGTGAGGTTAGGTATAACAGTGCCTTCTCGCCATTGTGCAAGCGGAACCAGCCCGCTGCATAACCGGGTAGACCGGTCCCCAGGGTGCGGCGTTTAGGCATGTATTGTGAATGGCCGTTGAGATCCAGTATACGCGCAGCAGAGACATCGAGCAGTGTGAACGGAATTTCCCGTCCCCAGAAATCACCGACCAGCCTGATACGATCACTCTCGACTTCGACACGGGAATGCCGGGATGAATAAGCCGTGTAGGCCAGCGCCAGCAAGATCAGAATCAGCAGCACAGCGATAAGCCAGATAAACCAAAGTGGTCGTACAGAAGCCGGACTGATTGCAAACACTTCCATTACTTATCCTGTCTGATGCTAATGCCACTTACTTAAGCATAAAATGATTGGAGTAGCGTCATTGCGAGGAGCGACAGCGACGTGGCAATCTTACTGTAGCGAGTTCTGTAAGATTGCTTCGTACCTCGCAATGACGAATTTACTGTAAAACAGTGCATTTTCAGCTTAAGTAAGTGCCATTACTGTCTGATGCTTATCAAGCTCTCTGGGTCATGTCCATGATTCTGCATGGCCTGATAAATGTCTAATATCTACTCAAGTATAGCTCTGAATATCGATTATGTGCACTTACTCTTACGCCGAGCGTTCAGATGCGCACTTCGAATCATCGACATCTCGCAAACCAGACTTCGCTTCATCGGGTATTTCGTGAGTCTGTTATTCCCATCCACTCAGCGCTTACGTCTTCAGCACAGATAAGATGTCGTTGGTAATACACGGCCTCAAACGATGCGCCGCAGGCCGATGCAAAGCGGACACGCCGAGCATGATCGCCCGCGATATGTCGGTATGAACCGCATCCACATCACGGGGCACCGTGATCGATATCATCCAGTATATCAAGATACTTTTTTTCATTAGAAAATGCCGCGTACACCATGGCCACGACTAACATCAGGATGGAGCAGATCAGGATGCACAATATCGGAACAAGGACGGCCATCATTTCGAGTGAGGCAGGCTCAATCGAAGCCGATTCAAGGCGCGCAATGACCTCGAACGGGTTGATCAGTAGTGGCGCGCTTGCGAGCAAGAACAGAACCAGACAGGTGATGGCAATAAACATCAGCAGGCCCAGGTACCGCCATGCCTGCAACAGGCTGCGCCGCCTTGTCAGAAAATCAATTTGTTGTCGAGATAAGCTCATGTTTGTTGCACCCTGCATCAGACTATAGCCTGTCATCAGGTCGAATTCACTCGATAAGATCTGTCGCTGCAATGGTTTAGATCGCATGCCCTGTGACAGCACTCATCCCTCTGATGTGTCGTGGCTGTCGACAGGACGGGGCTTTTTCTGCAGCGGCTGAAACGCCTGCAACTCCCAAGGCCGCATCGCCAGCATCAGCTCGATACTGTGGCGCCTGGCCAGTGACAAGGTGACACACGAAACACTACACGGAGTTTAACCCGCATTTCTCACCAGGATCACGGGAGCAGGCGCAGGATTCGTGTTCGTAAGCACCACTCTGGAGCGAAAAGCGTAGCAATAGCTACGGTTTGAGTGAAGAGCAAGCTTACGGACACGAAGACTAGCCTGAACCGTGATAGGCATGCTTGAATAACACACTGTATTTTTAATCATCCGAGCTTCACTCCAAAAAACCAATGCCTTTCCAGTATTCCACGCCGCCTGGTGAGAAATGCGGGTTAACTGTCGATCAGCGGTGTTAAAACCAGTGATCTCACGCCGAGCACCCCTGGCAGCCTGTATCGTGGACAACAACTGATCGTATTCGGCCATTATTTCGGAGAAGGTCATGCAGACGTGACCCTCAGCGGCGCACTGGAGGTTTGGCTGCTGACACTAATGGCACCCCTTCTGTGGCTACGCAAATATAGCCGAAACTGGGAATAACGCTGTTCGATCGTGCACTATGCAAATTTGCACATGGACACAGGGACGTGTCGTTTTATCTCGACAGCCTACGCGGAAAATTACCAGTGACGAACCCGACCGACATCCACATGAACAAAGTCCGATTTGGAATAATAACCGACGCCACCGGCCTTCAGTTCGATCGCCGCTTTGCGTAACTGACGGGTATCAAAGCCAGGCAGGCGGACGTCAATAGCCTGCCCCAGCATATGGTAACTGCGCTTGGCCACACCTGAGCTGCGTTTGGCCAACATCTCGTTGGTTGATGGCGAACGGTACCCCGAAATCACGTGAAACTCACCCTTGTGATCAACGCTTGCCTGCAGCTGATAAAGCAGATCGAGCAGCTTCAGATCCATTGGCCCTGCAACACTGGCGCGGTGGTCTCTGAGCAACCAGCTAATCGCCTCGATGCCATCATCGAGGTAGTTGCCGTCAGACCAGAAGGTCGCAGCGAGCTTTTCTCCGGTATGGGTGTTATAAAAAGACAGCTCACGGTCACGCCCAGAGGCTGTGACGGATGCAAAGGCACCGGGGGCGGCCAATGTCATCGCCGCCGCTGTCAGGCTCGTCAGGAAATTTCTACGGGTCAGCCTCGCAGGGCTGCCCATATCGGTTTTTACTGGCATTGTAACTACAACGAATACAAATAATATGAATGGATAAACAAAATATAGGCTATTGTTCTGGATTTTAAAGCATTTTGCCCATATGTCACTAGAGCTTTTTATTGACATATTGGGCAGCCAAGTTGTCAAATAGTTCATTCAGCCGGGTATCACGCTGATAAATATCTTTCCTGAAGTGCATTGTGCCGTCCTGATCCACCCAGGCTGTCAAGTAGACGAGATAAATTGGAACCGCTACCGGCAAGATCACGCCCTGATTGGTCCCTAGATGGATATTCTCCAGCACTTCCTCCTGCTTCTGCTGGCTGCCGTCATTCAACAAAAAGGCCGCCAGCGCGACCGGATCTTTTACCCGTATGCAGCCCGAACTGAAAGTGCGGACCACTCGATCGAACAGGTGGGCATCCGGCGTGCCGTGCAGATAGATTTCATACGGATTGGAGACAATGAACTTGATCCTGCCCAGCGCATTTTTAGGCCCCGGCTCCTGACGTAACCAGTACGGAAAACGTTCTTTATCAAGACTGCTCCAGTCCACGGTTTGCGGGTCGATCTCACGGGGTTTTGTCCAGCCCCGGTACAGCTTGATCGATTTTCCTTCAAGATACGTCGGATCGCCCTTTTGCCGCGGGATAATGTCGGCAAATACCAGGTTGAGCGGAATGGTCCAGTAGGGATTGTACTCCATGTAACTCACCAGGCCTGAAAAAGTGGGTGTAGCCCGGTATGGTTTGCCTATGATCACCGGCATGGACAACACGACGGATTCGTTCTCGATGACGTAAAGCTCGAATCCGGTCATATTCACCAACAGATAGCGCTTTCCGAGATCACGCTGCAACCAGCGCCAGCGCTCCATGTTGATGCGGATCTGCCTGAGTCTTTCACTCACGGCGATATTCAATGAGCGGCGTGTTTGCGGCCCAACCTTTCCGTCCACCTCCAGACCGTGTCGCGTCTGATAGCGCATGACGGCCTGTTCGAGCCATTGATCGTATACATCAACTTCAGGGAAAGGATGATCGACCAGGTCGGCTGTCATTTCGAGCCGTCGTTTCAGCTGGACGACCTGCTCGTGCTGCATGCCACGCTCCAGAACCGGACCCCAGGGCAGACGTTGCCATCCTCCCTGCTGTGCCAGCTCACGATAATGGCGCAACTGCTTTTTTAGCAACTGATAGCCGGCATGCTTTGGCGGCAGCTGTTTCAAGAGTTGTTCGATCGATTTCCTGCCGGCTACCTGTGCGTACAGGCTGCGCATATCCACGGGTTCATTTTGAATATTCCAGTCCGCATCGACTTTACGCGAGTCAAACCTGCCGGCGTACACATCATTGGCATAACGATACAGGGCCGCAGTCAACAACAGATCGAGCGGTACAGATTCTCCCAGTTCCGTCGAATTCCAGTATTTCCGAATGGCTTCAAGATAGTAATCGCTCGGTTCCAGTCCCTCATCATTCGCGTGAATAATGACCTGCAACAGATCATACGCACGGTCGAACCGACCGGCTTCATTCGACCAAAGGAGTTTATACGCGCGCGCACGATAGAAGTCAGTAACAACTGATTGCTTCAGCTCAGGAAGGCGTTCCGGGTTGTTTTTCAGTAACTGTTCCAGATAGCGCGACGATCCTGACTCCCAGTCAGTATCGGCCCGCACACTGGCAGAAAATAACAGGCATATCAGAATCAGTGGTTTCAGTAACTTTTTTGAGCACGCAAGGCGATAAGTCATGAATATTTTTGAAATCCGGGATCAGATCATGTCGATTCAGGGGTAGCCATTATACTGTGTAGTACACCGCTGAGGCGCGGAGGCGGAGAGATATGATCGATCATCACCAATAATGTAAATGTCCCGATCTAATCCGACAAGCCTGTCAATTACTCTCAAGTAGGCCTGACACTGCCGATGCGGTCAAAAACACATCATATTGGTGTAATAATGAAATAACAACTGTAGAAGGCTGCGCCGTGCGCACCGCGAAATTTAAGTGTATTGTCCAGTCTCGGTGCGCACGGCGCATCCTACGATCGGCCCATTCAGCTGCCAGTTAGCGTCTGAGTCTTGTTCACGATCTGCAAGATCAGATCTGAGTCACTACCAATAATGATTGCCTGGAGTGTGATTCTGGCCTTTCCTGTCTACCGGCCTACCGCCAGCAACGCTTCGCGTATGCCGGTCTACGCGTTGTTCCCCGCTGTACAAAAAACCTGTTTTACCTCAGTGTCTTTGCGCCTCTGCGGTGAATGGCGTGGAGGAAAACGCGTTATCGCAACGCCATCCTGGTGTTTTCTATTACTTCCTTGTTTTCTTCTATATCAACCACATTGATCTCATTATCAATACCCAGACGTTTGAAAGCCGGCACATCAGACCAGCTTTCGGGCGATAACTCGGACGGCACATGTTTTCCCTGTAACAGCGCAACTTGTACAAGATCGACTATATTTGCCTGATCACCGTTATCGTAATTGAAATTATAGGACTGCTTCACAACCTCAATCATATCCTCATCAAATTCCCAATGGCGTAAAATAAGCTCTCCCACCTCACCCTGCAATTCATATATCACCCGACCCAGTGCTGCTTCGTCATGAAACAGCTCCTCATCATTTTCGGCCTGGACCAGAATTGGTAGTGCACCAATGTTGTGGATCAGGCCCGCAAGCAAGGCCCGTTCCGGATTGATACCAGCTACGAGTGTTGCCATCATGCGGCTGATAGCGGCAGCATCGACGGATTTGGACCAGATTTCTCTGGAATGAACATCGAGGGCATCAGACGTCGCCTGAAAAATCTGTTTCATCGCAAGACCAACCACCAGATCACGCACAATACGTATACCGAGCCGGGTCACCGCCATTTGCAAGTCTTCGATGGGATTTCTGGTGCGATACAATGGACTGTTTGCAACCTTGATCAAGCGTGCGGCCAATGATGCATCCTGCGCCAACGCATCTGAGATATCCTGTGCCGTGGAATTTTCATTTTCTACCGCATCACGTATTTTCAAAGCCACATCAGGTAGTGTGGGTAATATCAATTTATCGGTTTCTACAGCTTTCTTTAAATCAACAAACAGCATCTCTGCTTTTGCACTCATAGTATTGGTCACGTTTCCAACTCCCCGTTACAGAAGTGACTTTCGAACATCCCAGACATGACATTCTGTCTAGCAGATAGCAAGCCCTTCGATACCATTGGCAATCGCCACTAATAAGGTAGCTCAGTTTCCAGAACACATTTCGTTTATGTGACGAATGGTATTGCAACGTTCGTATTGATATCGGCGTTAACGGCCGATTGTTTCGACATCATTTCAGACAGGATACAGATCGGCATCTATGATCAGAATTGGCAATGATAATCATTAATCAGGACCTGGATATCGGTTGCAGCCACTTTCACCACGGCCTGTCCATCACAAGCAGCCTGAGCATGATCATCGGGCAAACACGAAATCACTGCACTATAGTCGGCGGTTGCTTGTTGGCCGTCCGCCTCACCGCATAAGGCACTCAATGCAGCTAGCCTGCACAATTGCAAAGCCCTTTTTTTCGGCTATAGTCAGAATTGTTCCAAAAGACATCGAAAAAGGACTAACCATGAGCCATTCTTTCCATATAAGGAATGTGAACAAGCTTTCGTATCAGCACACACTTGACAATCTGGGAATAAGCAATCTCTTACTGACGGACGATTCTCCCCAACCCGAGAACAACAACTGGCCGGAGGGAGACGCCTATCTTTACATAGACCAGATATCCGTACGTCCGATCGAGACCAGCTACTGTAATGGCACGTTTTCTGCGCGAATTTTTTCAAATTCATCACCGAGAGACTATGACCTTGCGATCAAGCTCATCGCTGAGATAGCCAAACAGAATAGTACGGTGATCGAACCCGAAGACAATACCGCAATGGATGTTGATAGCTTTCTCATCAAGTATGACAACGACTGGATCAAAGAACATTGTACAAGCATGGTTAAAATGCTCATTGGCAGTTATCAATACGAGCAAGCCACCTATACATTGGCCGGGACAATCCGCAACCTCGAAGCCGGGCCTCGCTTTTTTGGCCAACTGCTAGCCAATCCAAAAACCGTGGTCAGTGAATTTTATGATCGCTTCAGAATGCTAAATTATCTTGAAGATCACGATTTCTACATAGCATCGGGTATCAGGTTACAGAACGAAACCGGTGATCTTGAAGTCGTAACGTCGGTTTATGGGCCCGACGTTGCTACCGTACTCTGTGATGGCGCAGATGCTATTAATGTGCGAAGCGAGGATTCAGAACACTATTTTGTCACGCTTGAACAATTGGCAGCAGCGCTCGGTGAAAAAGCTGTCTGGCTCAGCGAGACAGTACTGCTGGCACCTGCAATCATGGAACCTGACTGGCACACTCTGATTGATGCCATCAAGCCCGTGGCAAAAATCGACGTTTTCGAATTCGGCAGAACGGCTGAAGAGAACAGCTCAGTGGAGCATGAAAGCTACAAGGCACTTTTCACCAAGAACGAATGGCAAAAACTGCTCTATACACCCATCGTGGTTTTTGCCCTGATAGCAAGCGCCGATGGCTCGATTGACAAAAAGGAGATTCAAGGCTTTCAGCAACAGCTGATTCAGGGTCCGATTGCAGACAATCATATTATGCGGCAATTGATGATGGATGTTTTGCCTAATCTTGAGCAGCTCATGAGAGATGTCCTCGAGGGCATCATCGATCCTAAATCAATCCTGGAAGAGATAACTGCTGCAGTCGACACGAAACTCACCAGTGAAGACGCCATGCAGTATAAATTATCGCTCATGCAAATCGGTAAGACGGTTGCCGAATCATCAGGCGGTATTCTCGGACTCTTTGGTGACAACGTCAGTAACGAGGAACAACAAACGCTGAGTGCACTGAAGACTATATTGAAAATCGCCCCACTCCACTAACAAATGGGTTCTCCGAAGATATACTCTAGCCCGCATTTCTCACCAGGGGGCTAGCCCCCTGGTGAGAAATGCGGGCTAGAAAACACAGTGTTTCATCTGATGAAATATTTTTTCATTGATTCAATGTAAAAGGACTTATAGCCTCTGCGTAATCGCTGGTTGATCGGATGCCTGAATCGTCTGATCACCCGATTCAGATACGTAAGAGCTGTTAGAACACCTTGATATTGATCAACGCATTATCAGCAGAAACGTAGAAAATCCCTTACTCACCCATCATGTCTGAAAAATCTGCACCCTTGCGAAAAGCCGACAAGTCCTGCTCGATCTGTCGCATGACCAGATGTACGCCCTCGCGGTAAGGCAAGGTACCATTTTTCCGCATAATCTCCCTGCCCTCGTGACTGTGACAGAAGCTGATAAACTGCTTCACTTCTGCGAGCTTTTCTGACTTTGGATTATACGTCAGGTAAAGCGGGCGGTAGAGCTGGTATTCTCCACCTTTAACGGCGTCATAAGTGGGGTAGATATTTTCCAGCTTGAGTATTTTGACATCACGCAAGCGTGCGCTGCTAATGCCGGTGATGCCGATGGCATGTGGATTATCCATAATGGCTTTTTCCAGTGGGCCGGAAGATGGGAAAGATTTTGTCGACACAATCTTCTGATCAAAATCAGCAAAAATAAGTTTTCTCAAGGTACGCCCAACACCGGAGTGCTTGCCTTTTCTGGTATACACCTCAACGGGCGCATTCGGCCCTCCAAGCACCTGCCAGTTTCTTATTTTGCCGGTATAGATTTCCTTGACCTGCTCCATGCTCAAATTATCCACTGGATTGCCTTTGTTTGTGATGACGACCAGTGCATCCCATGCGACCGGCTCCAGGCCTGCACCTGCCTCACGCGGGTCTTCAGGCAGCTGATAGCGACACGAGCCACCCAAATCGGCAGTACCCGTCACCACCTCACGAATACCTTTGGTAGCCCCTCCACCCTGAATGTTAATGCGAATATCGGTCTTCTTCTCAAAGGCTTTTGCCAGATCTGTGACATAGGCTTTCTTACTGATACCGCAGCCGACCCAGTTCAGCGTGGTCTCTGGCTCGGCCATAGCGAGACAAGCATACATGAACAGAAAACATGCAGCGCAGGCTTTGTGAAATGACCTTGTGATAGCCACTTTAATGACAAAGGTATGTCTGATACATACATCTTGTTTAGACTTCTTGATCGATAATTACAAGTAAATCAGATAAATAATCTCCGCGGCCTAACATAGGAAAACGGACGTGCATTATTCCGTATTTGTCGAAATATCAGACACCTGCAGGTGACTAACCCGGATGTTGCACGAAGGATTCGGATTTTAGGGGCAAGCTGGTTAAGCAGCTTGCCCGTGAAACCGAAGAGGATAAACTGTAACCGAGCAATACCCCGACAAATAGAGCGTAACTCATTGAAATATAAATTAATTCTTAACCTGGCATTCCCGCCTTCGTGCAACATCCGGGCTAAACAGGTTTTGTGAGATTACAGTTCGTCCGATTAGTTTTTATCGAGCAACCGCTTGGCTGTTTGGCGAAGTTCGTGCCGCCAGATTTGCAGTGCAACAGTCGCAGGCTGTCTGTTGGGTGTAGAAGCCTGATGGAGATCGTGATCACACGATCCTCATTCCATCTCTATCTGCCCGGAAACGGTGACCTGCAGTGTCTGTTCTCCACTTTCGATCGGAGGTGCAGCCATCTTTGAGGCCATGGCAGCGACTTCGTAATTACGCCGAGGATACTGGTCTACCTGGGTAGAAACGTTTATATCAACGATTTTGTAATTTTTTCGTCCGAGTTTCGATGTAATAGCTTTTGCACGCTGCTCAAATACTGTCAATGCCTGTCCGATTAACTCGTCATCGGTTGTATTTTTTAATTCGGGTGAAACCGTAAAATTCATGCCCTGCAGGGACAGTGTCTGTTGCAGGTGTCCGAGTACTTGACTCGTTAACGCCATGTCCAGAGACTCCAGACGCAGGCTCTGCCTGACACGCCAGCCGGTGATCTTGTTGTTATGATAGACAGGGGTGGTGCTGTACCCGCCGGTCTGTACCTTGATAGCATCATGCTGCTTGATATACCTGATTGCCACCTCGATGCGGTCGTTGACAAGGTTCACCAGTTGTACTGAGTCACTGCCCTCTTCCTGAGCGTACAGCGTCACAATCACGGTATCGTTGTCGACCTGGGTTTGCGCGCTGGCGCTTAGCTGGACGCGGTCATAATGGTCTTCATATTCATGTGCCAGGCTGTTCACAGGAAGTGAAAGGAGAATGGGCAGAACAAGTATTATTGAAACAAGCCTGATATCTTTAATTTCGTGCATCATTGTGAACTCCATTATTGTTAGTCTAAAACACCTAAACACTCTATATCACGGTGAAGGAAATAAAACACACTCGACTACAGCCGATTCGAGTCAAGGCCTTCATCTGTTTTGTTGGCGGCTATCCGATCCATCGGCACCGCGCGGGAATGATTCCAGTACTCGTCGAAGGACTTCGAGATTTCAGCGGCGATCGGCCCCATTGCCAGCACATCGAAATCGACAAATTCAGACCCAGCCTTTAGTTCGAAATATTCGTCGGCGATATTGCGACCACCGACAATGCTGATCTGGTTATCAGCCGTAAATGACTTGTTGTGCATGCGCCGGTTGGCTTGCCTGAAATCGCCAAGAAAATTGAGCTCATCCACCCATGGAGACACTCTTTTACCGAGGTTGGTATCCGCGGTATCGGTGATCGTCTTACTGTACGGTTTGGGTTCATCGAAGGGTACGGTGGCACAACCGGTGAAGACCATGATAAGCAAGAACAGGAGAAACAACCTGCATAAGCGACAATCAGTCACATCCATTTCCACCCGATGAGCAGCACGAACGCAATATGATATCAGGCAGGGAGGATTATACCTACCTGACATATTGGGAATTTTCGATTTCATGATAACGCCACCGTGCTTTAATGCTGCCTTAGGCAGGAGATTGCCACGCCGCTATCGCGACTTGCAATGAGGGGTAAGTGGGGCAGCATTGACAGATTCCCCTGTGCCTTTGCGTCCATTTTCAGGAACGATAGGGTGATCAACCGGTCACACGAAAGACTGACGATAAACCTGTCCACCCTACTGGTTATGAATCACTTCCCGAGACGCGTATTGATTTGTTTCCTGCTGAGCGTGCCACTACATCCGTTCAAGCTATCGGCAGCGGGGCAATACGAACAAATAGTGACTCAAGATCAGAGAGTTACCATCTATTATCAGGACGCATTCAATGAAGCTGAACGCAAGATGACGCGACAGTGGCTGCACGCGGTCATCGATGCACTCCGGACCGTCTACCATGTGTTTCCTATGGATCACTTTCAGATCACGCTCAAACGGAGCTCGAGCCTTTCAGGTCCGGTACCCTGGGGCCACGTCGAGCGAGGTGATCCAACAAATATTGTTCTCGTGATAAATCCTGAGCTCGGTTACGACGCGCTCATCAGCGACTGGACTGCCTTCCATGAATTCAGCCACCTGCTGCTTCCTTACCGTGGTTATGGCGATATCTGGCTGTCAGAAGGCCTGGCGACCTATTATCAGAATATCATTCAGGCTCGCAGCGGACTGTTCGATGATAGCGAGATGTGGCACAAAATTGTGGCTGGATTCAAACGTGGCCAGAAGCAGCAAGGCTGGCGCCATGTCAACCTGACTGAGGTCAGCGACAATCTCGGCGAAACCCGGCAATATATGCGTGTGCATTGGAGCGGTGTTCTGTTCTGGCTGACTGCCGACGTCGAACTGAGAAAAAAAGGCAATAGCAGTCTAGATGATGCACTGAAGCAATTACGCTTGTGCTGTGAAGGACGGCCGATGTCTGCTGAAGCCATAGTCAGCAAACTTGATCAAGTAACCAACGAGACACTATTCGTCCCGCTTTTCAAAAAATACAGAGCCAGTCATTCGATTCCGGATTATGAATCGATACTCACCGATCTGGGTGTTGGCCAGGAGGAGTCGACAGGTGCTATCTCACTTGATGACGATGCGCCACTGGCTGATATCCGGCGGGATACGGTCAGGGCCAACAAGTTCGAAATCGACTGAAACCCGCTGATATTTGTCAGCACAGTCACAGTATCCATCTGTCATTTGTGACCTTTTTCTACACACTATCAATGGCCTGACTCACGTCGGCGATAATATCGTCGATATTTTCAATACCCACCGAGATTCGAACCAGGTCTGAACTGACACCGGCGGCAGCCAGCTCATCGTCGTTCAACTGTCTGTGTGTTGTTGATGCGGGGTGACAGGCCAGAGATTTAGCGTCGCCAATGTTGACCAGACGCAAAATCATTTGCAGCGCATCGATGAACTTGGCACCGGCCTCAGCACCACCCTCAATCCCGAAACTGAGGATACCTGACGCTTTTCCGCCAGTTATCCGCTGACAGGTCTGATAGTAGGCGCTGTCTGGCAACGCAGCATAACTGACCCATTTCACTTTCTCGTGTTTACTGAGGTAATCTGCAAGCTTCTCAGCGTTCTCACAATGCCTTTCCATTCTGAGGCCCAGTGTTTCCAGGCCCTGTAATATCAGAAAGGCATTCATCGGCGACAGTGCAGCACCTGTGTTTCTGAGAGGCACGACGCGGCAGCGCCCGATGTAGGCGGCTGGCCCAAGTGCGTCTGTGTATACCACGCCATGGTATGAAGGATCAGGCTCGTTGAGCATCGGGAACCGGTCTTTATGGAGCACCCAGTCGAATTTTCCTGAATCGATAATGATGCCGCCGATCGAATTACCATGGCCGCCGATATATTTCGTTAATGAGTGAATCACGATATCTGCGCCCAACTCAAAAGGACGACATAGATAAGGCGTTGCAACGGTATTATCCACCATCAATGGAACACCGTGCTTTCGAGCGATAGCAGCCAGTCTTTCAATATCGACGACATTACCGGCAGGATTACCGATCGACTCACAAAAAATCGCGCGCGTGTTGTTGTCGATTGCTTGCTCGAAGCCGTCGAAATCATCAGAGGAAACCATACGCACTTCAATGCCCTGTCTTGGCAGGGTGTGTGCGAACAGATTGTAAGTGCCGCCATATAACTGACTGGTACTGACAATATTCGTACCGACATTACATATACACTGGACCGCGTAGGTGATGGCCGCCATTCCCGAAGCGACCGCAACAGCACCGACACCACCTTCCATAGCCGTCAATCGCTGTTCGAGTACGTCGGTGGTCGGATTCATGATCCGCGTATAAATATTCCCCTGTACTTTAAGATCGAACAAGTCAGCGCCGTGCTGGGTATCATCGAAGGTATAGGAGGTTGTTTGATAGATCGGAACGGCCGCAGCCTTGGTTGTCGCTTCGGATGTATAGCCATAATGCAGCGCAAGGGATTCTAGTTTCATACACTCGCCTCAAGTATAAATAATACTGTTGTATCAAATTGTTCTGTGATCAAACGTGGTATCGAGAGAATAGAGACATTCGGACTAAAAATTAATCTGAGGACAGATTTTCCTGAATTTCCTCTACACCAAATAATTCGTAATCGATGCTAATGCGATCACCCGCAATGGGGCGAAAATGATTGTCCGCATACGCCTGATGATCCGGGTGTACCCGGTAGGCGTCGATAACCGCCGGGTGTGCGAATCGAATCAGCCAACACCAACGGTAACTGGCATCCGGCTTGATAGAACGTCCACTCCAGGTCGCGCGTACACCAGGAATTCGGTCGAGTACACGTCGCCCTTCGGCTGCCAATTCGGCAGATGTTTCGTCATCTGCGGTTGTATTATAAATGATCAAGTGTTCCACCGGGCGCCAGGGTTGACAGGTTTCAAGTGCACCTCTACCCTGCCCAGAAGCGCCTGTTTGACTGTAAATACCTTGCAGATAGCGTGCGGCTGCCTGTGCCACAGACGCGTCAATTAGCTGCCAGGAAGACGATGCCCTGGCCATTGCATTTAACGTCACTGCCTCCAGCTCTTCGTCGATTTCGACCAGCGATGCTGACAACACGCTCTGTTCGATCACAGGTATCCCGCAGGAGGCAGCGATAGCGCGAATTTCGCTGCCCGCAGAATCACTGATATCATCAGCCATTACCAGACCGCTACAGCCCAATCGAATGGCCAGGGTTGCCTGTTCGGCATCTTGTATACGTTTGGCGAGCAAGCTGATTGGATTCAGCGCTCGTCGTGCCATCGACTCAAGTGATGGCAATAATTCTTGCATCAGATCACGGCCACAGACAGCAAGCACGACTGGTGCGTCCTGATCAGAACCGCTTCCTATGATACCCCTGGCTATCGGTAGAGAATTTACATTAACCACGGCCAGATCATATCCAAGTTTAGTGGCATGTTCATGCAGCCCGGTAAAACCTACTACAGGCATAGGTTTACTCCTATCATTATCTTTTGGTGTATAGCATTAAGTTTGTCCGTCGCACGCGCATTTCTCATCCATCGATGCGTATTGTGGGCCAGAATTCATCTGTATACCAGAAAACATCGATGCGTTTGTCAATAAAGTTATCACCTAATTCATTCAAGATCGCACATGTGTAAAGTTATGCCGACAAGATTCGGTATTTTTTACAGATTACGGAGTGTTTGATCACATATTCACACTTAACGCACGAAATAATCCCGAAAACACCAGAGCAATACACGAATGCGAAGCAGAGCATAGAAATACTCTGTAAACGCCGCATTTATGACGACTTGTCGCGATCCTGGTTGACTGCCTGTAGCGACGATAATCAAGCATTTCAGTGTAATACCGCGAACCGACGCTAAAAACGGCACACTAATTGCTTAAAAGAAATTATTAGTTGAACCAAAAATGTGATATGAAGAATGGATACATACGAATTACCTTTCGCGAAGATAAACATCCTTCGCGAAGATATCGCCGAAGTTATCATTAACGAGGGCGTTGAAATGGACGTTGAAATGGTCAAGCAATATCACGACTTTCTGCTGTCGCATTTGCAGTCCCCTTTTTCGTTACTCGTTAACAAGATTCACTCTTACTCGTATGACTTTTCTGCCCAGGAAATACTCGCGACACTCCCGGAAATAAACGCAATGGCCGTGGTTGCCTACAGTCGTACAACAAGAATCACAACCGAAATGCTGGCGTCATATCCGCGGAAAATTAAATGGAACCTTAAGATTTTTCAGAATCGAGACGAGGCCCTGTCATGGTTGTTAGCGGAGCAAAGCAAATAGTATAAAAAACGAAAATAAGGATTTTCGCGGGCCTACAACACCCATCATAGACGAAATCGCCCCTATCCCGGATTCAGGCTGGGCAACACACGGTCACGGTTAATCCGTTGTTTGCGTCGCAGCGGGACGTATAACCGCGGTCGAAGCTGATGCTTGAACGCCTTTTTCCAGCTATCGAAATCCTGTATCGGACGGCCCGAGAACAAGGCCGCTTCGAGTTCGTTCAGTAGCAACCGGATCTTGTTGGCATCAGCGCCTGGATGAATTTGAATGATTTGCTCCGCCAGTTCCGACATGGGCAGTTGCGCCGACAGTCCGAGTCGGCGATTGACCAGAAAGCGAAGGACCTGGCTCCAGTCATCCGCATCCTGTTCTTCATCGGCGCCACGAACACAGAACCACAAACGTGCAGAACGGGGCAGAGTGTCGGCTACTCTGCGGCGGATAAGGGGGAGATTGCGCTGCGGGGACAGCCGCACCAGTACAGGCAACATGCGTCGATAAAGTGGTTGACAGAGGGTAACGATGTGCGACCAGAGCCAGCGCCTGAAATGCCGCAGGCCGGGCATCAAGCGGGTCCAGAACCGGCCCAACAGGAAGGTCAGGGCCAGCAAGAACAACCACATAGCTAAAGATTCCGTGACTTCACTCAGCACGCGGCTAGCGCTATCGCTCTCCTGCCCCGGCGGAAGGTCGCGTTGATTCAGCAGGCGGCCGGGTAGAACCGCGGTTTCCTTGCGCTGACGATCTACATTCCACCAGCCGACCCGGATTGCCGGTATATCTACCCGGTTTCCCTGCTGGGGCACCAGGGTAAAGCGGTCCCTACGGGTACCGACGAGTTTGCCGTCTTTGGAGATGGTGCCCTCGTATTCAGATTTCTCCCGGTACAGGCGGTGTCCAGGAGCCTGCAGTTGGGCTTCGATCGATGGCAACTGGGTGCCGGACATACCCACAGCCCGTTGTTCTACGGTCAGGGTCAGTGGCTCTCCCTCACCAATGCGCTCATCATTACTTAGGCGCGCGTTCAATTCCAGCTCGTGCAACGGCAGCCAGGGCAACACACCGGGTTCCGGATCAGAAACCATCAGCACCACGGGTCGGCTGGTGATCGCGTCATAGTCCGCTTGATAGGGTGACGCGGTGTCGATAGTGCCGGTAACACGCACGGAATCAAGCTCGAAGCGACCACTGCGAATGGGCGTCAGCTGGTAATACAATGTATTAACAATTTCCCGTTGCCCCCGCCTGGTTCGCGTACCGACGGTTATATCCCCCAGCTGACGAATGATGACACCCTCGTTGTCAGGTAGCTGCGCAGCGACGGTTTTCAGATTGCCCGTGCTGATGACCTTGATCGACATCACCAAGTTTTGATGCACATAAGCCTCAGTGCTATCAAGCTCAATTTCCACATAAGGTCTGCTGACCTGCGCAGATGCTGGGTATTGGGCCTGGTAACCTGGCGGCGGCGCAGGCATTACAGGATACGCCCAGGGGGGAACGACACCGTAGGCCTGGGGTCCTGACTGAATTCGATTATCCGTCGCGGGGCCAACCGGGGGAGCCGGGTTCTGAACCTGATAATACGGATTGGCGATTGCCCAGGGATTGTAACCAGGTACCGGGGTTGGCGGCTGTTGGGCCATGGCGTCGACCGGCAGAAACAGGCCGCCAAGCCAAAGGCCAAGGTAGATCACTCTCAGCAAACTGCAGGAATTACCACGGCCGGTGTTCATAAATCGCACCTCCCAGACTGCGCGGCCGCAACCGGCGGCGTTCTTCCAGCTTGAAACGGTTATGCAGTAGCTGTGCAGGATCACCTTCTATGCCGTCGAGTTGTTGTTCCACCAGGGTCATATAGGCACTGCCCTCGCCGCCCTCTTGAGGTTTCTGGCCGGTATTGCCTGCATCCGGGTCCTGCTGCTCACCAAATTGATCGAACTGATCGACAGCATCGGTCAGGCTGCCCACTTCTGTCATATCCAGCTCCCCTGCCTCTGGAAGACGCGCCTTTCTGGCCATCTGCTGGCGATCTGCTCCACCGCCATCCTGCTGTTGCGTGTCTTGCTCCCGCGCTCCCTGCTCGCCTTCTTCAAGGCCGCCGGTATTCATCGTCGATTCCTGATCGGCCGCTTCTTCACTACTGGAATCGATTTTCTCAGTAGCGTCGCTGGCGCTCTGCTGGTGCTCCTGCCGGTCACCGGAATCGTCCGCTTTCTGTCCCATGGTGTCCGAATCGCTGCCTATCGCGCTTTCAGAATCCTGCTCTGTCTCCTCACCCTGTTCGCCGGACTCGGTTTGCTCGTCTTTATCGCCCTTTTCACCGGTCGGGCTATCCGCGCCGTTCTCACCAGCAAGTTTGGATTCGTCTGTTTCGCCTTCCTGGCTTTCCCCGACCACTTTGCCATCCTGGCCTTCCTCGTTTTTCTGTCCCGTTTGGCCTTGATCACTCTCTTGCTGTTGTTCCTGACCCTGCTGTTGATCCTGCTGTTGATCCTGCTGTTGATCCTGCTGTTGATCCTGCTGTTGATCCTGCTGTTGATCCTGCTGTTGATCCTGCTGTTGCTGCTCCTGCTGTTGTTGCTCCTGCTGTTGCTCCTGCTGTTGTTGCTCCTGCTGTTGATCCTGCTGTTGATCCTGCTGTTGATCCTGCTGTTGCTGCTCCTGCTGTTGCTGCTCCTGCTGTTGCTGTTGTTTCTCTTGTTCTTCCTGCTGTTGTTTCTCCTCCTCTTCGTCATCCGTTTTGGGGCTGACCTGGGCCAGCATGATCCGGGCAAGATTCTGGTTGAAGTTCGCGCCTTCGTGGCCGGGATCCTGCGTTAATACCTTGTCATAAGCCTTGATGGCCTTTTCATAGTTGCCGATGCGGAAGTGGCTGTTGCCCGCGTTGTACTCAGCCGCCAGACGCACCTCCTCCCGGTCAACCTGCTGGAAGGATCGGGCTGCTTTCTGGTATTCACCGGCCCGGTACAACGCCACCCCACGACGATACGAATCCTGAAACGTGTCGGCAGCCTCAGCGTAGCGGCCTTCCTGGTAGAGGCGTTCAGCTGTCTGTTCCTGATTTTCAAACAGCCCGGCGCAAACTGTATGGCTGGTGCCAATCAGCAACAGGCTACAGACCAGACATCGTAACCGGCGTGTCATGATGCTTCCTGCTGAACGAACAGTCTTGAGAAGCGTCGGTACAATGGCAGTACCAGCAGCATGGCCAGCCCCACCGGCCAGAAGTAGCGTTCATTCCAGATGCGGGTTTTCTGGTTGGCGACTGCGTGAGCGTGGCTTGCCCGACCGACACGGCGCATCAGTGCGGCGGTATCGGCATCGCGGTAAACAGCGCGTTGATAAATGCCATTACCGACCTCGGCCAATTTTTTCAGATTCTCCTCATCGAGCTGAGAGATCACCTGGGAACCATCCTGCTGACGCAGGAAAGTGTTACCCGCACCTGGCACCGGTCCACCCTCCTCGGTACCCACACCCAGCACGTGCAGTTGTATGCCTTCACGAGTCAGGCGCTTGACGTATTCCTCGAGGTTGCCATCGCCAAAATCCCCATCGGTGATCAGTAGCAGGTGACGGCTGCTGTTAGCAGGTTGCCCGGCCAACATCTGCTGCGCACGAGACAGGGCTTCGGTGAGTCGACTGCCTTTGAGTTCAACCAGGTCCGTCGAGATAGCCGGCAATAATGCCCGCAAGCTATTACCGTCCTCGGTCAGGGGCGCAATGATATGGGCCAGAGTAGCAAAGCCGATCAAGCCTAGACGTGAATGGCGATTGTTTTCTATCAGGTCCTGTATCTCCTGGCGAGCACGGGTCAGACGTGACGGGCTGATGTCGGTCACATTCATGGAACTTGACAGGTCCAGCAGGATGACCAGATCGCTGCCCGGCCGAAATAGCTGAACGTCTCGAAAATCCCAGCGTGGGCCAGCGATCGCGGTAACCAGCAGCCCCCACAGCACGCACCAGACGAAAAAACGCTGGCGTTGCTGACGCGGCGGCAGGTCATGACGCCCCGTCAGAAAGGGCAACAGATGAGCGTCTGCATAAGCCCGGTAGCTTTCATTGTTCTCGCGGGGCGACGTCATACGCAACCAAAACCAGACCGGCAGCGGCACCAGCAGAAGCAATAAAAGCCAGGGCTGGGCAAAGTGAAAACCGGCCTCAGGCATGTCGGCCGCCGCCTGCGATGCGGACCCGACCATCCGGAAACATACCCAGACCCAGCAGTGATAGCAGACCTAAACCCAGTGTCCATGGATAGAGGGCATGAGGAATCATGACCGTACGCGACTCAGCCTGTGTCTTCTCCAGTTCATCGATTCTTGTATAGATCTCCTCGAGGGCTCGGGTATCAGTGGCCCTGAAATAGGCGCCGTTGGTGATGCCGGCGACGGCGCGTAAGACCTTTTCGTCCATACCAAGGTCATCACGGGCCACCAGGCGAGCGTTTTCGATGATCTGCACCGTATCCTGTGTGCTGCCCACACCAATGGTATAGATACGGATCCCCATCTGCGCCGCCAGCCGGGCCGCATCCAGGGGCGGTATCGTACCGGCGGTATTGTCACCGTCTGCAACCAGAATCAGCACCCGCGACCCTTCCGGGCGCTCACGCAGTTTTTTCACCCCCAGGCCGATAGCATCGCCCATAGCGGTGCCCTGACCGGCAATATTCGGTACCACATCGTCCAGCTGCTGTCGTACCGCATTCAGGTCATACGTCATCGGAGCAATGGTATAGGCCTGGCTGCCAAAGATAATCAGCCCAATCCGGTCGCCGGACCGGTTGGCGATGAATTTGCTCAAAACGCCCTTGAGCACGGCCATGCGGGTAACCTGGGCATTGTTGACCGTGAAATCCAGGGCTTCCATGGAATGCGACGCATCCACCGCCAGCATCAGATCGTAACCTTCGGCGCGTGTCTCGGTATACGGTTCCAGCCATTGGGGACGCATCAGGGTCAGCGTCAGCAGCAGCCACAACATCCCTAACAGCAGACCGTGGATTCGGCCGCTGATGGAGGCCCGCGGGCGATGCCCGGTAAAGCTTTCCTGCAGCTCTGCCAGTGCCGGATGCAGCAAGGTTTCCTGACGGCCGGCCAGCGCCTCAGCCTCATCCGGGTCGGTTCGGGGCCAGAGAAACCTCACCAGAAACGGCAGAATTAGCAGGATTCCCATCCACGGCCATTGAAATTCAAATCCCATGACCCTACTCCTGGCCCCGTCGGCATTGACTCGGCTGCGAGGTCCAGACCATTGCAGCATCGATCAGGTTTAGCAGTTCGGGCTGGTGATCTGACTCACCGGGAGGGGCATAGGGAAGGTCCAGCAACACCCGACCCCGGGCGGGCCAGTCAAAGCCGTCGGGGTCATGATCCGCAAGCCAGACCAGCCAGGATTCACCGTGGAGACCGGCGCAATTGTGGCGTCCACAACGGGCAATCGCGATACGTCGCAGCAACTCAGAAAATCGCGCTGTCAGGGTCTTTACGTCGCCGTGACCCACTCTGTCACGCAGCACAGTCAATTCGCGGGCTGCCTCTAATGACCAGCCGTATCGGGGTAGGTAACGCCGCCAGTCCGGATTCCATCGACGCAAGCCGACGAACAACAGGATCATCAGAGCCGTGCCAGCCAGCATCAGCCACCAGCCAGTGGCCAGTGGCCAGATGCCCACGGGATCCAGATCCTGAATATCATGTAATCGGGTGGTCAGGCTCTCGGGTGTCAAAGGTAAGCCCTGCAGCGGGCGCGTTGAGCGAGACCGGCCACCAAAGAGCGGTGCACGTCACTGCAGGTTTGCACCGGGATCACGGCGACGCCCAGCCGGCTGCTCAGCTTGATCAGCTTCGCACGACGGGCTTCCCAGCGTTCGCGGAAAGCGCGCTGACCATCGGCGTCATCGGTATCGATTTCCACCATGCGTCCTTCGGAATCGCGAAACAGGGCCCGTCCCATGCGTGGAATCTCCCGGTCTGCAGGGTCATCCACCGGTATGAGTACAACCGAGTGTTTCTGACAGACCTGGCCCAGGGTTTTCTCCAGCCCATGGAACTCACGATTGAAATCGCCGATCACAAAGATCAGGCTGCCGGTGCCGGTAGCACGGTCTGCTTGTTTCAATACACGGTCAATACAGTCGACGCCTCGCTGCGCACGGCGCACCGGCTCGGCCAACTGCTTGAGCAGGCGCCACACCGCGCGCCGATCCTTTGTGGGCTGAATATGCACCAGACCGGTATCGGCATCGCCATATAGCATGCCGCCAACCCGGTCGTTGACACTGTTGGCCGCCCAGCCCAACAGAGCGGCGGCGCGCGCGGCCTGTACCGATTTGAAAGTGCCGCACGTGCCAAAAAACATCTGGGGTCCGTGATCCACGCAGAGCACAACGCTGCGCTCCCGCTCCTCTCGATAGACCTTCAGGTGAGGTTCGTTGGTGCGTGCCGTCACCTTCCAGTCCATGTTGCGGATATCGTCACCTTCCCGGTATTCTCGCACCTCCTCGAAATTGAGGCCCTGCCCACGGAATACCGAAGCATACAGTCCGCTGAAGGTGGTGTTGACCAGATGGTGGGAGGCAAGCCCCAGGGTGTGCGCCTGATGACGCAGTTCCAGCAGTTCATCCAGGCGCGGATGCATTGCGTCTGTCATGGAATCGCGACCAGCGACAGCAGATGTTGGACGAAGTCATCGGTGGTGATGCCTTCGGCTTCGGCTTCAAAAGTCAGAAGTATGCGGTGGCGCAGGATCTCAGGAGCGACCCGCTGTATGTGTTCGGGTGACACGTAGGTATCTCCGCGCATCCAGGCCAGCGCGCGGGCGCAACGGCTCAGCGAAATTGAAGCGCGGGGTGACGCGCCGTAGCGTATCCAACGGGTCAGGTCTTCGCTGTAGCCGCTCGGATTACGCGTGGCCTGCACGAGATCAACGATGTAGCGATACAGTTTAGGATCCAGGTAGAGCTCGGCTGCTGCGGCGCGCATCGCGATCAGGTCTGCCTGGGAAAGCACTGTGTCGGGTGCTTGTTCGGAGGTCTTCTGGCGGTTGTTATCCAGTTCCAGGATTTGCAGTTCTTCGTCATGACTGGGGTGCTCCGCGCGAACCTGCATCAGGAAGCGGTCTAATTGCGCCTCCGGCAGGTGGTAGGTACCTTCCTGCTCGATGGGATTCTGGGTACCCAGCACCATGAACACATCCGGCAGAGGGTAACTGGTATGGCCTACCGTTATCTGGCGCTCTGCCATGGCTTCCAGTAACGCGGACTGGACCTTGGCAGGGGCACGGTTGATCTCATCGGCGAGCAGGATATTGTGAAACAACGGGCCGGGGCGAAACTCGAAGGCGCCTTTTTCATGCCGGTAGATATCCGTACCCACCAGGTCGGATGGCAGCAGATCCGGGGTGAACTGAACCCGGTGAAAATCTCCCTCTATGGCTTCGGACAGGGCCTTGACCGCGGTCGTCTTGGCCAGTCCGGGCAAGCCTTCCACCAGCAGGTGGCCATCGCTGAGCAGGCAGACCAACATACCGTCGACCAGCCGCTGCTGGCCAATCACGCGGGACGCAATATGGCTGCGCACCGAATCCAGTTTTTCCCTGTTCACCTGCTGCTTATTCGCTGAGGTTTTGACTTTGGATTTGGATTTTTGTTTATCATCGATTACCCTGTCGGGTGCTGCTTGGTTCATGGAAGTTGCCTAAAGTGGGAATTCGGTGTGATTGTTTTTAAATGCAATGTCCCATAATAGCGCATACCGTCTATAGGGTGTGCTGTTGAAGCAGGAATTTGCGCCAAAATGGCCGGTTTTAACAACAATTTGGAAAATACGAACGGTTTTTTCAATTTACGGCGAATACGACGGCGCGAAAACCAAGCAGGCACATGGCACTCAAAACTAAGCAAGCTTGATTCTGACCACCCTCATAATCTCCATCTCTATACCCACCACTGATTCCTCGCCGGGGTAATACGTGAGATTGACACGCCGACCTTTCAAGTTCCTGTATTGTTTTTTGCGTTTGTATTTAAATGGTACGTCACAATTCTCGATCATGATCGTATTGAGGATCCAGTCGTCCTGGGCTCTCTGTACGTGCGACGTGACTTTCACCCTCTCAGAATGGTTGAGTTGTTTGTGTTTTTGTAACAGTTTTTCAGGATGTGATTTCAATGATGTTCCTTGGACAGGATTAAAACATTTCAGAAGCTGCCTGAGCAGTGCACTGACCAGTGAAAGCTGTATCAGCTACTGTAATTGATTGCCACCCAACGCTGCCCTGGCCTGCAGATCAGAGTGCCTGGCCGTTTATTTTAACACTTCGGTAATAAAAGAAACGACGCCTGAGGGTGGTACGGATTCTAACCCGCATTTCTCACCCGATGCACGCGCCCTCTCTATATCAGTGACACTCTGTGTGATCATCTCACTACCAGATGAGAAATGCTGGCTAACGCTGTTTCGCTGATGTTGTGAAACCTTACAAACTTACACTAATGCAGGAACTATAGATATTTTAATTTAATACATTACTAGTAAAGCAAATTAGCAATGGCTCATAACTAATTCTAAATATGACATTTTTTTACGATAGGCAGATTGATATTGAATAGTGGGTTCTTATAATCATTTGTCCATATGCTCAAAAATGTAGCGCAGAAGCTTATTTTTTAGTAAGCGAATAACAACAACATAAAAAAATCTGTGGAGAAAAATCAATGAACAATAATAATCCTGTAGGTATCGTCGTTCACATCAAAGAGAAGTTACAACATGAACAAATCTTCCACCTCGAATCCACATTGGGAAGCGATAAAGGGGTCAAGGAAGTGCGCATTAATCGTGACAGAAGCCACCTTATGCTGGTGGACTACTTACCTGGCGTCATCACTGCCTTCGAGGTGGTCAATTACGTGAAGAGCAAGGGCTACAACGCAGTGCTGGTTGGGGGGATTTAGCAATCCGTTGTTAGCTGTACGATCTATGTGTGATAGCAATGGAAGCAGGTCCGTCAGGGGCCTGCTTTTTTATGTGCGCCCGATTGTCTTCCCGTACTGCTGGTAAACACACATTGCTATGGCAGCGACTGTCTGGCCCGCATTTCACCCCTTCGGGGTCGCTTTGCGACGGAGTGGAATAACCGTGTGTATCCCCGATTGAGTAAAATGCTGTGTGGATACAAAGATCAAGTGAGGGCTCGTCAATCTGGTGATAAATGGGGGTCAGCTGGATGGTTGAACTGACCTGCGTGTAAAAATGCCGCTATTTGAGCGATGACATCCTCTGATTTCATAATAAACGTGTGTGAATGATTGACGACTAGAAAATCCGCCATTCCCTCCACCCTGGCACGATCGATAGACACTTTACCATCGTCGTCACCCGGAATGATCATCGATAGGATATAGTTAACGGTTTTATCGCCGGTGATTACGCCAACTTCATAGGTTACCGGCGGCAAATTGGCCGGCACGCTGTTTGCGTCAGTACCCAGCTGCATTCCTGCCGGTCCGTTGATTAGAAAGAAGCCGGGTACATCTTTTAAAGCATCGACGACTTCACTACCCTGGTTAGGCGGACTTAACATCACGACTCTGCCGAGATTATCTATTGTGTTTTCAGCCAGGTACTGTCTTACCAGGATACCTCCCAGTGAATGGGTGACAAAATGAATGTCTCCATCCACATGACTGTTACACGTAGAGATCTTGTCAGGTATAACTGAGGAAGCAAGATCTTCAATGGGATGTTTTCGCGATGGATAGTCAACGCTAACGACGTAATAGCCCTCTGCTGACAACGCATTTTGTATTTCTTCCATCGAGCTTGTGGTCCGTGCCAGACCGTGCAGAAGAATCACACACTGATCCACGTTGCTCGTGTTGATGCCCGGCTTTGGCTGCGGCATGCATGCCGCATAAAATACCAGCATACCGAAAATTACGATGAGCCGACCACACACAGATTTCATCAATTTCGCTCGATGGTTCGCATTGCGTACATTATGACGAATTTGTGGAGAAGAATCTCGAGTTCTGGATCATTAGGTATCATCGCCCAGAAAACGTGCAGTTTATTATTAGAGAAACTCTGAATAAATCAGAGTTTCTCTAAAAGAATGTGTAAGGAATTAGCCTGTTCTGCGACTACCCATTAAGACCAGAATTTTTACGCGCCGCAAGGCCACAGAATCCGGTCGTCTTAATATGTAACTCACTGATATTCTCGAGTAAAAACATCAAATACGAAAACAATTTCAAGCGTCTGTCTCTGATCACGGGTGCTGCACTGTCGATGACTCTAGCCAGTAGCACGAGCCTGGCCGCTAGCCAGCCAGGCAGTCAGTCAGGCAGCCCGCAGATCGGTGTTTTTCAACGGGAACTGGCGAATGCGCTTGCCTGTCGCGGCAAAAATGGCGTTCAATACGGCGGGAGCCGCCACAGCGATGGTTGGTTCGCCAATCCCGCCCCAGAATCCACCCGAGGGCATAACGATCACCTCAACCTTCGGCATATCCGAGATCAGCATCGACGGGTAGCTATCAAAATTTGTCTGCTCGACACTTCCACCCTTGATCGTGCATTCACCGTAGAGTAAAGCTGACAGACCGAACACGAAGGAACCTTCGACCTGTGCCTCGATCTGTTGCGGGTTTACCGCATGCCCGGGATCGGTTGCAGCGATGATACGGTGGATCCTGAGTTTGCCGTTTTTATCGACCGATACCTCCGCGCAGGCCGCGACATGACTCGCAAATGCCTTACAGACGGCCAGCCCCCGATGCACGCCCTTCGGGGCAGGCTTGCCCCAGCCCGCTTTTTCGGCAACGGCGTTGAGTACGGCCAGACTCTTGGGATGATCGACCATCAGCTTGCGCCTGAAGGCGAGCGGATCCCTGCCCGCAGCATGGGCAAGCTCATCGATAAAGCACTCCATGTAGATGGCGTTCTGATTCACGTTGACACCACGCCAGAAACCCGGAGGTACTGGTGGATTGCGCATCGCATGATCGACCAGCAGGTTCGGAACCGTGTAGCTGATCGCGTGATCGCCCTCGGGCATCAGGCCCTGGAAGGTGAACATGTCGACCCCGTTCTGCATCCACTTGGGGTTGACGGAGGCCAGTATGGATTGCCCCGAGATACGTATATGCAGGCCGACCAGATCCCCCTTGTCGTCCAGACCGCCGACGAGTTTCGCCTTGGTGATTGGGTGGTAATGACCGTGCTGCATGTCTTCTTCGCGGCTCCAGAGCAGCTTGACCGGGGTGCCCGGCATCTGCTTGGCAATAGCGACGGCCTGCTTGACAAAATCATGGAATGCCCCGCGCCGACCAAAACCACCGCCAAGATGGATTTTGTAGACTTCACATTGTGAGGCGGCCAGACCGGCCGCTTCGGCGGTGGCCTGCAGAGCCGCTTCGCCGTTCTGCGTTGGACACCAGACTTCGCAACGGTCCTTGTTCCAGAGCGCAGTGGCGTTCATCGGTTCCATCGTCGCGTGATTCTGGTAGGGATAAGCGTAGCTTGCCTCGACGGTCTTCACGGCCTTTTTCAGCGCCCTTTTTGCATCACCCACCTCATTGCCTATGAAGGCATCGGTTGCATTCAGGCCTTGATCCAGCATCTGCGCGATCGATGCGCTGCTGACCTCGGCATTGGGTCCCTCGTCCCAGGACACCGGCAGCGCATCCAGCGCCGTCTTTGCCTGCCACCAGGTATCGGCGACTACGGCGACAGCGTTGTCTTCCACAGGGACGATTGCGCGTACGCCAGACATGTTGCGCACCTTTGCGGCATCGAATGATCTGAGCTGACCACCGAATACCGGGCAGGCGCTGATCGCGGCATTGAGCATGCCGGGTAACTGGAGATCGGCCCCGAAGACCTGTTTGCCGTTCAGTTTATCGACCGTGTCCAGGCGTTTCATCGGCTTGCCGATGATCTTCCAGTCTTTCGGGTCTTTGAGTTCGACTTCCATGGGTGGGATCAATTCGGCAGCAGCCGCAGCCATCTTGCCGTACGTCGTATTGCGCCCTGTTGGCTCATGGGTGATCACGCTAGCTGATACGCGGCATTCCTCCATCGGCACGCCCCAGGCATCTGCTGCGGCCTCGATCAGCATTTCCCGAGCAACAGCGCCACCCTTGCGGACATATTCATGACTGCCCCGGATACCCTGGCTACCACCAGTGGAAAAACTTCCCCATATGCGGTCACGGGCAAGATTCTGTCCTGGCGTAGGATACTCGGTCGTGACCTTTGACCAGTCGCATTCGAGTTCCTCGGCAACCAGTTGTGCCAGTCCGGTCAAAGTGCCCTGCCCCATCTCTGAACGCGCGATACGAATGATAACAGTATCGTCGGGCTCAATCACAACCCACGCATTGATCTCCCGCACCTCGGATGAAAGCACCTCTGCGGCCAGCACGCCGCTGCTTGAGGGCAGAAACAGCCCGAGGGAAAAACCGGCACCGATCGTTGTGCTGCGGATAAGAAATTCACGGCGCGAAACATTCACACGATAGTTTTTCATCATCCCCTCCCACGCTTATCGATCTCAGCGGCAAGATGTATGCCACGCCGCACACGGTTGAATGTCCCACAACGGCAGATGTTGCTCACGTTGGCATCAATATCTTCGTCGCTGGGATTTGGATTGTTCTGGAGCAGCGCAGCCGCACTCATGATCATGCCCGGCTGACAGTAGCCACACTGCGGGACGTCAAGTTCTTCCCATGCCCGCTGCAGTGGGTGACTGCCGTCGGCTGACAGCCCTTCGATCGTGACAACGTCCTGTGATGCATCGACAGCAGAAACCGGTAACAAGCAGGAGCGCACCGCTTCGCCGTCGATATGCACCGTGCAGGCACCGCACACGCCGATACCGCAGCTGTATTTGGTGCCCGTCAGTCCCAGTTGCTCGCGGAGTACCCACAGAAGGGGGGTCGTCTCGTCAAGGTTGATGTCGACGAGCTGACCGTTGATTTTGAGTTTTGTCATAGGCGGCACCCACTTGTGAAAGTTAATATCAACACCCTTTGAGTCAACATCAGATCAAAACCGCAGAAACCAAAGGGCAGAGCGTTTGAAGCTGTCATTTCATTGCGCACTACTGCATCATTTGTCAGCCTTCAATCGGACCCATAGCGGTTTGCAGATAATTCTTCAGGCCCACCTTGTCGATCAAGTCGATCTGCGTCTCCAGGTAATCTATGTGATCTTCCGTGTCGTTGAGAATTTTCTGCAGGATATCACGGGATACGAAGTCCTGCACCGATTCGCAGTACGCGACCGCTTCGATATAATGTGCATGACCCTGCGTTTCGAGTTGAAGATCGCCACTGAGGCATTCGGGCACATTTTCGCCAATATATAGCTTGTTCAGGTCCTGCATCCTTGGCAACCCCTCCAGATAAAGAATGCGTTCGATCAACAGGTCCGCGTGGTGCATTTCCTCGATGGATTCATCATACTCGTGCTTGCCCAGGGCATTCAAACCCCAGTTCTTGTACATCCTTGCATGAAGGAAATACTGATTGATTGCAGTGAGCTCAATACTCAAGGCACCGTTAAGTATCTCAATGACTTTCTCGTCGCCTTTCATGACATATCTCCTGTTTAAGTGGTTGTGTGGCTAGTCGACACTTGCCTGTGTTGGAATGGACAAGGTGATAGCAATGGTAGTTCCTGAAGAGTTGTAGATACGCGCACGCTTTACCAACCTGGCCTCAAACTGGCGTAACCATTGGAATTTCGTCAATGCAGACCCGTTTTAGCTATCCAACCCAAAAGCTCTTTGTCAGACCAACCCATCAAGTACCATTGTCAATGACTAGCGCGTATATTGCCCGAAAGCGGACACACATTGTTGCGTTTTTGTCGATACTTTAATGATCCACAGGTAAACCAACAGGTTATGTACGCTTACAGCTTGGCCCTGAAACCCGAATCCTTCATACAATATGCGGGCTAGGCTATGAATTCCTTGTGTATAATCGGGGCAATAACATGCCTGTTAACTTGAGATAGCGAGGACCCAATGGCGATGACGATTATGTTCAAATTTACATTATTCATGTCATTGATGCTAACTCTGACGTACGCGCAGGCAGAACAACCCAGGGAACTCGGTGTCACTGCCAGCTTCTGGTCGCCTTACGTAAACCATGAACTTCCTGATAATGGGTTCGCTGTAAATCTTGTCATGACCGCTTTGGAACGAGCCGGGTATAAACCCTCGTTCGAAATGCAACAATGGCCGAATGACCTTGAGGGTACGCAACAAGGTCGATATGACGTGATTGCAAGTATTTGGTACACGAAAGAGCGCACTCGTGAACTTGTTTTCAGCCAGCCGATAATTGAAAACAGAGTCAAACTCATGGTGCGAACAGACAGCAATATTCAGATTCCGAATCCGCGGGAGATGAAAGGCTACCGGGTAGGTGTGGTTGAGGACTACGCGTATACACAGGGCGCGTATGCTGATCTACCCGTCGACTTTGTCAAGATGGACACTGTGGAGGAAAACCTGCAACAACTGCTCGCAGGTAAAATTGATATCGCTGTTGCCGATGAACGTGTTGCACTCTACGTGATGAATAACCGCATACCCGGTAGTATCAAGCAGATTCGATTTGTAGAGAGCAATGTATCAACCAGGGGACTGAGAATTGCAGTTACGCGCAAGCGCCCCGATGCAGAGCAGATCATCTCCGATTTTGAAAACGCATTTCAGGGCATGAAGGATGATGGAACCTACGTGGACATCCTGCTTCAGTTTCGCGTCAGTCAATGACCTGGTTCAATTGAAATCCTCAGTTCATTCGATCAGCAGGCTACACCGTTATCTGTAAATATCTGGATTTAATCCGACAATACAGGCGTTTACTCCTCATAAGGCCTGACAATGCCGATGCACTCAACATCACCATCACCATCACCATCACATTATTGTAATAATTAAATCATGACTGCAGTGTGCGCCGTTGATAAGGACCCTTTCACCTCGCTGGATATTCGCCTTTTTCAAAAAATGAAGTGCATTAAGCCCACCCAGTGGTGCGGTTGCGGCCTCCTGGAAACTCATATTGGTCGGTTTTGGCACCAGCGTATAGCTGGCCGGCAGGCACAGGTATTCAGCATGCGCGCCCAGCCGCAGTCGCGTCGCGCCAAAAATCCGGTCTCCTTTATTGAATTTTGACACATCCTTGCCTACCGACTCTACCTCGCCAGCGAAATAGCCACCCAGTATCTGTTTCCTTGGCCTGACGATACCCAGCGCAACCCGCAAAGGCAGCCAGAACCACTTCACCTGAAACCTGAAACCCCGCATCTCACAGTCCGCCTTCGTTACCTCAGCGGCATGCACCTTTATCCGAATTTCATTTTTCCCGGGTGCAGGTATTTCAACCTCTTTCACCTGAAGAACATCCGGTGGTCCATACTTCCTATTAACAACCGCCTTGCATTCCATAGCCATGGGATCACTGCAATAGCCGTGTAACGATAATCGCTAATGTCATGCAGGCAGTAAAGGCCAGTCCATATGTGAGGTCAACATGAGGCATATACAAGCTGACGTCCGGGCCACTATTGCTGAAAGGCGAACAATGCTCAACGGGCAGGCTGCCCACTATCAGGCATCACCCGCTGCATCATTCCTGCCGGGCTCATTTGCTGAAACTGCTGGGTTCCCTGAGTGAAAGCCTGCCCCAAACCATGGATACTCTTTTCCATCCGCAGTATGGATTCATTCATAACATGCATATCATTCTGCATTTCACCGACATCTTGTGAAATCGCACTAATGTAACCGGTCATTTCGGTCATCGATCGGCTCATGTCGAACATCAGCTTGACAAAAAGCAGCGCGATAACACCTGCACAGATGAATATAAACGCCTGTATCGATTTGCTGGCCATCATCTCTCTACGCTCTCTTTTTACTATTGAGGTCAAGCCTCATTTTGCATATAACAATGCAATATATCAATTACAACAAAGGGCTCTCTGACGTTGCTGTCCCGCCTACCCGATCCGGAGAAGCGCCTGTCCGTTACAGTACAGCGATCAATCGCAAGCCGAGAATGACCAAACCATCAACACGGTAGTGTGCTATTTGACGCAAGCTTCGTCAGCAGAAAGTCTATATATAGACAAGCAGAACACGATATTCCTTTCAGCGGTTTTTTTGGGCCTTTTGTCAGTAAGGCCACGTTTACTTCATTCTGCTTACTATATTCGTATCAGAGATGAATGGCACTTACTTAACTACTAACAAGAGCAAAACTGCGTCATCGCGAGCGGTAGCGCGGCGATCTATTGCACCTTTGCGTCACCCTATAAGAGATTGCTTCGTCCTCGCAATGACGGCAGAGTCCATATTTTGCTTAAGTAAGTACCACTAGCCCGCATTTCTCACCAGGCGGCGTTGAATACTGTTAAGGCACTGATCCATTTAAGAGTATCCAGATGATTAAAAATACAGTGTGTCATTCAAATATGCCTATCACGGTTCAGGCTGGTTTTCGTGTCCGTACGCCTGCTCCCGTGATCCTGGTGAGAAATGCGGGCTAGTGTCAGATATAACCTTTTTTTCGATAACTAAGGTCTGGATGATGTTACAACAAGTTGGCTTGATTCTGCTGTTAGCGCTGGCAAGCAGTGGACCGTACGCGGCGGAGCTGCAACGCATTACGCTGCACGACGGCAGTTCCGTCAATGCAGAAGTCCTGTCCTTGAACAATGGTGTTTATACGCTAAGGTCGCCCGCGCTGGGCAAGGTCACGGTTGCTGCTGGCCAGGTTCAGACAATTCAGTCAATCCGTATCGAGTCGTCGCCCGGGCAATATCCTGTGTCGGGTTCGAATTTTGACATGGAACAGATCCAATCCTCTATTCTAGCCAATGCGAATACAGTCAAGTTAGTCATGGCATTACAGAACGATCCCAGTGTAAAAGCTATCCTGGCGGACTCCGAAATCATGGATGCCATTCAACGCGGCGACTACGAATCCCTGGTAAATAATCCCAAGATCAAGCGCCTGATGAATAAAGCCGAGATCAAGCAGATCACCGGTAGTATGGCGCGTTGAGCCTGGCTGGCGCAGCCGGCCTGTCCGCTATAATTCATGAAAAGCGAAATGCCAGATGTAAGACCCGGGTCAGATCATCTACTTTTCTGCTCCGCTGTGGTTTAGCCCGGATGACCCTGACTCATTATGTTTTCACTGCGATGAAGAATACCCTGTTATCATCAGGGCGAATAAACATCATCTGCACTGAATCAGGGTACATCCCCACAATATTCATGCGCACCGGGTAGACATAGAAAGCACTTGAGAGTATTTGTTCCCTCGCTGGAAACCAGCTCAATGGGTCCTCGCCTGTAAAGCCTATTGCGAACTCTACAGCATTGCGAAGTATAGGCGTCAGTTCGTCACCACGACTGACGCCATCATTGTGCAATACAGCTTCGGAATCAATGTGCGCCATCCTGATCGCAAAAGCCTTCATATAATCCCCCGCCCATGAACCGGTAGGATTATAACTATGCTCGATGTCTACCTGTTGCCCGGGATTCAGACCGAACCAATCGACAATGTATCGCACATCCTGGTCTTCAGCTTCAACAGTTCTGGCGTTTCTTGTCCCTATTTGATAAGCGACGGAGACATAAAATGCGATGATTCCGACAAGAGAAATCACGCCCCATATCATCAAACCACGCTTGATAATCATTGATACTTTTTTCATAAAATAGCCGATTCCCGCATACCAAGAATATAGTCCGAATCTGGCGAACCACTGATTTGTTCACGCTGCACAGCGTTCTGAAAAACATGTGTAGTAAAAACGCAAAGAGATAGCTGTATTTTCAAGGCAAATTGATCAACATTTAATCTCTTAACCTCCATATTATTCGCGTTTGAGTAGCCCGTATTTCTCATCAGGTGCGAGATGATTACGTAGAGAGTCACAGATCAAGTGAGGGCGCGTCCCTCTGGTGAGAAATGCGGGTAGAGGTCAGAGCGCAACTGATAACTGACAGGTGGCGCTACATACCCACTGTTTTTTATTGATTATGACAATATTTTGGGATATTATTCCCAATCTCAGCCAAATGATACCAAAGCCAGCGTTATCCTAATTAACCCAATCGGGGATTTAACATGAAAAAAATAATCGTTTGCGCCACTTTCCTGGGAGTTGTACATAGTCCTGCATTCGCCTACGAATTAATCGATTTAGGTGCCAATGTTGAACCTAAAGCAATCAATAATGCGGGTGTCGTTGTTGGTTCCAGTAATACGGATCAGTATCCTGCTACTGCATTCCGCTGGTCTTCAGCAAGCGGATTCGAGCTCATTAATGGTACCAGCGCCAATGCTGTCAACGACAGCGGTCAAATCGCTGGCAGTACAATTACCGGAGCGTTTTTTCTGGATGGGAATAATTACCTGGACTGGAGTGACTACAGCGCTTTCGGGATTAACGAATCAGGTGCGGTCGCAGGATATGAAGTGGGTACTAATCCTTATCGGCCAACGTCGCTACCCTACAATCCAGGAATATACGATGGTAACCAATGGAATGTACCTGACATAGCAGATCTTTATCGCCGTGGAAGTAGAGAAGGCGTTTATGCTGACAGGTTCATACTGAACGGTATCAACGCCAGCGGTTATTCCGTTGGTTATGAATACCGTTATGGAGTGACGGGTTCAAGCGCAATTTTGATCGACCCGAATGTACCTGTAAATGATAAAGCTGACGTAACGCATCTATCTATTCCCGCTGGCGGTAAGGCCGTTGATATCAACAACAGTAATATGATCGTAGGAACCACCGGGAATAATTCACGTACGACGCCGGTCACTTACTCGCAGGCTTATTTACTGGATTACAATTCGAACAGTCTGGCCATTCTTCCACTTCTAGAAGGTGGTTTGCGCAGTAATGCTTATGATATCAACGAGTACAACCAGGTTGTAGGGACCTCGGAAACCATAGTGGGTACAACCAGGGCAAATCATGCCTTCCTATGGACGTCAGCAGACGGAACAACGATTGATTTAAACAAGTGGGCGACTAACGGCTGGACACTAACCACTGCGACGGCCATTAATGATAACGGCGATATCATTGGTACAGGAACCTTTAACGGGGTTGCCCATGGCTTTTTATTGACAAATGGCACGGCATCAGCAGCAATGGCTGCACAAGATTAACGGCCTGTTGCATGATGAATTCGGATTTTAGCCCGCTTCTCGCCCCCTGGTGAGACATGCGGGCCAGGCCGCGATTCGGGTAGTGACTCTCGCAAAGACGTAAAGCACGCAAGGATTATGTTGTAATAATGAAATCATGGCCGCAAGGTGCGCATGACGCTCGCTACGATCGGTCCCTTATGCTGTCAGTCGACTACTGAATCTTTTACAGAGTGTGTAAGGTCAGATCCGAGTCACCATCTAAGGAAGGGTATAAGCCTGATTTGGAGTCCTCTATTCCTCTGTCAGAAAATCCACCAGCCGGAGTTCAATTCATCTTCACACCGCACAAGCTGCGTATGATAAGTTTTCGCGAGCTTATCCACTTTTTTGGCGACTTTGATCAACCAGGGTTTCTTGTTATAAGTCTTGCGCTTGTAACCGCCATGGCCTTCATGGTAAGCGAGATACTGATTATAGGCATCCCATTTGGATATTTTTAGCCTGTCATAACTCATTCTTCCATACCATCCTATAAAATCCACTGCATCATCGAAGTCATCACGATCTGCACCCTGGTTATCCGTTGATTTCATATACCAGTCCCAGGTCGCATCCTTAACCTGCGCGTAGCCATAAGCCGAAGATTTTCGCCCTATAGGAATAATCCAAAAAAAATACTCCATTTCTGTTCTAGCATCATACTGAAAACGTGACTCCTGATGGATAATCGCGAGCTGCACATGGATCGGAACACCCCAGCGCTCATAGCTGTCTTTGGCATCGTCATACCAGTCATCTTTTTCTCTAAAGATCTCACAGCTGTCGCTGATATTACTCGGGGGTGCACTCGAACATGACACCAGTAAAACAGAACATATAGTTAAAATAGCCTTTAACATCATCAAATACTATCAGCTCAACCCGCTTGAAGTGACCGGAAGAATTAGTCGTCTCCACCAGGGAAGCTCTGACGTGAAGCCGACCTTGGAATGCTGGATCTATATTCTATTCGTATTCGGCTGTTTTTCTAAAATGCGTATGACCATTTTATATCATCCCCACTGCCGGTTGTATTTAACGATTGCTTTCGCCACTCAATAGCCAGCCCACTACCTGACGCTGTAATTTCTGATATTCTGCGTTGATTGTAGTCGTATGTTGCCATTCAGGATGCTGGCGCAGTTGTTGTACGACTTTATACCACCGTTTTGGCAGTTGATGCGCTATGTTGTTTGAGAGCTGTATGCTGTTTTGAGCTGCATGCCCACGCCGTGTTAAGTCATAAAACAATTTGCGTTGCCTCAGATAAAGCAGACTGATCGTATTGTCATCGACGGACAGCCATATGTGCCCACGCCAGGCAGCTTTTAACTCTTGCTGATAGCGACGAGCCGCTGCCCATCCCGCGCCCAATGCTGCACCCAACATCGTCGCTGCGCCAAGACTCAAACCACCAACCATCAAGTCGATACCCGCTCCGGCTGCCGCGCCCTTTAATGCAGTCGCGCCTGCGTTCAGCCCAAAGGCCTTGAACATGCCGGGCGAAAATATATCCAGCGCCCATTTTCCATCACGCACGGGTAATTGTTGCAGGTCGACATCCAGCTGAGTAAACGCGAATATTGTTAGCAAATCCTGTAACGCCCGCTGTTCTACCTCACGCACGTAATCCTGCATGAATGCAACCTCAGCCTGAGTGGGACCGCTTTTTCCTTCAACTTCACGTCGATAACATGCCACTTCGGTGAGCAATAGAAAGATACGGCGCGCAGCTGCTTGATTCAGGCTTTTCCATATCTCCTGTCGACTATCGATCAGCGCTTGCAGTGCATCGTAGCGATCTTCAATCAGACTTTGCAGTTTTTGATACAGTCGCTTCTCTGCCTCGAAATCAAAAGCCACCGTATCAAACTCTAGCGCCGCGTGCAGATTAAACTGCGCCATTTGTTCACGCCACCGCTTCAGGGCGGCACGATTGCCGGCGATAAAATTAAACACCGGGAGAATGGGTTTTCCGGCCTTACTCAATATTTCGACTTCATCGCGGTACTTTCCCAGGAATGGCTCGCGCACATCAATTACATACAACAGCACATCACTGTTGATGGATTGCCTCAGTACCTTGGTTTCCTGAACGAAGTCAGGAAAGTCATCCGCCTGGGCAATAAAGGCGCGTAATACATCTGCTGGCAATCGTGCTTGCAGCGTTTCTGACAGGTCTTCGAGTGCTTGTAACAATGCACTGGAGTCCTCGAAACCGGGCGTGTCAAAAAGATTCAAGACCTCATCATCACCGGAGAATATCGCTGACTTTTCGACGTAGCGCGTCGTGCCGGCCGCGTCATCGATCTTACCAAACCGGTCATCTCGCAGCAGTGTGCGAATCAGTGAGGTTTTTCCGGCATTGGTGTGACCAACCACGGCAACCTTGATAGGTGGGTTACCGGTCGTGCGCATCGCGTTTGCCATCGCCCTAAACCGTGCTCATGCTGATAACGTGATCCGCAGGAACCTGGCAAGCTTCAGCCAGGCGATACCAGGCCGCCAGTCGTTTGGTCGATATCGGTTCATGATCTTGAATTTGCAATAACACCAACCAACGTTGCACGCAGTTCGACATCAAGCTGGTAATCGTGCGCTGTATGCCGCGATCGGGTGCTCTGGCAGAAGAAACCACCACTGCGACTACCGGGCATTGATTACTCTGCAGACGTTGAAGAATACGCGCCAACGACTCACGATCTGTAACCTGACCAAGATCATCACCATCAGTAATCGACGCCGGTGGCCAAGTTATATTATCGTCGAGTTCGACCGCAATCCAACGAGTTTCATCAGAAAGTGTATGCGGCACAGGCGTTGTGGCGGGTGTAGCAGCGACCACGTCGGCTGACGTATCCTCATCAATTATCTGTCCGTGACTCGCTAACGGCATCAACTGTTGACGCAGACTAATATAATAGGGTAGGTAGTAATCCAGAGCGAAGTGGCGACGGGCATAGCCACATTTTATCGCAGACCAACACCAGAGCAGCGTTCGCGGCACAATGCCAAAACACAGCAGCGCACCTAACAGAAACTGTGCCCAGCGGTTGCGATGCTCAGCTGTTAATGTTTGGTCCAGGCCAATCCGGGTATCCTGCACCTGATCTGCTGACGGCGTGGCAAGCCCTAATGCTTCCAGGGGTACACTTAAGACCTCAGTCGTTCTTACAAAGGCGGCGTCAGACAGTAGCGTTGTACCCCAGACAAAGTCATATTGGCGAACCATTAATAGCAGCACTAAATAGGCCAACCCAAACAACAAATAAACCAACCATAGTTGATGTGATAACGTGCTGAACGACCACTTACCTACACCATGAGCAAAATTGCAGGCCAACCACGCGCGGTCGGCCTGGGTACTGGATTTGGTTCTATTTTCAAGATGGCCAGGTAACCAGCTTGCTAGCCTGGCTAGCCTACCCGCTGTCAAGCTTTCTATATTCAGGCTGATGCCAATCAGCCACAGCAACATGGATATGAAATTAAAACCGAGCAGGACCAGCAGCAACCAGTAGACATTTATGGTATGACTGTCGGTAACTGCATACACAACTCCGAACACACCCAACAGGGCTGCCACAATCAAAGCGGCGGTTTTAGCATAGCGTGACAGTCTGGCAGCGCGCCCCAGCGCCGAATACAAATCATAGCGCTCCACGAGGCACCTGGCACGTTGCCAGAGGCGATCTTCAAACTCAGTGTGTGCCGCATGATCAGGGGATACTTCAGCAACATCGCAGGTAAGCGTATGTTCTTCTTCCATATAGCGTACTTGTTCGATCAGTACGCGCTTGTCGAAATTAGAAATTGTCACTGTCTGATTATGCACATCATTGGATTAAATGTCGGGGCATTTTATCCAGCCTTCGCATATTTGTAACTACCGAAAATCCTAAAACAAAAAAACCGGCCATCCATGAATAACCAGAATTACTGGGCGTCTATGTTTGGGGTGTCCTTTTTGGGTCATTTCCAGGCATACATGACTGGCCTATTCTATAATGAATAAATTAGGGAAGCTGTGAATAAATCCATCCAGGAACTATCAGAGCACGAAGATAAAAATGCGATTTTTGTTTTTCTTCATTTTCAATCACGGATGTGATTGAAAATGGCGGCACATCCATGTGCCGCACGGAAACACTGTTTAAATCAGAGTTTCCTTAGGGCTTAACTTACCGGGATCGAGTCTGACCCCGATGTTGTTTTGGGCAAGCACAGTTTAAACGTTGGGGCGTGATCGCAAATTCACTTACATGTACGGGTGATTCACTGCTGGCGGAGAATGATCTGTTGAGCCGGATGGCCTGTACGACTGCGGCCGTTCGAATAGGCATGATTGCATCGAGTCAGCCTGTCGATAGCAGCGTATGGTACGCAGAAAATCCACACTGTGTCCATTTCGCACGGCACTCTGGCGGATCGCCTCGTAATCGGTAGAACCTTATGCAAATAACAAAAAAGCAACGAATAACTGAAGATGACTGTGATCGCGGCGAGATTCCAGCCTCTGCCCTGCGTTTGTCTGCAGTACAAAATGTTGTGCCAGCATCCAGTGGCCCGATCAACGAAACCATTCGGGTTAGGGACCGACATCAGTTCGAAATCAAGCTGCACTATCCTATTATCCGGAACAGTAAAGTTGCAGCCTACGATCTGGAGTGCTACATATTCGTTCCACAAGCTCTTGGGATGAATCGCTCAAATTATTCAAAAGCCAGATTCTACGATGATCTGCAAACGCATATCCGTTTCAAGACACCCTCTGTCCCGCTGACGGCTATCGCCGGCAGGAAGGACGGCCCGCTCGCCAAGCTGCTAGCCAGCGCTGACCCGTTGCAGGAATGCGACAATAATGCCGAGCTTGAGGACTTCGAATACCAGCTCAAGCTGTTCTGCTGCATCCTCCAGAGTTCGCTCAGAGATTTTATAGTCTATATCGGCGAGACCAGCAATCCGGACGACAGCGAACGGTTGGTGCAGCAATACCTTCATGCCACCACGGCGATCATTGACGCTTATCGAACACTGCGGTCGAAAATTTCCCTGCCCGCTGTGCCAGGCCGGGCAGGCGCCATTTATGCCTTTGGCGATGAGTATATCAGCCTGCTTGTCGAGCGGAATTGCTATAATCTTCTGCGACACCTCCGCAAAACCAATACCATGGGACCGCGGGCGAACCAGCGGGAAATTATGGACCTGATTGCGCAGGAGGTACGTTATCGCAAATGTCAGCAATACCCTTCAATCCCCACCGATAAGAATGACAATGAGCAACTGATCTTTCGGCGCAACGTGCTCAAGAAATACATGCACAACGTCCTGTTTCTCGATACAAGAACCCGGGATGAGGGGAAAGTGATCGAACATGGACTGTTTGGCGTTGCCGCCGGCGTTTCAATGCTGTTTGCGACCATGGTCTTGTTTCTCTCGCAGTCGATTTACGGCCCCCTGACGCTGCAGGTATTCCTGGCGCTGGTGGTCGGCTATATGTTCAAAGACCGGATCAAAGAGATGCTACGGCTATATTTTTCGCGAAAAGTTTCGAGTGTGTTGTTCGACCACAGGACGCGTATCTACAGCAGTCCCCATCAGCCGATTGGACATTGCCGGGAAAGCTTCGATTTTGTCGACGAGGCCAAGGTTCCAGAGCATATCATGAAGATCAGGAATCGGGACCACATGACTGAAATCGATAGCAACTGGGAGAGCGAGAATGTTCTTCGCTACCGTAAACGGATCAAGCTGTCTTCCCGGGCAATCTCGGCGGCCTATCGCGATATCGACACGAATGGCATCAACGACATCATGCGTTTCAATGTCGCCGAGTTTACCCGACGCATGGGAAACCCGAGAAAAGAGTTGTTTGTCATGGACGAGGACGACTTTCGCAGGGTAAAGGCTGAGCGCGTCTATCACCTCAACATGATATTGCGCTATGGAGGCGATGGCCGTGTCCGCTACAAACACTTTCGCATCATCCTGAACCGTCGCAAGATCAAGCGTATTGAGACGATTTCGGTCGTAGACGGATAGACAGACTGGGCTAAGCCGCGTATTGCACTAGGAGATCCGCCTTCGCGCAATAGGCGGGCTAGCCCGCATTGTTCGACGGCAGGCGAGAACGTTTATCTGAAACCGGTTTGTTATCCAAGGCACATCAGTAGTCCGATATCCTCCTTTTTCCCACTCACCAAATGGGTGCCAGGTTTATAGTATGCTTTCGTGTTTCAATCACTATTCGGAGCCCGAGATAAAGACAATCCTTTAATCATCTCTTAATATCAAACAATAAGGGTGTAAAACATATTTTGCATAATCACCATATTTATCCTGCGCATCCAGGCAGTGATCATGAATCAGAGGACAAGCATAGTCAGGGTCAACATTCTTTGTCCGCGTGGCGACTTTTTCTTCGATCATCGGATCTGCGTAACTGTTACAGTTATTACCCTCGTCCCAGGCGCCATCGACATAGTCCGACAAATCGAATGGGGTGTTGAATTCCCATGCCCTGATTAGCTTCCTGTGTCTGATTGAATCGATAACTTGTATGTCACAGCTTACATAGGGCGTGTTGAAGAGATTAGCTACCACACCTTTCAGTGGATCATCCTGATGGAGTAATACCCTGTTCCAGAAACGCCATCCATTCAGGTTGGCGACCAGATCCGCATAGGAGAAAACGCCCGTCGTCGTGAAACCAAACGTTCCAGCTTCCTTTTTCCTTCCCCATTCAATCGCTTTGTCAATCGTTTCCTTCTCATAATGAGTGAACTCGAAATATTGCCAGCCTTGTGCGAAAAAATGTCCAATTTTGTCCAGCCCAACCAGATGACCATTGATATTGACGACATCACTCAATTCCTTAAGGTTCAGGGAGAACCCTTTGATATAGTCAATGTCACGATAAATTGAGTCATTTAAAAGCATTGAGTAGCTTTGCATGACGAGCATTTCGCGTAATTGCTTGTCCAGATCGTATCCTTTAAGACCCCAGGACGCAGTAAAAGACTGGAATATTGCTTTCCTGAGCGCCGTATAAAGGGCATCCTCATCACAGAAACTGTTCTCATCGACTTCTAAAATATCCGCTATATCCTCAAATTCGAGCGCATCATCAACATACCCCTGTTGTGCATTCGCCTTGCGGATACCCTCTTGAATCCGCTGATTAAAAATTTCATTGATAATATCGATACTGTTATAAAGCTTGAGTTTTCTCGGGGTTACACTGTCGACTTCTGCAGCAAAACCTTTCTGCAACACGAAAGCGCCGATCAATATGAACAGGATATATACTTTTTGCATGTAGACAATTCTCGTTTGTCACTAGTACTTTATCTTCAAATTTTTCGAAGCACTCAGATTCGAAAACTAGCGTCAACGGATCGTAGAACGCCATCTCTGAAAGGGAAAGCCCAGCCAGCCACTTTTACCGATTTACTCATCCCAATTTTCCAATCAGCTACACTAGGAGATTATTACTTTGGTAATATTTCCTCTATGGAACTTTCATTTCATGCGTCAGCTACGTTGATACTAACAATCGTGGCATTATACTTTTTCTCCCAGGACAGATACCGCCTGGAAACTTCAAGTCTGTTGATACTCATCGCGTTGACCCTGCTGTTCACACTGGCTCCCTATACCCATGAGGATGGAAGTTCGCTAAAACCGGCTGATTTCTTTTCCGGTTTTGGTCACGAGGCGCTGATAGCGATATGTTCACTGATGATTCTCGGAAAGAGCATCGAAGCCACCGGTGCCTTGAAGCCGTTTGGTCGTAAGCTGTCGACCTACTGGAAAAAAAAACCAAAGCGGATCTTTCTGATCACGCTGCTTGCCGGGGCCGTTTTAAGTGGATTCCTGAATAATACACCCATTGTGATTATGTTGATCCCGATCCTGATCGGTGTGGCCCTGGACACTAAAACAGCGGCATCGAAAATACTGATCCCTGCTGGTTTTGCGACCTTGATAGGCGGCATGGCCACTACCATTGGCACCTCAACGAATCTGTTGATTATCGCTATTGCGGCTGACATCAGTACAATAAAATTTAATATGTTTGATTTTACCCTGCCTGTAGTGATCGTGGGTGCAGCCGGTATTCTGTTTTTATGGATTGCCGCACCCTTACTCTTACCTTCGCGACAGATAGATCTAACCAACACAAGTCAGCGAATTTACAATGCTGTACTGTTTTTATCCGATACCAGCTATACCGCGGGCAAAGATATTCGCTCAATTCTGGAAACCATCAATTATGAGGTGTCAATTCATAAAATCAGGCGTCGGAAAAATCAGCTGATCCTACCTTTGCCAACCGTGTTGCTCAAGCCTGATGATGTATTGTTCATCAGTGGAACTGCCGAAAAACTCAAAGAATTTGAATACAAGCTTAAAGGTAAATTACACAATATAAATCAAAAAGAAGAGTTCATTAAAGGTGAGTACAAGGTGCAGGATGATGATCAAGTGATATCAGAGGTCCTGGTGACCAGTAATTCACTACTGCATAACCGATCACTTAAAAGTACACGATTAGCGGAAAAATATAACGTTATCGTCCTTGCACTGCATCGTTTGAACAAACCCACTGAAAGAATTAATGAAAAGCTCAGCAAGATTACATTACATCAGGGGGATATTCTGCTGGTGCAGGGTAAGCAGGAAGATATCGATCTAATCAAGGAAGATACAAAACTACTCGTGCTGGACAGCAAGATCGATTATGTATCTTCAAGAAAAGGTCCGTTAGCGATCGTAATCATGGCCGCAGTCGTCATCATGGCCGCGTTAAATATTTTACCGATTTCGGTGAGTGCCCTGGCAGGCGCTGGTTTTAGCTTGTTAACACGCTGTATAAGATGGCATGATATCGGTAAGGCACTGAACCCACAGGTAATCATGATCGTGGTAGTGAGTCTGGCATTGGGTAAGGCCTTGATCGATACCGGCGGCACAGACTTCCTGGCCTATCACTTTGTACACATCACTGAAGGTCTGTCAGTCGTGACTATCTTATGTGCCTTGTTGTTCTTGATGTCGTTCATCACCAACGTGGTTTCCAACACAGCCGCAGCAGTAGTGGGTACGCCGGTTGCCGTGCATATAGCGCAACAACTGGGGGCACCGATAGAGCCATTTATTCTGGCGGTTTTGTTTGGTGTGAACATGAGCTATGCAACACCCATTGGTTATCAAACGAATTTATTAATCTATAGCGCAGGCGGGTATAAGTTCACTGATTTTTTACGCGTTGGTATTCCACTCACCTTGATCACCGGAATTGGCTTCACAAGCGTGCTGGCATATTTCTATCACTTAACGTGAGAACAACGAATATAAAACAAATCTGAGATGAATGCCACTTACTTAAGCCGTAATTCAGGGCAATGGGGGCGATAGCACGGTAATCTATTAGCGTCTGTTGCCAGTCAGCCTGAGATTACAACACATCCTTGCGCTGCCCCTTCGGGGCCGCACGTTGTGCGTCACATTCTTCAGGCATGTCATCCTCATCATACTGGTGGTTGTAGGTCTGTGGATGTTCATATTGCGGTCGAATGCGCACAAAACGCATAAACAGATTCAACAGGTGACCCAGCAGCTAGCCGATCTTTTCAGTGCGGTTTTGATGATGAAACAGACACAACCTGGCGTCATCTATATCTGGTGGAGCGGAGGAGAATCGAACTCCCGACCTTCGCATTGCGAACGCGACGCTCTCCCAGCTGAGCTACCGCCCCGTTACTGTAGTTTAACCTGTTGTAAAAAGTTAAATATTCGCCAGAATTCCAGATGGAGCGGGTGATGGGAATCGAACCCACGTAGTCAGCTTGGGAAGCTGAAGTTCTACCATTGAACTACACCCGCGCGATAAATTAGATGTTTCGACGTTTTCTCAAAAATAATCCCGAATAATCCCCGCATCAACAGTGACCAGAGAACCGTTAATCCAGCGAAGGTCCCAGTACGAAATCAACCGATTCAAATCCTCTTTCTTCGAGTAAATCCAGAATATTCTCCCAAGTATAGTCAGGGTCCTCTTCCGCTTTTGCTATCAGGCCGGTAACGTAGCGATAAGCTTCATGTTGCTCAAAATCGTCAGGGATATGGATCAAGCGGATATTCGTCGGTTCATTTGCGGGCAATATCATCAGATTGTCGTTCACTTATCGCTCCGAGTTTATAAATGTTGCAGTGATACTTATTATAAATCAAATCGAAGGACACGTTTGATTTGCAGTACGAGAATTCTCACGAGCACAACCCCACCCTTCCCATACGCTGACTGCAGCTTGGGCAAATGCCATGGCTGATCTGGGGCAGAACCGCCGCTGTAAGTAGACCAAGCCGCTCCACTGCCTGTTCCACTTCTACCCAGTCATGGCCTATCCACACGGCTTTGCACCAGCCACACACTTTCAGGATCTCGCTGGAGCGCTTCAAGTAACAGGGGTCGAAAAGATTCACCGGCTCACGTCTCTCCAATTGCAGCACGCGGCTGCGAAATTCAACTTGACCCAGGTCCCGGTTGTGGTCAATTCGCATTTCCATAAAGCGTCGACAATCCGGGGAATCACAGCGATAGTTGAAACGGGCCTGGCGCCCCTCGTCCCACGCTCGGTTGATGAGCAGGCTGTAGATGTGCCGGGTTTCCGGGTCCGTGATTTGCTCCATTAACACCGACCCGAGCACCTGCGATACCGAAGTGCGCCAACCATTTTCAGCCGCGAAGGCTAACCAGGGCTCATTGACAGACCTGATCCGGCCGTCGCGGTCAATACGATGCACAAACTCGCGCCGATCTTGCTGTTGATTCAACGGCAGTGGACCGCGTGGTCGCGTGTCCCCTCGTCATGTGTAGTTGGGTAGAAGTGGCACTGCCAACTGTCATATGATGTGCCATCGTGTCGTGGCTCGTCGATTTTCTGCCTCCAAATACACAGCAATCGCCTAAGGCTAACCAGGTACAGTGCGTATAGCAAGTCCAGGATCTATGTTTGTAAATGGTGAGGCCCCGAAGGGGTAATACAAGGATGTGTTGTCAACTCTGGCTGACAGGCGACAACGCTGTTAGATTGTCGCGCTATCGCTCGCAATGACCTGAATTACAGCTCAACTAAGTACCATCCCGCTCTGATCGCTTATGCTTGTCTTGTTAATAAAATATGGCCAACCATATGGTTTCGGTTACTGAACTTGTGCTAATAACTCGGTGTTTTTGATGTGCCGGTATATGAATATAGTCCCCTTCCTCGAGATTAGCTACAGCTTCATTCTCGAAAGCAATGCTGGCTGTTCCCTTTAGCACCAGCACCCATTCATTTTGTTCCTGATCATACCAACCAGCATCAGGTGATGTGTGCCCCATAGAGATAATACGTTCAATCTTGACGTTGTTACTCTGCACAAGGCGTTCAGTTACTTCCTCGCTGAGATCTTCCGGTATCAGCTTGTAGACATTGCGTGGTTCCACCATTTAACCCAAGGTAAAGAGCATACCGAGGCTTCAGCCCGCCTCCCGTTGACCGGACATAACAAGCATTGCTTTATAAAATTCGACCAGAAATTTTGAGTCAACAAGCAAGTGCTTTTTATAAGCATCTCTTATACGGATTAACTCCTCCGGATCAATGTCCTGATCTTCAGAAAGATTGCATGAATCCATGTTCCAGTCCATGAAGCCTCTCTTCTTGATTGGCTGGTCAAGTATTCGCTGAATATTCTTGTGGCGATTATCTTTTTCCAATATCGACATCAATTCTTCAAGTGCTTCTCTTTCGCCTTCTAATACCTGGATGAAGCGTTGATTGTGGTAAAACAGCAGGCCGGTGATTCCACGCTCCGGGTTGTTAATCTTCGACGTTCTGACAATATCGTCTAGAACCGGATTGATACCTTCTTTTCTGCCGACGTACTCGCTTGTGTAAACAATAAGATGCATTCTGGTTCCTATTGGACAAAAAGCTGATCATCTAGGGGCTCTAAAGCTTAACAGAATAAACCGGGTCAGAGAGCGGTATGCACCTATATTAGAAACCGTTACTCTGTGACCCTGTCTTTTTTTCGCACCATGCAAATCGACTCCGAGACTTCTGAAACCAGGCACACCCCCCAACGCCACTGCCATGAAATTGTAACAAAAACCGACTGTTATGCAATCAAAACGCCCCCTTATCCAACGGGTGTCTAACTTCTTGGAAACCGCTGATAGCTGATTTTGTACGCCGGTTTTTAATTTCCCTCGCATGACCTATGTCAAAGCTAATTGGATTTTCTTGATTTAGTCTTTTGCGATAGGCGCAGGCGTATGTGCCTAATGCAAGTTCAGCGAGAGTGCCCGAGTCTGTCATGCTTCAATGGAGTTGTCCGGTGTGTAGTATGGACCCCAATACGTGAACCAATATTAAAAGGGCTTTTTTCAAACTTCCACTACCAATTCGACATGGAGGAAAAAGAATGATGAAAATCTATCTCCTCGCAGGCATAGCACTGTGCATGCTGAGCTTGCCCACACTGGCTGCGGAGAATGACGACTGCATTGATTGCCACAGCAAAATCTCCCCCGGGCAGGTTGCCGATTTTCTGGCAAGCAAGCATGCGGAGACCGGCGAGATAAGCTGCAAGACCTGCCACGGCGATAAGCACAAGAACGCCGATGATCACGCCCTCGCCGAACTACCGGACGAGCAGATCTGTAAGGAATGTCACGAACCGCAATACACTCAATTCACTGCGGGCAAACACAATTACGGCTGGACAGCCCTAAACGCTATACCTGCAACGCACATGGCGCCGGATGAGCTGATCGAAGGCGGACGCGGCTGCGGCGGCTGTCACAACATGGGAATAAAGACCGAAGAGCAGAAAAAAGAGCTGCGGGCCAAAGGCTACCGATATCAGAATAATTCCTGCGATGAATGCCATACCCGGCACACCTTCGCCAAGAAAGAAGCGCAGAACCCCCGGGCGTGCCAGCAATGCCACATGGGCTACGACCATCCCCAGTGGGAGATGTGGTCGAGCTCCAAGCATGGTGCGCGTTACTTCGCCAAGCAGGAAGGCGACCTGCCCGAGGGCGCTGCGGCCCCCACCTGTCAGCATTGCCACATGCCAGACGGCAACCACGAAGTCCACACTGCCTGGGGCTTCCTGGGTGTAAGGCTTCCCCTGCCAGAAGACAAGCAGGCTGCCGCAGATCGTGTCACTGTCCTCAAAGCCCTGGGCGTGCTCGATCCGGAAACCGGTGAGCCCACGGCCATCCTCGATGCTGTTAAAGCTGTCAAAATGGCGAAGCTCGACCAGGCGTCATGGGAGAAAGAGCGCAACCAGATGATAGCAATCTGCTCCGGATGCCACTCCGAAAAATATGCCCGTGAGCAACTGGAAATGGGCGACGCCATTCTGCAGAAATCCGATCGGTTGATGGCCGAAGCCATCGAGACCGTCGCGGCGCTTTACAAGGACGGCATCATCAAGAAACCCGAAGGATACCCACACAACTATCCATTCCTTCTCACCTTCATGCATACAAACGGCGCCAACTGGAACGAGAACCTCGACGGGTTTTCGTATATCGATCAGGTACTGGCCCAGATGTACATGAAGCACCGCATGCGCGCCTATCAGGCGTTCTTCCATGTCAATCCAGATTACGCCTACTGGTATGGCTGGAATATGATGACCAAAGATCTGGGAGAAATCAAAGAGCTTGCACGAACCATGCGGGCAACGCACAAGACTACAAAGTGACCGTTGCCGGCAGGTAGACGGTCACCGTGGTCACCCAGTGCAGGATCGACGGGGCCAGACTTGTTGATGTGTTGAAATTCATGATCATTCAACGAGCCTGACCCTCTGCTGATCCATCGCATCTGTCCATGGCAAGTCTTATAGGAGTACGCGATCAAGCTCGCCCACATTTCTCACCAGGATCACGGGAGCAGGCGCAGGATTCGTGTTCGAAAGCGCCGCTCTGCAGCGAAAAGCGTAGCAATAGCTTGGGCGAAGCGACCGTAGGGTGCGCCGTGCGCACCGAAACAGCCCAGCACACTGAAGATTCACGGTGCGCACAGCGCACCCTACGATCTCATGCAAACCAAGGCCAGCCTGTACCGTGATAGGCATGCTTGAATAACACACTGTATCTCTAATCATCCAAGCTTCACTCCAAAAAACCAATGCCTTGTCAGTATTCAACGCCGCCTGGTGAGAAATGCGGGCTAATTGCCACATGGCATCAACGCCTGGTTTCGATCAGCTGGATCATGCGCTGCCTCAATGAGCCGATCGCCCGCGAAGACACCCGTGAGGACGATGTCACCGGGCAATTTAATTTATGGGATCCAGTCTAACGAACCGGTTTAGCTATGCGAATTAGCTTTTTATTAACTCTCTACATGATTTTTTTCAGCGCCTTCAGGCCTTTCTTACGCTGGGCATGGAGTATCCGGTAGCGCGTTTTAAGTACTTCGCAATTCTTTCCCTTTTCTGCGTTGCGGATTTCAGCGGCCAGTGCCTTTTCCTTTTTCTTGATTTTTGCAATGACCGCTTTTAGCTCATCCGCCTTTTTCTTGCGGCGTTTAGCGCTGAGGTTAAGGTAGGCTCTCAGGCGAGCAAGGAGTTTTTTCTCTGGCATGTGTGCATGTCCGGATTGGTGTTACTGGATTATATATTCTTTCCCTGGCCGATACTTCAGCTTCTGAGTTCGCTCAGTTCGTCTTCGGTCAACAGTACTTCACGTTCAGCGTCGCTGAGGGAGCGCCCGTGTCTTATAAACAGAGTTTCGCCCACCGCGACAAGATTGCGGAAGATCTCCTGCCCGTAATTGGAATCATTCAGCAGCGAGGCCCCTACCTCGCCGGCCATCTTGCCTTCGCCTATCGCTTTTGCGATGCGCGCGTTGAAAATATCGCAGTGCTCATGCAAGGCCAGATGCAGGTGATCCAGCGACATTACCGAAAACTCCTCTGCGGACTCCAATCGAATTTGCTCCAGCTCTCGGATCAGCAGCGACAATTGCACGCGCATATTGTTGTAAATTGCACGTTGCTCCTCCTCTGTCGATGCCGCAGCGGCCGCAAGATTCTTGCGTAAATGTTTGGCCGCTTTGATCGCAGCGATCATGTTCTGGTTGCTCTGGCGCAGCCAGTGGATAGACCCGGACTGCTCCTCCTCCCACGTAAATCCGGCATGGATGATGAAGGTGATAATGGCACTGTACAATGGCTTTACCCGTTGTTGGTACGCCGCGTCCACGTCGAAATCAGGCAGTGTGTGCTGGGACTGAGCGATGGCTGCAAGGTCAGTGTCGGAGCAGATCTGTTCGCGCTCAAAGCCGAACACGCCGGCCAGGACGTCGATAGTATGATCCCAGACACGCAGAGTCTCCTGCCGAATTGCCTCCAGCGCGGTATCCGGGTACTTGATAGCGGAGTCAGTCAGGTATTTCGGTTGACTGACAAGGAATGTCTTTGGTTTGAACAGGGACTCCAGCAGGCTGACCAATTGACCGATCAATGGCAGCATGACCAGCACGCCGATGGTGTTGAACAGGGTATGGAACACAGCGAGTTTCAGGGTGTAATCATCTTCGGCGATACCGGTACGGGCGCTTATCCATTCCACCGACGCCATCATCTGATAAATAAACACAATCGCAATCAGGCCAGTCACCAGGTTGAAGATCAGGTGCGCCGCAGCCAGCCGCTTACCCTGTTCGTTCGCGCTCATCGATCCGATGATGGCGGTAATGGTGGTGCCAACGTTAGCGCCGATGGCGAGCGCGAGCGCGTTTTCGTAGGTAACTTGTCCAGCAGCAAGCGCTGTGATGGTCAGTACCAGAGTAGCATGACTGGACTGCATCACCACCGTTGCCGCTACACCAATGCCAGCAAACAGGAACAAGCCGGGATAGCCGGTGACGGCAAACTTGGCTAGATCAAAGCTGTCTTTGAATGCCTCGAAACCCTCTTTCATATAGTGGATACCGAGAAAAAGAAAGCCGAGGCCGATCAGGATATAACCCATGCCCTTCAGGTTCTTGGATTGCTGGAACAACAATAGGACGCCGAACACCAGCATTGGCATCGCGTAGGCTGATATCTTGACCTTCAGACCGAACCCGGCGACCAGCCAGGCACCGGTAGTGGTACCAATATTCGCACCGAAGATGATCCCGATCCCGGCTGCGAGGTCGATCAGCCCGGCGCTGAGGAAGGTGATCGAAATGACCGAGACCAGCGAGCTGGACTGCATCAGGGTCGTACTGACAATGCCAAAACCGAGGCTCTTCCAGAGCGTGTTGGTCGTGTTCTTGAGTATCCGTTCCAGGGTGCCACCTGCGAATGCCTGAAATCCCTCTTCCAGCGACAGCATGCCGAACAGAAAGATGGAAACACCGGCTGCGATGACTTTGAAATCGGGACTAATCCAAAATCCCCAGGACAGGATGACAAAGATGGCGGGTAACAGGATCTTACGCAACGTTGTTTCCGTTTTCGCGGATACTGTCGTGTCTAGGTAACGTCACAGGGCAAAAGGAACAAAACCACCCTGTTACTCGAAGTACAAACCGACTAACGGCATTGAAGAGACTCCTTTACGCTGATCTTGGGCGCAGTATTATACTTTAATAATCAATAGCATCCTTTTTCAACGAAAGCAACCCCGCAACGCATTCACCCATTCACTAGAAAGCACATGTGTAAGTTGTCGTTTTCTCGACAAGTGGGTCAGTTATCATTTGTAGTTGACAGCGTGGAATTTGGACTCGGACTGGCGCTGGCGTACGGGAGGATTACGGCATACGGTCAGACTTTACAGTTTACATTCTTAAAATCCAAAACTGGCCTTTCTGGTGTGAGGTTCTCGGCAATATGTCTTACCTTTACAATATATACCATCCCATTCCCATACCTGGCCCATATACGGTATCTTAAGGCATAAGCAGATATAATTTTCCCTGCATGAGAGCCATGTCCGACCTATCAACAGTCGAAAGCAAAAGCGAAAATGAACTACGAGCCATCGGTGTCATCACCGAGGTTCACGGTCCTGTTGTGGTGATTGCCTGCGATACGCTGCCCCCTTTGCACCAGGCCTTGCGTGCCGACCTTGATCATGAAGCCTACCTGTTCGAGGTCCATCAACACCTCGATGAACGCCATCTACGCGCCGTCACGCTGCACCGTAGTACCGGCCTGCACCGGGGCATGACGATTTATGATACCGGCGCACCGCTGCATATCCCGGTAACACCCGCCTGCCTGGGACGGTTGTTGAATATCTTCGGTGAGCCACTGGACGGTGGCGATGCATTGCCCGCGGTTGAATTCCGCAACGTCCATAGCCGGCTGGCTCCGATTCACGAATCGGTAGGCGTCGGCGAAGTGCTGCAGACCGGCATCAAGGTCATCGACTTGCTGTGTCCCTTCGTCAAGGGGGGTAAAACGGGGCTGTTCGGCGGTGCCGGTGTAGGCAAGACTGTGTTGATTATGGAATTCATGCATGCGGTGGCTACTCTGCATAAGGGCGTGTCGGTCTTCGCCGGGGTCGGCGAACGCATCCGTGAGGGCCATGAACTCTGGCATGAAATCCGCCGGGCCGGTGTACTCCCGCAAACACTCATGGTGTTCGGGCAAATGGATGAGTCGCCCGGGGTACGCTTTCGCGTCGGGCTCTCGGCACTCACCTATGCCGAGTATCTGCGCGACACCCTGCAGAAAGAGGTGTTGTTTGTGATGGACAACATCTTTCGCTTCGTACAGGCAGGCAGTGAAGTGTCCAGCCTTCTCGGCCGTATGCCCGCCACTGTCGGTTATCAGCCCACCCTCACCACCGAGGTCGCGGAAATGCAGGATCGTATCCTCTCCACCCGCCAGGGCGCCATCACCTCGGTGCAAGCGGTCTACGTGCCGGCGGACGACATGACGGACCCCGCGGTCAGCGCCATCCTTAGTCATCTCGATACCACCGTGATCCTGTCCCGCGCACAGGCGGGAAAGGGAATCTACCCGGCGGTCGATCCCTTGCAATCGAGCAGCCGCCTGATGGATCGGCGCACGCTGGGGCCGCGACACTACGACATTGCGGAAGGCGTGCGTGAACATCTGGCGCGTTACCAGGAACTGGAGGACATTATAACCATGCTGGGGATTGAGGAGCTGTCCACCAGGGATCGAAAAATCGTTAGGCGCGCGCGCAAGCTGCAGCGCTATCTTACCCAACCATTCTGGGCAACGGCCGCGCATACCGGTATAGAGGGTGCCACTGTCCCGTTTCAGCAAACACTGGCCGACTGCGAAGCCTTTCTGAAGGGAAGCTACGATGAAGTTCCGGAAGACCAGTGTTATATGCGCGGCACCATGGCTGACATGGCATCATGAAGGCCTTTACTCTGAAGCTGCAAGACGCGACCCGATCGGAGGAGATTACCCATGTGACCGCCTTTGTCGGCGAGGACGCTTCAGGCAGCTTCGGGATTCTCGCGGACCACGCACGCATCATGACTTCGCTGATCATTGGACTGGCGCGTTTTCGTATCGGCGAGGGTGCCTGGAAGTACCTGGCGCTGCCCGGTGCGGTATTGTATTTCCATGATAACCTGCTAACACTGAGCACACGCCGTTATCTGCTGGATGATGACTACATGCGCATCAGCCAGGCCCTGCAGCACCAATTGCTCGCCGAGGAGGAAAAGCTGAACACCATGAAGGAAAGCCTGCACCAGATGGAAGAAGAAATCCTCAAGCGCCTGTGGGACTTGGGCCGCAAGGATGCTAGCGCGCATTTCTCGCCAGGCGGCGTGGAAAACTGATATGGCTTTGGTTATTTGGAGTAAAGCCAGGATGACCCAAAATACAGTGTGTTATACAAGCCTGCCTATCGCGGTTCCGCGATCCTGGCGAGAAATGCGGGCTAGGTGAATGCGTTATGCCGCAAGCGGATGAGCTGAGAAAACAGGTCGAGCGCCAGGCACGGCGCATGAAAAAAGCCGAGCGTGAGCGACCCACCCTGATCGGCCAGACGGTCTATATCGGCACGCTCGGCCTGCTGTTGGTGCTGCCAGTGATTGGTGGTGCGTATCTCGGCAACTGGCTGGATAGTCAAATGACCGGTTACTCGATCCGCTGGACAGTAAGCCTGATTCTGTTGGGCGTGTTCGTTGGTGCGGTTAACGTATACTTGTTCATAAAAGATTAAGGATTATTAAAGCATAAGGCGATGGAAACAGACAATGTCATGATCGAGCCCGTCTTCGAACTGGGCCCCATCATAATTACCAACACCGTGGTGACCACTTGGCTGATCATGGCTGTCATCTGGTTGCTTGCCTGGCTGATGTCACGCCGACTGCGTATCGAGCCCGGGCCACTGCAGACAGCGATTGAAGGCATCGTCTCTTCCATTGAGGAAGCCATTGCCGAAGTCGCGCCCCAATATAGCCTGCGCATACTGCCCTTTGTCGGCAGTCTATGGATTTTCCTGGTCATCGCCAATCTCAGTGGACTGATCCCGGGCGTGCATGCACCCACGCGCGACCTGTCCGCCACCGCCGCATTGGCCATACTGGTATTCCTGTCAACGCACTGGTTCGGTATTCGCATCCAGGGCCTGAGGCGGTATCTGCACCATTACCTGATGCCAAGTCCGATCCTGCTGCCGTTTCATCTTATCAGCGAGGTCACGCGCACTGTCGCACTGGCCGTGCGACTGTTCGGCAATATGATGAGCCTTGAGATGGCGGCCCTGCTGATCCTGCTGGTGGCCGGTTTCCTGGCACCCGTGCCGATCCTGATGCTGCACATCATCGAGGCCCTGGTGCAAGCCTACATTTTCGGCATGCTGGCGCTCATCTTTGTCGCCGGCGGTATCCAATCACAACAACTTCAGCAACAAAACTAGGGAGTAGCCAATGCCCGACTTATCTACATTCACCACGGCATCCACTGTCGCCGCGATACTCGGTATTGCGCTCGGTGTGATGCTGCCAGCCATCGCGATGGGCTGGGCTATCAGCCGCGCCCTGGACGCCCTGTCGCGGCAGCCGGAAGCAGAACGTTCCATCATGCGCACGCTGTTCATTGGCCTGGCTATGATCGAATCGCTGGCCATCTATGTGCTGGTTATCGTGCTCATTGTGTTGTTCCGCAATCCCCTGCTCGAATACATGCTGAAATAACATGGCGTTGACAGCATTCGCCCTTACAGGGAGTATTCCGTCGTGGAACTGAGCTGGACCACCTTCATCCTGGAGATTATTAACTTCCTGGTCCTGGTGTGGATCCTGAAGCGCTTTTTCTACAAGCCGGTGCTGGACGTGATCGCGCGCCGGCGTGCAGGGATCGAAAAAACGATGACTGACGCTCAAACATTGCATACACAAGCGGAAAAATTGCAGGAACAGTACGAAGGCCGGCTGGCCGACTGGGACAAGGAACGGCAACAAGCACGCGAGTCGCTGGCCCGGGAACTGGAAACCGAACATAACCGCAAGATGGAGGAATTACACGCTGCCCTGGAGCAGGAACGGGAAAAGGCAGGCGTGGCCGAAGCGCGTCGCCAGGCCGATGCCGTGCGCAAAATGGAAGCATCGGCGCTCAGCCAGGGCGCCCGCTTTGCAACACGCCTGCTGGAACAGGCGTCGGGACCGCAACTACAAGCGCGTCTCGTTCAGTTGCTGATCACCGAATTATCGCAGCTGCCTGCTGAACAGGCCGCCACCTTGCGCAACCACTATGGCAACATGCCGGAGGCCATCGTGGTGGCCAGCGCCTATCCACTCGCGGACGATCAACGCCAGCGGCTGGAACAGTCACTCGCAAGCCTGACCGTGTCGAACGCAGCCATGCGTTTTGAGCAAGACCCGGAACTCGTGGCCGGCATACAGGTCACTATCGGTGCCTGGGTTCTGGCGGCCAATATCCGGGATGAACTCAAGGGATTTGTGGAACTGGCCAGGAATGAGTGACGAAGCAGAAATGACAACTGGCCTGCTACAACGCCAGACCCGATGGCTGGACCATTACCGACCGAGGATGCGTATTTACGAACAGGGTAGCGTGGTTTCAGTCGGTGATGGCATCACCTGGATCAGCGGACTCCCCTCGGCCGCCATAGATGACATCCTGACCTTTGCTGATGGCAGCCGGGCCATGGTGTTTGATATTACCGAGGAATTAATCGGCGCCGTCCTGCTGCATGACACCGACGCATTAACTGCCGGCACGATAGTGCAACGCACCGGTCAAAGCTTGAGTATACCGGTGGGTGATGCCCTGCTCGGGCGCATCATCGATCCTTTGGGCACACCACTGGATGATGGCCCGCCACCCGCCTACACCCGCCGCCAGGCCCTGGAATCGTCATCGCCACCGATCATCGCACGCGATTTCGTCCACCAACCACTGTACACCGGTATCAAGATCATCGACACGATGATTCCCGTCGGCAAGGGACAGCGTCAACTACTGATTGGCGATGAGGGCCTCGGGCGCAGTTCCGTCGCGCTCGACACCGTGATCAATCAGCACGATCAGAATGTCTGTTGCGTCTACGTATTGATCGGCCAAAAGCGTTCCACCGTGGTTAACACCATCGCCACTCTGCGCGACTATGGCGCACTGGCATACACCACCGTGGTGGTGGCTGAGGCCTGTGCCCTGCCCGGACTGCAACACCTCGCGCCATTCGCCGGTTGCGCGGTTGCTGAATTCTGGATGCAGCAAGGCTCTGACGTGCTGGTGATCTACGATGACCTTTCTACCCACGCCAGGACCTATCGCGAGCTATCCCTGTTACTGCGCCGCCCGCCGGGACGCGAAGCCTACCCGGGCGATATATTTTCCATGCACGCCCGCTTGCTGGAGCGCGCCACCTGCCTGAATGCTGCCCATGGTGGGGGTAGCATGACGGCATTACCCATCGTTGAAACCCAGCTTGGCGAAATCGCCGCCTATATCCCGACGAATTTAATCTCGATTACTGATGGACAGATCTACCTGGATCGGAGCCTGTTCGCGGGCGGTTTCCGTCCTGCGATCGAGATCGCCCGTTCAGTATCCCGGATCGGTGGTCAGGCGCAACATCCGCGCGTCAAGGAAGAAGCCGGGCGCATGAAGCTCGACTATCTGCAGTTTCTGGAACTGGAGGTCTTCACCCGTTTCGGGGCACGACTCGAGGCCTCCATGGAAGCAGCGATCCATCGTGGCCGCGTGTTGCGGGAGATTCTGAAGCAGGACCGCCTCTCCCCGCTACCGGTAACATCCCAGCTGGCATGGCTGGTTGCATTCAATGATGGTCATTTTGAAACCGTGGAGATCGATACCATTGCCGCGTTACTCAAGGTTATCGAGGGGGCGGTAAGGCACAGTACGCTCAGCCTCGACAGCCCGCGCGAGGAATGGAGTGCGGCAGTTGTCAGCTGGCTACCCCCCCGCGACAGGGATGCTTCAAAATGACTCGCCGGCGCGATCTCGAGCAACACCGCCATAGTCTGTCCGAAATCCGGGACATCATGAATTCCATGAAAACCCTGGCTTACATGGAAACCCGTAAACTGGCGCGTTTTCTGGATGCGCAACATACTGTGGTCAAAAGCATTGAAGATGCGGCAGCGGATTTACTCAGCTTCTATCCCGACATCTTGCCTGCAGCAAAACACAGCGCAGCAGTCTACCTTCTGATAGGCACTGAGCGTGGCTTTTGTGGTGACTTCAATCATGCCCTGGTGAGGCGGCTGGCATCCACCCTGCGGGAATATCCAGTCGACCAACCAATACTGATCGCCATCGGGCGCAAGCTTTATACCTTACTGGAAGACGATTTACGCATGGCAGGCTCGATCAATGGCGCCAGCGTAGTGGAAGAAGTCACCGACCTGCTCAGTCGGGTGATCAATGAAGTCATGACGCTGCAGGCCAGGCATGGCAGTCTTGGCCTTTTTTGCCTCTATCACAACGGGCAAGACGATATCGCAATGAAGCGGCTGTTGCCGCCCTTTCAGGAAATTCTGCACAGACCCCGACAGTTTCCACACCCGCCGCTGCTGAACCTGCCCCCGCGGGAATTCCTGGCCGAGCTCGCGGAACACTACCTGTTCGCCGCCTTGCACGAAATGCTCTATACCTCGCTCAACGCCGAAAACTATCATCGTGTGAAACACCTGGAAGGCGCTGTCAAACACCTTGATGATGAATCCGATAAGCTGGCCCGGCAATGCAATGCCCTGCGCCAGGAAGAGATCATCGAGGAGATCGAGGTCATCCTGCTTAGCGCAAGCAGCCTCGATACGAGCCGGCATGAACACCAGTCGTTGAGTGCCAGGAATTCCGCAACGACAGAACGCGACGGATAGAGCTCGTCATCGCCACGGCATTAAGTGCTACCAGTGTCGCCGTGTCCGTTGCCGTCTGGGATGAGATGAAAAATTGAATACCTCCAGGGGCGAGCCCGCATTTCTCACCAGGCGGTGTGGAATACTGGTAAGGCATTGGTTTTTTGAAGTCAAGCTCGGATGATTAAACATATAGTGTCTTATTCAAGCATGCCTATCACGGTTCAGGCTAGTCTTCGTGTCCGTAAGCTTGCTCCCGTGCTCCTGGTGAGAAATGCGGGCTAGAACCATCCTCGACGACGGAAAAAAACGACCATTATGATCACAATAATGATCATCACCAGCCACACCAGCAAATAACCGAAAGGCCAGCCTAATTCCGGCATGTTCCAGGAACCCGCATTGCGATCGAAGTTCATGCCATAGACACCGACGATGAAAGTCAGCGGAATAAAAATGGTTGCAATCATAGTCAACAAGCGCATGATATCGTTCATGCGGTTGCTGACGCTGGTCAAATAGATATCCAGCATGCTGCCGGTCATGTCGCGGTAGGTTTCCATCAGATCCATTACCTGAATCGTGTGATCGTAGCAGTCGCGAAGGTAAATCAGCGTACCCTCTGTTATTAGCGAGTTATCACTCCGCAGCAGTTGATTGATCACTTCACGCTGCGGCCACAGCATGCGTCGTAACAGAATCAGCTCACGCTTGATGGTGTGAATCTTTTCCAGCGTATCGCGACCTGCAACCTCAAGAATCTGTTCTTCCAGATCCTCCAGCTGCAGGCCAAAATTCTCCAGTAGCGGAAATCCCTGATCGATCACCGCATCGAGCAGGCTGTAAAATAAAAAATCGGCACCCCGCGTGCGCAGTTGGCTGCCTTTGACCTGCAGCCGTTTGATAATCGGTTGAAAGGACGCAACATCTCCAACACAAAAACTGATCAGGAATTTCTTTCCCAGGAAAATGCTGACTTGCTCGATACTGACGGTGTCCGCCTTTATAAGCGGCAGACTCATTGCAATAAAAAGTTGATCCGCAAAGGACTCGACTTTGGGACGTTGCCCGGAGTTCAGCACATCTTCCAGCGCCAATGTGTGTAGCTGGAAAGCTGTCCCGAGCTGTTGCAGTGCGGCCTCGCTGGGATGACCCTGCACATGCACCCAGGTGAAACTTTCCTTTTGCAGATACAGCTGACACTCGGAAGCTCCCACATCATCCCTGACCACAATCTGATCGGCACTGTAATTGATCAGCCGAATCCGCAGCGGCACCGCCTCCGCTACCGGCACCTCCGTTAATGTGCCCGGCGCTGTCCCCGGCGGGTGATAGCGTTTCTCAAAAATGGCCATGTATCAGTACTCCTGTCCATGAAATGCAAGGTGAAATCAACTCGCCACTGCTGCAATGTGGCTCGTTTATTCCATGCCGCGTTAGTTATCCACCGCTGTGTGAACTAACAAGACAACGCCCTTATAGTACAGCAGCTTAACTTGTAGTTGACAGCTGCAATCGATATTACAAACAGATTCAACTGGCTCATCCCTGTTACAATTGTGATCCAGCATGCGATAGTGTTTATTCGAGATCAGGCGACTGTGAATCTGTGACTATTCACCATGTTTGTCTTGATTGAGCTTGTGGCGATTTTATCGTTCAAAACATAGCGGTTCTCGAGCTGCGCTTTTATTCTGGAAAATTGCCGTGTCGAGAGTATTTGTGCCTGTGTTCCTTACCTCGATCGGCATAGCCTCTGGTTGATTGACACTTGACCAATTTCTGCACAAGCTGGAACACAAAGCGCCGCAAAACGCCTGAGGTAACGCCTGCATCGCGCCGCGATACTGGAATGTTACTGGTTGATCAATCAATACACGACAAAACGGTATGCGCCGGAGGCTATCAGCCGGCCCCTGGGACATCACAATGAAGAAGAAACAGACTGGTGTAAATCACCCAATCATCCCGACACCGCCACACCCGAAGCTTCGACGGGAGCCGCTACCCGAATGTCAGCCCAAGCCCGCGAAAGAGGATCTGGGTGCGCCACAGCGTATCCAGGCAATCCTGGACAGCCCGAGTTATCGCCAGGCAGACCAGGATATCGACTACCTGAATCTTGATGAAACTCGCGGTGTGCGACTACAGATCGACTACCAGAAACCGGAGTTCCTGCTCCAGCAACAGAATATCCGCCATACCGTCGTCGTATTTGGCAGCACGCGCATCAGTGAACCCGCGACCGCACAACTCAAGGTCAACAGCTTGCGTGCCCAACTTGGTGCGGATCCGAACAATCGTGACCTGCAACGACGATTACATGTTGCCGAGCGAATCCTGGCCAAGGGCCATTTCTATGACATTGCACGCGAATTCGGCCAGCTGGTCGGCGAGGCCGGTAAAAAGGTCGATGACGGCCAACTGGTTGTCATGACCGGCGGCGGTCCCGGTATGATGGAAGCCACCAACCGTGGCGCTTACGACGTCAACAGTCAATCCATAGGTCTCAATATTAACCTGCCACATGAACAATTCCCCAACCCTTACATTACACCGAATCTATGTTTCCGTTTTCATTACTTCGCCTTGCGCAAACTGCATTTCCTGCTGCGCACCCGGGCACTGGTGGTATTCCCGGGAGGCTTTGGTACCTTTGATGAGCTGTTTGAAACGTTGACCCTCGTGCAAACGCGCAAGATCAAACCGATACCGGTCATTCTGGTCGGTGAAGCTTACTGGCGACATGCATTCAACGTGGACTTCCTTGTTGATGAGGGTGTGATCGACGAAGAGGATCGCGAGTTGTTCTGGTATGCCGAGACCGCGCAGGAAATATGGGATGGCATCCTGCAGTGGCACAAGGCGAATGGCACACCGCTGGTTTCAAGCCAATGAGCGCTGAGGCTTAACACGTGGAGTCACCTTTCTACAACCATCTCGACTGACCGGCGTGTGATCGGGATATTAACGACGGCTTGAACACCCACCACCTTCACTGTTGGCGCGGAATCACCACAAAGGCGATTGTTTGAAGCCCGGGCTGATGCTGTGCTTGCATCGGATGCAAGAATTTTTACCATACACTAGCCCGCATTTCTAACCGCTTCGGCAACAGCGCAAATTTTGGTCAGAATTGGGGACACAATTTAAACGAGATTCCTCATCGCGTCGAATCTTAACCCGCATTTCTCACCAGGCGTCGTAGAATACTGATAAGGCATTGGTCTTTTTGAAGAAAACCCGAATGGTCAAAATACAGTGTGTCATTCAAACATGCCTATCACGGTTCAGGCTGGTCTTCGTTTGCATGAGATCGTAGGGTGCGCTGTGCGCACCGTGAATCCTCAGTGTGCTGGGCTGTTTCGGTGCGCACGGCGCACCCTACGGCCGCTTCGCCCAAGCTGTTGCTACGCTTTTCGCTCCAGGGCGGCGCTTACGAACACGAATCCTGCGCCTGCTCCTGTGATCCTGGTGAGGAATGCGGGCTAGAACAGGGGAAATCAGAAAGATAGCGTTTCATTGTCCGCGCCGAATGTCAGTTTCGATTTATTAATGAATCGTTGAATGAGTTACTTTACATAAACTTGGTCAATAGCACTGAATTACGCACCATCGCGAAAAAAATATACAGCACAATGACAATAGATTTTTCCTTGGTAACATGCGACACAACTTGCGAATTCTCCGCAGCCTGACTATTTTTTGACCGTGTCAGCAAACGCATGACGCAAACAGGCCAGGCAGAAGATTACCGGTACCATAATATAAAATTCGCATCGAGCGGCACTTTGGCCTCATTATGCGCGGGAATGATGCGCGCTGTGTAATCCGAGGCCGGCCGGTTGGCAGGCACGGTGGCATGATAGACGTAGGCATTGGCTGCCCCTGCAAGCAAGTCTCCGCGTTCCATAGGCTGGCGGAATGCTTCACCGCCTTCGTTCGCGTCGGCGTACAGCTCCGCGCGCACAGCCTCAGGTGACAACTCGTCCAGATAAACCTGGACTTCAAAGTGATGCCCCCTTTCTGTCAGTGTTGAGGTCACGTTGCCAAAATGGATTCGTGCCCAGTGTTGCCTCAGTTGCCGGGACCAGTCCTCCAGGTCGCTAGCGGCGCCGTCCACACGCCGCAGGTAGGCCTCAGCCAACGGGAGATAGTAGGTCTCGACGTATTCGCGTAACATTCGGTTAGTCGAAAAGTACGTGGTCAGGCATGCCATGCTCTCGCGCATGCGACCGACCCATTCCCTCGGCAATCCGCTTTCGTCACGCCGGTAGAAGCATGGAACCACTTCATCTTCCAGCAGATGATAGAGTTGCTCCGCCTCCGCCGCGTCCCATGCTGCGACGTCGGCATGCTCCAGTCCATCACCCAGTGCCCAGCCCACCTCGGGGGTATAGGCCTCTGCCCACCAGCCATCCAGTTCAGACAGGTTAAGGCCACCGTTAACCAGCACTTTCATGCCGCTGGTGCCACTGGCTTCCCAGGGACGTCTTGGGGTATTAACCCATACATCCACGCCCTGGGTAAGTTGCTCAGCGATCTGAAGGTCGTAATCTTCCACAAACATCACCCGACCCTGAACTTCGGGACGTCGCAGAAAGTCATGCCATTCTCGCAGCAGTCGCTTGCCTTGCATGTCCTGAGGATGTGCTTTACCCGCAATCACCAGCTGTACCGGACGATCACGGTTGCAGAGCAAATGCAGTAAACGCTCGGGATCGTGCAGCAACAGGTTGGTACGTTTGTATTCCCAGTTGTGCCACATAGTCGCGGAAATACAACGCGAACAGGTCCGGGGAGAAACGATCAAAACCCGCCGCCACCGGGGTATGCGTGGTGAACAGGTTGCCCGCCCGCGTCGCACGCAGTGCAACCTCGAAGGATTGCCCGGTACGATCCATGAAATGGCGGCAACGCTCCAGGATTGCGAAGGCAGCGTGTCCTTCATTGAGGTGGCAGACCGCGCAATCCATACCAAGCCACTCCAACAGGCGCCAGCCACCGATGCCCAGTACCATCTCCTGCTGCAGGCGCATTTCTGCACCGCCGCCATAGAGTTCACTGGTAATGCCCCGGTCACCCGGGGCATTGAGTAAATCATTGCTGTCGAGCAGTAACAGGGATCGGCGTCCCACCTGGACAACCCAGGTGCGCAGACGCAATGGCCGTCCAGGAAGCTCAAGCATTATATGAACCCATTCACCTTTATCATCTCGTAACGGCACCACCGGCAGCATGGTCGGATCGTTGAAGGGGTAAAACTCGAGCTGATCACCCGACGCGTTGATTGCCTGACGAAAATAACCTTGCTGATAAAGCAATCCGACACCAATCACCGGCACATCCAGATCGCAGGCTGTCTTCAGGTAGTCACCAGCCAATACACCCAGGCCGCCCGAATAAATCGGCAGTGATTCGCTGAGCCCGAACTCCATACTGAAATAAGCGATCTGCCCGGATAGCACATCCTGATATTGGGGAGGAAACCACGTTTCTGAATGAAAATGTTCATCGCGTGCGGCGAGCTGCTGTTGCAACTCCGACAAGAACGTACTGTCCCTCGCCAGATCGGTCAACCGCTGATCGGAAACGGACTCAAGTATCAACCAGGGATTAGCTGTAGCCTCCCACAACTCTGAATCCACTGACCGCCACAGGTAGTCTGTGCCATGGTGCCAGCTCCAGCGCAAATCCAGCGCAAGAGTAGCCAATCCCTGCAGGGATTCAGGCAAGACACGGGGCAGATAATGGCTAATTTGCATTGGAGAGCACCCTGTCAATATCCTGGCAAGAGACGAAGAAAGATCCGGTTGAACATTGATGCATCGTGCCAGCGATCAGGCGGAGTAAACCTCTAATAGCGCGAAATGGATAAACAATCACAAGCAATGAAATAGCTATCTTCATGCAGTCGAAGTAATGATGCATTGTTAGGATTTCCCGTTATTGAACTTCTGCCACTAACCCGAGAAACAATATTGCCCCGTTCAGTTAATGCGATGCCTGAAAAGCCAGCCGGCAAAACCCAGCGTGACCAGCGCGATAATCGCCATCGGCCAGTAGTAGTGCAGCAGCATGCCGGCGCTATTACCCTCGAGAAACACGCCGCGCAAAATAATCAGAAAATAGCGCAACGGATCGAGATAGGTGATCCATTGCACCACAGTCGGCATATTGGCGATCGGTGTCGCAAAACCGGACAGAATGACCGCCGGCACCACAAACAGGAAGGCGCCAAGCATGCCCTGTTGCTGGGTCACCGCCAGGGATGAAATCATCAGCCCAACCCCGACCGCTGACAATATAAACAGAAACATACCTATATACAAAGCACCCAGACTGCCACGTAGTGGCACCTCGAACCAGAGGACAGCCATCATCAGTATGAAGGAACCTTCAACTACACCGATCAATACGCCGGGGAAAGACTTGCCGATGAGAATCTCCACGGGTCGCATCGGAGTGACCAGTAATTGGTCGAAGGTGCCCGCTTCGCGTTCGCGCGCCACGGACAGCGCCGTGACTATGGTGGTGATCACCAGCGACAGCAGACCAATGATGCCGGGCACAATAAACCAGCGTGATTCCATGTTGCTGTTGAACCAGGACCGTACCTGCACGGTTGCCGGCGGCGGTGGTCGGCCGTTACGCATGGACCAGTCAAGGTTAAAGTCTCGGACAATATTACGCAGGTAACCCAGCGCCAGCAGCGCGGTGTTTGAATTTCGGCCATCGATTATCGTCTGTACCCTTGCGGTATCGCCCCTGTGCAGATCCGCACTGAAGTGCTGACCAAGGTGCATGACGATTAGCACGTCCTTGTTATCGATCAATGGGGTGATCTGTGCATCATTATCAAGGTAGGTATAGAGGTGGAAATGCGGCGAGCCGATGATGCGCGCCACCAGTTCCCGTGACGGCGCACTCCTGTCCTCATTATAAATGGCAACCGGTATGTCATTCAGATCGAAGGTTGCCGCATAGCCAAAGACCAACAACTGCAGGATGGGTGGCACCACCAGCACGATGCGACTCTTCTTGTCCTTGAGCACAGCCAATAATTCCTTGATAGCCAGCGCTACAATGCGTTGTAATGAGCGTTTCATTGCTTCAGTCCAGGCGTTTCCTCGCATTGCGCCGCGCCAGGCCGAGGAATATCAGCATCATCAGAAACAATGCCGCGCTATTTGCGATAAGCACCGGCCAGATATCGCCGGCCATAAACACGGTTTGCAGGATCGCGACAAAATAACGGGCGGGCACAACATGGGTGATCGCCTGGATCACCTCGGGCATTGAACTGATTTGAAAGATAAAACCTGACAGGATGAATGCCGGTAAAAAAGTTGCTACCAGGGCAATCTGTCCAGCCACGAACTGGCTGCGGGCAACAGTGGAGATCAACAGCCCCATGCCCAGTGCCACCATCATGTACAGGGCTGATGCACCCGTCAGTACCCAGAACGATCCGCGCAGCGGTACCTGGAATAACCATAACGCCATCGCCACACTCAACAGCATGCCGCCCATGCCGAGTACAAAATACGGCACGAGTTTACCTACAGTAATCTCCCAGATGCGGATCGGCGTCACCATCAGCGCTTCCATGGTGCCGCGCTCCCATTCACGCGCCACCACCATGGAGGTCAGCATGGCACCGGTCAGGGTCATGATGACCGCGATCAAACCAGGCACCAGAAAATAGCGACTTCGTACCGCGGCATTGAACCAGATGCGAGGTTCGAGTTCAACCGGCACCGAAAGATCATGTCCCCGCTGCCGTGCAAAACTCGACAGCCATACTTGCCACACCCCCTCGATATAGCCTTCGGTAATGCGTGCCTGATTGGCATTAACGCCGTTGACGAATACGCCAATCGGTGCGTTACCGGTTGTGAGTAAGCGTGCAGTGAAATCATTGCGCAACCAGACGATACCATCAACATCGTTGACCAATAGCGCCCGCTCTGCCTGTTGAATACTCCGATAGGAAACCGGCACGAAATATTCGGAACGCTGAAAGGCACCGGTCAGACTGGCCGTGTTCGCGTCTGCCTGCTCCACCACCAGCGCCAGCCGAATATTTTTGGCATCCAGTGATACGCCATAGCCAAACAAAAGCAAAAGTACCAAAGGCAGCACAAAGGCAATGGCGATACTGGACGGGTCACGCAGGATCTGCAGGCTTTCCTTGCGGATCATGGCGCGTAAACGCATGCCTGTTGCTTTCGCCGGATTCATGCCGCCGACCCTTGCTGCTCCCGATTCTTGATCAGGCCAATAAAGGCGTCCTCCATGCTCGGCGACGGCATCAGTGCATTACGAAAGCGTGCCTTCAACGCTGCAGGTGTACCTTGTGCGAGCACTTCGCCTTCGGCCATGATGACCAGACGATCACAATAGTCGGCCTCGGCCATGAAATGGGTCGTGACCAGAACGGTTACCCCGGATTCGGCAAGCTCATTAATCCGTCGCCAGAATTCACGGCGCGCCAGAGGATCGACGCCTGATGTGGGTTCATCGAGAAACAGAATATCGGGCTCATGCAGCAGGGCCGCTGCCAAGGCCAACCGTTGCTTGTAGCCCAGCGGCAAATCACCACTACTGCCATTGGCATAAGCCGTCAGATCAAAAGCCTCCAATGCCCAAGCAATACGCTGTCTGCGCTGCGTCCGATCAAGGCCGTAGGCACTGGCAAAAAATTTCAGGTTTTCCATTACCGTAAGATTGACATACAGCGAAAAGCGTTGCGCCATGTAGCCCAAACGGCTACGAGCATGCGCCGTTGCCCGGCGCAGATCGTGCCCGGCCACGGTCAACTCACCTGCAGACACCGGCAGCAGGCCGCACAGCATGCGAAAGGTTGTCGACTTTCCGGCGCCGTTGGCGCCCAGCAAACCAAAGACCTCACCGTGCTTGACGCTGAAACTGACATCCTTCACAGCATAAAAATCACCAAAGCGTTTTTGCACATTGTTGACTTCAATCGCGATACCTTCGGGCGTCGTGATCATGGATTTCGCGATTAAACTGGATTGCGAGGCCGCTTGTTCCTGTTTAAGAGTCGCCACAAACGCATCTTCAAAAATCGGTTCCACCGCCTCGATGTTAACATCTGTGACATCGGCAAGACTTGCAACAAGATCAGGTGCTTTCGCTTCGCGCATCACCACACGGACCCGTTCGTTGTCGATAACCGCGTCGATGATACCTGGTGCATCACTCATTCGGCGAAGCAGGTTACGCCGGGTCAGCGATAAAGTGCTGATATGAAAAGTATGGCCACGCATGCGGTCGCTGAAATACCCGGGGCTACCCTGATCGAGAACACAACCCTCATGCATGAGGATAATTTCATCACAGCGCTCCGCCTCGTCCAGATAGGCCGTACTGAGTAGTACACTGATCCCTTCCTTCCTCACAAGCCTGTCGATGATGGCCCACAGCTCACGCCGGGAAACCGGATCCACGCCCGCTGTTGGTTCATCCAGAAGTAACAACCGCGGTGTTCTGACCAGTGTGCAGGCCAAACCCAGTTTTTGTTTCATACCGCCGGAGAGGCGTCCGGCCAGGCGTCGAGCAAAGGGTGCCAGCGCGGTCATGTGCATCAGTTCCTGGTAACGTACCCGGCGCTGTTGCTGATCGACACCATGCAGGTCAGCATACAAATCAAGGTTTTCCTGAACACTGAGATCTTCGTACAAACCAAAGCGCTGCGGCATATAACCCACGGCTGACTGTATCTGTAACGGCGACTCTATGACATCCATGCCCAGTACCTGAAGATTCCCACTGTCTGGCAGCAACAGGCCGGCGCTGAGACGCATTAAAGTGGATTTACCGGCGCCGTCCGGACCGATAAGCCCGCAGATTTTTCCAGGCTGTGCCTTAAGGTTGATGTCCTGCAGCCCCCTGACGGTGCAATCACCAGCAACGAATGTCTTGTTGATGCCCTCAAACACCAGTGCGGGTTCCGTCACCATGTTATTGCCCTTAACGAAGGCCTGATTCCGTGCAGCGTTGTTCCGCGTCTCCATTGACAGTCGCAGCGTCGATATCAATGTTGACCGTGGCCGGCATACCCAGACGCAATTCAAACTGTGGATTACAGACATGCACCCGCAGCTGGTACACCAGCCGTGTGCGCAGTTCTGGTGTTTCGACATTTTTCGGCGTGAACTCGGCGGTCGGCGAGATATATCCGACCCAGCCCTGATAAACCTTGTCGGGAAAACTGTCCGTACTGACGCTTGCGGTCGCCCCCGGTTTGACCTTGCCCAAATATGTTTCGGGTAAATAGGCTCTGACCCACACGGGCTCGAGTAATGCCAGGGTAAGCACGGGTGTTTGCGGCGTCACAAAATCGCCCGGTTCAACGAGACGATCACGGATAACACCGTCCACCGGGGCATATAATTGCGCATCGTTGAGCGCCTGCTCGGCTTCTGCGACTATCGCCTCAGCGGCGAGCACATGCGCACGTGCCGCGCGATTCTTCGCATCGGCCTCATCCGTTTCCTCCGCGGATGCCAGTTTGCGGGCGGCCAGTGACTTGATTCGCTGATAACTCATTGCTGCTGCATGGGCTTCTGCCTCGAGTGCAACAACATCGGCTCTGGCCCGATCCAATGCCGCCTGCAGTCTTTCTGTATGCAACCGCGCCAGCAGTTGGCCGGTTTGCACCCGATCACCTTCTTCAACCAGTATCTCACCGACGTGTTCACTGCCATTAAACGCCAGTCGTACTTCACGAATATCGACGTTGCCATATAGCACAAGTTCTGCCTTAGCATCGTCATTCCTACTCTCCCAGTACCACCAAGAGCCCGCACCTATGCCCAGGCAGATAATGATCAATCCGATGAGGAGGTGTCTTTTTGTGCTCACAACCCGGACCTCTTGTTGCTAGTTGTCACATCTAACTTGGGAAGCTCTGAGTTAATCACAGGCATGACTGCAATACACGTCAAGGCCTGAGAAACTTATGAGAGATTTCTGTCCTCCAGTTAATCATATGAGACATTGCCGGGCTCAGGTAAATTGTGCCATCGTTGGTAAACAGAAGGATCGCAGTCACATTCATGTTACTAGCTACAGATTTCCAGTTATCAAGACCGGCTATCATCAGCGCAGTTGCTGCAACATTGGCAACGGCCGCACTTTCATGGACTACAGTAACGGAAGATATGTCTTTTACAGGCAAACCTGTGTCAGGATAAACAACATGCCTGTAGATTGTGCCTTTATCTGAAGCGGACTTGGTGAGTGAACTTGCGGTTACAACTGCGTTATCGTCAGATAATTCAATGGTGCCGATAATATGTTTTCCCGACGCATCGTACAAACCTACCCACCATGGGTGTTTACCTTTTTTGCCGATAACCCGTACGCTTGGACCAATGTCAATCATGGCGTTTTCTATATCCAGCTCCTTTAAGTGTTCTATCACCTTGTCCATGGCGAACCCGCGTATTACATCACCAAATTCAAGTTTTACGTATCTGTTACTACTGCTTATGTTATTACCGTTGATGTTAATATCCGACATGCGCGGGTTGTGTTTCAGTACGCTCATATCTTTCTTTTCTACCAGCTTCATTACCTCATCTGGGTAGGGTGATTCCGGGCAGGGCTCGGATGTGCAATGGTACTCCCAAAGTGCTGTCAATTCTCCTGCTGCCGGATTAAACAGTCCTTCACTTATATTTGAAAGCTTCTGTGAAATTCTTATCAACTCGACGAGTTCATCACTGGCCCTGAACACATCACCATTGGCCAGCGCTTCATTCAGGTGATTGAGCTCACATTCTTCTTCAAACGTGTAGCCGATATTGTCGAAGGCCTGAAGATCTGCTTCGGCATCTGTGATGGCGTCAAGCGCTTTCTGTTTTGGTACTTTCGATATGGTTACTTCAGCATTTGTGCCGAGGATCTCCAGTTTTCTGCTATGGATTTCGGACTGAGGCGCACAAGCAGTATATGCCGCAATGAATGCGGTAGTAATGCAAACCGCAAATAAAATTCTTTTGATCACTCTGTTTTCCCCCATAGGAATGTCTCGATGTGACTGTATTTATTTTCAGAAAAAACTTGAGTTAATCCACGTATGAACAGCAATACTTCCTGCTTAGCCCAGTGCGATAACAGGCGTCCAGCGCAGATGACTAAAGAATGTGTATTTGCCGTGCGCCTGTCCCGTGAGTGCCACACCAGCGGCTGAGCCAATAGGGTGAGCGGTTAAATTCAGTATTTCCGCTGAGGTGACTTCACTGGCAACGGCAAAGCCACCGACCGATAGAGATAGAAAAGTGAGAACACTTTGCTTTCTGAACGGAAGATCGAATAGGCCTGGTAGTCTCATGCGAGTACGCTGATTAGAATACGATGTTGAGCATGGTCAATGACACAACTAGAAACAAAATGGTCATTATGCCGCCAGCCCTCATGAAATCAACAACCTTGTAACCACCTGGTCCCATAATGAGCGCATTAACCTGGTGCGTCGGGATCAGGAATGAATTTGATGTTGCGATTGCTACGGTCAATGCAAACACAGCTGGATCTGCCCCGGCCTGTAACGCGAGGTTTACTGCGAGTGGAACCAGTAGCACGGTAGCGCCAACATTTGACATGACCAGGGTGAAGAAAGTTGATAACACAGCGAGTGCTGCCTGAATTACCCAGACAGGCACGTCACCAAGCATAGACAACGTTTGCTCTGCAATCCAGGCGGCAGTTCCGGTGTTCTCTACCGCCATTCCAAGAGGTATCAGGCTGGCCAGAAGAAACACAGTTTTCCAGCTCACCGCCTTGTAGGCCTCCTCCATTGAAAGCACGCCTGCCAGTACCATTCCCAGCGCTCCAGTAAGCAAAGACACAGATAGCCTCGCGTCTGAGAACAGCACCAGGCCTAATGCGATTAGAAAAAACACCAGCGCATGCTTTACTTTATGCGGGCGTGTCTCTTCGTGTGGATATTCACTGGTAACAACGACAAAGTTCTTGTCACTTTCAAGCCGGTAGAGTGAGTCCCATGCAACATGGCAGACAAGTGTATCACCCGCCTCAAGCGGCAAATCACGAATCCCTTCTCCCTGATGCAGTGTTTTGCCGCGACGATGGAGTGCGAGCATAGAGAGACCGTATTTTTTGCGCATCCAGACGTCGCGTGCTGATTTACCAATGAGTTCCGAGCTCGGGGGTATAACGACTTCGGCAATACCGGCTTGGTTTACTGCAAGTACTTCACCGAACACAGTGAGTTTTTCATGTTTTACCAGGCCATTGTTCTTAACCATGGTGTCGACCTGTTCACGTAAAGCCATCAGAGCGAGAACAGCATTACCAGTGATTTCGAGGTCACGGGCGATGCCGCCGGGAGCTAGCCTGAGTTTGTCGGTTTTAGACAAGCCTACAATACGAACATCGAAGTAATTTTCGAACTGATCAACGGTGAGTCCAACTATCGAGCTCTCAACAGGAACGAATACTTCCTGAATGGTATAGCTCATGCCATACACACGTTTCAGGTAATCCGTAGTGTTACCGCCTTTTGCGCCTTTTTTGACTACGACTGGAAGTACAAAACGACCAGCAATCATGAAGTAGATGATGCCAGTAGCGACCAGCACCAGGCCAATAGGCGTGACATCAAACAGGTCGTATGTATGCATCTGCTGCCCGGGCGGCAATGTTCTGTTTGAGTTAAGTATAAGGTCATTCAGAAGAATCAACGGGCTTGAGCCAACCATGGTGACAGTACCGCCAAGTATGGCGCAGAAACCCATAGGCATTAGCAGGCGTGATAACGGTAATCCAGAGCGTGCAGAAATACGGCTGACAACAGGCAGGAACAGGGCGGCCGCACCTACGTTTTGCATGAAACTGGATATTATGCCGACAGTACTCGATATCAGGGGAATGATCCGATTTTCCGTGGTGCCGCCGTATCGTAGTATGACGCTAGCGACCTTGTTCATGATGCCGGTCTTGTCCAGACCTGCACCAATAATCATAACAGCAATAATTGAAATAACGGCATTACTGGCAAATCCATCGAACAGGTGCTGGGATGGTACGAACGGATGGTCAATACCAAACAAGGGACCGATTATTGCCATTAGTCCGAGCAGAGCCATGATGCTGACAGCTGCTACATCAACATCAACGATTTCAAATACAAACAGGTAAATTGTTAGCAGAAGGATACCTGTTACCCATGCAATTTCCTGCGTCGGGACTGATTGCGCGAGTAAAATGCCGATTACAATAAATATCAATGCACCTACAATGCGTTTAATATGTTGTCCCAAAACAATCTCCTGAAAATGTGAGTAGTATTAATGGCCCAGTCGTTTAAGCCAGAAATCCAGATCAACTGTGTCTGACGCCCAATAGGACTACTTCTGCTCAAATAGCAAAAGTACCACACGACCAAGGCCTACCGATGCTAACCAAGACTACCGTGGGTCTTTTATATTAAGGAAGCTCTGAATAGATCAGAGTTTCCTTAAGGGAATGGGCGGTGGGGCTCTGACCGTATTGGAATTCAATGATGGGTGGTCAGAAACATCGTTACAGCTGGCCAGCAATAAGACCTGGCTGTAACGTGAATATGGATGCTTGTCTGTGAATGCCAACGATGAATCGTTGTCATCAGAAGCGTCATTAAACGTATCAATATCGATAACCGATATTTCTGCCGCAGCTAAGATAACGCTAGTTTCCGTGACTGCAACCGCAAATCCTGACTGTGAGGTCAGCATGCAGAACAATACACTCAGAAAGTATTTGATCGAGTTGTCGTGCACGAGAATGCTTAACCTGATTCGCAATGATCATGAAGGGGATGAAATTATACTGAAATACTAATATATGTCAAATTTTATCTATAAATCAATTAGTTACGTTCAATATTGAATAACTTTCACGCAACTATCGTGTTAATTAAGGGCCGACCACGTTTTTCTCACCCGATGAAATAATCGGCCTTGCTCGGCCGCACTCTCCATTATTCGTCCTGATATTCTTACATCAGTGATGCAAATGATTCTCATTTTTCCCCGTCGCCTTTTATGAATAATCTAACAACAGTTCTGCATCTCATGGGTTGATGTCTATACTAGATCTATGCATAGCTTACCAAGTACAAGAGATGAAAATTGCTCCTTACCTTAAACTCCTCGCTGAAAAAAACGGCTCTGACATCTACCTTTCAACGGGTGCCATACCCAGTGCGAAGTTCAATGGCGTTCTCAAACCGTTGGGGAAAGAAACATTTCCGCAGGGATATGTAGAAAAGCTCGCGAATGAATTAATGAGCGAAAAGCAACGCGAGGAATTCAGCAACAAACCTGAAATGAACCTTGCGCTTTCATTGGCGGGAGTCGGGCGTTTTCGTGTCAATATTTTTAAACAGCGCAATGAAGTGGCGATGGTGATCCGAAACATTCAAACGAAAATTCCAACCATCGATAGCTTGGGCCTGCCGGAGGTACTGAAGAAAGTCATCATGGCAAAACGTGGACTGATTCTGGTTGTCGGCGGTACAGGGACCGGCAAATCAACGACGCTTGCGTCATTGATCGGGCACCGTAATACCCATTCCAGAGGCCACATTATAACTATTGAGGATCCGATCGAGTTTATTCATAAACACGAAGGCTGCATAGTGAACCAGCGTGAAGTTGGCGTGGATACTGACTGCTTCGAAGATGCGCTCACGAATACATTGAGGCAGGCACCTGATGTTATTCTCATCGGCGAGATCCGTGATCGCGAAACCATGGAACATGCGCTCGCTTTCGCTGAAACCGGCCACCTGACGGTATCATCAATGCATGCGAACAATGCCAATCAGGCGTTGGATCGTATCATTAACTTTTTCCCGGATGATAAACACCCTTCTCTACTCACTGATATTTCGCTAAATTTGCGGGCGTTTATATCGCAACGCCTGCTAAATACCGAAGATGGCCAGCGCTGTGCCGCCTTCGAAATACTGCTTAATTCTCCACGTATCGCCGACCTGATCAAAGTCGGTAATATCACAGAGATGAAAGAGGTCATGGAGAAATCAGAAGCTATCGGTATGCAAACATTTGATATGGATTTATACAATTTGTATAAATCAGGGATGATAACGCGCGATGAAGCACTGAAAAACGCGGATAGCGAGAATAACCTGAGCCTGAACATCGGCTTCGGTGATGATGATTCTCAGGCATCAATAACTGGGTAACCGCATAGCGATTATAAACTCGACAATGAAACGGTACAGCGGCCCCTTCTTTGTCTGCCCACTGTTATTCAATCTACATTCCTGAAGACGATTAAAATATCGCTAGAGCGCGGTCGTTCAACCCACGTAACTCAACGTGCATTAATAAGGTCTTTCATTATACCGTTTAACGTGCCGGAGCTGGCTATCGAAGATAGCTTAAGTATTCTCTTCCAGATATTTGTTGAGTATCTCGTATTGCGCTTCTGTTTCTTTTTTCATCGCTTCCTCAGCATTCGATAAGCTGGGATTGTCTGCATCATGCTGAATGCTGGCGCACATTCTTGCCATGCGACAGTAACTGGCAACATTTTCGGCCAGGTGGCTCGTGCCATAGTCACCATATGTTGGTGCCACGCAGGTCATGCAGGCTTCTGCAACAAGATGTGTAGCCTGTTTTCCGTAATCCAGGAGAGATAAGTGCGAGCGAGGGCGCGTATCTACATAAATTGCGTGTACCGCATGATACGCCATCTCAAGTTCTTCGGGCGACACATCATTCTTTTCGGCGAGTATCTGGGCTTGTTTGGTACATCGACCCTCTGTCAGGTCGAGCACGTGGCCAACAAACCGGGCGCCGACCTGTCGCTGCTGCGCCAGCGGCAGGGCAGATAATGTCTTCTTGAAGGTTTCATTGTCTGTAATATTGTCCACGAACTTTCCCCTGCACTAACCGCCAAATACCCGTTCTATCCGCCCAAATAATGTCTTAGGCCATGATATATGTTAATACGCTACGCGGCAACTACCCGCCGGCGCCACATGCGCGATAGCGGGAGGCTCATAGTGTCCCGTATTATTCTTTGACCTGGTCTGTCACGTATTATTCCTGCATAATCAAACGCTTTAAACCCACCCGGAGTAACTGCTGTGAAGTTCAGCATCGCTGAGTTCCGTGCCTGGAATAACAAAAAAGTGACCCTGCTGGGTATGTCGGGAGTTGGCAAAACCTACTTGTCGACACTGCTGTGCGGACACAACTGGTTCCATTATTCGGGCGACTATCGCATCGGTACCCGTTATCTGGACGAGTCCATCCTGGATCTGATCAAACAACAGGCCATGCAGGTACCGTTCCTCCGAGACCTCCTGCGGCGTGACTGGATCTATATCCACAACAATATCCGGGTCGATGATCTGGGGCCCGTGCTAAGTTTCGTTGGCAAACTGGGAGACCCCGAGCGTGGCGGTGTCGCGCTGGATGAATTTGCCCGCCGGCAGGCCGCGTACCGCGACGCCGAAATTGCAGCCATGCGAGATGTGCCCGAGTTTATCCGTAAATCACAGGAAATCTACGGATACCGCCATTTTGTGAACGATGTCGGCGGTAGCCTGTGTGAGCTGGACGAACCATCGGTTATCGATCTGCTGGTCGAGCACACGCTAATTCTGTACATACAGGTCACGGATCGTGAAGAAGAGCAGAAACTGATAGCGCGCGCGCAGAGCGATCCAAAACCGCTTTACTATCGGCCGGCTTTCCTCGAGGAGCAACTGGCGGTTTACCTGCAGGAAAATAACCTGGATTATGCCGCTGAAATGGACCCCGATGCGTTCACCCGCTGGGTGTTCCCTCGGCTGTTTCATTCACGCGTCCCCCGCTACGAAGCCATCGCCCAACCTTACGGCTATACTGTGACCTCGCGAGAAGTCGCCCAGGTTCGCGACGAAGCGGATTTCCTGGAACTGCTGGAGGCGGTCATTGGTCGAACCGCTCCCTGAACGTTTGACGACCGATTGTATACAAGACAGCAAGGAGAACTAAATGCCACTGGTCGCCCACAATGACTTACCCAGTTTCGATCGTCTGCGCGCCGAAGGCATACGCGTGTTGCCGTCCAACCGTGCAATGCAACAGCATATCCGCGAGCTGCACATCGGACTGTTGAACATGATGCCGGATGCTGCCCTGTCAGCCACCGAGCGCCAGTTCTTCCGCCTGGTGGGTGAGAGCAATCCGATCGCACAGTTCTACGTGCACCCGTTTACCCTGCCCGAACTGGAACGCAGCAAGGAGGCACAGGCCTACATCCAGCGCTACTACGAACCGCTGGAAAAAATAAAAACCGAAGGTCTGGATGCCTTGATCGTCACCGGCGCCAACGTCATCGGTGCGGAGCTGGCCAACCAGCCGTTCTGGGAGCCCTTGAAGAGCCTGATCGCCTGGGCCACCGAAAACGTCACCTCGACGCTGTGTTCCTGCCTGGCGACGCACGCCGTGCTGCAATTCCGCTATGGCCAGAAACGCATACCACAGCCGGACAAGATCTGGGGCGTGTATGGGCACCGCGTCGTGGACAACACGCATCCATTGGTCAACGATGTGAATACACGCTTCGATGTCCCACATTCACGCTGGAACGCCGTCACTCGGCAGCAATTCGATGCTGCAGGATTGCGGGTGCTGGTCGAAAGTGACGCTGGCGTGCACCTCGCGACCAGCGTGGACGGGTTGCGCCTGGTTTTCTCTCAGGGTCACCCGGAATACGACACGATTTCGCTGCTGAAAGAGTACAAGCGCGAGGTGATGCTGTTTGCGGCGGGTGAAAACACCGATTATCCGCCCTTTCCACACGATTACTTCCCGCTCCGGGAGCAAGCCGTGCTGAACGAGTACCGTAGCCGGTTGAAGGCTGCGCTGGCGTCGGGCGAGACAGTACCGGATTTTCCCGAGTCACTGGTGGCACAGCGCCTGGACAACACCTGGCACGATACCGCCGAAGCGGTGGTAGGCAACTGGATTGGCGCAGTCTATCAGGTCACGCACCGTGACCGACGTATCCCCTTCATGGAGAGCATCAATCCCGATGACCCACTGGGTTTATACGATCGGTAGCGGACAATTACGCAAAGTGGTCTGATTGGGGCCGCACTTCGTGCGTTAATTTTGCTCCGTGCATGTCACGTTTCGCTTCGCTCGCGGCAAAGTGCATATTATGCTTAAGTAAGTAGCATTCGGGTCAGATTGAACCTGGATTTAGTTTTCTTACGTCCTGTCATTCCTGGCTTAAAGTTTTATATTTCCGATGAATAAATTATGATCGTCTCAATGAGATCCACATATCAATCCAAATCATAATACCGGCACTCCTGACATGAAGATTGGCGTACCGAGAGAGATTAAGGAAAACGAGAACCGCGTGGCTCTGACTCCTGGCGGCACACAGGTACTAGTACAGGCTGGCCACAGCGTGCTGGTGCAGTCTGGCGCCGGCGCCGGATCCGGCTTCTCAGATGCAGATTATGCCAAGGCGGGAGCGCATCTGGTTCCTGCTGAAGCCGCATGGGAAACGGACCTGATACTCAAGGTCAAGGAACCGCTGGAGGACGAGTACCACCGTCTCGGTGAACAGATGGTATTTACTTATTTTCATCTCGCCGGTGTCTCCCGAACACTCACAGAAGCCCTTCTTGAACACAGGACCACCGCCATCGCCTACGAAACCGTCGAGGACGATCAGGGTAAACTGCCACTGCTGGCACCCATGAGCGCGGTGGCGGGCAACATGGCCGTGACTATGGGTAACTATTACCTCGCCCATTTCAACAACGGCAAAGGCATGTTGTTGTCGCGCATTTTCACCGAGCGCTACGGCAAGGTGGTGGTCATCGGCGACGGCGTAGTCGGCCGGCACTGTGCGCGTGCGGCCGATGCTCTAGGTGCAAACGTCTATATTGTCGGTCGTCATCGCGAGCGTATACCGGAGCTGAAACGCGAGATTTCTGCAGACGTGCACTTTGTGCTATCCGAATCTGACAACGTTGCTACCGAATTGTGCGATGCCGACCTGGTGGTCGGTGCCGTGCTGCACCGAGGGGGTCGCGCACCGCATGTCGTAAGGGAGTCCATGGTGCGAAACATGCAGCCCGGTTCAGTCATCGTTGACGTCAGTATCGACCAGGGCGGCTGTGTAGAGACATCACGCCCGACCACGCACAGCGCACCGGTTTATGAAAGGCACGGCGTAATCCACTATTGCGTAACCAACATGCCCGGCGCCTATCCCCGGCTCTCAACCCTGGCACTGACCCATGCCACCCTGCCGTACGCACTCAAGCTGGCCAATAGTGGCCTCGATGCACTGCGCGCTGATCAGGCCTTTGCCAGGGGTGTGAATACCCACGACGGGCATATCTCCTGCAGAGCCGTTGCCGAAGCGCTGAAACTCATGGACAGATGTATTGAATTCACTTGATATAGCTATAACACGAACCGGGAATGTGCCTTTTCAAGGATAACTCGCGCTGTTTTCTGTTATGGTCCAGGCGAGATCAGAATCATTCACGATGATACCTATTTCTGTGTTCAGATTCTGTGACCTCGGACCAAGATTATACGTACCAATGAAGACAATCCTGGAATCTATGACCATATCGTGCCAATCCTGCTATAGCATGCATTTCAGAAGAGTGCTTTGCGCCTCGCAGCATAAAATTGATGTGGCCTAACACTTTCGAACAGCAGCCAGAACCAGGAAACCGCCATTCTTGAGTAGCTCTCCATCTCGAGTTATTATTCTCCGCCATTCCATACAACAGGAACCTAATACTAATGATTCGCATACATTTTATCGGTGGAGAAAAAGGCGGTGTCGGCAAGTCCGTCATGGCTCGCCTGCTAGCTCAATACTATATCGACCGGGAGATTCCGTTCACGATCTATGACGCGGACCTGTCACATGGCGCCATGTTGCGCTACTACTCAGACTATACCGAAGCCGTTGACATCAGCAAGTTCGAAAGCGCAGACCGCATTGCCGAGCAGGCTGCAGAAACCGGCATCACCACTATCGTGGACATGGCGGCCCAGGCATCGAAACCCATGGGTCGCTGGGTCGAAGAAAGTGGCCTGCTCGAGTTGGCCGGTGAACTAGGCCTAACCCTGACCTTCTGGCATGTGATGGATGACGGCACTGATAGCCTGAAGCTATTGAAACAGATGTTCGAGACCTATGGCGGCAGCCCTGATTATGTGGTGGTGCGTAATTTTGGCCGAGGCACGGACTTTACACACTTCGAAAGCTCGGGCGCCGCCACACTTGCAAACCAGGTGGGCGCGAGAACGATCGACCTGCCTGCACTGCATCCACCCACCATGCGCAAGATCGACCACATCAGTGCGAGCTTTTGGGCAGCCGCAAACAATAGCAACAAAGAGTTGGGCCCAACCCTGGGCATTTTGGAGCGTCAGCGAGTCAAAACCTGGTTGAACAAGACCTACCGTCAACTCGATTTGATTCACGAAGACTTTGCTGGTTAATAGCGAATGACGGCTGAGAGACAGGCTCAGCTGTGATCATGCACCGAGGATAACAATATGCTCTTGCGTTCGGCATGACATAACGCAAACCAAGGCAGGTGGCCTTTCTGAATCAGACCAGATCCGGACAGTGGAACGCATGCAGCTGAAAGCTCGGCACTGACGCTACCCAGCCCGCCACTTCAAACACCGATTCAAGCACCTGGTAGGTGCTGCCCATCACGTACGCAGCCCAATTTTCTCACCACGGTACGAGAAATGCGGGCCAGCGCATCCGTAATCTGAACGGGTACAACACCAGTAATGATGGCAATTACCGTTTTTCCTGATCTGAGTAACGGGTATCTATTTGGTAATTTTTTGTAAGAACACTATAAACCTTGTTTGAATTCTATAAATCAGCGACTACAGTTTATTTAGATGCAGTCTTGAATGCTGAACCTCGCCCAATGGCGAGAAGAAGTGGGGTCGGCGAGTAAGCGGGGACGAATAAATGGAGTCAGATCACAATTGTTATTAATAACAGCGAGCAGAGTGATCAGACCCCACATATTTTCCCTGTCAAACGCCTGATACCTTTTTACGAGTCTTCGCACCCAATCCATCAGTGCTTAGATATATTAGATAACATGCTGATTCTATTATTACATTAAGCAGCTTACTCTACTATCAATATCTAGCATTTTTGGAACAATAAAAATACATTTCAAAAATATGGGGAATTAAAAATGGAGACAAAGCACAACAGCTCATGCGAATTGGTTAATACCTATGAAGCACTTGAACATATTATGGGCATCAACGGTTTGCATCCGCATTCCTTATGGACCATAGAACAATTACATAATACAGTAGTCAATCATACAAAAAACAAAAAAGGCGTTATTCTTGATATCGGTTGTGGTAGCGCTTACGGAACGTATAATTTATCTCGACTGCTTCCCGCCGATGTTTCCATTATTGGAATTGATATAAGCAAAACAGCTATTAATGAGGCCAGGAAACGATTTAAAGAACAGAAAAATATATCTTTTTTTCTGGGCTCTCTTGAAGAATTTTACGAATTACATACACAACATAGAATTATTGGAATAATTTCAATATCTGTCAGTATGTTTATCTACAACACTCGATCATTTTATCAGACAGCAAATAAAATTCTTGAGGAAGGAGGCATTTTTGTTGACGCACCCTTTGTATTTAAGTCAAACAACAGAGAGCTCACAGAACAATTTAAAAACAAAACGTATCAGATCTGCGGATGCAGCATGACCATGTACACCACCAGTGAATTACAAAACTTTATGGATCACGCTAATTTCAAACGGATTATCTGCAAAGAAAATGAATTTGAATTAATGAATTTATCAATACTTTTTAAGGATTACTCGCCGGTTTATTTGTTAACGAAATTCATTAATAATGTTCGAAAGCCGCCCGCCCCATTAGAAAATAGTTCATCGTGGTATCTATTGAGAAGAACCCTGAGTATATTCTCATTTTTTTTGCGCAATAGAAACAAGTTTGGTGCCACTGAATTAATCGGCATCAAATAAAAATCTAAATCGGGGTCTGATTAAACTATCCCCGTTCAAACTGCAAAAAGAAAACCACTCATGGGTGGCTTCTCTAGCCCGCATTTCTCACCAGGATCACGGGAGCAGGCGCAAGATTCGTGTTCGAAAGCGCCGCTCTGGAGCGAAAAGCGTAGCAACAGCTACGGTTTGAGTGAAGAGCAAGTTTACGGACACGAAGACCAGTCTGAACCGTGATAGGCAGGCTTGTATAACACACTGTATTTTGTGTTATCCTGGCTTTACTCCGAATAGCCAATGCAATATCAGTTTTCTACGCCACCTGGTGAGAAATGCAGGCTAGTTCGTCATCAATTAATCCATTTAGCCATAGTCACGAACATAGTCTGTGGATTAAATGGTTTTGTAATATAGTCATTCATACCCGCCGTCATAGCTCTGTCCAGATCACATGTCATTACATTGGCTGTCAGAGCAATTACAGGCAACTCTTTGAATTTTTCCTGCTCACGAATCTTACAAGTAGCTTCAAAGCCGTCCATGACAGGCATTTGGCAATCCATCAGAACAGCATCAAAACCGTCCCTTGCCAATAGTTCCAGTGCTTCCCGCCCATCAGATGCAGTTTCAACAGTAATTCCACTTGAGGTGAGATACTCACACACGATTTCCTGATTGAACTCATTGTCATCAACAATCAGGATTTTTTTACCACGCAGTTTGACCACAGACTGGCGAACCTCCTCGTCACTTTCATCTCGTGATATTTCAGCGGGTGGTAAGTTATCCTGTTTCTTGGTTAGAGGCACAATAAAACTGAATGCACTACCTGTATTGTGTTGACTTTCGAACCATATTTCGCCTCCCATACTCTGGATAATTTTCTTGGAGATAATTAAACCGAGACCACTGCCACCGTATTTACGAGTTGTAGAGCTGTCAGCCTGACTAAATGATTGAAATAGTTTTTTCTGCTGCTCTGGCGGTATGCCAATGCCTGTGTCCTCAACGGAAAAAAGCAAAACAGATTCCTGGTCGTTTTCTTCTTTCAATGCAATTTGCAGCGACACCCTATCACCCGAATTGCTGAACTTCACTGCGTTGTCTCCCAGGTTGAATAATACCTGTCTCAGGCGTAAAGGGTCGCCAATGAGTGCATTAGGCACATCATCATCGATTTTAATCGAAAACTGGACCTCTCTTTCCCTGGCTTTTGTGCCAACGATACTTGCCATGTCATCGGTGACATCTTTCAGATTAAAGCCAATATTTTCTATTTCCAGCTTTCCCGCCTCAATCTTTGAAAAGTCGAGGATGTCGTTGAGTATGTGGAGCAAACCTTCGGCTGAATGGTGAACCTTCTGAATGTAATTGTGCTGCTGTTGGGTTAACTCTGTTTTTAGCGCCAGGAGTGACATATTGATAACGGCGTTCATGGGTGTCCGGATTTCGTGGCTCATATTGGCCAGAAATTCACTTTTAGCGATATTCGCCTCATCTGCAGTCGCCTTGGCTTTAGCTAACTCATCATTGGCAATACGCAATCGTTCGCCTCTCTCTTTCAATGATACCGTTTTTTGCTTAAGGCGTTCGATAGCCAGCTTTTCCTGATCATTGGCGTAACTGACAAGAAAGTAGAGGCCTGCTGAGCCCGCACCAAGGTTAAGTAGAAAAAAGATTTGCCTGGCTGCTTCTGGAATAGGCGTTATGGTTGCTGCCAAATTATTTTGAATTACGCCCGAAAAAAGCAGGAGCAGAAAATAGGCAGCAAACCACAAAAATGCATTTTTTCTATCCATAAATATGGATGCGGCTATGGGGGCAAATAGTGCCCATATCATGACTGTACTGCCATGAAAAAAACCACCTAGAGACCACATCAACAAAAACGGTAGCAACAATACCAGAACCAACTGGCTCCATTCCAGAAACTTCGTTCTCTTGGTGTTGAAATGGTACACCAAGGATAGTACCGAGATAATTGAATATGACATTGGTATTGAGCCAGAAAGCGGGTGCTCCAGATAAAAATAGATCAAGCCCCAAATGAACGCAGCAGGCGCGATAATCAGAGGTACAATTACCAGGGCTGCTTTTTTTCGACGGGTCTCTGTATTATCTTCAGGTAAATACCCGGATTCAATAATCCTTGCCAGGCTATCTTTTAAATCAAACATCTTGCATCATGTCCTGTAGAGTTGACTGGACTGGTTTTTAAAGGCAACCAACCTAAATATTAGCCATTTTTAATAATTATGGTGTCGGCTTGCTTGAACCGATCAATTTCAATCCGTCTGATACCTTTTGTATAGCACGCAGGACGTTCCTTACCAAGGAGACACTGGGCAACGGCTCCTCTTCGCCTCTTTATGGACACTCACAATACGATCCATTATGAACGACATATTATGGACACCCGCAAATCAATACATAATAAATATGAGAGCCGGCATCAGTGCATAATTTATCAATATCCATAATTCATAATTGATACGAGCCTATTGCTAAATTTATGGTTGCCTACGTTTGTGGTTCTTTGCCAGACTGCGGATGAAATTAGCACGAAAACACCTCAATTCGTTCATCAAAATGCGTTTTACCGGAGAAAATCTGATCGAGCAGAACATCCACAGTGATGACCGCTACCGCTTTTCTTCTTCTCAATGAATGGGTGTCTATGTTTCTTCTTCTGTATCAGACTTGGAAAAACGCCCTCACCAAAGCTGACATAGCGATTATAAAACGGAATCGGCATCAACGTTTGTTGAAAAAAAAAAGTAAATACGCCGCTGTTTATCGCAGTGCGTCCTGTACAATCTCGGGTAAATACTAGTCTGCATTTCTCAGCTTGGTGAGAAATGCAGACCAGGGCATCAAAATCTGCCCTGCGCCCTTCTACTTTTTTGATTTGCGCAGCTCCATCACCGGCCCGGCCAGGCCTCACTCCGCGAGAATCGCCTTTCTCTGCTCGCGGCGTACGATCCGGTTCTTATCCCTGATCTTGCGGTACTCGGTATTGATTTTTCGCTTCTCTGCGCCAATTTCCTGTATCTGCTTCATCCACTGCTGCTGATCAACCTGACCACCCTGACCAGCCCCCATTAACATCGGGTTCAACACCTTCTGCTCGGCATCGAGCGCATGCACCTTATCTTTTTCCTCCCAGGTCAATCTGAAATCCTCGTCTCGATTGTCCATTTCCCATTGGCGCAATTTTGCGCCATTGCGGAACTCAGCCAGGAGTTTTCTGTTTTGCTCCTCGTGCTTCATGACCGCCTTTTTCTCCCGCTCATTCCATCGCTCCTCCTGCGTGGTGAGCTCACCGCCAATCGGCGTGGCGAGTAAGGGCTGGTACGTCCCGGACAGTCCCAGAGCCGCGGCCTTGTCGAGCACCTTCTGATCCATCTCGGTCCACAACGCGTCCTTCTTTTTCTCTATGGCAATGGTCTCTGCATGCAGGTCCTCGGCGTATTGTTTCTTGAGCGTGAATAAGAGGTCGGTATGCGCCTTGGTATCGGCGCTCAACTGTTCTGCTGTGCGGGGTGAATTGGCAGCCTCAGGATTCATATAAACGCCCATTATTTTGGACTGATACTCAGCCTCCGCATCAGCGACCCGGGCGTCATGGTCTGCCTTGATATCCACTTTCCGCAGCTCCAGTTCCGTTTGGACGCTTTTGGCCTGCTCCCGATAGTCCAGCTTGAGCTCCTGGGCAAAGCTTCGCAAGTCACTTCTGGCAGCATTTATTTGCTGGTTACGCGCGTTAACCTGCTGTTGACGTTCTCGCTGCGCCTCCAGGCGTTGCTGGTACAGTTCCCGATCTTCGGCTGCAACAACAAGGCCCGATGCTAAAAGTAAGACAGAAGTGAGTATTGCAAGGCGGAAAATGCTTGTCATTGTTGTCACCTCTTCGAGACAGTTCATAGAGCGGCGCTCTTGTTACGGTAGTTTATTTCCGTTCAACAATGGGAGCAAGAACGTCGTCACTGCCAATTCGTATATTAGAGAAAATATATGCGGTGAACCCCATGACATGGACCGGAGCGCCGGTCTGCTGACACTGCTTTTTATCACGTGTTTACGCTTGATTTCGAATATACTGCCGGTACCGGGCTACTGATCCCTTGCAAGCAGGACTGATTCGCTATCCCAAAACGCAAATCACATGGTTTCGCGTTCGCTACAGCCCCGCCCGCTGGAATGCTCGACCGCATACCCCTAGAATTAGCATCACTTAATTGATTATCGCTTTTCATCCCCGACCAAGAGATTTATTTCGATCGTCCTGCTTTAATACTTTCGATTTGAGGTTTCAGTTGTTCTTTATAGAAATTGGCCAAATCAAGTCCGAAAGTAACACCAACATCGCCATCATTTGAGGTAATCGCAAAACTGAATTTATTTGAAAAAGTAAATAGTGCACCCCATCCAACATCATCCATATTGGACCTGTCAGCGTATTCAACAATCGCTGAAACGCCAGTAAAGTATTTCTTTCTCCATTTGTTGATCCCAAAAAGCTCCACATAGACGCTGGGCTGTAACTGCTCCCCATCATTTGCGTTATTGATATAACTAAAACCAGGTGCCGGGTGCAGAAAGAAATATTGCGTATCCGGGGGTGCTCGCAGCCCGAGTTTCTTGTCATAAGAAGACTCTCTTCTGTTCAACACATCGGTTAGCCAAAGGCTCCAGGGATACATTGGCTTGCTTTGAAATAAAAACCTATCCCATTCATTGTTGATTTCACGCACTTTAGCGGCCAACCCCACTATTACGGGTTGGCCATAGAAGCCGGCAATCTCACCGCTTAAACGAATCCTTTGCACAAGTTCTACCGCATGTTCAGATGTTTGTGGACAGCGGTCGCCTTCTAATGAGCAGGCTTTGGCCAGACCCGCTTCAATCGCTATTTTGGGTGCAACTTGCGAACTATCCATATCACTGACCAGCGGACCAAGGTTTCCATCGAAGCCTATTTCCCAAGCTGACTGATAAGCTTGTGGTTGTGCAGCAACGCCAATGTCCGTCTTAGCTACTGATTCCCAGGCAGCTAAAGCACGATTGTAAACCTCATCAATCAGTCCACTCAGCACCTCACTTGCAAGACCAATTCTCTGTTTATCCAATTGCTCTAGCAGGATGTGCCAAGCACTGATTGTATTTGCTTTTCGCAGCGACGCATCGACAGAACGGTCATCGATTTCCAGAGTTCCTTTAGCCTTGTCTACATGGCCATTGATGCAGTCGTCCACCTCTGGTGAGCTTATCACCTCCCACAGGCTCGAGGGTGTCGGTGCTTCGGTTGGAGCGCAGGACGCGTCTGCCCACACTGCATTTACTGAAGCTATCGCTAACAGTACCACTAATGCTGCTGTGCAATGGAATCGCATCTTATTGGCTCCTCAACTGAACGATCTTATCAGGTCAATGAAACCCTTTATTGATACAATAAAATTAGGTATATCGTCTACACCTTCGTCTTTCAGCGCATCGAACTGCCTCTTGAGATTCTTGAACTGTCCAGTGGGTGTCCTTGACTGAAAATTCTCTATCTCCCTGGCTTTTAATGCAGCAGGGATACGTCGACTTAGAACTCGTTCGAAAAAGGGTATGTGGACCAATGGATTTTCGAAATAGTGGCATATAGAGTGAACATTCGGACTACTGATACGTGCCGTCTTGATATCTAAATAGCCCTTATCCCATTGAGTATGCGCATCTAGCCACTCATCCCTCGGAGGATCGAACGGCACCATCTCTGATATAAAATCGTATCGATTGGATACATTCATCATAGTACGACAAACACCGCGGTTAGCGATTGCACTCGGTTTGACAAGTGTCTGATAATGCTGGTCACGGTCAGCTGATAATACATAACTGGTATTGGAAACCTGCATTAATATTCGAAACTTTAGGACCTGGCTGAGCGACGCATTACTACCCAGTCGGTTATCGTATTCGGGTTGCGTCCAGAGAGCCTGTATTACTTTGTGTGCAACTGACGTGCCCATACTATGAGCGACAATTGAAAATGTGTGTCCGGTTTTACCATAGTGCCTGGACACATCAGAAATAATCTGGTCTGCAACTTCCGCAATGATCTTGTCTTGCACCAGCGAGTTACCCCAATACCATAGAACATCGAAAACATGGGTGTAAAAAAACTCATCATCCGCAACACCGTTGGCCGGGCTCTCAGCAACCCTGATGAGGGGATCAAGTCTGTCTGTCAAACCCGAAAATGCAGCAAGATTGGTTTTAAGCTTTTCTATTTCGGTTGCCCACTGGGCATACAATTTTGAATAGACGAAATCATAGTGGATCGAGACCAGATCTAGTTCCTTGTCAAAGGCACCTAACTGTCCACTGGAATTGTACAGTTTCCAGGTATCTTCAAGCTGTCGTCGGATGGTGGTGTTATTATCCACTTCATTTTCAACCCAATCTGCACCGTGCTTTCCGATGCCGTGGATAAAATAAATATGGTGTGGTGCTTCAGGCATATCCTTATCCTCCAATTACGATGATATCGGTAGTTGCACCATGCTAATGCAGAACTTTGTCAGACAGTAATAGGCTGATATTCTGCTATAAACCTCTAATCAAGCGGAAAAGATCTATACACTGCTGGCAACTAACGTTCGGGGCGGCAATAGAATAAATAAAAACTAAATTCCAAACTCTTTACGCATGAGCTTTCGTAAATGCACCTTCCCCAATGACCCTGTGCAGAAAGACTTAAATACTGTACTACTAACGGCATACGAAATGCAATAAGCAGCTTATAACGCATAAGAACTGACTACTGCATCGTTCTGGGAAACGCCCTTTTTATAGACAATCACAGAATATGTTATATTGACCACCATGGCTCAGGGTGGTAACACAAACCATCGGTCTATCTTCACTGGATAATCACACAATAATACTTGGGGAAAACTATGACTAAGACATTACGCAGACTCCCTGTAGATGAAAATGTCGTCAAATTGCAGAAGCTGTTGTCATCGAACGGCTACTTTGCCGATCGATTGCCGCCACACGGGATATTCGAGGATATCACCCACGAAAATGTAGTTCTGTTCCAGCAACAGCACATCGATAAAGATGGCGTTCCCCTCGAAGCTGATGGCGTGGTAGGCAATAAAACCTGGTGGGCATTGAAACACCCGAGCGGCAACGCGCAACGAAACCATTTTCAGGCCATCATTCCCAGCGGCCTTACCAGTACACGTCAGCAATTGCTTGAGCTGATATTCGAGGAACACGCAAAGCCGGTATTCGAAGTGCCGGATGGCTCCAACCGCAGCCCACATATTGACTACTATTGGGGAACAACCGGTGTTATTGGATTGCCCTGGTGCTGCGCCTTTGTCTCCTGGGCCTTGTTTGAAATACTCGGAAGCTATCCGATCAACGGAAGACACCACCTGGGTGTACAGGATATGTGGCGCGAAGCCAGGCAGAACGGCCTAGGTACACCAGAACCTAAACCGGGCGATATCTTTATCCAGGTCAAGGAGAGCGGCAAAGGACATACCGGCTTCGTGGTCAGTGTCTCAGCGGACGGCAAACATATCTATACCGGCGAGGGTAATTGCGGTAATCGTCTAAAGATAGGCCGGCGCACTACGACCTCAATTCATCATTACATCGACTGCCTTGGTGATGAGCAGACAACGGAATTTGAACGAAAGAATTTTGATGTGGCCGTGGTCGACGCGCAAGGCACTCGTTGAGCAGACACTCCGCCACCGCCCTGGAACTCGGGTAGTGACTATTTCGGGAAACTGTCCGCGCACTATATCCTCACTGCTGCACACAGCTGCAAGGCACCAGGTCAGGATAAGAAAAGCCGACGTCCGAATTCGGTTAGAAGCGTAACTAAAACCGGCACCAGAGGGACCACGATCGCACCGGAAAAATTAATAAAAGACCTGAAATTAAACGGCCACACTGGGATCTCTCTTTCTATCTGGGTCCTTAATTTATCCATTTCAAAAAAAGCACCGACAGCTGCAGACGAATCTTTATCATTATCAACGCTGCTTAGTTTCGCTAATTTCTCACATTTCTCACTTAACGGCCACAGGAAATCGTTCTTGGCTCGCTTCATTGTACGGCGAGCCGAGCCAAGCGGAAGAAAAAACAGGAGTGGAGCCAATAGCACGAAGCCAGTCAGATACAGAGGAATAGTAATGTCAGCAAAAGGTGAGCTGTCCTGCACAAACATTTTATCTAACACAGTTAGTGAAACGTATATGCCAATAATAAATATGATGACATTAAAGAGCATAGCCACATCACCGATGCGCCCAAGGCCACAGCAATTATCTGGATGCAAAGGACTTACTCTTATGTGAAAGTTCCAGTTTTTCTTATGGTTAAATAATTCGTACAGCCCCCAATAACAAACTGCGGCCCGCAAAGCGAGATTTATGCACCAGTAACCGATTACGACCTGAAGTATTGCCGCGAAAAGCCCAATCCACGTGAAGCCACATCCACAGTGAACTTCAGACGATAATTTAAATAAATCCCCGCCAAACATCCAGTCTGCTTCACCCGGATTACAGACTGATTGTTGCTCAAGAAAGAATATATATGCTATTGATAGCGATAGAATTAGTACCAATATAGTCGACGCATAGTTGCTAAATCGTGTGTCCAGCCATTTGTAGAATTCTATTTTCTTTTCAATGGGAGCGTCCTGTACGATGTCTTCAAAAAGATGGTCGAACAATTTCGGAATCTCTTCGTAATACTTGAAACCGAGCCAAGCCAGGAACGGGAACAGAAAAACAACAGTAATCGACCAGCTTATATTCTCGAAAAATCCACGATGAAATGCGTAAGCCAAGATGCATAGAGGCAACGATACGCACACAAAAAAATAAATACCCAGACTTGCTGGCGTAAGTCTCTTTGCCAGCAACCTCATCAAAGGTTCTTTGTCCCAAAGTGAAAGTTTAATCGTTTCTTCTTGTGGCATTTTTGTGTTCCTTATCTTGGTGATGATGGCTCACACCAATTATTCGGTATTCTGCTACAAAGCAAAGTCGAGTCAATGACGATAACGCGCCTTCATGGCGCCATCAATCGAATTCTCAATAAACGGGATGAACCTAGCCTCTATTATTCTATTGCTTGTATCTATAGAATCAGCACCGCACAAGCTTGTTTGCGCATTCTTTAAGGTCTCTTCGATTCGGAAGATCCGCCCACTCTGGCCAGGTTGTGAAAATCTCACACGCTTTCCGGTCATTTTTCACAGTACTTCAACCTTGACACTGTAAGACTGATGTTGGGCAAAGCCCAGGAACAACTTCATGAACCGGAATAACTCAGGATCGAGACAATGATCATTCAACTAATCTACTGGCAAGACATCTGTAAACAACTCGGCAGCGAAAATTCCACAGCACACAAGCACCGGGAACACAGTGCTGAGGAACAACAGGCGTTTAAACGTTCGCTGGCCAGGCGTCGCGGCCGACACTACGTTCGTTATTGCTGAAGTCAACGGCGTCTTTGGTCTTGGCTGCTGGGGGTTACGGAGTCTGGCCGTAACTTTTACACGCTATCGCTTTTACCACCCTGCTCGCCATTGCACAACTAACACCGAAGCATTTGCCAACCTCAGCCAAGGCAACGAGTCCACTTAAATAGTCATAGGCCATTGCCTCAGTGCACACGTTATAATTTTGTTCGTAATAAAACAACGTCAGGGGGCCTTACAGTTTACCTGCTATAAATCTGGAATATGCATCTGGGTACTGAGCATTGATATCGAAGCACACACAGACCTATGAACGTAAAAGGTAAGGCCCGTTTATGCGCTCAACTAGTCGGGGACGAATCCGGACACCCAGGCGCAGGCATTCACGTGGAAGAGTAGCTCTTCGTCACGCCAGGTGAAGTCAGGATAGTCGCGACCCACGACCGCAACACCAAGTAAATCGCCGTAGGCTGCTTCGTCGTCGTAGACAATCTCGAGGTAGACATCGATATCGCTCTGGGCATCATCGGCGGAGCCTCCGCTGTATTTCAAGATAGACTGTTCCCAATACCCTTCTTCCGGATCATGACTTGGACTATCGTCGGACAACTCGTGGTCAAGCTTCCAGTCTTCGGCGCCCAGTTTCGTGTCGAGAAACGCGATATAGTCGTCCTTCGCCCGTAGTGCTTCATGGAAAGATTTCGCCTGAGTTATTTGCAGATACATCTGTGTTTTACCGGTACCCGCGATCAACAGGTTGCCCTGCGTTGAAATCGAGCTACGCGGGATGGCCGCGGGAATAAAGACCATGGCTCCGGTCTGAGTATTCTGGTAAACGTCGATCAGCGCCGACAGATCGTAACCATTCTCCTTCGCTTGCTCCCTGAAGTGTCTAAGGTCCTCGGCGTTAATCGTCTGTTCTTCCGGGTCTACCTCTGGCTCGTTCAGACTTTCCAGAAGATCTTCCAGGGGTACTTGATCGATATTGTAGTACTTGCTCTGACTGGTCGCCAATGGCGGTGCGGCTTTCTCAGACAGCATACCAAATTTCCTTTTATCCTGCGAAAGAGACAGGCGTGCGACGTTCTCTTGAGAACCTCGCGTTTCCAGCCTGGTGAGGTAAGTCAAGGCCGGTACCGCCCAGTTAACGCGTTGGTAGCCGACGTTGCTCAGTCCACCAGCACCAATGTCGATGACGGCATTATCGTCACTCGGATCGATAATCGGAGCACCGGAGTGACCAGGAGTGATCCCGGAACTGACGCGCAAGAGCTTCAGGCTGGCTTGAGGAAAACCACTTGCGGTGACTCGCTTAACAACTTCATTAGGCAAATAATCCTTCATCGGAATATTGTGTTTCGCTTTCGAAAATTCCAGGCTATCCCCCTGCACATCCAGCACTCCCGCCGGAAAACCATAGATCCTGTATTTCTTACCATCGACAGGCTCGATATTGCCCAACTTTAACGCCGGTTGTTTGATTGCACCCCTCTTCGGCCGCAGCAATGCCAGGTCCGATTCTTTGTCAATCTTGTAGACCTCGAGTTCGTATCTGGACAAGGTCTTGTTATAGTAAATCTCGGTGGCACTAGCCAGGGTATGCAAAGAAGTGGCAATGTACTTATCGCGCTCGCCCTGCCATACGAAGCCAGTTCCCGAACGTTCACCCGCAATGATTTTGACGACAGAATCTTCAACACCAGCCGCCTGGGGTGCGGTGTTGCAAAGAAACTGCAAACACACAACCATTATGGGTGTTGTGATGACATCGCGAACCATCATTGTTATTCGCGCCAAGAATAATCATCCATCTTTCTATGCCACGGTAAAACAAAAAACCGAATGCGTCCGTCATTTCGGGATACCCCCATGAGGATCAAGACTTGTGGATGGCGAATTTAGGCACCGAGAATAAAAGACCTCTTAGCGAATGTCCAGGCAGCATTTCTAACAGAAAAATAACGAAAGACTACACACCCATAACCTAAATTGACACCAGCCTATCAAATTAGTGATGATAAGCAAACATGTTGCTCTAATCTAGAAGGTGCCTCCGGCACCTTTTCTCGTTACGGGATAACAAGCTAATCAAAGGGAGCGCGACTATGCTCGGCCACACTCCCCTATTTACCTTCAGTTGCCTAGTGCTTCTCGGGCCTTGTCAACATCAACTGAATCGGCTGCTTTCTCCTTGTCAACGGACTCGTAAGCCTTCTTATAATCAACACCTTCTGTACTAACTGCCTCACCCATCTTCTCCTGATCGACGGACTCTGTAACCTTTGTTTTATCTACAGACTCGGACAGTTTCTGATAATCAACAGCATGCGCTACAGGTATAAAGCACAGGGAAATTATCATGGGTATCGTTATCTTGTTCATATTGTGTCTCCTGGTATTATTTTCTCTGGATAATAAAAGTAATTACATTGAATGGATGATAAAGATTTTCCTATACAGCGTCATTGATCATATTCTGCCTCTGTGAAACTCCCCGTTTTAATGGGCGCCGGGTTAAACACCGAAATCGGAACATCCCTGATGTACAAGTCTATTTACATTACCGTAAAATCGTCTGTTAGAGTAAGTGATAAACGTTAATTATTGTGAAAGATGTAGCAGTTCAACAAAGCACAAGCATGTGTCGCACCAATTAGAAGTAATTGTACACCCACGATAGCGCGCCCGGTTGATGTGTGGCCGTGGCCCTCGATGCCATGTTTAGCTATTTGCTCAATACTCATCTCGCCTACATGCGCTGATGTCAGTGTCAGCTCTAATATCTGTTTGCTGACGTCTTGCCACTCGCTGGTAGAATAAACGTTTGCTTATTGACCTGAAGCCGGAGTGACTTGCTGAAGCATGAACAATGGATTAAAGCAGCACACGATATTGTCTGGTGCCGGTCTTGTCGTCGCCGATATGATCGGTGTGGGCGTCCTTGTCAGCACGGGCTACATGGCACAGGACATGTCCGCTAAGCCGATACTCGTCGCATGGTTAGTGGGAACCGTGGTCGCCATTTGCGGTGTAGTAGCCTACTCGGGCATCGTTGCAGCAATCCGCGAATCCGGAGGCGAATACCGGTTTCTATCTGACCTGGTGCATCCGTTCCTGGGTTACGTCGCGGGGTGGGGATCGCTCGTCCTCGGATTCTCGGCGGCAATTGCGGTAGATGCCCACGCAATTGGCAGTTTCCTGAACACGCTCCTTCCCGGCCCCGATCCGCGCATGGCAGGCGCCATCGTGGTTGTTGCTATGACGATCCTTCATGCCTTTGATACGAAGCTGTCTCACAAGGGACAAAACCTGCTCGTCAGCTTCAAATTAGCTTTCCTGCTGTTATTTGTACTGCTGGCACTGACAATGGGCAATAATGCAATGCCGACCTGGTCGCCACCAAACAAGACGGAGGGCTTCCCCTGGATCAAGGTGATCGAAAACCAGTTCTGGATCGCATTCGCATTCAGCGGATGGAACGCAGCAATCTACGCCGCCGGTGAATTTCGTAATCCGGGCCGAGACGTTCCACGTTCGATGATGATCGGTCTCGTCGTTGTTGGCATTCTCTACCTGGTCATTAACTGGGTCTTTGTGGCCAATCTGACGCCTGCAGATGCTGTAGCTGTGTTCACCTACGAGGAAACTCGGATTACGCTCGCACACCTGATCGCAAACGACATCTTCGGACGGCATGGCGGACTAATCGTCTCTATCCTGGTAATTATCGCTTTTCTTTCCGCTATCAGCGCCATGATGGTAATCGGCCCGCGTGTATATGCCGCAATGGCGGATGATGGCTACCTGCCCAAGATTTTCAAACCGTGCCGCGGTAAACCCCCTTTAAACGCGACACTGCTGCAAGCGACGGTATCACTGCTGTTATTGTTCTCGCATACCTTGAGAGAAGCGGTGCTGGCTGCTTCCGCATTTCTGCTCCTGTTTACCGCACTGACAGCTGCCTCGCTGTTCAGATTACGCCGTTACAACCGACAGCCGTATCCGTCACGCTATCAACTGATCGCATCAGCAATTTTCATCCTTGCAGTCACAGTCATTCTTATTACAGGGCTTCAAACAGCGACCGTGCAATGGTACTCATTTGGGGTGGTGTTACTTTTAGCCACTATCACATACCTGGTCACACTATATGTCAGGCGATCCAGGGGTAGTGAATAAATGGCAACTTAGTCTGGCGTCGGGCCCATGCGACCTGAGCGACTTTTCTGCGCATAGGCGGGTGTCGATGTTTGTGGTCGCGAACACCTATTAACTGACTTCAATCCCCCAGGTTCGTTCCAACCCGGCGCGCACTCGCTATCCAGGGATGATCCAGTGGAACCAGCTTCTTGCGCCCCGCCACCTCTTCCAGCAGCATGGCTTTGGTGCCCTCGCCACGGGCAGCCACCATGACACCGCTATCCCCCCTCTGGATCAGGTCGGCGCAGGCGGTACCCAGGCGGGTTGCCAGCAGGCGGTCGGCCGCCGACGGTGTGCCACCTCGCTGCAAATGGCCGAGAATGGTCGGGCGGCTTTCCAACCCGGTGAGCTCCTCCAGCTGGTGAGCCAGCTTGAGGGTGTGATCACCGCGCCCGGCCTCCATCATGCGAATCGTTTCCTTGGCCTGCTTGCGCGTTTTCTTATCCTCGAGATCGATGGCTTTCTGCAGGCTCTGATTTGCGGCGCGCATTTGCGCCGCCTCATCCAACGACATGGCGCCCTCCGCAATGGCAACGATACTGAAACTCTTGCCGTTCTTCATTCGGTTTAGTATCGCGTCGGCCACGCTGTCAATGCTATACGGGATCTCGGGCAACAGGATCACATCAGCGCCGCCGGCAATGCCAGCACCCAGCGTTAGCCAGCCGGCTCGGTGACCCATGATCTCCACCACGATGATGCGATGATGGCTGTGGGCGGTGCTGTGCAGTCGGTCGATCGCATCAGTAGCAATACCGAGCGCGGTATCAAAACCAAAGGTAACGTCGGTACCGAACACATCGTTGTCGATCGTCTTGGGCAGCGTAATGACGTTGAGGCCCTTTTGCTTCAACTGCAACGCGTTCTTCTGTGTGCCACCACCGCCAAGACAGACCAATGCATCCAGGTGGTTGGCCTGATAGTTCTCGACGATGACATCGGTCATATCCTGGGTCTTGCCGCCGACTTTCATCTTGTGCGGTTTGTCTCGGCTGGTTCCAAGAATGGTGCCTCCGACCGTGAGGATACCAGACAGGGAACTGCTTTCCAGACGCACGATACGGTTCTCAACCAGGCCGCGAAAGCCGTCACGAAAGCCAATTACCTGCATGTCGTACTCGTTCAATGCGGCCTTCGCGACACCTCGAATCGCAGCGTTGAGGCCGGGGCTGTCGCCGCCAGCCGTTAGAATACCTATGTGTCTGCTCATGTTGCTGTTCCGTTTTGTACCTGGGAAATGGCGTATTCTAAACTACTCCATGTTTGGGCGCGAAGGCTGATGTTTTCCAGCTCAACCTCTTTGGTGTAGGTTTTGTTGGGGGAGCCGATCAGCCATCTGCCAGCTCAATGGCTTGCTGTACGTAGTTTTTGAATTTGTCCTGTAATCGGTTGATAAAATCGAACATCGCCTCCTTGTCTCCAGGTTGTGTCAGCTGCTCGGATAAGCGGAAAGGCGGAAATACTATTGCAGCGGTTGTGGTACGCGTTAGACGTTTGTCAAAATTAGCAACTGCAACCGGCACGATCAGAGGCTCAGGTTTGACTGCGGCAGCCAGTCGAAACGCACCCGCCTTGAACAGTCCAGGAGATGCTTCTGTAGATGAGCAACGGCCTTCTGGCGCGATTAAGAGATTGTTACCTGCTTTAAGATGTGCGGCAGCCCGATCGATGAAATCACGATTACGTGTTTCACGGGTCAAATCCTGGTCCTGATCCTCTTCATCGACCTCACCTGGATAAACATACAGATAGTCCAGTCGGTCAAAATACTGCTGGTACCCAAACCAGCCCAGCTCCGGTTTACGTATCACACGAACCGGTGCTTTCTTGTAGTGTTTGTAAAGAATCATGCTGGACACGAAATGACTGTCCAGCGTCAATCTGAACTCGTTGGGCAACATGGTTTCCATATGATTCTCGAGATGATTCATAATCACAATGTTACCCGGTTGTTGCGGCAGATTTTCCTCTCCCTGGATACGCCAGGATAATTTTTCGAATACCTGGATAAACGCCTCCATGCTGCGGCGCCTGATTTCCTGCGCCGTAATGTCTTCAGGGGCATTGACCACTGCTTCATAGGTTTTCTGTAGTCCCTGGTAAAACTCCAACTCCCGGTGGACATCCTGCAATATTTCAAGTGATAGCTCGGCCAGATCCCGTTCGGTTGAATTCCCGTGTGCACGCGTCAGCTCAAGGGCATGAAATGCATCAGACAGGGTCAGACGGTTTTCCAGCAGATAAGGTATCTTGTGCAATGGTGATGTTACCGGCAGGGTTTCCGCGGCCTGGTCGAGTATGACGCGCATGGCCCTGACCTCGGTGTCGTAGCGGATGGCGACCAGCCGCACGCGAGTAAATCGTAGCCGTGACCGGATGATTTGCAGAATCCTTTGCATGATACGCACACCGACCTGCGGTTTCTGTTCACATAGTTTGAGCAACGTGTCGCCGGGTATCGCCACCAAATGTGCAGGCTCAAGTGCCTGCGCGGTGATGCGATAGCGCCTTGGATCAACCAGGGCAGACCAGCCAATCGGGTCACCCGCCCCTTCCATTGCCCTTAAAAAAACACAACGGTTACTGCCTGCATCGCGGTAGGCAAAACCGATACGACCATCGATCAGTAGATACAGGTGATCCGCAATCGAGTCCTGAATGAACAAACAATCGTTTTCTGCGTAGGCTTTAACAACGGCCTGGTGGGCAATCCAGTTCAGCAATGTCAAATCAAAACCTTCAAACAGTGATGAATGCGCAAGAAAATCAACCATATTGCTCACAGATTCCAGCTGATCGGCATGCCACACGATGTCCGCATCATTGATGGGATTCGGCAGCAGTCCTGGTGTCGCCATCCCGGGATCACGCATAGCCAACAGTCGGGTGCGCTCTGATTCCAGGCGATGGGCGAGCGACTCGGCTACACGCCGCAACAGTATCATGGCGCTGCCATGATCGTTATCCATCAGTTCGTCAATCACATGATGGGGAATGCGTAACAGCCGGCATTGACCTTCACAGCGGGCATCGGTCATGTAGCGAAATGGCGGGGTAAACACCGACCAGCCAATAACAAGGCCGGGTTCCGAGTTGACGCCTGTCAGCAGACTACCACGTCCTTCGGTTTGTATCAGGAACTGAACGGTCCCCGAAAGCAATAAATAAAGTGCTATAGCTCGATCATGCTGATGGGCAATCATCGAGTTATTTTCAAGCTCAATGATCCTGGCGGAATCTGCCAGGCGGTCGATTATCGTATTTTGTAATCCATAGAAGAACGGCAACTGTCTGAGCAAATCAGCTGATACCATGGATAGATCCTTGATGAAGGTTTAGTGCCCAGATGAGAATATATACCTTATACTGGGCCTGTGTCGAACTCAGCTGATGGTAATGAGCAAAGTGGGAAAGCGAGGTCAATTTTTATCGATATTGAAGCGCCGTATGAAAAATCGAAGGAAAATGGTCCGCGCTCCCGTCAGCACCGCAGAATAATCCTAAGTCCAAAGCACCACTAGCCGAATTTCTTCTATGCGCGAACAATTCAAGCCGCCAATAACCCGCCCGGAAGATTTCTCAGCCTTCTGGCGCAGCACGCGCCTGCAACTTGAACAGATTGATGCCAAAGTTCACCGTGACTCCAAAATTGCAGGGGATATCCCCGGTGTCAGCGGCATGATTATATCCTTCCTTTCACTCGGCCAGATTCGTGTTTCGGCTTATTTCCTGCAGTGGCAAGACGAGCAGCCAAGGCCCCTGTTGATTAACAGTCATGGTTACGGAAGCCATTGCCGACCGCGCTGGGACTGGGCCAAACAGGGCGTCAATGTAGTGAGCATCGATATTCGTGGCTTTGGGATTTCGCAAGCGGCACTAGCAAAGCCGTCGCGTTGGGGTTACGTGTTAACCGGAATAGAAACGCCGGAGACCTCGGTGATTCGAGCCGCGGTTTGCGATTACATGCAGGCGGCAAGAATCGGACGTGAACTCTGCGGGGATCGTACCAGCAAGATCGTGTTCGAAGGTATCAGTTTCTCCGGTGGGCTGGCCTTGATGTCGCAGGCAATACTCGGCCAGGCAGACCTGTTGGCTATTGGCGTACCCACATTCGGTTGGGCTGAAGGAAGAAACCTGTTTGTGAAATCAGGATCCGGCGCTGAAATCAGCCGATACCTGGCGCAGCGTCCTGATTATGTTGAAGATACCATGGTGGTATTGCGTTACTTTGATGCAATCAATTTTGCAGATCAGATCAACTGTCCGGTGTTACTCGCTCTTGGGTTAAAGGACGATGTGGTCCCGGCGAAGACGGTTTATGCGATAGCCAATCATTTGCAGGTGCCGTACGAGTTGCTGGAATTCCCGGTCAGCCACACCGATGGCCCGGAAGAGGAACAATGGAACCAGTTCGAGTCTTACTGGATGAGATTAATCCTCGAAGGACTGCCCGCGGAATTTGGTGGACGAAATCGGGGGCAATAGACTCCTCAATAGTATAAAGGCCTAAGATATTTTCTCATCAGAGAAAACTCATCAGCCTGGCATAATAATTTCTTATCTGTAAATTGCCCGGGTATTCCGGAGGGTGTCTTGTTTAAGTCAAGCGCCCATGGTGATCCTGTTAGGCAGGTTACGGTAATACATTCGAAGTGCTCTGCCACGCAGATTCACAGCACAGCGGGTTACATCGACTGGCGTTACTCCGACATCATCCAAAAGTACACAATATAGAACAAGGACCAGCATGCGAGGTGGGCCATCCGCACGCGGTTCAGGGAGAATTTGCGTTCCAGCAATTGGCCGATAGTCCCAATGACAACAGTGACAGCGACGAATCTTGTCAGGCGGGCTGGAATACTGAAGGCAAGAAAGGTCGACAGTTCGATGCCAAGGTCCGCGGCCTCCACGGCATAAATCTTGTACGGGACGCCAGTGAGCGGTCCCTTGAATAACGCGAATACGCCGGTATCGGCCAGTTGAGCGCGAACGTCTGCAATCATCGTCTGATTGATTGCGGGTATCCGGGAAACCATCGAACGAACCGCGTCCGGGTCATTAACCGCCCATAGCCACACCAAGGTGCCGCCGAACAGGGCACCGACCATGGCAAACAGGCAGGCGATGAGGGCGCGCCTGCGACTGCTTAGCGCGTGCCAGCTCAGCAGAACATCGGGGACTATGAAGAAAAAACTTGCTTCGGCAAAGCCCCAGAGCAAGGCAGCACCATTAGTTCGGGAGATCTTCATGGTCCGCGCTTGCGACACTTTCATTGAGGGCTCTTACAGCTCGATTTACCACAGTCCACGCAGACAGTACTCCGACCAGGACCAGCCCCGCATTGGCCCACCACTCCGCCTCCAGCCCAAAACCCAGCAAGAAGGCCAGCAGCCCGAATACGAAAGCGCGATCGCTTTTACCCATGGGTCCGTCGTACCGTCGACTGGCACCAATCTGTACTGCAACGACGCCGGTCATCTCGGTCAATACAGATAACAAGACAACGATAACAACAACAAGCGGCGAAATGCCGGGGACCAGGGCGAACGGCAGATAAAGAGCAGCGTCAGAAATGACATCACCGAGTTCGTTGAGCATACCGCCAAGTGCAGTTTGCATGTTGTGCTCGCGAGCGAGCATCCCATCGATCGCATTCAGCGCCATGCGCAGGAACAACCAGATCGGTATCAGGAAAGCGGCCCATGCCGAGCGAGGACTGAGTGCGAACAATAGACCGACGATCAGTGATCCGAGTAACGCCACGATCGTGACCTGATTCGCGGTGACACCGGCGCGTGCCAGCGCTCGGCATATCGGCCTCAAGAGATTCTGAAAGGCAGGTTTCAAATCGTAAATGGTCATATATGAGATTTTCCGAGCTGGACGACGCGGTCTTCGAGGTCCCTGCATACAGCCTGGACGGATTCAGCGTCTTTTTTCAGATGACTAAAGGTCTGCGGTGCTCCAATGACCAGGCGCAGTTTGTGGGGGCGTGGCAGTAATCTCCCCTTGGGCCAGGCCTTCATTCCTCCTGCCAGGTGGCAGGGAACGACCGGCAGGTCCGTTCCAACGACTAGCCGGCCTATTCCGGAGCGAAAGCGTCCCAGGGTGCCAGTCGTGGTTCGCGTTCCCTCCGGAAAAATGATCAGGATGTTTCCATCGTTGGCCAGCAGTTGCGAGCAGACGGTCAGGCTCTCAGCGCCTTTGACTTTGCGATCGAATGGCAGAGCGTTGACGAGAATGGCCGACGCCGCACTGCGTGGCAGGCTCGAGAAAAAATAGTCGGCAGCCGCAGCAGGAAACGCGCGGTGAATTTTTTTTAGCGGTAGCGCTGTCAGCAGTGAAAGCGTATCGAGATGACTGGTGTGGTTGCAGACGATAATGAAGGAACCGCTCTGCGGCAGATTGTCACGACCCACGACCTCGAGACGGTGATAGATTTTCATCCAGCCGCGCAGTAACAGGGCCGCAAGCGAGCGCAGCGCGTAGACCACCATGTGAGGCTGCCTGGGGAAGTCACGTAGCGATTCAAGCAGCGTGGCATCGATATCCGGCGGTGGATGATATTCCCATTCCTTCACAACAGCTCCTGAACTAACTCAGTCCGTGAAACCATCTGACCATGTGAAAAAAAATCGGCGCAACGAAGATCATACTGTCCACCCGGTCCAGGATGCCTCCATGCCCGCTGATGACAACGCCCATGTCCTTGATGCCGATATCCCGCTTGATATAGCTAATAACCAGATCGCCAACCTGCCCGCCAACGCCAACGATGAGTCCAGTCAAAATGAGGTGCAGAGGCTCAAAATGTGGAAATGAAAACCACAGCAGCCAGGGCATCGCCATCGACACGACAATGGCACCGAGCGAGCCCTCAATGGTCTTGTTTGGACTGATGTTTTCTCGAAGCTTGTGGCGGCCGAAGAGTTTACCGCAGGTAAACGCGGCGACATCGTTGATCTCGACAGCGAAGATCAGATACAGAAGATAGCCATAGGCGTAAGGCGTGTTGGCGAGAAATCCGAGATGGCTGAACATCCAGCCGAAGTAAACAAATCCCACAATGGCCAGGGCGACCTGCTGCAACTGGCCCTTCGCGCGGTTTCGAATGATCGGTATCAGCAGGATGGCGGCGATGACATAAACCGGCAGCGCCATAAAAACACCGTACCACCCCGAAGAATGGAGGCGCGGATCCGTGACAACACAGGCAACGCCTAGAGCCGTTATTGCGACGTATACAGTGCCCGTAAACCACCAGTCTTCGTAGAGGCCGGTGGCACGTGCAAATTCCTTGAAACCAAATATGGCAAGCAAGGTTACGCCAATGATGGTTGCGATCCGGCCCAGCAAGATCATACCGAAAACTAATGGAATCATTACCAGCCAGCCGCGGTAAGTCTTCCATATCGATGAAACGTCCTTGCCAACGAGTGTGAGTGCGCCAAGCACCAGACCGGCGAATACCAGGATGGCACCGACGATGGCGAGGTAGGTCAGAAAAACAGGGTTATTGATTGCCGCCTCGATGGACATGGAATCATCTTCCCATGAGGTACATGCCGATCACGAGCAGGCTCATCCCAACGATGTTCACCGGTTTTATGGGTGTGCCGTAGACAACGAGTGCAATTAGTGCGGCCCATATAAACGTAGTGGCATAGATGGGGTAGAGAACCGTCAGCGCACCGCCTTTCCTGAAGGCGGCAACAAACAGCGCCATGACAGCAAGATAGCAGACAACACCCGACAGGAGCCTGGGGTTGAAAAGATAACTGCCAACCGAGCCACCTGCGAATTCGGCACCGGATTTGTAAAAATACTGGCCCAACGCACCCAGGAAAGACGCTATCAGAAAGAAAATGATGGAAGCAGCGGGAGTAGACATCTGAGAGTAAAGGAGTACGGATTTATTTAGTTGAAAGATATGCGCAAGCGGGAATAAAACTGTACCCTTTCTTCATACTTACTACTCCCTGGATTTGAGGTGCTAGCCCACATTTCTCACCAGGCGGCTTTGAATACTGATAAGGCCCTAATCCATTTAAGAGTATCCAGATGATTAAAAATACAGTGTGTTATACAAGCCTGCCAATCACAGTTCAGGCTGGTCTTCGTGTTCGTAAGCTTGCTCCGGTGATCCTGGTGAGAAATGCGGGCTAGCTTAGCGCATCAGCCACGGAAAATACATCCGCCCCCTGCATTTCTTTACCTTTTTTAACAAGGTGTTGGATACACAGGGTTTAACTGCTCACTTCGATTGATTGTCGTTCAGTCTGAAGCTTTGAAAAAAGCAGATCTATGATCAAAAACCACAAACCCTTCTGTTACAGCTTATGTATCTCCTGGGTAATCTTTTCATTGTATCTTTCGCGAAAGTTTAAAAGAATAGAATGCAGTTCTTCTGAATTAAAACCGGTGCTCATCAGTGCCTTGCGCGCCAGTTCCACGCTTGCTTCAAAGTTTTCCGATACCACACCGGTTGCACCCAGTTGAAGAAGTTTAACGCAATCATCCAGGCAATGCCCCCGGGCATAAATGTTTATGTCAGGATACATCTGGCGCAATGATATCAGCAGTTCCTCGGTTGCCTCGGGGTCATTCAATGTCACGATAATCGCCTCGGCATTAACGGCACAAGCTGACTTGATAATTTCAGTTTGACGGGCATCGCCGTAAAATACCGGGTGGCCTTTCGCGCGCTCCTGTTTGACAATCGCAGCATCTGAGTCCAGAGCTACGAACGGTTGGCCTGCCAGTGTAAGTATTTCACCAATCCGGTGCCCAACCCGACCAAAACCTGCCAGCACAATCGGCGCCTCATCAGGCTGTTCTTCAGATTTATCGACCGCTGGCTGCTGTTCCTTGCGCACCAGGCGCTGGGCCAATTGTGCCAGCGCAGGTGTAGTGATCATGCTGAGTAGTACGACAAGCAGAAGCTTTTGAAATACATCATTCGATAAAAGTCCGGACTGTTGTGCAAGGGAAAACAGTACCAGGGCAAATTCACCGCTCTGTGCCAGAACCATGGCCACAGCCAGACTGATTCTCGTCTTCAACCCGAAAAAAAGCGTGAGTGGGAAAAGCACAGCGACTTTCAGTCCTATCAAGGTACACACCATCGCCAATGAAAATAGCGGATTATCAACAAGCAGGCTTATATTAAAGGACATGCCCATCGTCATGAAAAACAGCCCGAGAAATAATCCACGAAAGGGCTGTATTTCCGCGAGGACCTGGTGACGATAGAAGGAATCAGAGATTAGCAGACCCGCCACAAATGCACCCATCGCCATGGACAGGCCTGCATGTTTGGTAATTAGTGCAGTACCCAGCACAATCAGGACTGCCGATGCAGTAAAGACCTCCGGGTTACCGGAAAGCGCAACACGGTTAAGAATCGGGTGCAGCAGATAACGCCCGACCACGACGACCAGCCCGAGAATCAACAGGGATTCAGCCAGCGCAATCCCGATATCTTCCCCAATGCTCAACTCGGGCAACGTCAGTAATGGCACCAACGCTAACAGCGGAACAACAGCAAGATCCTGCATCAATAGCACCGCTATGGACGTACGACCGTAATACGATGTCAACATTTTTCGTTCAGTCAGAATCTGCAAAACAAAGGCCGTTGAGGAGAGCGCCAGAGCCGGCCCAACCAGAATGGCAGCACGCAGGGGGATATCGAGCAGGGAGTAACTGAGCGCCGCGAGCAGTATCCCCGTGAGCACAACCTGCAGTGTCCCCAGCCCAAATACCAACCGCCGCATCAGCCACAGGCGGGATGGTTTGAGTTCGATGCCGATCACGAACAGCAGCAATACAACACCGATTTCTGCCAGGTGGCCGATATCGCGTATATTGTCAATCAGGCCCAGCCCCGAGGGCCCGACAACGATTCCGGCAATAAGGAAACCCGGCACTGCACCAAGTCTTGCGGCCTGAAAGAAAGGCACGGCGATGACCGCCGCCAGTAGCAGTATAATGATGTCAACTAAATAGGCTTCAATCATATGGCGCTAGAACATATCAGAAACAAATTATTGACACCCATAAACCGAATTGACACGAGCCTATCAAATTCGTAGTGTTAAGCAACCATGTTGCTACGCAGAGCACGATAGGGCCGAACAGCACGTACTGGCAAAACAAGTCGCTGAATGGCGTCAACACCTTTATTTCTGTTCTTAATTAATGTCCATGTTTACTATTCTATACTTATTTACTGCAACTCCAACTCAACTGCGATTGCTCCGAAGCCTGCCGGTGGTCTGCGATGGCGTGTTGCCTGTTCATACGCATAGGCATACTGAAACAGTTTATGTTCATCGAACGGACGTGCGAGCAGTTGCAGACCCAGCGGTAAACCGGATTCGGTGAAACCCATGGGGACAGTGATCGCCGGTTGCCCCGTGTGTGGCGCAATGACGGGACTGTTGTTGCCGTGCGGGCTTTCATTGTCACCGATTTCTCTCGGCGGGTTGCCCCATGTGGGATAGATGATTGCATCGACTCTGGCCGCATCCATTGATGCAAGCACGGCGTCGAGAAATTCCTTGCGACGGGGATCGCCTTGTACATCCACACAGGGGGGCATCTGTGATTGCGGATGACCGTCTACGTCCATGGCCCATTGCATCGCTTTTGCACTGCGCTCCAGGAACCGCCCGCTGTCGGCCACTTCATCCAAGGAGCGGATGGGTGCAGAGTTACCCAGGGTTTTTAGGTACTGCTCCAGATCATACCGAAACCGGCTGCAGAATCCCGTTGCGTTTTTCAGTCGATCGAAGTCCGGGATTTCGAACGGATCCATAATCACCGCACCGATCTTCCTCAGATCGGCTATCGCCTCGTCCATACGGTCGAGGACTTCGAAATCAACAGTTTCCGTATCTACCAGGGCACGTAGAACGCCCAGGCGTACACCCCTTAGCCCGTCGGGATCTAGCTGCCTGACATAATTGTCGATGACGCGACCCCTGCTTGCCTCTGTGGCGGGATCGGCCGGATCGTAACCGGCCAGGACAGAAAATACGATGGCCGTATCCCAGACCGTACGCATCAGCGGGCCACCGACGTCGCGGTTCGCTAACAGTGGCACGATACCGTCGCGACTGGTGGCGCCAATGGTGGGTCGAATTCCGACCAGCGCCAGATGCGAAGCCGGTCCACGGATGGAGTTGCCGGTATCGGTACCCATGCCGATGATGCCGAAATTTGCGGCGATTGCAGAGGCCGTGCCGCCACTCGAGCCCGCCGGTACGCGGTTCAGGTCATAAACATTGTGTGTTTGCCCATGGGTGGAGCTAATGGTCTCCATAGGGCTGAAAGCCCATTCCGCCATGTTCGACTTGGCGATAATGATGGCGTCTTCCTCACGTAATCGCTTGACCATAAAGGCATCATCCGGCGGAAATGAGCCTTTCATGGCGATCGAGCCAGCCTCTGTCGGCATGTCAGCGGTATCAAAGTTATCTTTCAAAATCACCGAGGCACAATGCAATTTTTTCATCTGTCCCGTCGCGGCAAACTTCCGATCGAGTTGTCGCGCTCGTGTTATGGCATTCGGGTTGATGTAGATAATAGAATTGACACGGGAGGGTTGGTCAAAGGCTTCGATGCGTTCCAGATATCTCTCGGTGAGCTGTTCGCAGTTGATGGCATGGGTCTTGATTGCCTGATGTGCCTGCTCGAGGGTGAGTTCGATGACATCAAAATCGGCTTGTTTGTTTAGGTGCTGCTGAGACATCGGTGCGCAACTTGCGCAAAGACCGATAATCAGGAGCAGCAGTAAACTGTTAGCCATTGCTTAACGATAGATCATTACTTGGCGATGTTACGCAAGAAATTCAGGTAAGCGGGCTTGTCCCAGGGCCGCCCGCCAAGTGCCAGGTATTGCAGCCTTCCCTGAGGATCGACCAGGTAGGTTGCAGGTAATCCGCGGGGCTGCCATCTTTCAGTGACGACACCATCATAGTCCATCAGCGGAACGATATCCGGTGCCACCGCAGCCAGAAAGCCAAACACGACATTTTCCGATTCGGCGGTGTTGATCAACACGATTTGCAGTTCGGAGGAATCAAATTTTGGGTAAATAGCCTGGATCGTCGGCATCTCCTCTCGACAGGGACCGCACCAGCTGGCCCAGAAATGCACGAATACCCAGCGACCGCGGGCATTCATGAGATCCCATGTGTCTCCGTCCAGATCTTCGAGAATCAGGCTCGGTGCTTCGCGCCCGTCCAGTTTTAATATCCCCTTGGGCAGGTTTTCGCTGGCAACGCCATGACACCAAAAGGCCAGAAGAAACAGGCAGGCAGATGCGTTGGCGATCATTCCTCGGTTGAACATGCTATTCCCTCAAAAACAATGGCCTTGGGTTTTCCTTGCCGGGTCGCTCCAGTACGAAAATGGGCGATGAGTGTAAAGGGCCGAGACTGCATGGGGATCACAACACTTCCACCGACGCTTTCATCGAGGCGAAGATCACGTATTTCGGGCATGAGTGTCCAGCCGAACGTGGCCTGATGCGATTGCGGCAAATCAACTTCGCGCCATCGATCTGCCCAGTAATCTCGCTTGATGCGTTGAATCGGTTGATTATCCACTGAGAATCTCCATTGGTCGAGCTCCAGCCAAAGCACGTCTATGGTTTTGTTCTTGATTATCGGTGTGATAAAGCAGGTTTTCAGAATCTCGTCGATGGCGGCACGGTTAAACTCGCGGCCTTGATAAAAAGCGCTAAGTTGCATCGGCGTTCGCACTACGAGCTGCATGGAAACCTCCTCATCCTCGTACGTCAAACGATTATTGTCTGCCATTAACGCGAGACGAGGTAAAACCGCAGCGAACAACATGAACGCCAGGATAGACGATCTCAGCAAGGGTTTCCTAAAAACCCAAACATAGCAGCTATTCAATGGCAACAAACAGAGGCACTCCCAAGTCTTGGACAAGTGAGAAGTTATGGCCAGCCATAAATCTACGAAATTATGGACACCCATAAATTATAATTGACACCAGCCTATCAAATTCGTACGGGTAAGCAAACATGCTGCTATGAAGAACACTATGCCCAGAGCAAGGCGTACACTGGTATCGCACGTGACAAGCCCAAAATCTTTGGTCAATTCATCGTGTTAGTGATTTTGGTTGTTGAATTGTATTGTCGCCTTCAATTGATAAGGGGTGTCGAGAGGCAACCAACTGCATACTGTTCTTAATCTCACCTTGTCCACGGTCACAAATCATCCGATGGATATGATTCGAAGTAATGATGTAATCCAGAACACAAAGGCCAAATCGTTTCCTGGCCTCAAACAGCCAGTGCAGCCAACGTTTTCGATCTTTGGCGAACTTCAATAAAAACTCTTCTTTGTGGCAGCGGTGAGCAATGTGCCGGACATGGCCGGGAAGAAAATAACGATTGGCGCGTGGCATGATGCTTTCTCCTTAAAACAGTTTTTTCGTCCATATAATGAGGCTTTTAAGCCTCTTGAGCGATACTATATTAAACGATTTTGTTATTATTCAATAAGTTGTGCAGGTCCGACCCGTTTGCCAAAGAAATAATGGGCAAAAATCGGACATCCACCAATTAAATTTTAAACGATAGGGTAAGGACGCCCTGGAAAGTACATCCTTGCACGCCGAGGCATAGCAGGCTCTTTGCTTTATATTGTTTAGATAATTCTATTGGCGCCTAACAGATTGGTCAATAAATAACCCCTCCGGCACTAATGCCGCTTACTTAAGCATACGATGATTGGTGTAGTGTCATTGCGAGGAGCGACAGCGACGTGGCAATCTTACTGTAGCGCGCGTTGCAGAAGATTGCTTCGTACCTCGCAATGACGAATTTACTGCAAAACAGTGCATTTTCAGCTTGAGTAAGTGCCATTACCATCCGGCACCTTTTCTCCGGCACAGTTAATTGAGCTCTATCCCGATTTGTTTTTCAGTCTATTTTTTTCCGTGAGCCAGATATGCCCTATACAGTGATTTTTGATCTATAAAACACTATACAAGACAAAAAAATATCTTGTGTTCTAGCTACTACGCAAAAATCAATTAAAAGTCCGACCCGAGTCATGTTCAATACTGCTCAGGCCGCGTTTGAGTTGTCATACAGCGTCGTGTGGTTTCAGTATCCGAAAAGGGCAACATTGGAGATAACAGAATGACAAGCAGGAAAGGTTACCATGGTATGTGGGTGATATTCGGGGCATTGTTGATTCAACTGTCACTGGGTGCCATTTATGCATGGTCCGTATTCGCTAAGCCATTACAGACTTCGGGCTGGTCGACTTCGGATACGCAGTGGCCATTCACAGTCGGGCTGGTGACGTTTGCACTGATGATGGTCTATGCAGGTCGTATGCTCTACACATTCGGGCCACGCAAGCTGGCGGCTGCCGGTGGCATTATGCTTGGCTCTGGTTATCTATTGGCTGGAGCCACTGGAGGAGAAAGTTTCTGGCCAACCCTAATCGGTGTCGGACTGCTCGGTGGTGCAGGTATCGGGCTCGGCTATGTCGTGCCTATTGCAGTCGGTATGCAATGGTTTCCTGACAAGAAAGGCCTGATTACAGGAATTGCGGTTGCAGGTTTTGGCATGGGCGCAATGATCTGGGTGAAACTCGCGGGCACATGGGGCGGGTTGATCGCGGACTACGGCATCGGTAGTACATTCATGATCTACGGTGTGATGTTCACGGCTCTTGTCATATTGGGCAGTCTATGGATGAACTTTCCTCCAAATTTTGTACCACCGAAGCCGTATGATAAAGGGGGTAAGTTCGATTTTCAGAGCAGTGAGATGATCCGCACTGTGCACTACTGGTCCATTTTTTTGACCTTCGCCATCGGCGCTACCGCCGGCCTAATGTGCATAGGTCTGATGAAGCAGTTTCCGAGTCAAGCCCTTGTTTCCAATGGTATGCCAGAACTATCGGCTGATGCCGCCGCCGGCACAGCAATGGTGATTTTTGCTATCTTCAACGCGATCGGGCGAATCGGTTGGGGTAAGATCAGTGACTCCATCGGTCACGTGGTTCACTGCGATCACCACGGGCGAAAAACCTCGTTGATGATGATGGCGGCCAGTCAGGGGGTGTTCGTTGTCACGTTTCCCTATATTGCCGGCATTGAATACGCGCTCTACCTGTTCGCCGCCCTGATCGGCTTCAATTTCGGAGGCAACTTTGCGTTATTTCCAGCCATCACATCAGATACCTTCGGTCACAAATTCTTCGGCCAGAACTATGGCTACGTGTTTCTGGGTTACGGAGTGGGGGGGAGCATCGGCCCCATGCTCGGTGGTTATCTCGGCGACATGAATAACTTCATGCTTGCCTTCATAATAACGGGCGTCATGAACTTGGTCGCGGCGGTAATCATATCCACTGCGAAAATACCTTCGAAACGGAAGGATAAAAGTAGTGTGGTGGAAGACCCTGTTGTGAAAGCGATACCGGATCTGCCTGAATCAAATTAAAATTCAAAGGAGTCGCGCATAAGTCGTTTCGTATCTGAGCGAGGGGTCATAAGCGAGGGGTCAAATCTTGACTTAATAAAGGAGGCAAGGGGTCAGGCAAGGGGTCAAATCTTGACTTATAGTAGTTAACTCCTTCTGTAAATTCCGGTCGTCCTCTAAAATTCTGTTTAGACGACCTATCGTCTGCGATACCGTACAGTAATGACTGACATTAAAATGGCCTGCAATTTCACTTAACGTCTTGCCGGAATAATCCTGACAGAGCTTCATCGCAATCCAACGCGGAATATTTTTTGGACCTCTCCCGCGAGTAGCCATCGTAATTTGATCGGTGGACACGCCATAAAAGTGCGCTACCGTTTTTACAACCTGGGTTAGACCCACGACACCTCGCGTCGATCGCTTCGCCACCTCAGTCTTTGATTGCTGTGTTCTTGATAAGACCCGATCTTTGAATGGTTTGTCTCCCCATATAGGTGTCAGGGTGCCTTTACTATAAAATTGCCTGGTTTCCTCATCGTTACCCGCTTCCACATTTCTATATGTCAAAATTTGACCCCTTATTCCTTATAGGCAGCTAAATACTATATGTCAAGATTTGACCCCTTATCAACTTATTCTTCGACCCCTTATTCCTTCTTATTCTTCTTCTGGAATTATCAACCTTGCTCGGCCGCACTCCCCTATTATTCTTTCAGTGACATGAAGCCCCTATAGTGCATCAGAAAATGCTCTTTACCTCGCTTGAGGAATTTATCCAGATCCCATTCATACTGTTCCAGAAGCGCATCGAATTCCGGCCTGAAAACATAGGTTTCCGCAATCAGGATCTCACCGTCGTGAAGCTCTGTTTGCACCTGCTGGCGAAAATACATCTCGCCTTCGTACCGGTCCATCCGTTTCCAGGCAAGCGTGGGCAAATCTCGGTAAACCAGCCCCTCGACACGCCCATGCTGATCCGGCACCAATGCAGGATAGTGCTCTCCCTTCACAGACATTCGACTGTAACCGTCAAGTATCGCGGAAACACTTTCCGGAGAACATCCGGAAACATCATACATGATGTCGTCGCACATTAGGGTCCCGTATGCAAACAGATTCTGCATAGATAAATGATTCAGAGTAATTTAAGACTACAGATTGGCTTAATAGCAGCAAATCACAGTTGCTATATATCAATCTACCCTCTATTGTTGCAACCGTTATTATAGACTGAGTAAAGAGTTATCAATAACAATTATGGACGCCTATAAATCGAATTGACACCAGCCTATCAAATTCGTAATGTTAAATAAATATGTTGCTAAGGAGAGCACTATGCCCAGACCAAGGAGCACACTGGTATCCCTCCCATCATAGTCAGCTAAACCAGCGATAATCTGATCAGAAAAAACACCCATATTGATGGCGGTTACCGTTTTTCTTGCTCTTAATTAATGGGTGTCTATGTTTGTTGGTCCGCTTCCTTAGTTTCTGAGAGTTAGGCTGGTCCGACCCATTCAATTACATTCAATTATTCAATTCCCATCCCGGCTGCCGACAACAGCTGGGTTACGCCCTATTAGATGCATACCCCAGACGGTCGATATAACAACAAGTGCCCCCACAGCCTGATGTAGCACCGCAAAATGTATGCTGACGCCAGTCATAACAGTCGCAATACCGAGCAACACCTGAACACCATAAGCACTATGGATAGCTATCGATGCTTTTCTGGACTGGCTGCGTACACGCCGCGCCAGTACGATCAGAAAACCAACCGCCACCCACGCCCACCAGCGGTGAATGAAGTGGATGACATAGGGATCATTATTCAGCATGGTCCAGACACCATCCGACCAGTCTATGCCCGCTGGCATTAGAGAACCGTGCATCAACGGCCAGGTGCTTGAAACATACCCCGCATTCAGACCTGCTGTATATGCACCAAATAATAATTGCAGAAACAATATACCGAAAACGATCAGACCAAAGGCGGTCAGTCTGGAAGGTCGGTTTTGTCTGCGAGCGACCTGTCGCATATCCAGCGCCGTCCAGACCAGTGCAGCCAGGATAAGAAACGCGGTCAACAAATGGGTCGCCAAGCGGAAATGGCTGACATCTGTGCGCTCGGTCAAACCGGAGCTGACCATCCACCAGCCAATCGCCCCCTGCATGCCGCCTAACACCAGTAATGCAGCCAGTCGGCCACCATAGCCTTCAGGTATCGCGCGCTGGAATGCGAACCAGGCAAGCGGCAGCGCAAACGCAAGACCAATCAGTCGTCCCAAAAGACGATGCACCCATTCCCAAAAATAGATGAATTTGAAATCATCCAGGGACATGCCTGCGGGGCCGTTTATCTGCAGGTATTCGGGGATCTGTTTGTATTTCTCGAACTCGGACACCCATGCCGCTTCACTCAAAGGCGGTATCGCACCGGTAATGGGCTTCCACTCGGTAATTGAAAGCCCCGATTCGGTCAAACGCGTAATGCCGCCAACAACGATCATCACAAAAACCAGGAACGCGACGGCATAAAGCCAGTTAGAAATGGCAAGCGGCCGCTTTATTTGATGAACATCATTGTCTATGCTGTGACTCATGGCAGGACAGTTAATATTAACAAGCGCTCAGTATAACAATATAAAGTACGCGCACAAATAATGGTGAAGTCATTCGACGAGGTTGTTAAAGCCCGCAGATGAAACTACTCGATCAAGGTCGACAACCAGAGACGCAAGCGCAGACCTGTTTCCGTTGCATAGCCCGTTTCAACGAACGCTATCTCGCCATTCGGCGATAGTATGAAACTGGCGGGCACGCCCTTCAAACCGAAAGACCGGGCAAGCTGCCCACTATCATCCAGCATGACTGGAAACGTCAAACCGTTATCGTGCATATATTTATTTACTGCTGCCTCACCTTCGGACCACGAAGCTATAGTGACTACCGGATAGTCTTGCGCAATCGACTCCACACTGCCTTCCTGAAGACCACAAACAGGACACCAGGTTGCCCAAAAATGAAGCAACACGGGCTTTCCTGAAAATTCCGAGATTTCGAAACGAGCACCATCCAGCAATTCAACATTGAACCCGGACAGATTTCCCGTTTGCGCATCACGGGATTTCCACCAGCTTATCCCTTGTGAAACCACGAAAAAGATTATGAGATAAGACAGCCCCGTCAATAAATATTTTCTGGTTTTTGCACGTATAGACATAATTTTAACCGGCCAGCAATGAGGCCGTGATCGACGGATGAAAGGTGTTGTCTGGGGACACATGGATGACCATCACCAGCAAATTTTACTCTGAATCCAAAAAGTTGAAACAAGCAGATGCATTGGTCCGACCGGCAGTCTCGCCGCTCAGTAATCAGGGAAAAAGTACGATATAGACTACGAACGCGACCCAGCTGACCACCAGCAACAACCATGGAAGCCAATGCTGCCGGTAAACGACGGTAGCAGACAGCTTCTGCTCGCCCTGTCGGGCCTTCTGGTCAGCCCGATGCCTGTGGTGTTTGTCCAATTCCCTGGCTTTCGCCTTCTGCTGTTTCTTGTACTGATCGATGCCCTTTTGAATGCCCTGAGCGATCAGTTTCGTCTGCTCTTTCGTCTGCCCCGGCCGTTGCGTGCCGCGCGCAATGTTCATCGCCTCTTCGCGGGTCTCCGGGGATGGCTTCGGGTGTTTCGTGTAACGGGGCATCGGTTTGCTGGCATTATTTCAGTATGGTTCCGTCGAGTTTACCTTGAAAAAATAAAGGGGTCGCAGTGAATGGCACTTACTTAAGCTGAAAATGCACATTTTTACAGTAAATTCGTCATTGCAGCATGTTCTACGTAATTCGACGGCGAAACAAACAAGATCTAGCGTAGGGTGCGCCGTGCGCACCATTGCTCGGAAATCATACACTCTAGTCTGATTTCGGTGCGCACGGCGCACCCTACCTCACCGATTGACAGCTTAAGTAAGTGCCATTCGGGGCTGACCCCTTAAATTCATAGATCCGGCAAAAGGGTCTGATCCCTTTATTATTGATTTTTCAATAGTTCTTAGCCCGCCCACGGTGTATCTTCGCCTTGCCGAAGCGCTGGTTGATTTCATCGCTGATCCTGTCCAGTTCAGCATACCGGTTTTCACTTGCGGTACCGGAATCAGGACTGTGCACGTCATTATTAGCGAACAAATCACCTTGCTGCACCGTCTCGCCGCGAAAACCCGAAACCCCCACACCCAGTAGCCGAACCGGTTCCGGTTGCGTGCGCGACTGTTTCAGCAATAACTGTTTCGCCGTTTGCCAGATCTGCTCCGTCTGGTTAGTTGGCATGGCCAGGGTCTTCGAACGTGTGATGGTTCTGAAATCGTGGTACCGAATCTTGAGGTTGACCGTTTTACCCTCGAAGCCGTGATGCCGGCAGCGCGCGGCAACCTGCTCGGTGAGCTGCATCAGGTTGGCGAGCAGCGCATCGACGTCGCTGATGTCCTCGGCAAAGGTGTTTTCCGCCGAAATCGATTTCGCCCGCGCATCCGGCACCACCTCGCGTTTATCCAGTCCGTTGGCCAGGCAATGGATATGCTCGCCCCATTTGCCGAAACGCCGCACCAGGATTTCGACCGGTTGTACACGTAAATCATGAATCGTTCTGAAACCGAGCTGATGCAATTTCGCCTCGGTGACCTTGCCCACGCCCCAGATGCGACTGATTGGCAAGGGATCGAGAAAATCCTGCATGTGCTCGGCCTCCACCACCACGTAACCGTCCGGTTTGTCGATATCCGACGCAATCTTGGCGACAAACTTGTTCGGCGCCACCCCGGCCGAGGCAATCAATCCACATTCGTCTTGAATAGCCTGCTTGATCTGGCGGGCAATGCTGGCCGCCGAGCCAAACAGCTTTTTGCTGGCGCGCACATCCAGGAACGCCTCGTCTAGCGACAGTGGCTCGATTTCACTGGTATAGCGGTTGAATATCTGATGAATCTGTTTCGAAACTTCGACGTACAGCGGCATATTCACCAGCAGGCATACCAGCTGCGGGCAGCGGCGTAGCGCCGTGGCCATGGGCATGGCGCTACGCACCCCGAACTTGCGCGCCTCGTAATTGGCTGCCGCGACCACACCACGCCCGGTGGCAGAGCCGCCAACCGCCACCGGCTGCCTGGCCAGCTCGGGATGCTCGCGCACTTCGACCGAAGCATAAAAAGAATCCATATCGATGTGGATAATCATAGAGAGCAGTATAACCGGAATCGTAGGGACGCGTGATCGAGGGATACGGCGCTAAAGTGGACAGTGCTAGAGGGAGCAGATTTTTTTAGAAGAAGATATGAAAAATAAATCCGTCCCCTTTCTCCGAAAGATCAAAGGGCTCTAAACCTTTATTTCCTTTGTTTAAAACTTACTTCGAATACGCTCAATTCGTTTTCGGTTGACGCCGAAATCAGAACTTCCGACACGGGAGGCAGATCGAGTATGAATAACAGTCTCGCCAGCTTTCTCTGTTGGGAAATAGAACTCCACGTCATCAACAAATCGAAAAAGAGCTGAAGTAAACTCTACACGAATATAATCTTTTTGATCTGTAACAGTTTTAGTTCGCTTTTCTGATTCAATTATCTGCAAGAGACGGTCATGCGCCTCCTGCTGTGTTCCAGCGAAATTTATAGGTTCGATAAAATGTTTTTTGTCTTGCGCCTGACTGCTCACACAATTTGGCGTTTTCGGGCACGGTGCTAGCTCATTGTTATTTATCCCTAGATCAGGCATGGTTCCTGAACACCCCGTAAGAAATACAAACATTACTAGAACAACTGGAATTTGTTTGCTCGTCATTCCCGCTAAAGCGGTAATCCAGTCGCTTGGAGTGATTATACTAATCAATGGCTTGCTGGATATCCGCTTCCGCGGATATGACATAATTTCTGTTATAGATTTTCATGTCTCTTTGCACCCCAATACCGCGTGATCATTGTAATAATAGCGTTTAATACACTCTTGTAAGAATTATGCGGGACAGCAGTGGTGTCGGAGGGATTATTATTTAACCAACTGAAACCACTGCTCAGAATTTAACCCCTCCGTCACTTTTTTTCTACAAGAGAAAAAGTATGATCTGACCCCACTTATTATCTTAATACTCAATTTGTGGAAGATCACCTTTTAATGAAAGCAAAAACTCTTTTAATTCTTTTTTATCCTTGTCGGTCAAATTCAGAGGTATTATGTGCTTGTCTTGATTCTTTTCGTTATCTCCTCCGCGGTTGTAATGCTCGATCACCTCTTCAATGGTTTGATAACGTCCGTCATGCATGTAAGGTTTGGTGTCTGGCAGATTACGCAATGTGGGGGTTTTGAATTTTTTTCCAGTCATCCATGTTATGGGTTTTTAAATAACGGCCAGGATCATCATTGATGGTTTCCCATTCTTTAAGCCCCATACGTTTGGCATCAAATTTTAAGATTTTCTGGAATTCTTCTTTGTCAAAATCGGGATTGCGTTTTAAACCGATGTTATGAAAATCTGAATCGGTGAAGTTAGGACCGTTGTGACATTGTACGCAGCCGGCTTTGCCTTTGAACAATGCCATGCCCTTGACTGCCGCCTTGGAGATAGCTTCTTTATCGCCCTTCATATAGCGGTCAAACGGGCTTTCTCCAGTGATAATAGTGTGACGCTGAAACACAGCAATGGCGTTACCGTAGTCTGCAGTATTAGGTTTGCTGCCGTAAGCTGCTTCGAACATTTTGACGATCTCTGCATCGTCATTCAAAATGTTCATCAGTTTATCGATGTCTTGGCCTTTATGTACGGGATTTTTGGTGGAACCCACCGCTTGTTTTTCCATACTGGGTGCGCGTCCATCCCAGATCAATGCTTTATTGTAACCGACGTTTAACAGTGTGGGAGAGTTGCGCCGTTCTACAAATCCTTCGTTGGCTACTGAATATTTTGTTGGCAAAGTCCAACCAGTCTCTGGAATATGGCAACTGCTGCAATTCAATGCACCACTGCCGGAGATACGGTTATCGAAAAACAACTTTTTTCCCAATGCGATTCGCTCCGTCGTCGGTGGATTGTCTGGATTCACTGGTACTGGTGGCAACGGGCCAATATCGGGAAGATCAGCATAGCTGATGGTTGAAAATACGGACGCGCATATGCCAGCACTTATCAGTAAAGTTAATAGTTTTTTCATTTTAGCTCCTTCGTTGTGTATAGCCATACTTTCAGGCTGATTGTGGGTATAGGCAGAATAAACGCCCTTTTACCCAATGCCAGTAAGTTACGCAATGGCTACAACGCCTTTTGGCTGTATCCACTGCAGATACAGCATAATCACGCGTTTTGTATGCGTGCCAGAACGAACAAAGATCTGCTCGTTAAAGACTTCACTGCGAGCAATAAAAATGACGCGGTGGTTACGCTTATGCCAAGGAAAACCGCGATCAGTATCTGTCAGCAAAAAGGTCTACCCGAAAAGCCGATACAACTCCGATTGATAAGCGTCGAGCTGGACCATGAAGTCGAGGTACTGATCACCAATTTGATGGACGCAGATCAATATTCTGCGCACATCTTCAAATCATTGTATCACCTGCGCTGGGGTATTGAAGAAAACTATAAGCGTTTAAAGCAATGGGTGGAAATCGAGAACTTTTCCGGCAAATCCGCCTTGTCGGTTCAACAGGACTTTTATGCCAAAATCGTGGCGACGAATTTTACCGCTCTAATGGCCCTGGGTGCACAGCAAATAACGGCTAAACAAACCAAGCATTTAAAACGAAACTACCAGATAAACTTTACTCAGGCCCTATCAAAGATGAAGCACCGAATCGTTCATCTGGTTTTACACGCGCACACTGACATCAGCTTGCTGATTGAACGCACGCTGCGTTATATCAGTAGAACGGTAGAAGCGGTCCGAAAGGGTCGATCAGCACCAAGGAAACTGAAAATTATCAAGAATGACATCCATTATCCGGCCTAAAAAAAAGCCTTATAATGAACACCTTACAGCTTAACTTACTGCCATTGGCCTTTTCGGAGATTGTCGGTGACGTCTCCCTCCTCGCTTCGGTCAAATACGTCATCACGTTGGATACCGACACGCAGCTGCCGCGCGACGCGGCGCGCGCACTGGTCGCCACCATCGCGCATCCGCTCAATCGGCCTGACCAGTGCAGGCCAGTCACGGTTTTCCCGATTGTTCGCGGGGGAGTCAGGCATCGATCCGTACACGCGTGAAGTCTCGGATGTGTACCAGGATATTTTCGACGAGGATTCATTCATCGGCAAGGGTATCTACGATGTGGACGCTTTTCGTCAGGCCGTCGATGGACGCTTTCCGGAGAACCTCATTCTCAGTCACGACTTGCTGGAGAGCGGTTATGCGCGTTCAGCGCTGATGACCGATGTCGTCCTTATTGAAGAGCATCCGTCCAGTTATGCGATGGACGCCAGCCGGCGCCACCGCTGGATACGCGGCGACTGGCATCGATGCCGCAGGACGACCGCGAGGCATGATCCCACGCGTGGGCGACCGGCGCGAGCACTACGTCGAGGTGGAATTGAGTTAATCACTGAGGGTGCCATTCCCCTCGGCATACCCGAACCTCGCGCTTTGACGGCGCTGAATTACATCATGTAAAAACAATAACAACGCAGCCATAAAAGAGCGTATGATGATGAGAAACTCAACCAGCAAGGCAATCGCTTATATGAACAGCTGGAAGTTGTGAAAGAAGTTTCATTATCCGCCACCAAAGAAAAAACAGCTTTACGTGATAAAGGCAGTATTTTCACGGAAGAGCAAGCAGAGCTACAGGAAGCATAAATAAACCAGTATGAAGATACACATAAAAAAACCTTTTTTAACAGAGGCAGAAAAGAGAACACAAGACTGGGTATTAAGAGCGAAGTCGCCAAAGGTGCCATTGCCAATGAGTTGGCAAGGTTTAAACAGAAGTACAAGCCGAGAAACAAGACACCCATAAACAGTGGCCGAGTGATTTCGAAAACCGCCGGCAATGGATCAAAGACCACCTGCTAATGCTGGCCGGTAACTACGCCTCTCGATGTTGCCAACGTGGTGATGAGTAACCACCATCATGTCGTACTATATTATTTATATTTCTGTTACGTGGCCTATGCACAACGGAAAACCTGCCGTCACCCAGATATCGCGTTATCTTGACATTGCCGGTTCATATGCCAACGCAACTTTACACTGTCAGGCCTCACATTTTGCATTCGACCGCTTTGACCGCCCTGCTCACGGTCGCATAACTGACACCAAACCAGTCATCAACTTCAACCAAGGTAAAGTACCCGCCTAAATAGGCGTAAGCTATCGCCTCAGGCTGTTGCTCGATAACTGCTCCAAGTCCAGTCAACGGCCTGACATACCCTGCGGGCTAGATTTATCCGGCTGGCAGCGGTATCTCAATCCACAACGCCAAATAATCGCATAAGGATGGCGAATGAGATTGGAAAACTGCGCGCTTCGTGGTAAAAACTCGGAACTCGCAGCGCATCCGCGGATCTCCGTGCACTTACTAACCCGGATATTGCACGAAGGATTTGGATTTTACGGGCAAGCTGGCAAAGCAGGTGGGACGATCGCCCGCAGATTCATAGCCTTAGCTATGGATCAAGGGGGATCGTTCAAGATGCGACGCCAGGTTGTTCGTAAAACTAAATAGGACAAACTGTAACCGAACAATTAATGACTTGTTTTTGATTAAAATGTTTGAAGTATCGATAAATCCACAACATTGTGCGTCCGACTTCGTGCAATATCCGGGCTAAAGGCAGCCAACTGATGCGACACCAATACAAATGATACTTGGACCCCTGTCAAACCGATGGCTGCCTCATTCAGAGGCAGATCTGCCAGGCAACCATGAATTAAAAGAACGGATACGGCTAGAACAAGTTGCGCTCTTATACCGCAATGCAATGATCGGATTTGTGGTCAGCGTTATCGTAGGGGGAGTGATGGTCTTCGCGCTCCGCGCTCAGGTTCCGATCGTGAACCTGCTCTTATGGTATGGATTGTTACTGCTTGTTACCGCGCTACGATATTCCCTTACCCAACGCTATCAAGACAGCATGCCGGACAGGCGTCAGTCCCGCGACTGGGAAGTTATGTTCCTACTGGGCACGGCTGGTGCAGGGCTGGTATGGGGATTATCGATTATCTTTCTGTTCCCCGCCGATTCAGTCGCTTATCAGTTCTTTATCGCCCTGGTTCTGTCTGGCATGGTCGGAGGGGCTGTTGCGGTTTTTTCCGCGCGTAAAACAGTGTTTCTGGCGTTCGCTTTCACTATCATGATTCCTGTCGTCCTGCGCTTTCTGTACGAGAACGATGCGGTACATACGGTGTTGGCTGTCATGGTGATTATCTACCTCATTGGCATGATCGCCACAGCACGAAATACCGAGCAGGTCATTCGCATTGCTTTGGCGTTACGCTTTGACAACCAGGAACTCGCTGAACAGGTCAGTCGCCGCAAACGTACCGAATCAGCGTTGCGCATCAGCGAGGAGCGGTTCAAGGATTTTGCAGAATCAGCAGCGGATTTTTTCTGGGAACTGGATGCGGAATTACGATTCATCGATATCTCAGAGCGATTTCATGAGATTACGGAGCTGCCACGTAAGCAGGTGATAGGACAAACCCTAGAGCAGCTCATCCGGCAGTATTGTAATGAATTAGATGTTGTTGACGAGTACATTAAGCGCCTGAACGAGAAATGCATGATCGAGCATCTTGAGTTAATCTGGAAGATCACAGAGTCGACCAGCCGCACGCTGCTGTTCAGTGGCAAACCCATATTCGACAATCACGGCGGATTTCAAGGTTACCGCGGTGTGGGCCGGGACGTGACGAAAGAACGGCAGATCGCTCAGTTGATGAATCATCAGGCAAAGCACGATGCGTTGACAGGATTGGTCAACCGGCGCGAATTCATGCATCGTCTGGAAAACGCACTGGCTCACAGCAAGCAAGACGGCGCATCATATATCCTGTGCTACCTAGATCTGGATCAATTCAAAATTGTCAACGATACCGTAGGCCATGCGGCTGGCGACGCGCTATTGAAAGAGTTGTCCGGAATACTGTGCAGCAGACTGCGTACCAGAGACACACTGTCCCGAGTCGGCGGCGATGAATTCGCGATATTGCTGGAGAACTGCCAACTGGATGCCGGGATTCAGATAGCGGAGTCCCTGCTGGCGGTATTGGCGGATTTTGGATTTCAATGGGAAGGCCGGGAGTTCCGAGTGGGTGCCAGCATCGGCGTGGTGTCCATCTCGGCCGAGACGGAAACGGCAGTGCAGGTGCTGACGCAGGCTGACCTGGCATGCTATACAGCGAAAGACCTCGGAAGAAATCGAATCTATATCTATAACCCCGAAGACACCGAGCTCAGCCGTACAGAAAACCAGCTGGCCTTGGTATCCAAGCTGCAGATGGCTTTGAGAAACGATCAATTCGTACTTTATCGGCAGCCAATCTGTTCTCTTAGGGATGGCCACATCGAACACTATGAGCTACTCCTGCGACTGAAGGAATCGACAGACAAGATCCTTTCGCCGAGGAATTTCATACCAGCCGCAGAACGCTTTGGCATGATGAAAGAGATCGATCGATGGGTGATAGGGCATGCCCTGTCAGCTTATGCTCATCACTATGGCAACTCATCCACAGCCCGTTTTTCAATAAATTTGTCGGGTAACAGTCTTAATGACGAAGGCTTGTTACAGTGGATCTTGAAACTATTCAAGCACTTCAAGGTGCCTCCTGACCGGATCTGTTTCGAAATCACTGAAACAGCCGCCATACGCAATCTCAATCAGGCAAAACAATTGATCAATGCACTCAGAGCGGAAGGTTGCCGGTTTGCACTGGACGATTTTGGCAGCGGATTGAGTTCATTCGCCTACATCAAGTATTTGCCGGTCGATTATCTCAAGATTGACGGCAGCTTTGTTGCGGACATGGAACAGGATACGACGGCAAGTGCTATGGTGTCCGCTATTAATGAGATGGGCCATGTGCTGGGTATTCAGACCGTGGCTGAACACGTTGAAAGTGCCACAACACTGGAGACTATGCGCAACATCGGGGTAGATCATGTCCAGGGGTTTGCGATAGGTGAACCAACCCCGCTGCCTGAGGCTCCGCCAACAAAAATGAACGATTTAGTTGCAGGCAGTTTTAGCTCGTATTCTACCGACGTCAGTTCGTTTAAAGAAGCATGACTGCGAAGCTATAGTACAACGCTGGGCGCTGATCTAAACAGCACACCCATAATTTAAAACCGACACTCGCCTGCAAATCTTGTCGTGTTATGTCTGCTGTAAAGGGGCCATATCCTCATTTTTATGAGAGGAGCATGCTTGGCGGGTGCCCTGAAACAGCGTGTAGCCCTCCTTTTTTTCCAAGTAGGACAGCAGCTTGACGATATGGTTTTGCGCTTCAGCGAGGCGCTCGCGACCAACGATGTCTTCTGCAGTCTTTGCCTCGCGCAGTGTCTCCAGGCTTTGTTGCACGGATTGGCTATCCTTGAGGGGCGCTGCGTTGAGGCGCTCCTTAAAGTCAAAGTAGGAAATGGTATCGAGCTCGTGCCCGTACTCCCCTTCCATGGTGTGCATCACGATCTTGCCGAGCGCTTTTTGCTCAGGCAGGAAGAAATTGAACGGTCCCACAGAGTACCCCTGACGGGCAGTGGAGAAAGCCCTGCGCACGGCTGCCACGTGCTCGATCACGAAGGGATCCTGGGTGTATGGTCCGTATCGGTTGACCGCCGTAGACCAGCCAAAGAAGCGTACCAGAAGATAGAGTGTCTCTTCAGCGTAGGAGCCGTCAGGGTAGCGTTCACGGAGACTATCGAGTCCATCGAGTTCGAGGATTTTATAAATGCGGCTCTGCAGGTCTTCACAGGCCGACAGGAATGGATTGACGTACAGCGCAGTCAACCTGTAACGCTCCTTGCGTCGCTCTTGGTCCTGACTGTGTCCCCAGGTCAGTGCTGCCCACACCCCCATTGCGACAGGAACTAACCATTGCATAGAAATTTTCATCCTTACCTCCGATCGAGCCACAGTTCACTACTACCAGTTTCTCTCGATTTTCCCGGTTTGTCTACCCGGCTTTGTGGTTTTTCCGGCCTGGCCTGGCCTGTGCCTGGGTTAACCGATATTTAGTGGACCACGTCAGATATCGGAGTACGTGTGATCGGTTGCACAGCGTCGTCTTACGCACTGACGCATGGTTTTTAGATCAATCGACGACTCTGATTCAAGCGCTGTGGTCGTCGAGTCAAAAAAACGGGAACGCTGCAGCCAGCGTTCCCAAAGTTAAATCAAGATGTCGTGGTGAAGTTGCCGAATTACGTCAGAGACGCTGATCGGTGATAAGCAATACCTTACTCCCGCTGACTAGCGTTTGCCAATGCGACGCACGTGACCGTCAAACGTCGGCACAGACAGGACGAACGGGTCCGTCTTGTAGCAAAGTGCCTGCTCTTCCAGGATTCCAATAGCAACCTCCTCACCCATGCGTAGGCTGTCGTAGTAGTCCGAGAAATAATGCACGCCAGCCATGTTCCTGCCAATCGAGATGTTTGCAGCAAGCTTGTTGAGTTCACCTTCGAGCGTCAGGAAAGTGCCATTGGCTACATCGGTTAGCGCGTTCATTGATGCATCGGGGACAAAAGCCGCCGGTTGATCGTTCTCTTTATATTTTGCGAACAACACGTCGTCACCACGTCGCACCAGCACTGCACTAGTATCAAAGTATGCTTTCAGAATGGTTACGCAGGCACCGGCCACCGCCGCATGGCCTGCGCCATAAGACGGATGCATGGGAGAACCTTCCTGGAATGCCATGGGCAGCAACTTGGTACCCGATGTATTATGGGCCTCGATGGCGTCAACGGTAGCCTGAATATCGCTCTCCAAAGTGGAGAAAGCGTTGCCAATGGAAGTAAACGCGGTTTCGATCGCGGCTGCTTTCTCGATCCGGCTCGCCAATACCTCCGGACGCAACCGACAATGGGTATTGAACTTCTGGTACCGGACGGCCTTAAGTGCGCGGGTTGCCACTTCAGTCACCAAGGTCAGGATATGTGGGCCACCCCACAGAGCAAACCCGCCCGCTTCGCGTTCGTGTGTTTCAAAGAAACGCGTCAAGGTATTGCTTTCCTGATTCCAGCTGTTCAGGTACAGCGAGCCGCTCCCGGACAATTTGGCGAATCCAGGATCGGTCGGCGCTTTCATGCCCAGTAAGATCAAACAGGCGTTCAGGTAGGCCTCGTAAAGCGCGTCGTAATGAACATAGGTTGCCAGATCCCTGGGCGTGGATATAAAGCGCCTGGTAACAGTGCCCGGGCTACCGAAGATCTCTGCTTCATTGCCGGTCTGGGGATCTTCACCGTTTTGCACCTTGAGCCAATCATCCCACTGAGTCATAAAGTCGGTGCCAGACTGAGCGACGGGAACCCGTTGATCGATTTTCAGGGCACCGTACTGAACGATGCCATCAGTCACATCACCTTCGCCTGAAACACTTTCATTACCGAGAAGCATGAACTGTGACAGGTATGGTCCGACCTCGACGCCAGGTGATGAGCCCCGAAACACCGTCTGGGGCGTCACAACGCCGTTTACGTTTTTACGCATGCGACCGTCAATACCCGTAATGTTGTAATCGATGTCATTGAGTCGGGAAACAGTGGTCGCTATGTCAGCGCTGCCTGATGTATCGGTAAAATCTGCCAACGAAACGTCGCGCAGCAACGCGAGTTCATAAACTTCCGCCATTTCGTAAGCAAGCTCTTTAGAACCAAGCGCAGGAGCCGGTGGCATAGTAACTGCATGAGAATCCGGTCCCAGAAGGTCATAGACTAGACCAGCCGTCGGCGCTTCCCATTGGCGCGCTTTGTTTCGAGCGGAAGGCACTGACCTTGTAAACGCATCGACGAACCCTTCGTCTATCGCGGCACGAAATGCCTCGAAATCGCCCGCGTTTTCGATCAGACCAGTATCCGGGTTGTGTTCGAGACCCTTGGTAAAGCTCATTGCGAAGTGAGCAGTGGCGTAACGTTGTTCGTCACCATTCGCCTGATGGGTCGGGTGTGTACGGTCTGCAGCCATCTGGCATGCAGATTCACGAACTTTTTTTGCTTCTTCAATTCGATAGTAAGCCATGAGTGTCTCCATTTCTTCATGTAGGATGTGGAATATACGATGCTCGAGGTCGAGTAAAATCGGTGGATAGTACTTAAATATCCCCCTGATACCACAAGACATCGAGTCAACGCGTTCAGATGGTATCATCTACCCGGTTACTATTAATGTGACAAAATACCGAAGCGAATACCTTCTGGAGTTGTAGTCGCACCTCATGAGAACCTCACGTGGTGATTTTTATGGATATTTCCACTCAATCCTTTATGAGTCATGAAATCAAGTAAGTGTGTTACGAGGTTAATCCTTACCTTTTGCACTCTTATAGCTTTGATCGCCCGGCTCACCGTTGCGTAACTGACAACAAACCATCTGCCCACTTCAGCCAAAGTGTAATGCCCGTTTCCATAGGCATCGGCCATCGCTTCACTACGTCGTTCATAGCGGTTGTCGTAATATGATGACGGTTTGGGTGGCGACTGCTCATGTTTTCGCGGGATAACCGCCAAGGAACGTTTTGGATTGATTTTACATTGCATATCTTGGACAGATTAATCAGATCCAATGACTACATCTTGTCATATCAAATCCGCGGCATGAACACTGATACAGGATCACTCACAGGTCGATTTATGCAAAAGCTAAGGCCTGTTCGCAAACGTACATGCTTCTTAGTGCATCAACTTGATGTGGAATACTTCACCAATCGCGCTGATTATTTCCGGACTATCCCACTCGCGTGACCCACGAACTTTATGCAAAACGCGGCCATCAGCGTCGACTAAAATAGTCAGTGGAATCGTATTCGCACCCAGCATATTTTCAAGTAATAGTTTATGGTCGAGAAAATTCTCAAAGCTAATTTCTGTCTGTTCGATAAAGGCCTCAGCCTTGGTGCGATAGTCGTCTGTCGAAATCCCGATGATGTTGAACTCTTTTCCGTTATAGCGTTGCGCAAGCTGTTCAAGTGAACCCATCTCGGCCCGACAGGGACCGCACCAGCTGGCCCAGATATTTATGATCAGTGGCTTGCCCTCAAAATCAGAGAATTTTTTCGCTTGTCCATTAAGTCCATCCAGTGTCACCTCACGCAAGTAGCCACCGATCCCGACCTCTCCGGGTGTACCTGCAATTGTTGTGGTGAGTTTGCTTATCTGTTGCTGTTTGGTTTGATCATGCGGTGAAGGAGTCGCCAAGATTTCTTTATCTGTAATATAGCTGCTTACAAAATAGATCACGGCAAAGTCACGCCCCAATGATTTACTGTGAAAGTTTTGCATAGGTGTCCGTGCTGAAAATGCGATCATGTCATCCTTGCTTACAGGAGTGACAGGAGCTGCGGCCCAGACCTTCCCTTTACCTGTATCAACCTCGACAAAAGTGAAACTATCAGTCGCGATAACATCCGTTACTTTGCCGTAGATGTTAGCTGTGTCATTTTGTGGCGATTCCTTCGTATCCTGCGGTGCCGCAAACGCTGTATCTGATACTGATATGCCTGCACTGACTGAATAGAAAAAAAAGCATGCAAGCAGCACTATTAAACGAATGTTGCGTTTCATTGTGTATTCATCGTCCACTTTGGGGCCAGGTTCGTGCAATTCATTGTGAAAAATAACTGAAAAAACGAACGCAAATCTTTCTTAAGGCATTGCTTTACATACAAAAATGATGAATCTAAGGAACTTCTGAAAAAATCATAGCTCTCTTAATATACACTAAAATTCCACTTCTGCTTAAACATTGCATTTTGAGGCTAAAACAGTGTACTAAGCAGGAACATTAGTGCATAACTTTTGACATTTTTTCAAGTAATTTCTGATAGTTAGGCAGACCCCACCCCATATAGGTATGTTGTATATGGTAAGGTCTGATCCTGTAACGATCACAAAAGACGTAGACAACGGACCGTAGAACAAGTAAAAATACAGAGATTCACGTCAAGGTCGAAATGAGGATAAGACGTTGAAAATGGCCCAGCCGAACATGCCGCCACCTGGTGGGTGGCGATACACAGACCCGGATACTAATGTCGAGATCGCCGGGGAAGACTTCAATGATCTCGTCTACAACGTCCGACGCCACCGCCTATCGAACGGCCTGATCGCTACTCAGGAGATCGAGATTGTCATCACGGAATACTTCTGTGGCAACAAGATCGTCCCGTGCGTGGACGACCGTGGGACATACAAGGCTCCATCAAGAATACTCTTCAAGCGAACAGTAAATCGCGTGGTCGGTCGATCTATTAGGCGTCGTGGCACATCGGCCATCGCTGAGACTATGTCTAGAATCCCGAACGGAACCGCATTTACAAGCCGAGCCGTCGCAGACATTCGAGCATCCATCTGCGCATCGTGCCCCATGAATGTGAAGCGCAGGAAGAAGACCTGCTGTGGTGGCGACCCGGCTCTTAACGCCTTGCGGATAGTGATTAGGCTTGCAAGCCATGTGAATCTGCTAATGAATACACATTTCGATGCTGCCCTAAACACCTGCAACGTCTGCGGGTGCGAGCTAAAGGCCAAGGTTTGGTGTTCAGACGTGGTAATCAACGCAACCGAAGATCCCAACTCACTCGCCCTTCTACCGAAGGATTGCTGGGTAAAGGCGATCATCAATGGTGCGCGAGATCAAGGTTACCTGGAAGGTCGGCAAGGGGTGACTTGAGGGCGGGATTCGTCCGCCAGCCGTCCGGTTCATCATGGGCCATGTGCTGGGTATCGTTTACCGCGCCATTGCAGCGCACCTGATACATAAAGCCGGTTACACCAAGAAGACAGCTCACACAGGTGCGGTCTCGCTGATCCAGCGCTTCAGCAGTACCAATTTCGATATACTCAAAATTAATCTGAACTTGACTGTAACTCAGTCTATATGTAGTAGTAGGAAGCATGACGACAATCTACAGTTATGTCGTGATATTCTAAACGCTAAAACGCACATCCAAAGAGGAGTCACCATGGGGAAGAAAAAAGACAAGTCAGCCAAAAAAAATGCTGGCAAAAGTAACAAAGATGATCTCAAAAGAATACTGGCCACACTTACAACCAGGGTCGATGAATTATCGACGCGACTGGATGAACTCGCCCGACAACCGGGCCCCTCCGGTCCACAAGGCCCAGTAGGCCCAAAAGGTCCGGCTGGCCCGAGAGGCCCCGCGGGACCGAAAGGTCCGGCTGGCCCGAAAGGTCCTGCAGGGCCGAAAAGTGCAGCGCGGCCCAAAAGTGCAGCGCGGCCCAAAGGCACAACACGACCCAAAGGCACTACTCGCCCAAAAGGCCCAGCTGGAACAGAACCAAAATAGATGCCCACCTGGTGATGACAGTCAATGGGTAGATCGGCAGCCCCTCCTTGTCAGGAGGGGCTTGTCGCTTGAACAACAGGTCCGCGAGGTGCAATTACCCGGACACCACCAGCTCATCTTCAGATGTCGAAGCGGTCGTTGTTCATCACCTTGGTCCAGGCATTGACGAAGTCGTCGATGAACTTCTTCTTACCGTCCTCAGAAGCATAGACTTCTGCAATTGCCCTGAGCTCCGAGTTTGAACCGAACACCAGGTCGACAGGTGTCGCTGTCCATTTCAACTTACCGCTGTTGCGATCAAGTCCTTCATACACACCTTCAGACTTGGATGGGGCCCACTTGGTGGACATGTCGAGCAGGTTGACGAAGAAGTCGTTGCTCAGCTGCCCAGGTTTGTCGGTGAATACACCATGCTTCGAACCACCGGCATTCGCGCCCATTGCACGCATGCCACCGACCAGCACAGTCATCTCCGGTACTGTCAGGGTCAACAGGTCAGCCTTCTCGACCAGCATGTCAGCCGGAGAGCCGTAAGCACCGTCGTTATAGTAGTTACGGAAGGCATCAGCCTTCGGTTCCAGTACCGCGAACGACTGTACGTCGGTCATCTCTTGTGTTGCATCACCACGACCCGGTTTGAACGGAACCGAGACCTTTCGACCGGCATCCTTGGCGGCTTTCTCGATAGCGGCAGCACCGCCGAGTACGATCAGGTCAGCCGTGGAGATCTTGCTGCCGGAGTCCTTTTTGATCTTCTCCAGCGTTTTCAGAACCTTGGCCAGTTCTTTCGGGTCGTTAGCTTCCCAGTCTTTCTGCGGAGCAAGGCGTACGCGCGCACCATTGGCACCACCACGCATGTCAGAGCCGCGATAGGTAGAAGCTGATGCCCAGGCAACTCTGACCAGTTCAGGCACGGTCAGATCGGATTTCAGTATCTTCGCTTTCAGATCGTCGGCTTCGCTGTCAGTTATCTTGTAATCGGCTGCCGGGACCGGGTCCTGCCAGATGAATACTTCCTCCGGAACCTCACTGCCGAGGTAGCGGGCACGCGGACCCAGGTCACGATGTGTCAGTTTGAACCAGGCCTTGGCGAAAGCCTTGTCGAACTCCTTCGGATCCTTCCGGAACCGTTCGGCGATCTTGCGGAACTTGGGGTCTTCCTTCAGCGTCAGGTCCGTCGTCAGCATGATAGGCGGATTGCGTTTGCCCTCGATGTGCGCATCGGGTACCGTGCTATGAGCACTCTTGTCGGTCGGAACCCATACGACACCGCCGCCGGGTGACTTCTTCTGCTCCCACTCGAAGCGGAAAAGGTTGTCGAGGTACAGGGTTGACCAGGTGGTCGGCGTCTGGGTCCAGGCGCCTTCGAGTCCACTCGTCATGGTATCTTCAGCATTGCCTTTGCCACACTTGTTCTTCCAGCCAAGCCCTTGATCTTCAATAGCGGCAGCGGCGGGTTCCGGTCCGACGCAGTCAGCTTTCACCGCTCCGTGGACCTTTCCAAGCGTATGTCCACCGGCGATTAGCGCAACGATCTCTTCATCATTCATCGCCATGCGGCCAAAGGATTCTCGGATGTCCGCAGCGGCGGAAGCCGGGTCGTTGTTGCCGTTAGGGCCTTCCGGGTTTACGTAAATCAGCCCCATTTGAACGGCAGCCAGCGGCTTTTCGAGTCCACCTTCCTTCTTGTAGCGTTTGTTGTTTGCAAGCATTTCGGTCTCAGGGCCCCAATAAACAAGGTCAGACTCCCAGTCATCCACGCGCCCACCGGCGAAGCCAGCAGTTTCGAAACCCATTGATTCCAGTGCGACGTTTCCGGCCAGAATCATCAGATCTGCCCAGGAGACATTGCGTCCGTATTTTTGCTTGACCGGCCACAGTATCCGGCGTGCCTTGTCGAGGTTGGCGTTATCAGGCCAGCTGTTGAGTGGCTCGAATCGTTGCTGACCGCCATCGGCACCGCCGCGTCCGTCATGTATCCGGTAGGTGCCAGCGCTGTGCCAGGCCATTCTGATCATGAGGCCGCCATAGTGACCCCAGTCTGCCGGCCACCAGTCATGTGACGTGGTCAGTACTTTCTCGACGTCTGCTTTCAGGGCCTTCAGGTCGACGCTATTGAAAGCCTTGGCGTAGTCGAAGTCATCACCGTACGGATTGGATTTGTCATCGTGGTCACGTAGCGGGCCGAGATCCACCTGATCTGGCCACCAGAAACTGTTCGGCTTGGCCTTGCCGCTGAACATGTTCTCCGACTGTGCTGCCGGTGCAATCGCGATTGCGATGGCGGCGGCGAATGGTATCGTTCTTTTTAACATTACTTTGTACCTCTCTTTGTGTTGCTTGTGGAACTAATTGGTATCTGCCTATTGTTTTACTGGTTGTAGGCACAACAATAATATGGGTGATTTACAGCCTCAAGTAGTATTTGGCTATGAGCGTGATTAACTTAGTTTATCAACTATTACAACCCGACCCCGCTCATGCCGCTCACGCATATGCAAGAAAACGCTAGCTAGGAAAACGGCAAAGATAAAGAGTGGATATGATACTTGACCCCTATGTTTTAGTTATGTTTATTACTCTGGCTTCATTTCACCGGTTGCGGTGCTATAAACTTGCGGGGTGAGCTGAATTGTCGGCTCGATTTTTTCTTTGGCATTTTCAATGGGGTTTGTGTCAAACGTATTAGCGCTGTTTTGAAGCAAAGTAACAATCTGCTCGTTTTGATCTATTAGTTTATCAAGGCGTCCTTTAATACCAAAAACTGCAAATGGCAATAGAAACCAAAGTATAAATAAAAAAATCAATAAGAATATTATTACGATTCCTACAGTTCCTGAGAGAATTTCTGGTTCCATAATTTATTACCTCATTTGTTAACTGTTATTCTCCACATATATATCAAGATGGCATGCTGACATGGATAGCTCCTTTATAATTAAATTAGAACCCCTAAAAATCACTTTAATAAAAGGACATAAAAATCTTGTTGATCTTAAAGTCAATCACTTGACTTCCTATTAGGGAACCGAAACAAAAAAGCCAGATGAACAACGGACTAAATAAAGGCCCATCAATAAACCATCCTAACCAGCCCATCACTCAACAATCCCTCCAACCGATGCAACAACTCATCTGTCGGCTGTATACGCCACTCATCCCCCAGCATCATTCGCGACTGCTCGGTGCCGCTGTTATATGAAACACAAACCGGACAACTCCCCTCTCTGTAAGTTTGCAACACATTGGTCAGCTCTTTCACCATACCCGCCCCGGTCCAGTTGCCATTGATACGCGTCTTGTCCACATTGATCTCAAGGCAGCGCGAAAAATGCTCCCTCGCCTGAGTGATGTCATACACGGTCTTTGCGCGCATGTTCCACGAACCGTTGAAGTCGTCCCACGACACCGTGCCCTCGACGATCAGCAGTTTATCTTTTTGCAGCAGGTGGCCGTACTGTTCGTTGACGTCGTCGAAGATGGTCATTTCGATGCGCGCGGTGCGGTCGTCCAGCACCGCGGTGACCATTTTGCCGCCGCGCGCGGTCTTGCGCACGCGCAGGCTGATCATTAAGCCAGCCAGGCGGCACTGCTTGCCGCGCTGGCGGTAGCCGTTGCCGCCGGTGTCCATCGGCGCGATGCCGGCGACGTCGGCCAGCGAGCAGTCGGTGAACTGGCGCAGTTCGGCTTCGTATTTGTCGATCGGGTGGCCGGTGAGATATAAACCGAGCGTTTCCTTTTCGTTGAACAGGCGCTGCTCGTCTTCCCAGTCGTCGACTTCGACCACGTGCACCGTGGTCTGCTGTTCGGGAGCGCCGCCGCCGCCAAACAGGTCGTTCTGCCCGGCCTTTTCATCGGCGTGGTGTTGTTCGGCCAGTTGCATTGCGTTGTTCAGGCTGGCCATGAGTGATGCACGGTTGCTGCCTAGCGCGTCGAGCGCGCCGGCCTTGATCAAAGCTTCCATCACGCGGCGGTTGACTTTGCGCGTGTCGTTGCGTTTGCAGAAATCGTACAGGTCTTTAAACGGGCCATTGGCTTCGCGCTCCTCGATAATGCCGTCGAGTGCGGCGCCCCCTACTCCTTTAATGGCACCGAGCCCGTAGATCACAGTTTTGGGATCGTGCACGCTGAATTGATACACGGACTCGTTGATGTCCGGCGGGCGCACTTCCAGGTTCTGCTTGTGGCAGTCCTCGATCAGGCCGACCACCTTGTCGGTGTTGTCCATGTCCGATGACAGCACCGCGGCCATGAACTCGGCCGGGTAATGGTGCTTGAGCCAGGCAGTGTGGTAAGACAGCAAAGCATAGGCCGCCGAATGTGATTTGTTGAAACCGTAACCAGCGAACTTCTCCATCAGGTCGAAGATGTAGGTCGCGTTATCGGCGTCGACGCCGCGCTCGGTCGCGCCCTTCATGAAGATTTCGCGCTGCTCGGCCATCACCTCCGGTTTCTTCTTGCCCATCGCGCGGCGCAGCATGTCGGCGCCGCCGAGTGAGTAGCCGGCCAGCACCTGCGCGATCTGCATGACCTGTTCCTGGTACAGGATCACGCCGTAGGTCGGCTTCAGGATCGGTTCCAGATCTGGGTGTGGGTAGTCCACCGCCATGCGGCCGTGCTTGCGGTTGATGAAGTCATCCACCATGCCGGACTGCAGCGGGCCGGGACGGAACAGCGCCACCAGCGCGACGATGTCTTCGAAGGTGTCCGGCTGCAGGCGTGTGATCAGGTCTTTCATGCCGCGCGATTCGAGCTGGAACACCGCGGTGGTGTTGGCGGCCTGCAGCAGCTTGAAGGCGTCGGGGTCATCCAGCGGCACCGCGGCGATATCCAGTAGTGCCTTTTCTTCTTCACTGGCGCCCTCTTTCTCGCGGCGGCGGTTGATGTGCTTCACTGCCCAGTCGATGATGGTCAGCGTGCGCAGACCGAGGAAGTCGAACTTGACCAGGCCGACGCTCTCGACATCGTCCTTGTCAAACTGGGTGACCACGCTGTTGCCGCCCTCTTCACAGTACAGCGGGGTGAAGTCGGTCAGCACCGTCGGCGAGATCACCACACCGCCAGCGTGCTTGCCGGCGTTACGCGCCAGGCCTTCGAGCGACAGCGCCATATCGATGATGCCGTGCACGTCTTCTTCTTCGTCGTAGGCCTTCTTCAGGTCATCCGATTCTTCCAGCGCTTTTGTCAGCGTCATGCCAATTTCGAACGGGATCATCTTGGCGATACGATCGACGAAGCCGTAGGGCTGGCCCATCACGCGGCCGACATCACGCACCACTGCCTTCGCGGCCATGGTGCCGTAGGTGATGATCTGCGACACGCTATCGCGGCCGTAGGTGCGCGCGACGTAGTCGATGACTTCATCGCGGCGATCCATGCAGAAGTCGACGTCGAAGTCCGGTAGCGACACGCGTTCCGGGTTCAGGAAGCGCTCGAACAGCAGGTCGAACTCGAGTGGATCGAGATCGGTGATCTTCAATGCATAGGCAACTAACGAGCCAGCGCCGGAACCGCGGCCCGGGCCGACCGGTATGCCGTTGTCTTTAGACCACTGGATGAAGTCGGCCACGATCAGGAAGTAGCCGGGAAAGCCCATGTTGATGATCACGTCCATCTCGACCTGCAGTCGCTCTTCGTAGGCTCGCCTGCGCTCGGCGTAATCCTCGGCGCCTCTGTCGAGCAGCACGTCGAGACGTTTTTCCAGGCCCTCTTTGGACACGCGGGTGAAGTAGCTGTCGGTGGTCTCGCCTTCCGGGATCGGGAACTGCGGCAGGAAGCTCTCGCCGAGGCGGACTTCGAGGTTGCAGCGCTTCGCGACCTCGACCGTGTTCTCCAAGGCCTCGGGGACGTCCTCGAACAACGCCTGCATTTCCTCGCTGCTGCGCAGGTACTGCTGCTCGCTGTAGTTCTTCGTGCGCCGCGGGTCATCCAGTGTGCGGCCTTCGTGGATGCAGACGCGCACTTCGTGGGCGTCAAAGTCAGAGGCTTTGAGGAAACGCACGTCGTTGGTGGCCACCACCGGGGTGTCCGTTTTCAACGCGAGATTCACGGCCTGATGAATATAATGTTCCTCGTTCTCACGGCCGGTGCGCTGCAGCTCGATATAGTAGCGATCACCGAAGGTGGCCAGCCATTGCTGCAAACGCTGCTCGGCTTCTTTTGGATTACCTGCGACCAGCGCTCGACCGATGTCGCCTTCCCTGCCGCCAGAGAGTGCGATCAGGCCGTCGCTGTGTTCGTGGATCCAGTCGGTCTGGATCACCGGGATGCCGCGGTGCTGACCTTTTAGGTAGCTCTTCGAAACCAGTTCGGACAGGTTTTGATAGCCGTCGTTGTTCTGGCACAGCAGCAACATCCGGTACGGCTGCGCCTGACTGTCGGCGTCGTTGACCCAGGCATCGACGCCGATCACCGGCTTGATGCCGGCGCCCAGTGCGGCTTTGTAGAACTTGACCATCGCGAACAGGTTGCCCTGATCGGTCAGCGCCACTGCCGGCATCTTCTGCTCGGCAAGCTGAGCCATCAGCGGCTTGACGCGCACCGTGCCGTCGACCAGCGAATATTCGGTGTGGACCCGCAGGTGGACGAACTTCGGGGTTTCGGACCCGGGTGATTCGGACTCGGTCTGTTCGGTTTCGGGATGGTTGGATTTGGATGATGCGGTCAAATCGTGCCTCTTGTTATTCTGGTTGTTGCCTGCTTGCTGCCACCGGTGTTGTTGTTGGTTTGATTCAGGTGGCAGGCAACCATGCTAGTGTAACCCAGCTCATGGCATTAGCGAAGATGGGTTTGTATGTTTATGTGCGCGGTGTGTGGTCTACCCGAAGTCGACCAGGTTTAGGCGACATCCAGCCTGTGATAGCCCATTTATAACAATCACTTAACATACTTTCTTAAAGCATTTACTAGATTCTAGACGCATCAAGAACGGCCAGATGAGCAGCACCATGAACACATCAACCGGCCGCGCTGCTGGCTGCGATAACCACTTCGTCAACGGCGAGTAACGCCTGAACGATATTCGTAGGGTGCGCCGCGCGCACCGTGAATTGTCAGTAAGATAGACACTAATGGAAAGTCATTGTTTGAGGGAGCGCCTATAGCCACGAATTCCATTCATCTGCGCGAGCAATTCGCGGCTGAAGCCGCTCGAAGTCAGGAACTCGTTTCTGGTACCTGATACCTCCGGTTACTCGTCGCTCGGCACTCGCGAACGGGTCTGAAACTGATGCGGTGCTGCGGACAGGGCCCATGCTGAGCCAACGCTTCGACGTGTGCTTTGGTCGGGTAACCCTTGTGCTTGTCGAAGCCGTACTGTGGATAGGCTTCGTGTAATACCTGCATCTGGGCGTCGCGTTCGACTTTGGCCAGGATCGAGGCGGCGCTGATTTCGGCGACGCGTTGATCGCCTTTGACGATGGCGGTTGCCGGTACGTCGATTCGCGGGCAGCGGTTGCCGTCGATGAAGACGTGGTCGGGAGTGATGTTGAGCTGTTCGACGGCCTGTTTCATCGCCAGCAGCGTGGCCTGCAGGATGTTGATGCGATCGATCATGGCGGCATCGATGCTGATCACGCGCCAGGCGATGGCGTAATCGCGGATCTGTTCGGCGAGTTGCTCGCGGCGTTTTGCGCTCAGTTTTTTCGAATCAGCCAGGCCGTCGATGGGTTTGTTATTATCGAGGATCACGGCGGCCGCGACCACGTTACCGACCAGCGGGCCACGGCCAGCCTCGTCGACACCCGCCAGCAGGCCATCGACGACGGGTAGTTCGTCCTGAAATATCGTATTCATTCCGGTAGAATCGCCTTTGTTATTATTATTCTGACCGTATCATAAGAAGAAAACACCGAAATGAGCAAGCTAAAAACCGCCGTTATTGGCGTAGGTTACCTGGGGAAGTTCCACGCGGACAAATATGCGGCACTGGACAACAGCGAACTGGTCGCTGTGGTTGACGCTAACGCCGACACCGCCAAGGCCATCGCAGACAAGCATGGCGTAGAGGCGCTGACGGATTATCATGAATTACTCGACAGGGTGGATGCGGTTAGCATCGCGACACCCACCACACTGCATCATCCGATTGCGCGTGACTTTCTGGAACACGGCTGCCATGTGTTGATCGAGAAACCGATCACCGTGACCGTCGATCAGGCCGACGACCTGATCGAACTCGCGCTGTCGCATGACCTTATGATTCAGGTGGGCCACCTCGAACGTTTTAATGCCGCACTGATGGATCTGGGCGACACGCTGGAAACGCCGACCTTCATCGAATCCCACCGACTGGCCCCGTTCAACCCACGCGCCACCGATGTGAATGTGATCCTCGATCTGATGATCCACGACATCGATATCATCCTCGATATCGTCAAATCCGATATCAAGGAAATGCGCGCATCGGGCACACCGGTATTGACCGGCAGTACCGATATCGCCAACGTCCGGCTCGAATTCGAAAACGGCTGCGTGGCCAATGTCACCGCCAGCCGCGTCAGCACCAAGACCGAACGCAAGATGCGCATCTTCCAGAGCAATGCTTATATCTCGGTGGATTTCCACAACCGCATACTGAACATTTACAAGAAAGGCGACAAGGAAATGCACCCGGGTATCCCGGAGATCATTGGCGAGGAATCGACCTACGATGATAGTGATGCGCTCAACCTGGAGATAGCCGCGTTCCTGAATTCCATCCAGCACGGTGTGCCCGTTCTGGTTGATGGACTGGATGGTCGTCGTGCGCTGGATGCGGCGATACGGATTTCCGCACTGCTCAAAGACAAATAAACGCGCCCAAATAGATGCACAAGGGCCAACCAACAAGGACACATTTTTATGAATATCCCGATGGTCGACCTCAAGGGTCAGTATCTCACGCTTAAAGATGAAATCGATACGGCCCTGATCGATGCGCTGTCCGCGACCCAGTTCATTCTCGGGCCCAACGTGCAGGCCTTCGAAAAAGAAGCCGCGGAATATCTCGGGGTCGAACACGCGATCGGTGTCGCCTCGGGGACCGATGCGCTGCATCTGGCACTGGCGGCCGCCGGTATCGGCGCCGGTGACGAAGTCATCACCACGCCGTTCACGTTTATTGCCACCGCCGAAGCCATCAGCTACCTCGGCGCCATCCCGGTGTTCGTGGATATCGATCCCTACACCTTTAACATCGATATCAACCGGGTCGAACAGGCCATCACCGATAAGACCCGGGCGGTGATCCCGGTGCACCTGTTCGGCCAGCCGGTGAACATGAATGCCTTGAGGACCTTGTGCGACGCCAAAGACCTGCTCATCGTCGAGGACTGCGCGCAGTCGTTCGGTGCTCATATCGATGATCATATGACCGGCAGCTTTGGCGACTTTGGGGCATTCAGCTTTTTCCCCAGCAAGAACCTGGGCTGCTTCGGTGACGGAGGCCTGATCACGACCAACAACGCACAGGGCGCGCATGAACTGCGTGTGCTGCGCAACCACGGCAGCCGCGAGCGTTACCATCACAACGTGATCGGCTACAACAGCCGGCTGGATGAACTGCAGGCCATCATCCTGCGCATCAAGCTGAAGCACATCGATGACTACAATCATAACCGCCGTCGGGTCGCGCACCGCTACTCGAACGCGCTGGCCGACACCAGCATCCAGACCACCTACGAAGATGGTATCGGCCTGCACATCTATCATCAGTACACGCTCTTACACGAAGACCGTGACCGCATCATGCAGGCATTGCAGGAACAAGGCATAGCCTGCGCGGTGTACTACCCTATTCCGCTGCACAAACAGGAAGTCTACATGGAGGCCTACCGTGACGTTCATCTGCCGGTCACCGAGGCCGTTGCCGAAAAGTGTTTTTCGCTGCCGGTCTACCCGGAACTGGAAGATGAAAAAATCGACATGATCGCTGATGTCATCAAGGGCGCCCTGTAATTGCCCGGTCAAACAGTATTTATCGTTGCCGGCGAGGCCTCGGGTGACCTGCATGCATCACACCTGGCCCGGTCGCTGCTGCAGCTAGACGCCGGCCTGAAACTCAGGGGCATGGGCGGCGACAACATGCGCCGCGCCGGTGTCGAGGTTATTTTCGATGCCTCCGAACTGGCCGTGGTTGGTCTGTTCGAAGTACTGGCCAATTACCGCATGATCAAGGGCGTGCTCGAACAGATCAAACGCACGATTACCGACACGCCCCCAGACCTGCTGATACTGGTCGATTACCAGGAGTTCAACCAGCGCCTGGCCGCCTATGCGAAATCGATCGGCATCAAGGTCCTGTTCTATATCGGTCCCCAGGTCTGGGCCTGGCGCCCGAAGCGCGTCTACAAGATGGGGGCCATCGTCGACCAGATGGCGGTGATTTTGCCGTTCGAAGTCGATCTGTACAAAGACGCGAATGTGCCCGTCGAATTCACCGGCCATCCGCTGGTCGAAGAAGTCGTTGCCGACAAGAGTACCGCACAGGCGCGCGAGCTATTGGAACTGGATGATCAGACCACCATCGGCCTGTTCCCCGGCAGCCGCCGCGGTGAAATCAAACGCGTGCTGCCGATACAACTGGCGACCGCGAAGCAGCTGTTGAAATATAGTCCCGAGGTGCAGTTTGTGTTGCCGCTCGCGGAATCGCTGAGCGATGACGTGCTCGACCCGTTCCTCGAAGACATCATCGATCTCCGCATCACGGTGATCAACGGTCGGGTATATGATGTGATGCAGGCCTGCGATGCCATCGTCACCGCCTCAGGCACGGCCACACTGGAAATCGCGCTGATGGGTGTACCGATGGCGATCGTCTACAAGATATCCTGGCTGTCGTATTTCATTCTGAAGTTTATCGTCAGTATCGAACGCATCGGCCTGGTCAACATCGTCGCCGGCAAGGATGTGGTCAGGGAGTTTCTGCAGGGCAAGGCCAGGCCGAAAAAAATTGCAGCAGAAATCGTGCATATTTTGTCCAACCGCGACTATAACGAAAGGATGCGCAGCGAACTGTCACATGTGCGCAGCAAGCTCGGTGACAGCCACGGTACGACCCATATTGCGCAGCTGGCGTATGACATGCTTGATAATAATAAACGCAGTGCGGATGAAGCGAAGTAATGACGCGCACGATTATAAGTCCATAGATGAACGCAGATGAACACGGATATTTTTATTGTTTTGCTGCCTGGCGATGTCATGCAGACAAGCCAGTCAGGGTATATAGCCGTAGCGTGCACCGTGCGCACCTGCATGAAACATTCGACGGACACGTTCATGGTGCGCGCGGCGCACCCTACGATGTTTGTTCAGGGGTAACCGGACCTGAGAAATCATTGGCATTTATCTGTGTTCATCCGCGTTAATCTGTGGACACTGTTGCTCAATTAAATGTCTCTAGTAGCAAATACATTCAAACTGACGAAACAAAACAACAAAAACATGTTTGACTTGCGTTCATTAGCGTGGGACCGTGCAGCGACAGGCGGACTAAAGGCATTCCCCAGGTTCGCAGCACTGATCCTGATTTTCAGCTTGACGGTCGCCGGAGGCTGCGCGACGCTCGACGGCCCGCCCAATCCGGATGACCCGCTGGAACGGTATAACCGTTCCATGTTCGCCTTCAATGAAACCATGGACAGGGCCGTCCTGAAACCTGTTGCCAAGGGCTATAACTGGATCATGCCGGACATGCTCAGTAAAGGCGTGACCAACTTCTTCAACAATCTGGATGACATCGTCGTCTTCGCCAACTCACTGCTGCAGCTCAAGTTTCATCAGGCGGCTTCGACTTCCGCGCGCGTTGTCTGGAACACGACCCTGGGTTTATTGGGCCTCATCGATGTTGCTACCAGCTTCGACCTGCCCAAGTACAACGAAGACTTCGGTCAGACGCTGGCTTTCTGGGGTGTCGATAGCGGGCCCTACTTCGTGCTGCCGTTCCTCGGCCCCAGCACGGTACGCGACGGTCTCGCCGTACCCGTCGACTGGGTCCTGTTCGATCCGATATTCCAGGACAAGGAGTTGAACGTCACACTGACTGCGCTGGTTATACGCTATACCGATAAACGCGCCGGCCTGTTGAAAGCGGGCGACATCATCGATGCGACAGCGCCTGATAAATACGCCTTTCTGCGCGATGCCTATCTGCAACGGCGCGCGTACCTGATACACGACGGTGCGCCGCCTGATGGCGAATTCAGCGAGGATGAGCTGTTTGAAGATGAGGGCCTGTTCAAGGATGACCTGGATCCGGAGGGAAACACTGAGGATGATATCTTCAGCGACGATGAGGATCTTGAAAAGGATTTGAAGAAATGATTGCCCGCAAAAAGGCGTATGAAAATGTTACCGCGCAGAGAACGGTTCATGTTGTCGTAGTAGCGAAAAAGTGGCACGGCGAGGACAGTTTTCTGCTCTTCTGAGGCGCATAGTGGGCACTACGCAACGAAAAAGAACAGATAAATGGACCGCTGTGGCGCTTTTGCAGTAGGGATACTTTCTAGCGCGCAGGCTCCTAGGCGTTATGCGCACCGCGCTTGACGTCGGTGACATTGTGTAACTGATGTATCTTGTCCATGATGCGGTGAAGCTGGTGCAGGTCCCGTGTTTCTACGGTAACGGCCATGCGCGCCATCTGGTTCTTTTTATCCGACAGCGTGTTGACGGCGATCACATTAACTTTGTCATCGGCGAGGGTACGTGTAATATCGCTGAGTAATCCCTGGCGATCGAGTGCTTCGATCAACAGCGTCACGGGATAGGTCTGCACCTCGGGTTCGCCCCACTCGACTTCGACCAGCCGCAGCCTGTTCTCCTCTGTAAGATTGAGGATGTTGGTGCAGTCCTTGCGATGAATGGTCACACCTTTACCCTGGGTAATAAATCCGACGATATCGTCACCCGGTACGGGTTTGCAGCAATTCGCCATCGTCGTCAGCAGATTACCCACGCCAAGCACATTGATGTCACCCGACGGCTTTGTCTTGCGTAGCGCTCTGGGCACGGATTCGAGTGGCAGTTCATCGCCGGTTTCGGGTGCCAGGTTTTCATGTAAGGCGGACAGCAGTTGCGCGTTGCTGATATCACCGCGTGCCAGTCCAATATAGATATCGTCGGGTGATTTTTGCTTCAGACGTTTCAGCAGCGTGGCGATATCCGGGCGTACATCGAGCCGTTTTATTTCACGCTCGTAGATCGCCTTGCCATCGCGCAGGTTGTCGGCCTCATCCTGTTTCCTGAACCAGCTTTTGATACGACTGCGCGCACGCGAAGTTTTAACGTAACCAAGGTGCGGGATCATCCAGTCACGCCGGGGCGCCGACTCCTTAGACGTCAGGATCTCAACCTGTTGACCGTTCTTCAGCTCGTAGGTGAGTTGAACGATATGACCATTGACCTTGGCGCCGCGGCAGCGATGACCGATCGCGGTATGCACCGCATAGGCAAAATCGAGCGGTGTCGCGCCTGCGGGCAGGTCGATAACGCGGCCTTCCGGTGTGAGTACGAACACACGGTCCTGAAACATTTCCGTACGAAAGCTGTCCAGCAGCTCCTCGTCCTCGGTCTGACTGGGGTCGAGCAGTTTACGCAGGGACTCGATGCCGGCTTCGAGTTGACTGTCGACGCCACCGCCTTCCTTGTAACGCCAGTGCGCCGCAATACCATGCTCGGCAAACTCGTGCATCTTGTGGGTGCGGATCTGTACTTCGATCGGTTTACCGGCCGGGCCGTGTACGGCCGTGTGCAGTGACTGATAGCCATTCTCCTTGGGATTGGCGATATAGTCATCGAATTCGTTTTCAATGTGCCGCCACTTGCCGTGCACGAGACCGAGCACAGCGTAACAATCCGCCACGCTGTCGACCAGAATACGAACGGCACGGACATCAAACAGCTCGCTAAAATCGCGCTGCTTGGCGGTCATCTTTTTCCAGATACTGTAGATATGCTTCGGGCGCCCATAGATATCGGCCTTGATGCCCGCCTCCGCCAGTATCTGCCTGAGCACATCGACGACATCATGGATGAACTGCTCGCGGCTGTCGCGCGTCTCCTCAAGGTAGGTGGCGATACGCTTGTAGGTCGATGGCTCCAGATACCTGAACGACAGGTCTTCAAGCTCCCATTTTAGCTGGCCGATGCCCAGACGGTTGGCAATGGGCGCCAGGATTTCCAGGCTCTCCTGCGCTACCTCAATTCGGGTTTCCGTTTCGGCATCACCGAGCTGACGCAGACGCTGAACTCGAAATGCCAGCTTGATCAGCACCACGCGAACGTCTTCGACCATGGACAGCAGCATGCGCCGCAAGCGCTCGGCCTGCTGGGGCGAGTCCTTGTTCTGGCGGTGTGTCTGCAGGCCGTGCAACTGGCAGACATTATGTACCAGGCGCATGATGCTGTCGCCAAACACGGCCTGCAGTTGTTCGTTATCGTGCGACTCAATCAGCCGCGTCGTGCTCAACAGGCTGACCACCAGTGTGGTTTCGTCGGAACCCAGTTCGCTCAGTAGCAGTGCGACATCCAGGCTGCTCGGCAGTCCCGGATCAGGTTCCATTTCCCAGACCTGCTGACAGGCCTTGTACAGCAGGCTGTCCTCGGCAACGGGTTTGCCGGCGATTTTCTGCAGGTATTCATCGATGGAATACGTTTGCTGGACACGATTGTATTGTCGAGTAGCTCGCATGATTGCTGAATATACTCCGCCTGCGTGGACGCTGTGAAATTCCGGGACAGCGAACGGCGATGTTGTCGCGCGTCTATCTCACCAGCGGGCGAGACAGGCGTGGTCAATCAACCGGCGGCTTTTGACACTCGGGGCATTTACCGTAGAGAATCAGGCTGTGGTCGGTGATGACATAACCCTTGTCCTCGGCAATCTTGGCTTGCTGAACTTCGATGATTTCATCGACAAATTCTTCGACCTTGCCACAGCCGACGCAGACGATATGGTCATGATGGCCTTCCCGGTTGAGCTCGAAGACGGCCTGCCCGCCTTCGAAATGATGGCGGGTAACCAGTCCGGCGGCTTCAAACTGCGTTAATACCCTATAAACCGTCGCCAGGCCGACTTCTTCACCATCGTCGCGCAAAGACTGGTAGATATCCTCAGCGCTCTGATGCCTGACCGAAGAGGACTCCATCAGGTCGAGAATTTTCATCCTAGGTAAGGTCACCTTGAGACCCGCTTTTTTCAGATCGCTGGATTCCATATTTCACTGCCGACGCAAAGTAAGTTAGTATCGCGTGATATTTTAACACTGATGAGAATCATTTCCTTGATGGTATTAAAAAATATTTTCCTTACCTGCCTGAGATACGCCCCGCTGGCCGGCTTGATATTATTGTACAGCGCCTGCAGCTGGCTGCCCCAACCGCACAAGCTGGATATCGAACAGGGAAATGCGATTACGCAGGAGGAATTTGAATCACTCTATACCGGCATGTCCCAGGCGGAAGTGCTGGAAACGGTGGGTGCCCCCATGTTAAAGGACCCATTTCATGCAAACCGATGGGATTATATATACCGCCTGACACCAGGCAAAGGCAGGGAAAGACACTCGCAATTCACGCTGTATTTCAGGGACGGGATTCTGGTGAAGATCGATGGGGAGAATTACAAGGAATATTAATTGTCTCAGAAGGCTTATGTTTTTTGCTGAAAAAAACGCAAATAACACAAAGATTAGAAAAACTTAATAGGGAAAAAATTAGGTTTGATTAGCACCAGATTATTGCGTCCTTTGCGTTATTCGCGGCTAACCCGCATTTCTCACCAGGATCACGGGAGCAGGCGCAGGATTCGTGTTCGTAAGCGCCGCTCTGGATCGAAAAGTGTAGCAATAGCTACGGTTTGAGTGAAGAGCCAGCTTACGGACACGAAGACCAGCCTGAACCGTGATAGGCATGTTTGAATAACACACTGTATTTCTGATCATCAGGATACTCTTAAGTGGATTAGTGCCTTATCAGTATTCGACGCCGCCTGGTGAGAAATGCGGGCTAAAGCTGCTCCCACAAAATTAAAACCTCCACGCCTCTGCGGTGAATAAAAAATCACCCTTTATCGGTAGAACCACCCTTCCTGGTGGCCTTGCCTTCGGCGGCGCGTTTGCGCCTGACTTCCTTGGGGTCGGCCTTCAACGGCCGGTAGATCTCGACCCGATCGCCGTCTTCGAGCACCCGGGTCATTGCTGCGACCTTGCCAAAAATGCCCACTTCGCTGTGTTCGACATCGAGTTCCGGAAATTCCATCATGATGCCGGACTGCACGATCGCGCCACCGATGGTGGTGCCGGCATCGACATTCACCGGAATGATCACCTGCTTCTCGGGCACGGCATAGGCAACCTCGACGTTTATGGTTTTAACCGCGCTCACCGTACACCTCTACCGCGCGCTTGCTGAACGCATCGACCAGTGAATTCGCAATCTGCGTGAACACCGGACGGGCCGCGAGCGCTACCAGACCAACGTCGAACTTGAACTCAAGATCAAGCTCGATTTTACAGGCATCGGCCTGCTTCAGCGTATGAAAACTCCAGTCTCCTTGCAACGTTTTGAACGGGCCTTCGACCAGCCGGATTTCTATTTTACTGTTTTCATGCAGTGTGTTTTTGGTTGTGAATGTCTTGTTCAATCCACCGCGGGCGATTTCCACACTGGCCGTCATTTCGTGTTCGGTTTTACTGATGACATTCGATGACTTGCACCAGGGCAAAAACTTCGGGTAGGAAGCAATATCGTTCACCAGCGCATACATTTCTGCAGGCGAATAATGCACCAGTGCACTACGCTTTATATGAGCCACAAAAAAGCTCCATTACAGATCAATAACGCCGATAACGTTGAGGAACACGATAATGACAGCGATCGGCGTAATGTACTTGACCAGAAAATACCATATGCGATAGATACTGTCGTAAGTGTTAAGCTCATCACGGGTCGAGCTTTCTTTCATCAACCAGGCCGCGAAGATCGCAATGAAAAGGCCACCCAGCGGCAACATCAGATTGGCCGTGACAAAGTCCAGCGTATCAAAAAAGTTCTTGTCCTTGAACAAAAACGGCACACTCCAGGTGTAATCAGCCCACACATTGAAGGACAGCACCGAACCGATACCGATAACCCAGGTAAAGATACCGATGTACACAGAGGCATAGATACGGTTCATGCCGCGGTTTTCCACCATCCAGGCAACCGCCGGTTCAATCAATGAGATGGCCGAGGTCCATGCCGCGAATGCCAGCAGTATAAAAAAGGCCGTGCCGATCATGGTACCCGCTTCCATGTGACCGAATGCGATCGGCAGGGTCTTGAATATCAGCCCGGGCCCCGCACCCGGTTCGAGTCCATTGGCAAACACAATCGGAAATATTGCCATACCGGCCAGCAAGGCCACAGCGGTGTCTGCGAGCGCGATTAACACAGAAGCCTGTGTAATCGAGGTGTGCCTTGGCAGGTAGGAACCATAAACCATGATAGCACCCATACCGAGACTCAGGGTAAAAAAGGCATGGCCCATCGCGATCAGTACGCCCTGCCCGCTGATTGTACCCGGTGTGAACAAAAAGCGTACACCTTCCATGAAATAGCCGGTTGTCATCGAGTAGGCTACTGTCATCAACAGCAAAGCCAACAGAGTCGGCATCAGAAAACGGACTGCTTTTTCGAGACCGTGCTTGACACCACGGGCAACGACGATCATCGTCATTACCATGAAGATGGTGTGCCATGCCAGTAGCCTTTCGGGATCGGACACCAGATTGGTAAAGATGCTGTTGATGCCATCGGATGTCACGTTAATGAAGGCGCCGCTGCCCGTTCTGAAAATATAGGACAAGGCCCATCCGGCGATCACGCTGTAGTAGGACAGGATCAGAAAGCCGGCAACCACGCCCATCCAGCCGAGCGCGACCCAGCCAGGACTGCGGCCCTCTTCACTGGCGAGGGCCGCCATGGTGTTGATTGGGCTCTGGCGGCCTCGACGCCCGATCATGGTTTCAGCCATCATGATAGGAACGCCGATCAAAGCGATGCAGACCAGGTAGACGAGTACAAATGTACCACCGCCGTTCTCACCGGCGATGTAGGGAAATTTCCAGATATTACCGAGGCCGACGGCTGAACCGGTTGCGGCGAGAATAAAGACCAGCTTGTTTGACCACTGGCCATGAATCGACTTTCGTGTTGTTGTCATTATCGTATCCGCTTATTTGCGCTCATTTTCAGCAAAAATGTTGTTTAACTCAACCGATTATAGATTGTCGTGTTAAATGTGGCCCTTTCATGTGAATAATTTGAACGAACAGGTATACTTTGCACCCGCTTGAGTACCATGACATGGCAAAGAAAAAGAAAACTCCCTCCAATCAGATCGCCGCTAACCGCAAGGCCAGGCATGATTATACAATCGAGGAAAATTATGAAGCCGGTCTGGCACTGACGGGCTGGGAAGTCAAAAGCCTGCGTGCCGGTCGTATTTCGATGGGCGAAAGCTACATCCTGGTCAAGGACGGCGAACTCTGGTGGTTCGGCGGGCACATCACGCCCCTGAGTTCCGCTTCCACCCACGTCAAGGCCGATCCAACCCGGACACGCAAGCTGCTCATGCACCGAATCGAGATCGACCGCCTGATCGGTCAGGTCGAACGCAAGGGCTACACCCTGGTGCCTTTATCGCTGTACTGGAAGCACGGCCGCGTCAAACTCGATGTCGGCCTCGCCAAGGGCAAGAAGAGCCACGACAAGCGCGCCAGTGACAAGGATCGGGACTGGCAGCGCGATAAGGCGCGCATCATGAAGCACGGCCGTTAACCCGCATTTCTCACCAGGCGGCGTCGGTTACTGATAAACCGTTGGCTCTCTCGAGAAAGCTCGGATGGTCGAAAGTGCAGTGTGTTTTTCAAGCATGCCTATCACGATTCAGGCGCAGGATTCAAAAGATTGATTCGCTCGCAATGACATCTTTTTATTACCGGATAGAGAGTCGTTTATTTAGTAATGTCTAGCTGGAAGTAACTTAAGTGTGTTGACCGGTCCCGGTGCGCACGGCGCACCCTACAAACTGCTATCCGGAATTACCACGAACAGGCATCACCCAATTTCTTCAGGAATTCAGTGTGGGCTGTGACTTCTTCCTTGCTGGCTTGGACAATGCGTAGCGGTGGGCGGTCCGATGAGATTCGCGATACCGTGGCTGCGCCATCTTCTTTCACAGCGGTTTGTTCGCTATCGAGAGCGAGGCCCACCTGGCCACCGGTCATTCTTAGATAGACGTCTGATAGGATTTCGGCATCGAGCAAGGCGCCGTGCAAGTCTCGATGCGTGTTGCTGACATCGTAGCGCTTGCATAATGCATCGAGGTTGTTCTTCTGCCCTGGGTGCATTTTTCTGGCCATCAACAGGGTATCGGTTACCGCGCAGTGGTCCTTGATCACGCCGCGTCCGTCAGCAAGCAACTTCAGTTCATGATCGAGAAAACCGACATCGAATGGCGCATTATGAATAACCAGTTCGGCCCCTTGCAGGTAATTCATCAGATCATCTGCGATATCGCGAAAGCGTGGTTTGTCTTTCAGAAACTCATTACTGATACCATGCACCTGCATCGCGCCTTCGTCGATCTCTCGATCAGGCTGCAGGTACTGATGGTAGTTGTTGCCGGTAAGACGGCGGTTGATCAATTCAACACAGCCGATCTCAATGATACGATGCCCCTGACTGGGTTCAAGGCCGGTTGTTTCGGTATCGAGTACGATCTGGCGTGACATGAATGCTTTTTATGTGATTAAGCGTCGCTAGTCAATCACTTTTATCAACAAGTCGCGAGGTACGATTCGAGCGTAAAGGAATGACAACATGACCTTATCCGCGAATCACGCAAACAACGTAAATAAATATAAAGGTACAAACGTATTCTGTGTGCAGATAAAAGCCTGTTCGTTTCGTATAAAAAGACATTTGCGTTATTCTCGGACAGGTCCTCCGTTAGTCGCGGCTAAGACCTCCATACCGGCACTGCAATTCACTTCGACAACATTTCATCGATACCCCTGTTCGCCAGCTCATCGGCCAGCTCGTTGCCTGCGTCGCCCGAATGCCCTTTTATCCAGACCCAGGTGATGTCGTGGCTGCTGGTGGCTGCATCCAGACGCTGCCAGAGTTCCATATTTTTCACCGGTTGCTTGTTGGCGGTTTTCCAGCCCCGTTTTTTCCACGCCGCCATCCAGCGGGTAATGCCATCGAGTACATATTTGGAATCCGTATACAGCTTTACCTTGCACGGGCGGCTCAACGCCTCCAACCCGGTGATGGCCGCCATCAGTTCCATCCGGTTATTGGTCGTTTTGAGCTCACCACCGTGCATATCTTTTTGATGACCGTTGTAACGTAGACTGACACCCCAGCCGCCTGGACCCGGATTGCCACGACATGCGCCATCGGTGTATATTTCTACGGAATTTTTCATCGCTCTATGCTGTCATTACTTCTTAATGTATGTGGCATTAAAATGGCGCTCAACAATGTAGAATAAGATCGTGCCAGAAACGGATTTTTCAGCATTATGCTTATATAATTGAAGAATAATAATTGAACAAGTAAAAATAATAAAATACAGTCACATTCAACAACCACGTATCTTGTTTTGAACAATAATAATCAATCTTATCAAATACATTGGTGCATTCCCGCGATAGCTTTATTGTTATTGACGGGATGTTATCAGGACCAGACACGATCCGCTTATGAAGATCAGCTACTCGTCGCATCTGCCGACAAATTGTTGCTCGAGGTTCAAGCTGGGGAGCTTATCATCGATGCCGATACAGAGCCCGGCATCGAGGTATACGACGCCTTCGAAATGCAGGACTATCCGACCTACAGCATCTGGCCGCGTATCCGCGCAGGTTTCCAGATCGATACACACCTGGAGCATCCGTCGGTGCAGGCGGAGCTGGAATGGTACAGCAACCACCAGGAATACCTTTACCGTACTATGGCGCGTGCTGAGCCGTTCATCCATTATATTCTGGATGAGGCCGAAAAGCGCGGCCTGCCCACCGAGCTGGTGCTGCTGCCGATAGTCGAAAGTGCTTATCAACCCTTTGCCTATTCGCACGGCCGCGCTGCGGGGATCTGGCAGTTCATTCCATCCACCGGGCGTCACTATGGCCTCGAACAGAACTGGTGGTACGATGGCCGCCGCGACATTTATGCATCCACACAGGCGGCACTGCAATACCTGCAAAATCTGAACAAGATGTTTGATGGCGACTGGACGCTGGCACTCGCAGCTTACAACTCCGGTTCCGGCACCGTACAACGTGCGATCCGCAGAAACAAGAAAAAGGGCAAACCAACTGACTTCTGGCATTTAAAGCTTCCCAAGGAAACACGTTCCTATGTACCCAAGCTGATGGCGCTGAAGGAGCTCGTTGAGAGCCCTGAACTGTACGAAATCGGCTTGCGCTGCATACCCGATGCACCAGGCTTTGTTCAAGTCGACACCGAATCACAGATCGACCTGGCACTGGCAGCCGAGCTGGCAGAACTGGATGTGGATACGCTGTATATGTACAATCCGGCATTCAACCGATGGGCCACCTCCCCCGACGGCCCTCACCGGCTGCTACTGCCTTATCAAAACGCCGAAATCTTCAAGGTCAACCTGGCCATGTTCCCCGAAGAAAAGCGCGTGCAATGGAAGCGCCACAAGATCAAGAGCGGCGAGACACTGAGTCACATCGCCGTGAAATACAACACCAACGTGACAGAGCTGCGTAAAGCCAACAACATCAAGGGCAATAACATACGTGCCGGCAAGCATTTGTTGATACCGGTTGCCAGCCGGGATCAGAGCAGCTATACGCTGAGCTCACCGCAACGCAAAAAAGCCCTGCAATCTGCCAACAAAAATAATAAAACGCGTATCGATCATATCGTGCAGAATGGCGAGAGCTTCTGGACGATCTCCCGTCAGTACAAGGTCAATATGCACAAACTGGCCAAATCGAACGGCATGGCCGTGCGTGATCCCTTACGCAAGGGGCAGAAACTGGTGGTATGGACGAACAGCACCGCCTCCAAACCCGTCGCGAGCAACGGAAAACCGTCACAATCCATCCAGCCCATATTCTATACCGTCAGAAACGGTGATTCCCTATACCGTATTGCCAACCGTTACAGCGTCAGTATCAATGACCTGCATCGCTGGAACCGGATCAAGGGCAAATATCTTAAGCCGGGTCAAAAGCTGAAGCTGTATATCGATGTAACCGAACAGTCAGAAGGTTAATGTTGTTTGTGGTTTTTCACCGCAAAGACGCAAATGGCGCAAAGGTCTTTTAGGAAGGGTGCGCCGTGCGCACCCTACAATGCTGGCAGCCTTCGCTTATTTCAACCTCTGTGTCTCTGCGTTTAATAAATTTCTAAGGAAACTCTGATTAATTCAGAGTTTCCGCGGCGCACGGATGCGCCGCCATTTTCAATCGCCTTAAGCGATTGAAAATGGCGGGAAACAGAAAATCGCATTTTATGCTTCCCGTGCTCTGATAATTCACGGATGAATTATTCAGAGCTTCCCTGAATAAATTCTTTGCTTTCTTTGCGTCTTTGCGGTGACGAATAACATCACTCGAAGACAATCCTGTTCCTACCTTGCTCCTTGGCTTTGTACATCCTGTTGTCGGCTGTCATCAATGTTTCCTGGATACTTTTATACTGTTTGTAGTTGGCTATACCGATCGATACAGTGACATTCAAACCGGGTGCAACATCACTGAAATTGAAATGTTCAATGCCATAGCGTATCCGCTCGGCGATCTTTTTCGCCTGTTCGATTTCGGTTTTCACCAGCAGCACCACAAACTCTTCCCCACCGAAACGTGAGCCATAGTCAATTTCACGAATCGACGTGCGTATGATATCCGCAAAATTCTTCAATACCACGTCACCAATATAATGACCGAAGCTATCATTTATGTGTTTGAAATGATCCAGATCTGCAAACAGAATGACGAAATCACTGTCCTCACGTTCACTCAATGCTTTCTGGTTTGACAGCATGTTCATCAGGTAACGGCGGGTGTACAGGCCGGTGAGGTCGTCGGTGGTTGCCAGACGCGTATTCAGTCGCAAGGCTTCTGCCAGTTGCTGGTTTCTTTCCCTGAAACCGATGCGTAGCTTGTTGACAGCTGAACCGGTATAGACCATGACCATGCATGTCATAGCGAAACCCAGCAACTGCACCAGCTCTTTGTCAATGTGTATACGCAAGGGCTCGTTGACATAGATATAAATGATAACGATAAGATAACCGAATACACTGAATACCGTCACACCAAGAAATTTCTTGAAGTCCAGCTTGAAATAACCGAAGCTCAAAATCCCGAAGAACGGCATGATGGCAATACTGCGCCATTCGTTCAGCAGATAGATCAAAGACAGAATGTACAACGAGCACCAGATCATCTGGGCCATCGTCAGACTGGGGTCGGGCAGTCTCTGGTTGATGCCGGTTCGGATGGTGAATGTCATTAAAAGCAGGCCGGCCCAGAAGACGAGGTTGACATCCAGCAGATGCACATCGGTATTTTTCAGCATGTTGGCGCTGGAAAAATAGAGGCTCGCCAGGGTAAAAAACAGAATTGCCGTGAGTGCCGCCAGGTGTCTTGACATGCGCAAGGCCTGGCCTGGGTCGTTTGTCAGGAGCAGAGTTTTTATCCTGGCTAACACGGATTGAATACCCTGTAGAAATTTGCTTTCGATACTTCTGCGATATGCTCAACCGACGTGTTTCTGATCTCAGCCAGTTTTTGTGCAACATGGATCACATAGGCCGGATAGTTCTGTTTGCCACGGTTCGGTGCTGGCGAGAGATACGGTGAGTCCGTTTCAATCAACAGGTTGCTATCGGGGACCTGCCTGGCCACTTCTCTGAGTGCCTCTGCGTTCTGAAATGTAATAATCCCCGAAAAGGAGATCATGAAATCCAGTTCCAGTGCTTTTTCTGCGAAATCCATCGTTTCAGTGAAGCAGTGTATAACGCCACCGCATCGACTGGCCTGCTCTTCCCGCAAAATAGCCAGTGTGTCCTGGCCCGCATCCCGGGTATGGACGATCACCGGTTTGCCCAGATCGACGGCAGACTGGATGTGCGTTCTGAAACGGGACCGTTGTGCTTCGCGTTCGTCTTTGTTGTAGTAATAATCAAGGCCGGTTTCACCAATCGCAACCACCTTGTCGTTAGCGGCGATTGCTTTCAGTGTTTCACCATCAACGTCTTCGGCCAGCTCGGCCATCGGGTGCACACCAGCGGAAACCGATATCTGGGGATAACGCTCTGCCTGTTGCAGCATATGCGGGTACTTCTGCATATCGATGGATACGCACAGCATATGTTCAACACCTGCGTCGAAACAGCGTTGAATCAGGACGTCATAATCATTATCGAATTCATCGAGCTTGATGCAATCGAGATGGCAGTGTGAATCTACGAACAACGCGCTGTGTTCCTCTAACATATAAGCCGTTTTTCTCAACAGGTAACACGATGATAACGCGGAGACCTGGATTCACAAAGGATTTTGCACAGAAGTGCCAGCGTTCGGCCACGACTCCCCGTGATTTCAATGGTGGGCAATACCCGCCCGTCTGTTTGTTTGGATCCAAAGATCAAGTGAGGGCTCGTCCATCTGGTGTGACACGCGGGCTAGTGTTCGAAAGCGCCGCTCTGGAGCGAAAAACGTAGCAATGGCTTGGGCGAAGCGGCCGTAGGGTGCGCCGTGCGCACCGAAACAGCCCAGCACACTGAGGATTCACGGTGCGCACAGCGCACCCTACGATCTCATGCAAAAGAAGACTCGCCTGAACCATGATAGGCATGCTTGAATACCACACTGTATGTTTGATCATCCGAGCTTTTCTCCAAAAGACCAATGCCTTACCAGTATTCTACGCCGCCTGGTGAGAAATGCGGGCTAGACTTGAGCCTGTTACATCGTGTGTGTAATACGATCCGATTTCAGGGCCCCGGCCAGATGTGTTTCTATTTTATTACGCGTGGCGCCCTTGTCCTGAGGTGAGAACTGTACGCCCACACCTGCTGATCGGTTTCCCTGTGCACCCTGTGGCGTTATCCAGATGATTTTTCCGGCAACCGGCAGGCGTTCAGTATCTTCCATCAAGGTCAACAGCATGAATACTTCGTCGCCGAGATCGTATTTTTTTGTGGTCGGTATAAACAGGCCGCCATTACTTACATATGGCATGTACGCCGCATACAAAGAGGCCTTGTCTTTGATACTCAGGGACAACATTCCCGGACGTGCGGAGGCTGCGGTCATAGTGGCTCCTGTTATAGTTTTATAGGTTTTCCCAGGATATTAGCAGATTTTCCCATAATAACTGCAGATTGAGCGCTATCCCCTGCGCTCTCATCAGCTCACAGATCTGGTCGTGCAGGTCGAACACCCTGCCCTTGTCCGCCTGCCTGGCACGGGTCTCGAGTGCGTTGCGCTGGTCCTCATTGACCAGTTCGGCAGCGCCGCCGATAGTGATCAGCCGACCCAGGTCGTTGACCCAATCGAGCAGCCAGGTCAACAGCGCGTCTCGGGGCATTTGTGCGAGTTTCTGTGCGTACTGGATCGACGTTTCACCGGTGGCGCTGGCACTCAGCGCCCTGACCAGAATCTCGCGCTGCTCGGCTTGCGTTTCAGCGAAATCTCTGGCCTGTAATGGCGCTCCGTGGGCCAGTTTCAATGCGGTCCGCGCACCACTGATACCACAGCCAGCGAGCCATTCGAGGGCCAAATCAGTTTCGGGCACTTCAAAGCGTATCGCCTGGCAGCGGCTGCGGATCGTCACCGGTAATCGCTGCGGGTGTGAACTGACAAGCACCATCAGGGTGTCCCTGCCCGGCTCTTCGAGTGTTTTCAGCAGGCTGTTCGCCGCCTGTGTCGGCATCTTGTCTGCATCCTGGATCACGGCAACGCGATAACCGCCGAACTGACTGGTTTCCGATAAGGCCCGGTACAGGTCTCGGAGCGCATCAATCTTGATCGTTAACACCGGATTCGTGCTGGTGGATGTCGCCGGTGGCGTCGGTTCGAGCACGCGATAATCGGGATGAGTGCCGGCATTGACCAGATGGCAGGCTTCGCAGCGGCCGCAGGCAAGCCCCGAAGCGTCAGGCCGCTGACATAGCAAGGCCTGTGCGAGTGTCCGCGCACACTGTTTTTTGCCGATACCCGCCGGTCCCTGAAACAACAAGGCATGCGCCAGCCGCTGTTGCTGCCGTTGCCGCATGAGCTGTTGCCATTGTCTGTCTTGCCAGGGGTATATCATGTCAGTCGATAACGGCGTGTTCTGTGAATACGTGATCAATCTGGTCCTGTACTTTATCAATAGCGACACTGGCATCGATCACCGCGATCCGCTCAGGATAATGCCGGGCCAGTTCCAGATAAGTGTGGCGTACGCGCTCGAAAAAGTCATTCTGTTCTTTTTCAATTCGATCCGGCGTGCTGCGCTGTCCAGCCCGCTGCCTGCCAATCGCGACCGGCGCATCGAGGATAATCGTCAGATCCGGCCTCAAATCGCCCTGAACCCAGTTCTCAAGATCGGATATCTTTTTGTGATTAAGACCACGCCCGCCGCCCTGATAGGCGTAGGTTGCTTCCGTGAAGCGATCACACAGGACGACCTTGCCGGCCCGCAGTGCCGGCAGAATGACTTTGTGCAAATGCTCGGCACGCGCTGCAAACATCATCAACAATTCAGCATCTGCACTCATGCCTTCGTGTTTGTGCTGCAGCAGCAGCTCGCGCAACGCTTCTCCGAGTGGTGTTCCTCCCGGTTCCCTGGTTTCCACGCAGGTCTTGCCCGCTCGCTCCAGCACGTTGCGAATGTAGTCCCTGTTGGTGGTTTTGCCGACACCCTCAATACCTTCAAGGGTGATGAATTTGCCCATTTTTTCCGACATTATAGATTTCGCTTTCGCTGGTATTGATCGACGGCCTTTTCGTGCTCTTCCAACGTGGCCGAAAACACATGCCGACCGGATCCATCGCCAGTGGCAACAAAATAAAGATAACCGGTATCCGCCGGGTGCATGACCGCTTTCAGCGCGCCAAGACCCGGCATGGCGATGGGCGTTGGCGTCAGGCCACTGCGTGTATAGGTGTTATACGGTGTATCGGTGCGCAAGTCACGATAACGGATATCACCGTCATATGATTCACCGATACCATAGATAACCGTCGGATCGGTTTGCAAGCGCATACCTTTACGCAAGCGGTTGATAAAGACACCGGCGATGATTGGCCGCTCCTCGGGTCGCGCGCTTTCCTTCTCCACGATGGAAGCCATGATCAAGGCTTCATAGGGTGTTTTGAACGGCAGGTCATGGTCACGCTCAGACCATAGTGTGTGCAAATAGCTGTCCATGCGCGCATAGGCCCGCTGCAGTACCGCAGTATCGATGGTTTTTTTGTGGATAAAATACGTATCCGGAAAGAACCTGCCCTCCGGATGCTGATCAGCGTAACCCAATACCGACATAACCTGATCATAATCGACATCTTTGAGTGTATGTTCAACGGCCTCGTGTGCGGCCAGGGCGTTGAGGAATTCCCTGAAGGTCCAGCCTTCGACCACCGTGAATGCATACTGCTTGACTCTGCCGGCAACCATGTCATCGATCAAATCGGCGATTGCCTGACCGGGCTGGAATACGTATTCGCCGGCCTGTAACCGGGTTGCCGTGCCGGTCAAGCGGCCCCAGATGCGAAGATACCGCGGATGCTCCAGCAGATCATGGCTCTGAAGCTGATTCGCCAGCGTTCTTATCGATGAACCCGGCTCGAAGTCGATCGTAACCGGCTCATCGAACACCAGGGGTTCATGCAGGTAGTAAAAAATGTTACTGGCGACATAGGCGATAACGATGAGCAGCACTGCGCCGGCTGCAATCAGCTTAGGCATCAGTTTCTGCATCGGCGTCAATTTTTTTATTCAATCTGGATTTAATGACTTCTGTGATCATATGGCGATTAAAGCTTCTTTGTTCCAGTTGTTTTAGTACACACAGGCCGATCACGCTATTGCTGATAAATAATTCCTGGGAATTCATTACATCATCGCGTGAGAGATTGACGTTTTCTATGCGTATACCGATCTCGTGCGCGCTATCGATGATCTGTTCACGCATGATACCCGCAATGCCACAACGTGATAAATCCGGCGTCACCACAGCATCATCGATCACAGCAAACAGATTGCTCATGGTACCTTCAACCACATTGCCATCGATATCTGACAGCAATCCCTCATCGAATCTGTCGCCGAGTTCGTTGCTGGCGAGCACGTTCTCGAGCCGGTTCAGGCTTTTGATGCCCGCCAGACGCGGATTGACCGATGCCGGCGTTTGGCAAAAACGGGCACGAACACCCTGCTGCGCCCAGTGCACAACCTGCGCCGGCCACGGCGATCGCACACATATGCGTGTCGGCGGCTGTTTGGTATCATAACGATAGCCGCGCTTGCCGTGGCCACGCGTCAGTATAAGTTTGATCACGCTTTTGCTGCCAGCGCTGTTTTTCAGCACACGGTCAATGTCCTGCCTGAACAGTTCCCTGCCGGGGAACGGGATATCCAGTCCTGTTGCACCACGCTCCATGCGCTGTAAATGCTGCCTGATGAAGTGCGGATGCGTGCCACTGCAGGCGATGGTCTCAAATAAACCGTCACCGTAATTCAATCCCCTGTCTGCAACGGACACATAGTCGGCGCTGATGCCGTTGATCAATACCTCGGCCATCTAGTCAATGCCAAAAGCGCGCAACAGGCCCTTGGCTTTAGCGCGCGTTTCTGCCAGTTCGCGGGCGGCATCGGAATCTGCAACGATGCCACCACCGGCTCGAAAATGGATCGTATTGCCTCGACGCACCAGCGTGCGAATCAGAATATTCACGTCCATATCGCCGTTTCTGTTGATATAGCCAATGGAGCCCGTGTACGCACCGCGCACCTGCTGTTCCATCTCGGCCAGAATTTCGATGCAGCGGACCTTGGGACAGCCGGTAATCGTGCCGCCGGGAAAGACGGCACGAATGACGTCGGCCGGCGTGATGTCATCACGCAATCTGCCGGTAATATTGGAAACGATGTGGTGCACGTGCTGATAGCTTTCCAATGTCATCAGCTCATCGACCCTGATACTGCCGGGAACACAGATGCGCCCAAGGTCGTTGCGCTCAAGATCGATCAGCATGATGTGCTCTGCCTGCTCTTTGGGATGGGCCAACAGTTCCGCAGCGAGCCGGTCGTCGGTCTTTTCGTCCTCGGAGCGCGGTCGCGTGCCCGCGATCGGGCGCGTTTCAATGATACCGCCGCGCACACTCACCAGGCGTTCCGGTGATGAGCTGATCACGCAGGCATGGGGCAATCGGGCCAGTACCGCGAATGAGCCCGGATTGGCCCGTGCCAGGTGGTTGAAGATGGTCGTATCACGCGTGTGCGGCTCGATTTCCAGGCACCAGGGACGCGACAGATTGGCCTGAAAAATATCACCATCGACGATATATTGTTTGATTCGGGCAACTTGCGCCAGATAGGGCGCCTCATCCGCTTCTCTGACATCGAGCGCGCGCACGGAAGCCATCAGATCAGCAGCGGGCTCCGAGGATTCAACAGCCGCATGGAAGTCACGCTCGATGGTATCCAGCAAATCACTGTATGCCTGCTCGGCAACCGCGATGTGGCGCTTGCGCTGATGGTCGAAGATGACGGCGCAGGGACAGCGTACCGCCAACGCGACAGGCTCATCTTGATCCGGCGCCGGTAGCTCCAGTACCGGTTCGATTTCAGCGACCAGCTCGTAGGCCAGGTAGATAAACCAGCCACCGGTAAACGGTAATTCAATCGCCGATTCGTCGCTCGCTAACGCTACCGGATCGATTTTTTCGCGCAGCCACCAGGCCTGCAGCGCATCCAGGAAGCCGGGTTTGTTCGCGGCAATATCTCGGTGATAGAGTTCGAGCGACTGCTGCGGGTGGGCGAGCAGAATGTCAAAGTGATGGTTATCAGTCGTGGCCGTGCTGGCCAGAATGAATGAATAGTGATCGGGTTTTAGCTGATAGAGATTCGTCAACCTGGATTCAGCGATCTCCGGGCCTGCGAGTGGTCGAGTCTGGAAATACATTGCAGCGTCACTCAGCTGTAATCAAGCAGTGCTGGCTTGTCTATGGGGTGAGGAATGCGGGCTAACTGACTTTCTTGAATACCAGCGTACCGTTGGTGCCGCCAAAGCCGAATGAATTGGACAGTGTCACCGCTATCTTCATTTCACGCGCGGTTTTCGGCACATAATCGAGATCGCAGCCTTCGCCGGGATTTTCCAGATTAATCGTTGGCGGCGCTACCTGGTCGCGAATCGCCATCACCGAGAACACTGCTTCGACACCGCCAGCTGCACCGAGCAGATGACCGATCATGGATTTTGTCGAACTCACGGCCAGTTTACTCACCGCGGGTCCGAAGGCCAACTTGATTGCATTGGTTTCCGCAATATCGCCCGCTGGTGTCGAAGTCCCGTGGGCATTAATGTAATCGACATCGTCTGGGTTGAGGCCGGCATCAGCGAGCGCAAGCTTCATGCAACGCGCTGCACCGCTACCATCTGCGACGGGCTGGGTCATGTGATAAGCATCGCTGTTCAAGCCAAAACCGACCAGTTCCGCATAGATATCAGCACCGCGAGCTTTCGCCATCTCATACTCTTCCAGCACCAGCACACCGGCACCGTCGCCGAGGATAAAACCATCACGGTCCTTATCCCAGGGCCTGCTGGCATGGGCCGGATCATCGTTGCGCGTTGACAGCGCACGCGCGGCAGCGAAGCCGTTCATGCCCAACGGCGAGGAGGCCTTTTCGGAGCCACCTGCGATCATCACATCAGCATCGCCGTAAGCAATGATGCGGGCCGCCTGGCCTATGTTGTGAGTGCCCGTTGAGCAGGCCGTGACCAGAGCGATATTGGGCCCCTTGATGCCGTGCATGATGGAAAAATTTCCGGAGATCATATTGATGATCGAACCGGGGACAAAAAATGGCGAGACCTTGCGCGGGCCACCTTCCAGTAATTTGATGTGACTGGTTTCGATCATCGGCAGACCGCCGATACCTGAACCGATCGCGACGCCGATACGGTCGGCATTGGCGTCGGTGACTTCGATGCCAGAATCCAGCAGCGCCTCTTCTGCAGCCACCAGACCGTAATGGATGAAAACATCCATTTTGCGCTGATCCTTTACGGGAATGACATGTGACGCATCGAAATTTTTGACCGTTGCGGCGATGGTTACCGGAAACGCGGAGGTATCGTACTCGGTGATTGTGGCGACACCACTGTTACCGGCAACGATATTGTCCCAGGATTCCTTGAGGTTAAGGCCAACCGGGGATACGATACCTAAACCGGTAACGACTACACGACGTCCTGACACTATGAACTCTGAGCGGTGTTGATCACAGCCTGCTGAACAGGCTGTATAGTGATGGCACGATTATTCGCTATGTTCGTTAACGTAATCGATAGCCTGCTGGATTGTGGTGATTTTTTCGGCCTCTTCATCCGGAATTTCACACTCAAACTCTTCTTCCAGAGCCATTACAAGCTCGACGGTATCGAGTGAATCAGCGCCCAGATCGTCAACGAATGATGCTGCGTTAGTCGCCTGCTCTTCGGTCACACCTAACTGTTCGATTACAATCTTGCGAACGCGTTCTTCAGCTGTGCTCATGTAGTTAATCCTCTTGTTATGGTCAGTCTTGAGCTGCGCGGTATTGTAGTGAATTAACGCCCAGCTTTCCAGTCAGTTTTATAAATAGAGACAATATTAATTCATGCTTGATTTTTCACGTAAAACAATTGCTTATTGTCATTATTTAATTATTGTTGTTACATAAGAGCACTACTTAACTCCATGATTTCACTCATACCATGTACATACCGCCATTGACGTGGAGGGTTTCACCGGTGATATAAGCCGCCTGCGAGCTGGCCAGAAACGCAACGGCATTCGCGATATCTGCCGGGTCACCGAGTTTATTCAACGGTATTTGCGCGATCAAAGCATCGCGTTGTTCATCACCCAGCTCGCGCGTCATATCGGTGTCGATAAATCCCGGTGCAACGGCGTTGACCGTAATGTTGCGCGAACCGATTTCCCGCGCCAGTGACTTGGTGAAGCCGAGCAGGCCTGCCTTGGTGGCTGAATAATTTGTCTGGCCGGGATTGCCGGTCGAGCCAACCACCGAAGCGATATTGATGATACGCCCTTTCCTGGCCTTCATCATGCTCCGCAGCACGGACTTGGAACATCGATAAACCGATGTCAGATTGGTATTGATCACATCATCCCACTGTTCCGGTTTCATCATCATCAGCAGGTTGTCGCGGGTAATGCCGGCATTGTTCACCAGTATGCTGATCGCGCCATAGGTATCCGTAATCTGCTTGATCACAGATGCCACGGATTCATCATCAGCGACATTCAGGCACATGCCCTTGCCACCGGAGTCTTTCAGATAGTCACTGATGGCCTCTGCGCCCTTGTCCGTGGTCGCCGTGCCGATGACGGTCGCACCGTCAGCGGCAAGCCTCTGGGCAATGGCCTTACCGATACCGCGGCTGGCGCCTGTGACCAGTGCAATTTCGCCTTGTAGTGAATTACTCATTTTTTTTACCTATTCTTATTTACCACGGAGGCACAGAGCACACAGAGATAATCACGGTTATATGTGGAGCGACCTTAGTCACGAATTTCTCAAGTTCGCGACTAAAGTCGATGCTATAAAGAATTGAAAAATCTCTGAGTGCTCTGTGCCTCTGTGGTGCGTCAATTTACATAGAATCCAGAAACTTTTGCATCGATGCCGGCGTGTCCAGCGAGAACGATGTCATGTCTTTGTCGATGCGCTTGTTCAGGCCGGTTAAAACTCTTCCGGGGCCACATTCGATGATCGCATCGGCGTCTTCCTTGATGATCTTGATGGTCTGCACCCAACGCACCGGACTGTAGATCTGTTTCGTCAGCGCCTCGCGTATGGATGCCGGATCATCGTGTGATTTGGCATCAACGTTGTGGATCACCTGTATATCCGGCTGTTTGAACGTGACGGTTTCGAGCAGCTTCGCCATTTCATCCGCAGCCGGTTTCATCAATGAGCTGTGGGCCGGTACACTCACCGGTAATTTCAGTGCACGCTTGGCACCTTCATCTTTCAGGATGTCGATCGCCCTGTCGACGGCCTCCGTGGCGCCGGCGATTACTATCTGACCGGGAGAATTGAAATTCACCGCTTCGACCGGCTTTCCCGTCTCTGTCGTTGCGTTCGTACAGGCATTGATGACCTGTTCATCGAGCGGGCCGAGGATGGCCGCCATCGCGCCCTCGCCTTCGGCAACCGCGCTTTGCATCAAGCGGCCACGCTCGGCAACCAGCTTGATCGCATCCTGGAAGTCGAGCACATTGGCGCCGACCAGGGCCGCGTATTCTCCCAGGCTGTGTCCGGCGAGCGCATAGGGTTTGTTCATGCACATTTCGCGCATGATACGCATCACCGAAACATCGGCCGCCAGCATGGCGGGTTGGGTTATTTCAGTCTGGTTGAGTTTTTCTTCCGGGCCGTTACACACAATGTCCCATAAATCATAACCCAGCACTTCAGAGGCTTGCTGAAAAGTCTGCTCGACCTGATCTGATGTTTCTGTATACGCTTTGAGCATACCCACCGATTGTGAACCCTGGCCGGGAAAGACAACAGCGATATTGAATGTCAGCATTGTTTTTACTCTTGTTGGATGAGACCACTCGTTTCAGGCCTGATGTCACAGACCCAGTACATCCTGCATATCATACAATCCTGCGGGCTGTTGTTGTAACCAGAGTGCAGCGCGTATGGCACCGTGGGCAAATGTCATTCTGCTCGACGCCTTATGGGTGATCTCGACACGTTCACCTTCGGCAGCAAACAATACCGTGTGGTCACCGACAATGTCACCCGCTCGAATCGTTTCGAAGCCAATGGTTTTACGATCACGCGCACCGGTAATACCTTCACGGCCGTAGACAGCGCATTCAGACAGGTCTCTGCCAAGCGCACTGGCGACCACTTCACCCATACGAATCGCCGTGCCCGACGGGGCATCAACTTTGTGCCGGTGATGAGCCTCGATCACCTCGATATCGACGTCATCACCCAGGATACGCGCAGCCGTGTCCAGCAACTTGAGACAGAGGTTGACGCCAACGCTCATGTTGGGGGCAAATACGATACCGATGGATTCGGCGGCCTGGCTGATCACCCGCCTGCCGGCATCGTCGATACCGGTTGTTCCAATGATCATGTTCTTGTGGTGTTGTACACAGGCCTCAAGATTCTGCAGGGTCGATGCCGGGGTGGTGAAATCGATGAGCGTGTCGAAGGCATCGCTAACACTGAGCAGGTTATCCGTAACGCTGACGTTGAGTGGTCCGAGACCGGCGAGGTCACCGGCATCCGTACCCACCAGTGTATTACCGGGTCTTTCGATCGCGGCTGCCAGTCGAGTGTCGTTGTTAAGATCACTGGCAGTAATCAAGGCACGGCCCATACGGCCGGCGGCTCCCGTAACAGCAATGTTTAGCACTGCTATCTCCTGATGGTTGTAGTTAGACCAGTCGTCGTTCCGGAACTGAATACGACGTACCCGGAAAGACAGCCAGCGCAGTCATAGCGGCGCCGGCTTGCGTTTATGATGTCAATTCATCGAAGAACGATTTTACACGATCCATCCAGGATGCACTCTGCGGGCTGTGGTGTTTGCCGGCTTGCTGGATCGAATCCTCGAATTCACGCAGCAACTCTTTTTGTTGACTGTTGAGATTGACCGGTGTTTCCACGCTCACTCTGCACAACAGATCGCCAGCGGCACCGCCACGAACCGATTTCACGCCTTTACCGCGCATTCTGAACACTTTACCGGATTGGGTTTCGGCTGGTATTTTCAGCTTGAGGCGGCCGCTCAGGGTCGGCACCTCCAGTTCACCGCCCAGTGTTGCAGTACCGATGCTTATGGGCATTTCGCACATCAGATCATTTTCTTCACGTCTGAAAATCGGGTGTGGCTTGACCTGAATCTGCACATACAGGTCACCACTGGGGCCACCGTGCTCACCAGCCTCGCCTTCACCGGCCAGACGAATACGGTCACCATTATCGACACCGGCAGGCACTTTGACCGACAGCGTTCTGTGTTTTTGCGTGCGCCCCTGTCCGTGACAGTCCGGACACGGGTCCGAAATGGTCGTACCCTGTCCACGGCAGTTCGGGCAGGTCTGTTGTACCGAGAAAAATCCCTGCTGCATGCGAACCTGGCCGACACCGCCGCAGGTAGCACAGGTTGTTGCACTGGTGCCTTTTTTTGCACCCGAGCCATCACAGCTCTGACACGCCACCAGTGTGGGTACACGTATGTTGACGGACGTTCCGGCGACAGCATCCTCCAGCGACAACTCCAGGTTGTAACGCAGATCAGATCCTCTTCTGACGCGGCTTCCGCCCCCGCTTCTGCGGCCACCGCCGAAGATATCGCCAAAGACATCGCCGAAGATATCACTGAACGGATCGCCGCCGCCCCCGAAACCGCCGGCACCGCCAGCCGCTGACGGATCTACACCCGCATGACCGAACTGGTCGTAGGCTGCACGTTTTTGTGCGTCTGAAAGCACATCATAGGCTTCCTTGGCCTCCTTGAACCTGGATTCGGCATCTTTGTTGTCCTGATTACGGTCCGGATGATGTTTCATCGCGAGACGACGATACGCCTTTTTCAGGTCAGCTTCGTTTACATCCCGGGATACACCCAGCACTTCGTAATAATCGCGTTTTGACATTATTTGTTTACCGGCTGCCTGCCTTCAGCTGCCAGCTGCCAGTTTTCATGAAAACGCACAATCACCCTGGGTGATTGTGCGTGCATTGCTGGCAGCCCACAGCCGGTGGCCGGAAGCTTATCTCTTATCGCTGTCTTTGACTTCTTCGAATTCGGCGTCAACCACTTCCTCTGCGCTGTCGGCTGTCGAGGTCTCGGCTTCAGCGCTACCGGCTGATGCACTTTCACCACCGGCTGGTCCAGCCGATTTTGCATAGGCTTTTTCAGCGATCTTGCTCGCGGCTTCGGTCAGGGCGGTTGTTTTGGCTTCGATCAGGTCCTTGTCATCACCCTTGACAGCTTCCTTGAGTTCAGCGATCGCCGTTTCTGCTCTGGCTTTCTCATCGGCGTCGACCTTGTCGCCCAGATCCTTGATCGACTTTTCAGTGGCATGGATCATGCTGTCGGCCGTATTGCGGGCATCGACGAGTTCACGCATCTTCTTGTCCTCACCGGCGTGGGCTTCAGCGTCCTTGATCATCTGCTCGACCTCAGAATCCGACAGACCGCTGGACGCCTTGATCACGATCGACTGCTCTTTACCGGTTGCCTTGTCCTTGGCAGAGACATTCAGAATACCGTTGGCATCGATATCGAAACTGACCTCGATCTGCGGTATGCCGCGTGGTGCCGGTGGAATGTCGCTAAGGTCAAAACGTCCCAGCGATTTGTTTCCGGTTGCCATTTCACGCTCCCCCTGCAGCACGTGCACGGTAACCGCGGTCTGGTTGTCGTCGGCGGTCGAGAATACCTGTTGTGCCTTGGTCGGGATCGTAGTGTTCTTTTCAACCAGCTTGGTCATGACGCCGCCCATGGTTTCGATACCCAGTGACAGCGGGGTAACGTCGAGCAGCAGGATGTCGTTGACGTGCCCTCCGAGTACACCGCCCTGGATCGCCGCACCGATGGCAACCGCCTCATCGGGATTGACGTCCTTGCGTGGTTCCTTACCAAAGAAGCTCTGGACTTCTTCCTGAACCTTGGGCATACGGGTCTGGCCACCGACCAGAATGATGTCGTCCATATCGCTGGCAGACAAACCGGCATCGCTCAATGCCGTCTTCATCGGACCAATCGTGCGCGCCACCAGGTCTTCGACCAGGCTTTCCAGTTTGGCACGCGTCACCTTGATATTCAGGTGCTTGGGACCACTGGCATCGGCTGTAATATACGGCAGGTTGACATCGGTCTGTGTGGTCGATGACAGTTCGATCTTGGCTTTCTCGGCAGCTTCTTTCAGCCGCTGCAGCGCCAGCGGGTCGTTGTGCAGATCGACACCGGAATCTTTCTTGAATTCATCGGCGAGGTAGTCGATCAGGCGCATATCGAAATCTTCACCACCGAGGAAGGTATCACCGTTGGTGGCCAGCACTTCGAACTGGTGCTCACCGTCGATTTCCGCGATTTCAATAATGGAAACGTCAAAGGTACCACCACCGAGATCGTAAACAACAATTTTTGCATCACCGCGTTTCTTGTCCATGCCGTACGCCAGCGCGGCTGCGGTGGGTTCGTTGATGATGCGTTTGACATCGAGACCGGCGATTCTGCCGGCATCCTTGGTTGCCTGACGCTGGGAATCGTTGAAGTAAGCCGGCACAGTGATTACGGCTTCTTTCACTTCGGTACCGAGAAAGTCTTCGGCGGTCTTTTTCATTTTCTGCAGCACACGCGCTGAAATCTCCGGCGGGGCCATCTTTTTGCCGTGGGCCTCGACCCAGGCATCACCGTTGTCGGCCTTGATGATCTTGTACGGCACCAGCTTGATATCGCGTTGGACGACTTCCTCGTCAAAACGACGGCCGATCAGACGTTTCACGGCAAACAGGGTATCGGCCGGGTTGGTTACCGCCTGACGTTTGGCTGGCTGGCCTGTAATCACTTCGTCGTCTTTGGTAAAGGCGACGATGGAAGGCGTCGTGCGATCGCCTTCGCTGTTCTCAATTACCCGGGGCTTGTCACCATCCATGACTGCGACACAGGAGTTGGTGGTACCCAGGTCAATACCGATAATCTTGGACATTGCTTTCTCCGTATTTGATATATTCGTTCTTGCTGTTTATATGGGGCTGTTGGTACTGAATTCAACATGCTGCCGGTGTTTTTTCACACGTTTAGTCCGGTTTTTTCGAGACCATGACCATCGCCGGCCGGACCAGGCGTCCATTCAGTGTATAACCCTTTTGCATGACCTCGATCACCGTATTGGGCTCGACTTCATCCGTCGCCTGTAGGGTCATCGCCTGGTGCAGCTGGGGGTCGAAGGGCTCATTCAGGGGATCGATCTCGGCCACACCCAGCTTCTCGAAAGTCGTGTTGAACATGTTCATCGTCAGCTTCATACCCTCTTTGAGGCTTTCCACGGTCACTTCCTGCGCCGCTATACCCATTTCCATGCTGTCTTTCACCGGCAGCATCTCATTGACGAATTTTTCCATGCCGAATTTGTGTGCATTTTCCAGGTCTTTTTCGGTGCGTTTGCGCAGATTTTCCATTTCAGCGCGGGTTCGCAGGAGCAATTCCCAGTGTTCTTCGGCTTTTTTCTCTGCCGCCTTCAGTTGCTCTACCAGGTGGTCTTCCTCCTTGACGATTTCCTCCTCGTCGAACATCATCTCCTCTTCCATTTGTTCAAGCTGTTCGCTTTCCGTCGGCTCATTCATTTCTTCATTGCTTGATGACATGCTTACTCCGATGAATTTTGTTTAATTCTAACGCTCGATAGTGTTCCGGCGTATATAGGGTCAAAAATCCGGTAATCAAGGGGATATCCCTATCAATAAAATTATTTATTCAGCGCTTCACCCAACAGCTTCGCCGTGACATCGACGACCGGGATTACCATGTTGTAATTGATACGCGCCGGACCGATCACGCCGAGCACCCCGACGGGCTCGCCCTGAAACGTATAGGGCGCTGTGACAACGCTGCAGTCACCCAGCCCCTTGAAGCCGGCCTCGTTGCCGATGAATACCTTGACACCCTCCGCCTGGATGCAGCGATCGAGCAATCCCAGCATTTCGCGTTTATGATCGAACACGCCCAGCAGCTGGGTGAGATGGTCTCTGTCAGCACTTTCGCCGTAACGCACCAGATTGGTTTCGCCCTGAACCCGGTAGCCCTGGTCGCTGGATTGCAGAGACTCGGTAAAGGTGACGCCAGCGACCTCGATCACGGTTTTCATGGTTGCATCGATATCTTCACGCGCCTGCTGCATGGCTTGCAACAGCTTCGCGCGAACATCATAGATATCCATACCCATATACTGGTGGTTGAGGAAAGCGGAGGCTTCCTGCAGCTCCTCTGTGCTGTAGGAACGTTGCATATGCAACACCCGGTTTTGCACTTCGCGTTCATTGATGACCAGGATGGCGAGTATACGCTGATCCGATAACGGTAAAAACTCGATGTGCCTGAGTGTTGCCTGACTAACCTTGGGCACGGTAATGATACCCGCCATATGCGTCAGTTCCGAAACCATCTGCGAGGCGTGGTTGATTAAAGCATCGGTATTCTGGTCGGGATCGAGCTCCCGTTTCAGCCGGGACAGTAGTGATTTACTCAGCGGCTCGACTTCCAGCATACTGTCTACGAATAAGCGATAACCTTGCTCTGTCGGTATACGGCCTGCCGAGGTGTGCGGTGAGACAATCAGGCCCTTTTTCTCCAGCCCCGACATGACATTTCGTATCGTCGCTGAGCTGATATCGAGATCCGCATCTTCGGCCAGCTTCTTGGAACCGACCGGCTGGCCATCCGCTATGTAGCTGTAAACCAGCTTTTTCAGCAACAGTGCAGCGCGTTCGTTCAGCTGTTCAGGCATATCAGGCGATGAGTGGTTAAACGTCAAATGTTAGCACTCGTTGCTTTAGAGCGCCAAGCTTGAATAAGGTTCTGGGGACTGGTGAATGCCCGATTAAGCAATTCAGTAACTTTATCAATTGCCACAGAGGCTATAGGTATTCTGTAGGCCAGAGGCTCCTAGACATAATGTTTTGACCTGTCCTCCTCAATAATGGCTCTGTGTTTAAGGTTCCAAGCTCAACATAACCCACGCGGTTGAGGTTGGACAGGTCAAAACATTATGTCTAGCACCTGAAACACTCTGTGCCTTCTGCGGCAACCAGGGAAACCTCTACGACGCGTAAGCGGGTTTTTCCAACTACCCGGAACCTGCGCCGGAAGATGGTTTATTGCTTTCGCAATAAACCATCTTCCAGGACATACACCGTATCCAGCTGCTCGGCGATATGCATGTCATGCGTGACCATGATCAGTGCGGTCCTGTAATTGCGGTTCAGCTCCAGGATCAGTTCAAGCGCCAGTTCGGCATTCTTGCGATCGAGGTTGCCGGTGGGCTCATCGGCAAGAATACATTCCGGGCTGTTGATCAGGGCTCGGGCAATCGCAGCACGCTGGCGCTCGCCACCGGAAAGTTCTCCGGGTTTGTGCTCGAGGCGTTCGCCCAGCCCGACTTCAGTCAACAGTTGAATCGATCGTTCACGGGCCTGGTCCTTGTCGATACCATTGATCAATTGGGGCATGGCGACATTTTCCATTGCGGTGAATTCAGGCAACAGATGATGGAACTGATAGATGAAGCCCAGATGCTGATTGCGCGCATGACATCGGGATTTCTCATTGATGGTAAATATATTGTCGTGGTTGAGCAATACATGACCCGTTGACGGTTTATCAAGTCCACCGAGCAGGTTCAGCAGGGTTGATTTCCCGGAACCGGATGCCCCGATGATCGCGGCGGTTTCACCGGCACTGAGCGTGAAATTGACACCCGTGAGCACGTGCAAGGCTTCACCACTGCCTTCTCGGAAGTCCTTGCCGAGCTCAACAGCCTGTAGGCTGAATTCCGTGTCACTCATAGCGAAGCGCCTCCGCAGGCATGGTCCTGGATGCCCGCCACGCGGGATAAATCGTCGCCAGCACCGTGATCACAAAAGCCGACACCGCATACATAAGCACTTCTCTGGGCCGGACATCAGCAGTGATGTCGCTGATGTAATAAACGTCGGAGGGTAGAAAATCGGTGTCGAACAGCTGTTCCAGCGAGGAGACGATTTCAAACACATTGAGCGCAACCGGTACGCCCGCAGCGACACCGATCAGCGTGCCGAACATGCCGATAACCGTACCCTGAATGATAAACACGGTCATGATGCTACCCGGCGTCATACCGAGTGCACGCAATATGGCAATATCCGCTTCCTTATCTCTGACGGTCATCATCAGGGTTGAAACAATATTAAGCGCGGCAACTGCGATGACCATCAACAGAATGATGAACATTACGGTCTTCTCGGTTTTCAACGCTTTGAAAAAGTTACGGTGCTGCTGGGTCCAGTCACGGATCCAGTATTCTTCGCCAAACGTCTTGTCGAGCTCACGCGTGACTATGCGAGCTTCGAACAAATCGCGCAGCTTCAGCCGAATACCATTGACCTTGCCTTCGTCGAAGGAAAAAAGCCGACCGGCATCGGCAATATGCATGTAAGCCATGGCGCTGTCGAATTCGTGCATACCGACTTCAAAGACACCGACGACCCTGAAGCGGCGTAATCTTGGCATGACACCGACGGCCGTGACGCTCGCCTGCGGTGTGATCACCGTTATCTTGTCACCTTCATACACGCCCAGGGAATTGGCCAGCTCGCGTCCGATAACAATGCCATAGGCTCCGTCCTGTAAATCTGTCAGCTCACCGGAGACCATCTTACTCGCGACGGTGGACACGGTTTTTTCAGTTTCCGGCTCGATGCCTCTGACCAGAGCACCACTCACGCGCCGGCCATTGGACAGCATGACTTCCTTGCGAATATAAGGGGCGGCACTGATGACATTGGGGTTCTGCATGGCTTTTTCAGCATTCAGTTCCCAAGCGCTCATGGTGCCATCGAAACCGGTAATGGTCGCATGCGATGTCATGCTCAGGGTGCGATCACGCAGTTCATTGCCAAAACCATTCATCACCGAAAGCACGACAATCAGTGCAAACACACCCAGCGAAACACCAGCGATGGAGATAAAGGCAATAAACGAGACAAAGTGTGTTTTACGCTTGGCGCGCGTATAGCGCAGACCGATAAAAAGCTCTTTAGGTTGGAACATGGCGCTATTTTAAGCAGGATTGGCGAAAGAATTCCATTACAATAACTTGATATATAGTTGCTAAGACATAATATGACAGTGATTTCCCGATTTCTAACGACTGAACCTCGACAGCAGCCGCTGCCGAGTGCATCGTTACCGTAATGCTGCAAGATACGCGAAAACGCCCTATTGATTTTCTGCTTGCTCAGTGTGATATAGCGGCCCTTCATCCCGGGACATAATAATGAATCCTGGCACGGCCTGGCTCATCGGAATGCATATCCCATCGAACCTGCTACCCGCCGGTTTGCTCTGGATGAGTAATATCATGTTCTGCCTGTTGCTGATGCTGGCGTTATTCCATGCTCCCTGGAAAGCCGTGCTTCGCAATCAGGAAAGTCAACATGTTTTCCTCGGTGCCGTCGTGATCCTGTTGACAATTTGGGGCATAAAAGCCGGCATCTCTCCCGGGCTCGGATTTCATCATCTCGGTGCGACCCTGTTCACCCTGATGTTTGGCTGGCCGCTGGCGATTGTTGGTCTCACCATCACCATGGTTGCATCACTGACACTGCAAATATCCGACTGGAGCAGTCTGGGAGTTAACGGGATGCTCAGCATTATCATTCCGGTATTCGTCAGTTACAGCATTCTCAAGCTTTCCCATCGATACCTGCCCGACAATTTTTTTATCTATATATTCATCTGTGCATTCTTCGGTGCAGGCCTCGCGATTGCGAGCAGCCGCCTGAGTGCAATAAGCCTGCTTGCACTCGTGGATACCTACTCCAATCAGCAGTTAATCGAAGAAGCACTGCAGTATTTGCCATTGTTCATGTTTCCGGAAGCCTTTGTGACAGGCATGCTGATTACCATCTTCGTTGTATATCGGCCTGACTGGGTCACAACATTTGACGATGATCGATATATCAAGGGTAAGTAATACCGTCGAATTAGGAAATACTATAACCAAACAACCTTAAACGTCCCGGATGTTGCCATACTCCCCAACCCGTATTACTTCCACGCCTCTGCGGTTCATCCATCGCTTTATGCGGTTTATCCATGGCTTAATAATGTATCCCGTTTTTAGAATACGATTCGATCATAGGTCCAGTACAGACCAATGACTGAAATCGCCAGTGAAGCGGGAACGATGATACGCTTACGGTACCATGGCTTTTCGCGGAACCAGATACCGACGAGCAGATAGGCCATAACAATCACTATAATTTGCCCTAGCTCAACACCGACATTAAAGCTGATCAACGCTGTTGCAAACGCATTGGCCGGCATGCCGAATTCTGACAGCACACCAGCGAACCCAAGACCGTGTAACAAGCCGAACAGGAATACCAGAACGAGCCTGCTTTTGTGCAGGGCGTGTGCAAACATATTCTCAATGCCGACGTAGGCGATTGACAATGCGATCAATGGTTCAACAATAGCGTCAGGCAGGTTGACCACCCCTTTCATCGATAGTGCAAGCGTCAGTGTGTGTGCGACCGTGAACATCGTAACCTGCCACAACAACGGCTTCATCCGGGTACTGAGCAGAAAAAGTCCGAGAATAAACAGAATATGATCGGTTCCTTTAGGCACGATATGCTCGAAACCAATCACGATATACGAAACCACAACTTCAGCTATCGGTCTCCGGGTAAACAGCTCCTCAAGGGAAAATGGCTCACTGGGCGCGTCCTTGCGCAACCATTGCCATTCAGACCAGTGCCATTGTTCGTTGTCTTCATCAACCTGACGCACACGCACCGCGTTATCGCCGAATTTCGCCGGGTAATACCACTGCAGGTGTCGTGTGCTTTGATCAAGCTCGCCACGGAGGGTGATAACGCTGATACGAGGGACTTTGGGATAACCGGGTTCCGGTATCCAGACATCGGTCATTTCCAGCGGGACAGTCTGTTTATCGGCTTTGAGCCATATCTGGCTGAGAAATGCCTGCTTGAACGGCTCGAATTCCGCCTGCAGTTGATCTGCCGGCATTACGCGCAAGGCGTCGTACTGTTCGGCGGTCGGCGCGTCCTGGGTATTCTTGAAGCGGGCATTGATACCCGTGAGCAAGGCTTCGATACTGGCCCTGACTTCGATATTCACGGTGCCTTGGGTATTGGCGCTGATCTCGACCAGCGCCGGCTTGACCACATCCGCAGAAGCCACACTGGCCAGGCCCAGAGCCATGATTATTGTTTGCAGGATACGAAACATCATGGGTTGCGGATGTTAACCCAGAACACGCGCGATTTGACCAAAAGATCGCTCCAAGCCTGAATTCAATCAATGCGAATGCGTCGCCTTACATTAAGCATTGCTAATTAACAATTTGCTGAAAACTGCGTTATGATCAGATTCTACTCAAAAATCATGCACACCTACGTTGTCGTAAGGAGAGGTTAATCAATATGTCGCGTGTCGATCGACGAGAATTCCTGAAATTATTGAGTGCCGGTGCTGCTGCAGGCACTTTTCCATGGCTGGTCTCGTGTGGCAGTGACGCAAGCGCCACGCCCCTGCCAAAGGATTTCTACAGCGTCCCCAAACGCGGCAATGTTCGTATTCTTCATTGCACCGACTTTCACGGCCAGTTGAATCCCGTTTTCTTCCGAGAGCCCAATGTCAATCTCGGTATGGGTGATGCCTTTGGCCGGCCACCGCACATGGTGGGCAAACAATTTCTGAAAGAGATGGGTTTGAAGGAAAACACACCTGAATCGCATGCCTACACTTACCTGAATTTCAATAAAGACGCACCGCGTTTCGGTCGCATGGGCGGTATGGCACACATGAAAACCTTATGCGACAAGCTGCGCGAACAAATGGGCGGCCGCGAAAACACGCTGATGCTCGATGGCGGTGACCTGTGGCAGGGTTCCGGAACGTCGTTATGGACGCGTGGCGTAGACATGGTTGAAGCCTCCAACATACTCGGCATCGACGTGATGGTCGGCCACTGGGAGTTCACCTACCGCGAGGATGAGGTATTGAGCAATGTCGCCCTGTTCAAAGGCGATTTTATTGGCCAGAACGTCCGCGTCAAAGAAGACTCACTGATGGATGATGGTTACGCCAAACTGGTCGAAACCTACGATGGCAGAGGCCTCTTTGATGAAGATACCGGCCATGCGTTTCAGCCATATGTGATACGCGAGGTCGGCGGCGCACGTATCTGTGTCGTTGGTCAGGCGTTCCCGCGTACAGCCAATGCCAATCCTCAGGAATTTTTCCCCGACTGGTCATTCGGCCTGCGTGAAGATGACATGATCGAGCTCGTCGAAGGCATACGTGAAGATGAAAAGCCGGATGCCATCGTGCTGCTTTCGCATAACGGTATGGATGTCGATATCAAGATGGCAGAACGGGTGCCCGGCCTGAATGCCGTGTTTGGCGGACACACCCATGACGGCGTGCCCAAGCCCGTGAAAGTGAAGAACGTCGAGGGTAACGAGTGCTGGGTCACCAATGCGGGTTCTAACGGTAAGTTCCTCGGTGTCATGGATTTTGATATCGATGGTGGAAAAATCAAGTCGATGAATTACAAGATGCTGCCGATCTTTGCTGAAGCATTGCCCGCAGATAAGGAATTGCAGGCGTATATCAATCAGTTGCGTAACACCAAATACGACGAGACGATTATCGAGAGCCGCGTCAAAAAAATGTATTTCAACAAAAGCCGGCTGGGTAAAACCTATAAGGAAATTCTGGACGAAAAACTGGCAATCGCTGACCGCACACTCTATCGTCGTGGAAACTTCATGGGTACCTGGGACCAGGTGTTATGCAATGCGCTGCGGGAAGAATACGGTGCGGATATCGCCCTGTCGGCTGGTGTACGCTGGGGTACGACCACCCTCGAAGGCGACTGGATCACGATGGAACATGTCATGACCCAATGCTCGATGACCTATGCTGAAACCTATGTTTCAGAAATGACAGGCCGCGATCTGCTGAACATCCTGGAGCAGGTAGCGGATAACCTGTTTGACCCAGACCCCTACCTGCAATCAGGTGGCGACATGGTCCGCGTCGGCGGTCTGGACTACACCATCGATCCATCAAAGCCTCTGTACGAACGTATCACCGATGCACGCCTGGATAATGGCCACCTGATCGAAGCCGAGCAGACATACAAGGTCGCAGGCTGGGCCCAGGTCAACCGTACGCCCGAAGGCCGTCTGATGTGGGACGTCGTTCGCGACTATATCCTGAAAAATAGAGGCAAGGACAACGTACTCAAACTGGCGAAGATCAACCATCCGAAGCTGGTTGGCGTGATGAAAGATCCGGGCATTGCCGATTATCCGGGCGAGGCTAGTTAGTTTATTTGACGCAAAGGCGCAAAGGCCGCTGAGAGAAAATTTTTTGTTGTATCCATTAAAGTGAATGTAGGGTGCGCCGTGCGCACCTTTGCATCGGTTCAATCATGTAAAACGGTGCGCGCGGCGCACCCTACCCTATCTCGCACCAACCAACACAAAATCCAGATTAATTAACGTACTTTGCGCCTTTGCGTTGAATAATCGCCCTTTGAAGGTCACTTGCTAAGGTCGACCATCTCCATCATTTGAGGGGCAAGCTCATTAGCAATATCGGCGATCAGTCCGCCGTAGATCAAACCCAGCATTTCCATATTCATAAGTGAAATATAGGTCTTGCCGTTGGATTTTTCGTAGACAGCTATGGTACAGGGCATCATTGTCGTCAGTAGTTTGTACTCATCATGAACCAGCATTTTCGCTGCTGCCGCAGGTTCGCACATTTTCAGCACCTGGTTTTTACCGATATCGGTACCGGTGACTTTCATCAGGTTATTCTGAAAATTGACTTTCCACTTGCTGGGTACTTTCCAGCCGGCATACTTTGCGTTCTCTTCCAGCTTTATCAGGGTTTCGTCAAAACCCAGCGGGCTTTCGACTTCGATCAGCATTTGTGATCCAAGTGACTGCGCCAACATCTGATGGACAGCGGGCACGAATAGCACACCAATGCCAACAATGGCACCTATGATAAACGATACGATGATTTTCATATGCATTACCTCTTCATGCGTAATGTAGTGTTTGAGCCGGACGATCCTGCTTTCAAATTGATCGCTTGAGATGTTTCAGCGTGTTGTGCAGTTCACGCCTCATGGTCGCTCAGACGGTACGAAGTTAAAATACATCTTTTCTGTTTTCAGATGGTAACCCCAGGGCAGCCCGGTGTTTTTCCAGCCATTGATGACGCGTTTGCCCACGTCCGGGCCCTGCTTCGCTTTGATACCCTCGAAGCCTTCGACCTGGAAATAGACTTTCTGGTAGCCGGCATCGTGCAGATCACCGGCCGCGACAGGCGAGCGAGAACCCGAGGCGCACATCAGGACAATCGGGACGCTTTTGTCCTTATTTCGGGAAGCCACGAAATTATCGACCGCTTCGACAAAGTCAAAGTTATAGATTTTTCGATAGGCGCCATGCACACCATCAGGCTTTTGCTTCCATTCATCACTAAAGAAGTAAACAGGAATATTGGCGTCAGCCATGTCCGTGAAGCCAACAAACTGGGCTTCGGCCTGTGTTCTGATGTCGATCATCAGCACATCATCAGGATGGGCGGCCTTCATATCGAAGGCCTCCTTGGGCGTGAGATACAGGTCGTAGGGCGTATGCCAGTCTTGCTTGACTTCAGACTTGTCCACAGCCAGTGCGGAGAATACGCTGCCAGATAGAGCGAGCGTTGCAGCGATAACGATAAAGTTACGGCTTGCAGTGATAGCCGCCATCGTAGCAATCATCGGTGATGACGTGTTTGACCATGACAGGTTCCGCTCATCGAAAACAGCCCGTAACAAAAGGGTCCGCATGTGCGGACCCTCGGTTACAGTCAGATGGAACGGTATCAGGCTCCAAAAGCATCGTGCGTGATGTTCTTGAACCAGCTGTAGGCATACTGAACTTCGCGGGCACGATCACTAGCGGGACTTTCCAGACTGGTCAGGCCGCCCGAGCCTGCGACCTTGGCGACCTTGCCATCAACAAAGTTGTATACCATGGCCACCGAGATGCCATCATCGGGTGCGACGATGCTATAGCAGGTATTGACCCAGGCAGGTGTACCTGGCTCCCGACCGTTGACCAGATCAACAACCGCTGCCGCGGTCACCTTGGCCTCTGAATTAGCCGCATAGCCAGATTTCGGTAATGGCGCCTGGATGGCGGCGTCACCGATCACATGGATGCCCTTGTGGATGGTCGACTCAAAGGTCTTGTGATCGACCGGGCACCAGCCACTGTCATCGGCCAGTCCTGCCGTTAGCGCGATTGCACCGGCTTTCTGTGCCGGGATGATGTTGTAAACATCTGCCTTGTGGGTGTTACCGTCACCGGTTTTAACAGCACCTCCAGTCACATCCTTAACGCCACCGCCGGTAGCCTTGGCTGGAACCCATTCGACGATGCCCTTGTAATATCGGTCGAAAGCCTGGGTAAACAGTGGCTGCTTGGAGAACTTGTCTTTTGAATCGACGATCAACAGTTTGGATTTCGGCTTCTTGGTTTTCAGATAGTTGCCTATCTGACAGGCGCGTTCATACGGTCCGGGTGGGCAACGGAACGGATTGGGTGGAGCGGCTATCAGCACGGTGCCGCCGTCAGCCATGGCCTCGAGCTGCTTGCGCAGTAGCGTTGTCTGATCGCCGGCTTTCCAGGCATGCGGCATTTTTTGATGGGCCGCCTCGTCGTAGCCGGCAATGTTGTCGCCGAAGGAAATACCCGGTGCGACCACACAGCGGTCATAACTAAACGTATCACCACCTTTTGTGCTGACCGTGCGGGCACCGGCATCGATGCCGGTAACCATATCGTGCACGACCTTGACGCCGTGCTTGCGCAGACCGTCATAACCAAACTTGATGGAATCAATAGCGCGTGCACCACCCAGGACTTCGTTGCTCAGGTAACAGGTGTAGTAATGCTCGTTTGGTTCGATCAGTGTGACCTCTACGGAGTCATCGGCCATGCGTATATACTTGGCACAGGTCGCGCCACCGGTGCCACCGCCGACAATCACGACTTTCTTCGAAGCTGCCGATCCAATGCTGGGGAAACCGAGCGTACTGACTGCGGCCGTTGTGCCAGCGATCTTGATAAAATCTCTGCGATTAAGCTTTTTCATGTTTTATCCCTCTTACTTCTGGCTGGCAAAGAATTGCAGCACGGATTCGATTTGTGCGTCATCCAGCTTCTCGACCTTCTTTTTCATCTTCTTGGTCATATCGCTGCGGCCGGCTCGGTAGTCTGCCATCGTGTATTGCAGGTAGGGTAGCCACTGCCCAGCCAGAATACCGGAATCGTCATCAGGCAAGCTACCGTTCTCATCGTGGCACTTGCTGCAATTGTCCTTGTACACCTTGGCGCCCGCTTCGACCTTGGCTGCATCAAATTCCTGTTTGGGCGCATTGCTCTCAAATGGCATACCGGCAAAGTATTCTGCCATCAGGGTGATTTCTTCATCCGTATAACCATTTGCAATGCGGCCCATGATCGTGCTGTAACGCTCACCGCTTTTATAGGCCTCCATGACGGATTGTATATACTCAGCGGACTTGCCTGCGATCGTGGGCGATGCAGGACCGACACTGTTACCCCCGGTACCATGACACCCGGCACAGGTATTTGCCAACATACTTGCGCTTGGTGTAGCCATCAGCGGCGAACTCGCAAGCAACAAGAATGAACCTAAGAACATGGCATGCGATTTTTTAGCAGGCATGTTTGTCTCCTCTTTCCGTTGTTAATCAATTCGTATCAACCTTAGTAGACTCTGTGACAAGACTACAAGATGTGTTCGTGCCTGCAGTGCAGTGTCAATCGCTGTGCGATAATTGTCCGACTGCACCACTAGACTCATTTCTAACACTCTAATTTATAAGTAACCTGCGCGTCAAAGGCTTAAGTGTTTTTTTTACTGTTTTTATTAGAAAAACGGACCAACTGCATTTTTATATGCCAGTTTGTCAGCTTCTACCTGTCTAAATGGCACAAGTTTTTTTTAAATATCAGTATATTATGATTTAGCTTAATGCCTGATAAAGAAGTATCTAAGTTATGCTCAGCAGCGTGGTTGATCTTTGGTTTAGTGGATTTTTAAAGTCGTTTATAACGTTGACTTCAAATCCTGCACCTTATTCGACTTTTTCGTTCTCAGCTGCAAGCGCAGTGCATTCATGACCACGATCAATGAGCTCAGCGACATCCCTATCGCAGCACCCCAGGGCGGTATGTAGCCGGCTGCAGCAAATGGAATCGCGATCAGATTATAGCCACCGGCCCAGGCAAAATTCTGTAAGATTTTACGTCGTGTGCGTTTTGCCAGCTCGCGGGCGTCCGCTAATACAGCGACATTATCGCCAAGAATCAGGAAATCGCTACTGACATTGGCAATATCGGTGGCCTCAGAAAATGACAGCGAAACATCGGCGGCGGCCAGCGTCGGCGCATCATTGATACCATCACCGAACATGGCGACGCGGTGACCTCGCCGCTGGTGCGCCTGGGTCCATGACAGTTTGTCCAGGGGTGACATGCCACCGTGACAGTCGCTGATGTCCAGTCGCTGGCACAACTTCGATACACTCTGGCAGGCATCACCGCTCAGCATCACCAGCTGCCCGACATCCAGGTCTATCAGACGGGCGAGCATGTCTTTGAGACCCGGGCGTGGCGGGTCATCAAACGTCAGCACGGCCTGCACACCCTCAGGACTCGACAGTAACGAAACCAGCTGCCCTTTGGATCGGCATTCCTCAACCAGTGAACGGGCCTCGGGCTCGAGCGCGTGCCCTTGCGCGGCAAACTCCAGCTTACCCAGACGCCATTCCAGGTTGTCTATCCGGGCAGTGACACCCGAGCCTGGCACATTGGTTTTCGTTGTCGCATTTACGTTGGGATCCGGCGTATGCTGGCGTATCGCTTTCGCTACCGGGTGCTCTGAATCGGCGGCCAAGGCCGCCGCATATCGCATCGTTTCGTCATAATCGAGGCGACCCAGTGTGTACACATCAGACAGCACAGGACGCCCGAGTGTCAGTGTGCCGGTTTTATCGAAGACGAACACATCGCTTTGCGCAAGGTCATCCAGCGCGCGCATTCGCAACGGCAGCACACCCATTTCCATGAAGTGCCCGGCGCTGACCGCCAGTGCAACCGGCGTCGCCAGTGCCAGTGCACAGGGGCAGGTCACGATCAACACAGCGATGGTGCTCGATAACCACGCTTCAGGTTGAACCTGCAACCAGTAGCCTGCCGTTGCCACGGCGATAACCAGTATGGCAGCGACGAACCAGCCTGCGGCCTGCTCGGCGAGCCTGGCATAACGCGGACGCTGCTCAAGACCATGCTCGACCAGTTGTTGAATCTCGCTCAATGTCGAGGCCTGCAGAGTCTTGGTGACCCGGACAAAAACAGGCTGGTCACCATTCACCGAGCCGGCGACGACATGATCACCGTGACGCTTCAATACCGGATGCGCTTCACCGGTTATCAATGATTCATCAAAACTGCTGGTGCCACTGTTGATGGTGCCATCGACCGGGACAGTCTCACCGGGTACCAGACGAATCAGGTCGCCTGGCAGTAATTCTTCAACCGCAGTGTCGTGGCGTTTGCCGTCATCATCGATTCGTTCAGCGGTTCTTGGTGTGATCCGGGCAAGCCTGTCGAGATGGTGTGCGGCCCTGAGTTTACCGCCAAGTTCATAGCGCCGCGCGAGCAGCAGAAAAAAAACGAACATCGCGATCGAATCGAAATACACCTCGCCGTCAGCGGTGATGGTGGCATACAAACTGCCCGCATAGGCGGCAGACAAACCCAGCACGACCGGTATATCCATACCCAGGCGCCGATTACGCAGGTCACCCCAGGCACCGGCAAAGAACTCCTGCCCGGAGTAGGCCATGATAAGCGTGACCAGCATAACACTGGTCCAGCGACCGATGGTGATCCAGAGCGGCAGCTCTCCCGACGGATCCGTTTCAGCCATGAAGTACGTCGCCAGTGAAAAGTTCATCACCAGCATGCCGACGGCCCCGGCAAAGATCAGTTTCTCGGTGCTGCGCCGCCGGCGTAACTTCTGCAGGAGTTCGTTACGCGAGGCATCGTAGGGGTGGGCGATGTAGCCGATGTCTGTAATGGCGGTGAGAATCTGGCTGAGCCGGAGCGTCTCTGTTTGCCAGCGCACACGCGCACGCTGCGTGATGTCATCGATATGCACATCGATCATACCCGGCAGGCTGCGCAGGTGCTTTTCATTCAGCCACAGGCAGGCGGGGCAACGGATATTCTCCAGCAACAGCGTGGCCTCGCTCCAGTCCTGCTGTCGGGTCACGAAGCCTTGCTGGATTTCGGGACGGTCGTACAATGTCACCTTTTCCAGAAAATCGGGTATGACCTTCTGGTTGGCGGAAACCGCCTCGTCCGTGCGGTGCCGGTAGTAGTCACCCAGGCCCGCATCGATGATGGCCTTGCAGACCGCCTGACAACCATGACAACAGAACTCGCGCTCTTTACCGTCGACTTCGAGAACGGGTGCTGCCTGGCCCTCGGGCACAGGCAGTCCGCAATGATAACAACTGCCCAAGTGTGATTGAGACTCTACTCTTCTTCAGGCGGCAAGTATAAGGTGTAGTAGTCGGCCAGTACCTCGATTTCGGCTTCGGTCAATCGACTGCTGACATCACGCATGCGACCATAGATATCGTTCTCACGGTCTTCTTCCTTGAACTCGGTCATGCTGTCGACCAGATAGTTCCGGTGCTGTCCGGCGAGCGCGGGATTATCAAACTGTCCACCGCGACCATCTCGACCATGGCAGGATGCGCAAGATTTCAACAGACGCTCCGGATCACCACGGTAAACCAGTGTCCTGACTTCATCGGTCAGGACCCGGTCTGGATTCGCCTGTGCCGGTTCCAGCGAGGCATACCAGGCAGCAAGGTCAGCCAGCTGTTTGTCATCCATGTCCTTGACAAGCTTGTACATATCTCGAGCGTCACGCTTCTTGTCCTTATAGTCCCTCAGTTGCTTGAAAATGTAGGAAGCACTCATACCTGCGATGTTGATGTCATCTTCATCATCCGAGACCCCGGCATCACCATGACACTTGGAACATTTGGTTTCCTTGGCCAGCGCCTCGCCTGCTGCGGGATCAGCTGATTTCAGCAACTTGATGGTCGGCACATCGAAAGCCACCGCCGATGAGGGTTCGGCGTTTACAACTGGCACCAGCAGTAGCAGTCCGGTTATAACAGTCATCAAACGTGTCATCTTTATATACTCCATGGCACAGTACCGTGTGTCTCGAGCAGGAAGAATTGAAGGATAGGATAACCATAGCTGGCCACCATATAGACCACGATCAGTCCAACCCAGAAACCAAAGCTGTTCATCAGGTGTGGCATACGCTGTACCGGGTGAAGCGATTCCGCGTATTCGACTTCACGATTTTCAGCCACCAGGCTGTTACCGTGCGTTTTAAATAACACGATGACCAGCATCAATGCCGACAGGAACAGGATCAAACCGCCGATGATCATTAGCGCTTCCGACGTCAGCCAGGATTGCACCAACGACTCATCATACGGTGTGGATGAAATGCGTCGCGGTTGACCGGCTATACCCAGTTGATGCCAGGGCAGGGTGAGTACCAGCATGCCGATGAACCACAGCCATAACTGAGTGTTGGCCAGCTTGACAGACGACAGGGCTTTACCTGTCATCTTGGGCCACAGATAGTAGGCCGCGCCGAAATACATGATCACGGTGGTACCGGCGAAGATCAGGTGAAAATGCCCCGTCACCCATTGGGTGTTATGCACCATGGCGTTCATCGAGTAACTGGCATTGATCATGCCTCCAAAGCCGCCGAAGATCAGCATCAGCATGGCCAGCAGCGCTGCCAGTACGATTGGATTGCCCCAGGGCAATGCGCCAATCCAGCCGAACAGCCCTTTACCGCCGCGCATACGGCCAGCGACTTCCAGCGAAGCGATCACGGTAAAGCCGGTGATCAGGGTTGGCACTGCGACCATGAAGGTTCCAGTCATGTGCAGGAACTTCCAGCCTGCCGCCTGAAAAGGATCCATGTAGAGATGATGGAAACCAATCGGTACCGAGAACACAAGCAGCATGATGAACGCAAAACGGCCCATTTGATCACTGAAGAGCTTGCCGCCAGCCGCTTTCGGCACCAGCGTATAGAGTGCGATGTAGGCCGGGAACAGCCAGAAATAAACGATCGCGTGCAGCGTCCAGGAGAACAAGGTACGCGCCAGACCAACGTCAACGGTGTCGATGATACCCAGTGACCAGGGTATCAGCTGGAACAATACTTCAGACGCAACGCCGAGACTGGTGATAAACCAGAGGATCGCATTCGCCGTGGTACCGTACATGGCCAGCGGCACCGTCTCCCCCGGGTGGGCTTTCTTCCAGATCGCCAGCATCACCACCATCTCCAGACACCAGACCCAGGAACCCACGACCAGTAACGCCGCTCCGATATAGAAAGAAGGATGCGCCATTAACGGTGGATAAAAGGTATATAGCACCGATGCATTACCGGTCAGCAATGGCACAGCCGCCAGCACAACACCGATCAGGCATAGCCAGAAACCAAACCACGCCAGCGGCTTGTTCCAGACTTCCTGTTTCAGGCTTGTCGATGCCGTGTAGTAACCAAACCCAACGATGAAGAAGGTCGTCAACACAAAGCCCATCAACACACCGTGTGTCGACACACTGCCAAAATACAGCTCCGGTGATTGGAGTGCCGGCACCAGGTCGATCCTTTCGACGACCTGGTAAAGCCCGAGCAGGGCAGCAACCGCAAAGGATGCAAAGGCTACCCAGATATTTGTCAGTCCAAGGTTGGCCGCTTTTGCATAGTTACTCATCAAGAATTTCCTCCGGCAGATTTCGGCACCACAACCAGACGCGACCACATGCTGTCATGTCCGAGACCACAATACTCATTACACAGGAAGGAATACTCACCTTCGGTTGGGAATGACGTGTTGACCTCTGAAATGTAGCCGGGAACGATCATGGTCGTTGCGTTGGTGAATGGCACGTGAAACCCGTGCAGCACATCGGCACTGGCAACCCTGAACTTGACCGGGGTGTTAACTGGCACCTCGACAACAGGGGGATAGAAGCCGTAGCGTGCGGCCACCATGGTAACCGTCAGACTACCGTCAGCATTCTCCTTGATGCCCAGGTTGTCCTCGGCAAACTCTTCGCTGAGGTGCAGTCGTGAAGAATCGATAGTCTCGACATTACTGGGTGGATGCATGTTGCTGGCAACCGCGTACACGCCCAACAGTCCACCCATCACAAATGCCATGATCAGGGATATCCAGATCCAGCGTCTTTCCAGTTCATCGTCACATATCGCTTTAAACGGATCGCGCATCGTACCCTCCTCTAGCTCACCGGACCGTGTTGCATGAACATGAAGAAAAACATGTATGCCCAACCGGCCGCCATTGACACAGCAAGCAGCAGCATCAGTGCAAAGGTACCTTTGGGCGCATCTTTAACCGCTTGCTGCTCTTCTGGCGTTAAATCACTCATAAACCTTCTCCTCTTACGGATTTCCTCAGTTCAATGTTTGCCATTACGACAAATTCAGTCGTATCCCGCGCAACGTTGTCATGGCCAGCAATTCGCTTGCTAGTCACGTGCGCTCACGTCTGATAAATGACCACGCATAGATTTGTTCCAATGTGGCATTTGACACATACTAATGTAGATGTTTGATTGTGTAAATAACGTACTGATAAATAAGTAATTTATAATATATTACATGAGACAAAATGGCAGAACATCTACAGTAACAGGCTTCGATAAGGGATTTGATTGTATGTGTTACCTATGACACTGATGAAATAAAGCATACACATCGTAGGGTGCGCCGTGCGCACCGACATCAGTGCAACAAGACTACTTGCTGCAGAACAGCGCGCACGGCGCACTCGCCTATTTCACTCCAACGGTGCGTTCTTTGTGGTCTTTGTGTCGAGAACCTTTGTAAGCCGTGGCCAAATCGGCTGTAAGCAGCCGAACCAGTTTCTCAGTGTGACATGATGCCCGAGTGACTGCAGCTTGGCGGCTTGTTTTAAGCGGCATCGATTGTGCTGGTCATTATTCTTCCTTTGCAGCCTTCGTCGTGTTGTTGTCATCCATTTCGGCTGTTGCGGCATCGCTATCATGCACCTGGCTGTTCACCTGTTTTTTTGTGTCGAGGTATTGCTTCAGCTTGTGCGCGTTCTCCAGATCAGGATCCAGCTCGATGGCATGATTCACCATCGATTCAGCCATCTGGTAATACTGCTTGTGCAGGTAGGCGATGGCGATACCGATGAATAGCCGGGCATTTTCGGGATCCAGGGTGATGGCGTCCTGATACGCTGCGATTGCTTTACCCGTTTTATTCTGCGTGAGATAGAGGCTGGCCAGTCTCTCGCTGGCCTTGCTGGATTCGGGATTGATTTCCAGTGCTTGTTTAAACGCGGCTTCTGCTTCAGCCAGTTCGCCCTGTGACCAGTAATGGTCACCCGAATCAATCAGTTCGGCTGATGTCGACGCCTGGCCTGAGTTAAAGACAACAATAAGGCAGATCAGAATTGCTAAAAGGTATTTCATGTTGTCGTCCCAGTCCGTGAAAAATTAATCGCTAGCCCGCATTTCTCACCAGGATCACGGGAGCAGGCGCAGGATTCGTGTGCGTAAGCGCCGCTCTGGAGCGAAAAGCGTAGCAATAGCTACGGTTTGAGTGAAGAGCAAGCGTACGGACACGAAGACCAGCCTGAACCGTGATAGGCAGGCTTGAATAACACTGTGTATTTTTGATCATCCGAGCTTCACTCCAAAAAACCAATGCCTTACCAGTATTACACGCCGCCTGGTGAGAAATGCGGGCTAGCGTTGTAATCAAAAAAACCCCGCCTGGGTGGCGGGGCTGAACTCAGGGGATGGATTATTTCTGACCCAGATACCATTTGTGGTCATCGCTGGCCAGGACTTCATCGAGTTTCTTCTGCAGGGCTTCGGCCGCTTTCTTCTTGTCACCGCCAGCAGCCTTGCCATCCTTGATCAGCTTCTCGATTTCAGGGACGAACTTGGTATACCAGTGCTTGGCCAGATCGTACGTTCCGTGCCAGTGGGTATAGTCAGGCGCCATCATCGATGCAGCCATGCGGGCTCGGCGGCCTTCATGATGCCAGAGTTCGAACCAGGTCCAGTCGATCTTGTTGGAGAACTTGGCCGGTTTCAGCAGCGGCTTGGCGGCCTCGACCAGTGCCTTGCCCGGTTTGGCGTACTTGTCGTTGTAGAGCTGGATCAGGCTGTCGTATTGTATGTAGAAGTTCTTGACATACTCCTCGGTGTGACAGGCCTCACAAACGTCCTGCATATTGCTACGACGCTCTTCCCATTTCAGGTTGGCCGACTCCAGACCCATCTTCTTGTCCATGACCTCTGGCCTTACCGAAACGGGCGGACGGTTGGTCCAGCTGATGCGCTGGCCCACGTTATGAGTGGAATCCTGATTGCGGGTTGCACCCATGTGGCAGGTGGCACAGGTCGGTGCTGAGGTATAGTCCACACCGACGATCCATTTTGCGCTGTCCAGATTGAGCTCGTCCTGATAGGCTTTGTAGGCAATACCGTGCTTTGACTCTTCGTAAATTTCTTTCTGCGGATGGTCCGGACCCAGGTGACATTTGCCGCAATTGTCCGGCCTGCGGGCCTGCTCGGTTGAAAACTGGTGACGGGAATGGCAGGCACTGCAGGCGCCCTCCGATCCGTCCGGGTTGATACGACCGATACCGGTGTTCGGCCAGGTTGCCGGGTCGAGCTGGCCATCTTTCAGCACCTTCACCTTCGAGCCATGGCATTGCCAGCACCCGTTGACGGCCGCTGAAGAATTACCTTTGGGAAAGCCTTCGGTAACGAAAGCCCGGTTACCCTCAACCACTTCGGCGAGCAGGTTATCCAGTGAGTCGATGATGTGTCCGGCCTTGGCGTGACGTGATGTGGTCATTTCATGCGCGGCTTTCTCGTGACAGTTCGCGCAGTCTTTCGGTGATACGATGATGGCGATATGCTTTTTGACTTTCTTGTCATCATGGATGTAGGCATCGACATCGCCTTTTTCGGCCGCGTGACATTCGTAACAGCCCACATTGGCGCCAAAGTGTTTACTGCGCCCCCATTGTTGTACGATGCCTGGATTGTTTTTCTGGTGGCATTTGACGCACTCCCTGGTTTCTTTCGACATTTCCTTGGGTGCCTGTTTGACGGCAGCCAATGCCATGTTCGCTGTAAACAACAGTAGCGACGCTGCTACGATGAGTCTCCACATGATACACCCCCTTTGGTGCTGCGTTTCTGATCCGTTTCAGATGAGTGTGCGCGATGATTTCAATAAACTTTTCACACAATAAGGCTATCCTTACACGCGAAACAAAAGGCTGTACTTGATATAAGTCAAGAGTCGATTTTTATAAGTAACTGCTGATTTTGTGAATGAGACTATATTGTCAGTAATACACGGGCACAGGACGAATATTTGGGATAATAATACCAATATTTAATCAGTTGCATGCTAACAGACAGGTCATCCAGGACTTGATCACATAGACCCAGCGTGCAGCTCGATACCGTTCTATTCCGCATTTCTCACCTGGCGGCGGAAAATACTGATAAGGTATTGCTTGTTGTAGAAAAGCTAGAATGATCAAAAATACGCTGTGCTATTCAAGCATGCCTATCACGGTTCACGCTAGTCTTCACGTTTAGATGAGATCGTAGGTCGCTCCAAAGCAGCGCTTACGGACACCGGCCCGCATGTCCCACCAGATGGACGAGCCCTCACTTGATCCTGGTGAGAAATGCGGGCTAGCTCGCTGGGTATCATAGTGTGCCAATGATCGATCAGCGCACCCTGCGCTATCTACCCAACCCAGGTTCTGGCATTACGAAACAAACGCAGCCACGGCGCATCTTCGCCCCATTCATCCGGGTGCCAGGAATTCAGTACGGATCTGAAAACGCGCTCCGGGTGCGGCATCATAACGGTTGCGCGGCCATCATCCGTGGTAAAGCCGGTCACCCCCTCCGGTGAGCCGTTGGGGTTGAGTGGATAAATTTCGGTCGCACTTCCTGCGTGATCAACATATCTGAGCACGGTACGCAAGGCTTCCGGTTTGCTGCCCTGTCTGAATTCAACACGCCCTTCCCCGTGTGCAACGGCAATCGGTATCCTTGAGCCCTGCATGCCCGCCAACAAAACGGAAGGCGATTCCATCACTTCGACCTGACTGAAGCGTGCTTCGAACTGCTCGGAATGGTTGCGCACGAAATGTGGCCAGTGTTCGGCACCGGGAATCAGTGATTTCAGATTGGCCATCATCTGGCAGCCGTTACAGACACCGAGACTGAAGGTGTCATCACGATTGAAAAAAGCGGCGAAAGTATCACGTGCACGGCTGTTGAACAGAATGGTCTTCGCCCAGCCCTCTCCGGCACCGAGCACGTCACCATAAGAGAAGCCCCCACAGGCGACCATCCCCTTAAACGCATCCAGCTGCAAACCGCGTTCAATGATATCGCTCATATGGACATCAATCGTCTCGAAGCCGGCACGATCGAAGGCCGCTGCCATCTCGAGCTGGCCATTGACGCCCTGTTCGCGCAGGATCGCGATCCCGGGGCGTGTTGCTGCCGAAATATACGGCGCAGCGATATCTTCGGCAGGATCAAAAGCCAATTGCGGCTTCAGGCCCTGATCGTCGAGTGCGATGGCATCAAACTCCTGTTGCGCACACGCAGGATTGTCGCGCAAAGCCTGTATGCGGAAACTGGTTTCGCTCCAGGCGCATTGCAGTGAAACTCTGGATGCAGCAAACACGGACTGACCGTGTCTCGTTATATTGATTTGATCACCGTTAGAAACGCAGCCAATGCCGTATGTACAGCTACTGAGATTGTGTTCTGAAAAAATACGATTGACCTGCTCCCCCTCTGCCGATTTGATTTGCAGCACACCACCGAGCTCTTCGCTAAAAAGAACGGCGATGTCATCAGCCGGCAGTGTATCCAGCCGGATATCCACACCGCAGTGTCCGGCAAAGGCCATTTCGCACAGGCATGCAAACAGGCCGCCATCGGAACGGTCATGCCAGGCGAGCAGCAGCCCAGCACGATTGAGTTGCTGCATAGCAGCAAAGAACGCCTTGAACTGTGCAACATCATCCAGATCCGGTGGAACATCGCCGATCTGCTTGCAGGTCTGAGCCAGCGCAGAAGCACCCATTCTGTTTTTGCCATTGCCAATGTCGATAAGCACTAACTCGGTTTCACCCTTATCCGTGCGAAGCTGCGGCGTTAGCGTGCGCCTGACATCGGCCACAGGCGCAAAGGCCGAGATGATCAGCGATAAAGGGGCCGTCACCGCTTTTTGTTCGCCGTCCTGCTCCCACACCGTCTTCATCGACATCGAGTCCTTACCCACTGGAATCGCAATACCCAGCTGCGGGCACAGTTCCATACCGACCGTTTTCACCGTATCAAACAGGTTTGCATCTTCACCCGGATGTCCCGCCGGCGCCATCCAGTTGGCCGACAGTTTGATATCGGAAAGCTGTTCGATGTCTGCGGCGATGATATTGGTCAATGCCTCAGCGATCGCCATACGACCCGAGGCCGGCGCATCCAGCAGGGCAAGCGGTGTGCGCTCGCCCACCGCCATGGCTTCACCGTTGTAACCCTGATAAGACGAGGTCGTTACGGCCACATCAGCTACCGGTACCTGCCACGGCCCCACCATCTGGTCGCGCACCACCATGCCGCCGACACTACGGTCACCGATAGTGATCAAAAAGGCTTTACTGGCAACCGATGGCAAACGCAGCACATTGAAAGCCGCCTGTTCGATATCAATATCAGCGCTATCGAATGCTAGATGCTGAACATCAACGTGGCTGACCTCACGCAACATTTTGGGTGGCTTGCCGAGCAAGACGTCCAGTGGCATATCGACCGGGCTGTTGTTGAAATGGCGGTCGTGCACGGTCAGTTGCAGATCTTCGGTGGTTTTGCCGAGCACCGCATAAGGACAACGCTCACGCTCGCACAGGGCTTTGAAATAGCCTAGCCTGTCGGGATTGACCGCGATCACATAACGCTCTTGCGATTCGTTGCACCAGATCTGCATCGGCGTCATTCCCGGTTCGTCATTGTGTACTTCGCGCAGTTCAAACGCTGCACCACGGCCACCATCGTAAACCAGTTCAGGCAAGGCATTGGAGAGACCGCCGGCACCGACATCGTGGATCGACAGAATCGGATTGTCCGGGCCCTGCCGCCAGCAGGCATCGATGACTTCCTGGCAGCGGCGCTCGATTTCCGGATTACCACGCTGTACCGAGGCAAAGTCCAGGTCTTCGGCGCTGGTACCACTCGCCATCGATGAGGCAGCACCGCCTCCCAGACCAATGAGCATGACCGGGCCACCGAGGACAATGATCGGCGTGCCAACGGGCAGGCTCAGTTTCTCGATATGCTGTTCACGGATGTTGCCATAGCCACCCGCCAGCATGATCGGCTTGTGATAACCGCGCACTTCATCGCCCTGCGCGGATGGCACCCGCTCCTCAAAGGTTCGGAAATAACCGGCGATATTGGGCCGGCCGAATTCGTTGTTGAAGGCCGCAGCACCGATCGGGCCCTCGATCATGATCTCGAGCGCGGAGACGATACGATCCGGTTTGCCGTGGTCGGTCTCCCAGGGCTGGGCAAAATCCGGGATATTCAGGTTGGAAACCGAGAACCCGCACAGGCCGACCTTTGGTTTGGACCCCCTGCCCGTTGCACCTTCATCACGAATCTCGCCACCGGAGCCAGTGGCTGCGCCCGGAAATGGTGATATCGCTGTCGGGTGATTATGTGTCTCCACCTTCATCAACATGGGTATGTGTTCATCTCTGTACACATAGCGATTATCGGCATCGGTCATGAAGCGCATGCCCGTGTGAGCGCTGATCACCGCCGAGTTGTCGCTATAGGCGCTGAGCACATTATCCGGATGAAGGTCGTGCGTGTTCCGGATCATTTTGAACAGCGTGGTATCCTGTTGCCGGCCGTCGACGATCCAGTCTGCATTGAAAATCTTGTGGCGGCAGTGCTCCGAGTTCGCCTGGGCAAACATCATCAGTTCGGCATCGCCGGGATTGCGTTCGATCGAGGTGAAATAACCAAACAGGTAGTCGATTTCATCAGTCGATAATGCCAGACCCATTGCCGCGTTTGCGCGCACCAGCGCCTCTTTGCCCCCGTTGATGACATCGACGGTTTCACCAGGCATCGGCTCTGCGTGTGAAAAGAGTATCGAAGCGTCATCATAGCTGGCCAGCACCATTTCGGTCATGCGGTCGTGCAGCACATGTTCGATCGCGCTGCGTTCAGCATCAGTGAACCGGGCGCCGCTGCTGCCGAGCGTATAGGCAATGCCGCGTTCGAGGCGGAGAATCTTGCCGAGGCCACAGTTGTGCGCAATATCGGTCGATTTAGATGACCACGGCGAAATCGTGCCCGCCCGCGGTGTAACCAGGAACAGCTCGCCTTCACAGCTGCTGTCATGCATCGCAGGACCGTATTCGAGTAATTTCTGCAAAACCTCATCTTCAGCTGCCGTCAGTTCCGTCTCGATGTCGGCGAAATGAATATAATGCGCGGACAGGCAGCTGACCGCTGCGACCTGTTTTTGTGTCTCGCTGAGCAGCTTGTCCAGACGAAATCGGGATAAAGCGGGGGACCCGGTAAAAAACTGCATTCTTACGATGCCTTGTCGGTGGGAGAGAAGCCGTCGATTTTAAAGTAATACGGAGCCAGATCAAACCTTCCCGCGACACCCATGTCCAACTTTATCGGTGATCGGGAGCTGTCAGAAAGACTTCTTTGAAACTTTTGACAGGGAACTTATGGCCGCGATGGCCGTCTCAATGTATAATTACTGGCAGGCTTGACCAGCCAGTAACGATCTTCGGGGGTGACACGGCTTCGACGTGGGTAGTGAAACCGGAGGTGCATGCCGAGGTGCGATGACCTCGTTAATCCAACCGCAAACTTTATAGTTGCCAACGACGACAACTACGCTTTAGCAGCTTAATAACCTGCGTAAAGCCCTCGGCCTGATGCGTTCCTGTACGCTCAGTTAACCGGGGTCGCAAATACAGGATCGCGATGAAGCATGTCCGGTGTGGATTCGTTAAAACTTATCCGGAATCGCGTTGTGCTTTCCCTGTCCGTCGGGTAACACAGCGCTAAATTAATTGGCGGAATAAGCATGTAGAGCCGATGGCGGAGGACTTGCGGACGCGGGTTCGAGTCCCGCCACCTCCACCAAATAATACTTAATCTTCTTATTTTTCAGAAGGTTAGGTATTTTCATATAACCTTTTGATAAGAACTAGTACAAAAATTTGTACACTATCAAAAGGTCCTCAAATGACCCGATTAGTCAGTTATCTTCAGCAACCGCTCAATAGGGGTCAAGAATAGGGGTCAAGTATCATATCCACTCTTTATCGTTGCCACTGTCCTGGCCAGCTTTTGATCGTCTTCCATATAAGCATTCAGCTTAGCTATCGTATTTGAAATACTACCGATTCTTTTTAATCCAAAATACTCAGCGATATGGGTTAATTTATGTCCACCAATATCCCGACATAAATACATCGCCACCCAACGGGGGATGTTTTTCTCTGCAACACCCCGGCGACCCGTTACTATTGAATTTTTATCCACCCCGAAGACCGCGCCTACCCGAGCGGTTATTTCATCCAAACCAGGCCGAAGGCCGCTTAGTGCTGCCTTACTTACCTCTTCATCTTCCGTTTTTCGATGCTTATAGATCCAATCCCTGAACGCTGCACTGCCGAGATAAGGCCTAATATGTCCCTTACCATAAAATTGCTTGATTTCTTCATCCACGCCCAGCTCTACAAACGCTTTGTACTTTGCCTTAAACCGGGACTTTACGCCTAACTGGGCATAAATTTCCTGACAATAGAGCCAGTCAGGTGGTTTGCAGTGGCCTAAATACGCAGGGTAACTACTCCAGGGATAATCCTCTGGTTTGGAGACCATCTTCGCTTCCAACGGATTCAGGTGTATGTACCTCGAAAGCTGGAGTTGATAAGCGTCTTTCTCAACAAGGATCGCTTGATAGCGCCCTCTAAATAACGGACCGTCGGTTTTTTTTAGTCTGTTGTATCGTTGCGTGTAGACACCATTGATATGGCGCATGACTCGGCCCAGATTCGCTTCCGGTGTTTTCACCTGAAGATGGTAGTGATTACTCATAAGGCAATAACTGAGAACCTGGACACCCAATCGGGTATGCGCTTCCTCCACGGTTTTAAGAAAGGCATCAAAATAGTCGGCGCTATGAAATAGCTTTTGGCGGGCACGACCACGATTCATGACGTGATAGTAAGCATTCTCATATTCTATTCGTATCGGCCTGGGCATCGTGACATGCTAAATCGCCACGCAATAGTGGTCAATATGATATTTGACCCCTTGTTTTTTGTTTTTAAAATGTCGAGGAGATATTCGGGTCGGGATGATTGACTTGCAAATATCGCTCAGTCACACTGAACTGTCTCTTTAAAACATACGTTTATAATGCGTGCATTGCACTTTCAGAGGATGAAGTGGGTACACTGAATTGAGCAAAAAGCATGGCGTTTGGTCAAGGGCCATGGCGCTTGCCACCGTCACACCGGAATCGCGTAACCGTTATGTCGATTTCTTGCGGGCCTTATCAATTTTCATTGTGGTTGTCGGACACTGGCTTCTTGCAGCACCCTATATTGTCGATGGTAATCTGATCGCTACTGGCAATATGCTGGAATCCCGACCATGGACGCAATGGCTTAGCTGGCTTTTTCAGGTGATGCCAGTATTCTTCATGGTTGGTGGGTACGCCAATGGTATTTCCTGGCGATCCGCACAACGCAATGGACGCAGCTATAGCGTATGGCTGAATGGCCGATTGCAGCGCCTCGTTGGTCCAATCCTGCCATTGTTGATGATCTGGGTACTGTTGGCTGTTATTGGCAGGCAGCTCGGTGTTGATGCTGATCTACTACAGACCGGTACTCAGATGGCATTGATTCCGGTTTGGTTTCTCGCTGTCTACATCGGCGTGGTGGTTTTAGTGCCGCTAACATATTACGCGTGGCAGCGATTTGGCCTGCCGTCTTTCTGGATTCTTTTTGCCGCGGTGGTATTGGATGACGTCGTCTTTCTGACGGGGACGCCTGCTGTCGGCTGGCTAAACTATGCATTTATTTGGCTCGCAGTGCACCAGTTGGGCTATGCCTGGCTCGATCACAGACTTGGCGAAACCACCAGGGTACTCGTATGGGCCGTAACTGCCCTCGCACTCTTGCTAGTATTAGTTTGGTTTGGCCCCTATCCATTGAGCATGGTTAGCGTGCCGGGTGAGGAAATCAGCAACTCCTCGCCGCCGAAGTTACCTATGCTCCTTTTGGGTATTGCCCAGTGTGGTCTTCTGCTGGCTTTGGAAAGTCCAGCACGGCGTTGGCTTTCCAGCCTGAAAGTCTGGACGGCAGCGGTTCTGGTCAACGGCATGATCATGACTGTTTTTTTGTGGCATCTAACAGCCTCGACACTGGTCATCTTTGTCGCTGTATCGGTGACGGGGGGGGTGGGTTTAACTTACGAGCCCGGAAGTGGAACCTGGTGGCTGCTGCGACCTGTATGGCTTTCCATATACGCTATTGCGCTGATGGGATTCGTAATGCTATTCCTGCGTTTCGAGCGAGGTGCTGGCTCTCAGTCCATTCCAGCCTGGCGTCAGGTTGCAGGTGCCGTTCTGATAAGTGGTGGTCTGGCATTTTTAGCACTGTTGGGTATCGGTGGCGAGGGGCGGCTTGCTTCGAGTATCATTATTGTACTGATGCCGCTCATTGGGGCGGCGTTAGCCGGGGTAAATCCGCTACGAAAATAAAATAGCAGTTGGGCCTGAATAAAAGACGCGCTGTAATATCAAGCTTATCAACAAATCATCGAGTCAGACCCGACCAATCCTGCTATAGGTGACCGCATGCCCATGGGAGACATCAATTTTTCCTGTCCCGTCAAGGCATTAGAAATCATGTATTGCAATATATAATAGGGAAAAGCTGACAACTGTTTCTCAATTATTTTTTTTCACGGCTATAGATTTTTAAAATAACAAATATTGTTGGAGAACTTATGGATACAGATAGCATAATTATGGTTTTAGTCATAGGTGCGCTTGCTGGATGGCTTGCTGGTAAAATAATGAAAGGAGAAGGATTCGGTGTTGCGGTCAATATCGTTGTGGGAATTATTGGTGCTGTAATAGGGGGATTCTTATTTAGTTTGTTAGGCGTATCCGCTGGCGGATTTATCGGCTCTTTAATTACGGCCACTGTAGGTGCTGTGGCCCTATTGTTTCTAATCGGGCTGGTACACAAAGGGTAAACCTCATAAACCTTGCGAAAGCATAGGGGTCAAGTATCATATCCACTCTTTATCTTGCCACTACCCTGGCTGGCTTTTTGTCGTCTTCCATATAAGCACTAAGCTTAGCTATCGTATTTGAAATACTGCTGATTTTTTTAAGCCGAAATGCTCAGCGATATGGCTTAATTTATGCCTACCCATATCCCCACATAAATACGTCAACACCCAAGGAGGGATGTTATTCTCTATAACACCCCGGCGGCCAGGTACTATTGGATGTTTATCCACCTCAAACACCTGGCCTACCCGCACTATTATTTGATCCAAACCAGGCAGAAGGCGCAATGACCTCAATCTCGTGAGCAAGTCATGGACATCGGATGACTGGATCATTATTCCTCCACCTCCTCGTGTATTGGTAGTATGCTATTGCTATGCCCTGGCAAGCTTTCAAAATACTGGTATGCTCTGTGTTGGTACTGACAGCACTGTTTTCATCATCTCTCAAAGCCCGGGAGATCTCCAGTTACGCGCTCATAAATGATGACGGTTCTCTGCGCATCCAGGGCAAGACCATCCACCTTTATGGCATCCATATCCCGAAAACCGGCAAGTACTGCCAGACAAATATATCTCCAGTAGTGTGCGGTTCAAGGGCGGCACTTGCTCTCGAATTCATTATCAAGGGTTTTGTGCGTTGTGAGATCATCGAGAAAAATTCGGATGGCAGCCTTGTCGGATTGTGCTGGGTGAAAGCAACCAACTTCAATGAAGTTGAAGATCTCAGCGCCTACCTGCTGGAACACGGTTGGGCGGTTGCACTACCGGATGCACCGATCGAATACCAGACCCTGGAAAAAATCTCGCGTTTACGCGGTTCCGGCATCTGGGGCTTTCAGATCGACAACCGGACACTGAGGACAAATTAGCACAAACCCGCGACAGACCGCTTGTGGATCAGTTACATCCACTAAGATAAATAAGCAGACTGTCCCCAATATACCATTGTCAGGAGAGCGATTGGAACTAAAGCATAAGGGTCAAGTATCATATCCACTCTTTATCCTTGCCACTGTCCTAGCCAGCTTTTGGCATTCTGCAAACACGTTCGAATCATACATTCAATTGAGCGTGCCTAATTTGAGTATAACGGCGCCAGACATACCAAGTACATCTTGATTCAGCGTTAGGTAGGTTCACAGAAATCCAGTATGAATAGTATGTCCTGTCAAACGCAGAAACCAGTTTCTCGTAGTGTTTCAAATTGCCTGAAACTTCCAATTTAATCCCCCCGTGTGTGCAATATTGACTGAATACCGGTCTCAGGGGGGATGGCGTATAACAATAGGAGCACTGGCTCTACATCTTTACGAACAGGACCGATTGATGCATAGTTGCTGGCAACGGTAGCAAAATAAAGGCGTAGAAGTTCTGATTCATGCTCGACCATCTGCTCAAACCCAAATGGCAACATTCCGATCCCCGTAAGCGGCAGGCTGCACTCGAGTCGGGCACCCTGCCACCCGAGGCCCTGGCAACAGTGGCCCGTGAAGACAGCGACCAGGATGTACGCTGCAGCGCGATACTGAGGGTCGACGATCCAGATCTGCTCGCGGGGCTGTTGCAGGAGGATCTGGTCGACCAGGTACGCGAAATGGTTGTGCAGCGTCAGAGTGAGTTGCTCTCCAGACCGCTCGAACTTGCCCCCTCACTGGAGAAGCGTCTCGCCATCATAGATAAGTTCGAGTCTACGGACCTCTGTGGACGACTGGTCCGGAATGCCGAGGCGGCAGAGATCCGAACTGCGGCGTTGGAGCAGGTGACTGATACCCCACTGCTTTGTGCTGTGGCAGTCGATGATGCGGTGGCCTCGGTGCGGCAAAAGGCACTGGAGCGGATAAATGAGCCCGAAGGCTGGGAAATCGTCAGCCGCAACGCCCGTAAAAAAGACAAAAAGATCAGCCGGGCGGCCCGTCAAAGACTGGACTCTTTTCACCAGGCCATTTCCGACCAGAAGGCGGCCGAACGACTGTGCCGTGATATGGACAATCTGCTGGCAGCAGGCAGTCTGGCGAGCGACAGCAAGGTGATGTTTCATCGTCTTGGCAAGCAGTGGCAGGACATCACCTCACCAATCCCTGCGCAGCTAAGCGAAAGATTCAATCAAGCACGGCGTTTGTTCACCCCGAGGATCGAAGCGTTCGAAGCACAGATCAGCGCAAGGCGTGCCGTTTGTGGTGAGCTGGATGCTCTGCTCGATCGAATACAGCAGGCCGAGAACGACAATACCGATTTTTCGGATGAACTGGCTACGCATATGAAAACCCTCGATGACCGGTGGCAGGCGACAGATCCACACCTGAATAGCGACAATCCCGTTACACATCGCTTTTCCGATCTTCAACTGCAGTTGCGCCAGGCATCGGAGCGACTGGACCGGGACAGACAGCGCATGATCAGGCTCCAGAAGCTGATCAGCAGTGCCGACACACTGATGCTAGATCCCGACAAACTGAATGAAAACCGGATCAACCAGCTGCAACTGCGCTGGAGCAAGCTGGACAAACCTGAATCCAGGCATCTGGCACAAATGCTGCAAAACGAATTCGAAGCTTCACTGCAGCGCTCACGGAAACACCTCAAACAACGAACACAACAGCGTAGAAAAGCAATCGAGGAAGCTGAACAGCTGCTGACGGAATTGCAGACGGCATTAAGCCATGGTGAGCTGGAGCGGGCTCTTTCCCTGCGCGACCGAATCAACCACCGACTGAAGCTGGCGCATAACGTTGAGAAAAAGCGTCAAGATACCCTGCAAAAGCAATTGAACCAGCTGCGCGTGAAACTCGACGAACTCCGACAATGGCGCCACTGGGGCTCGGACAACGCTCGGGAGCATCTGTTCACAGAGATCGAGGCGCTGATTGACAGCACACTCAGCAAGGATGAGGTCGCTGCCAGAGTGCGCAGTGCACGCAAGGCCTGGCAACGCATCGACCATGCGGAGGGGCCTGCGGACGACGCCTTGTGGCAGCGATTCGACCAGGCCTGCACCCGTGCCTATGAACCCTATCAGCAGCAGCGAAAGCAGCAGAAGGCGCTCCTCAACCAGCACCTGACCCAGAAAAGAAAACTTATCGCAGAACTGCGTGATTTTGAGAGCAACACAGACTGGGACAAGGTGGATTGGCGGGAGGCAGAACAGCATATTCACGGGGCGCGTGAGCGCTGGCGGCGAATCGGCTCGATACCGCGCAAAGCAGGCAAGCCCCTGGAGAAAGACTATCGTGACGTGCTTGACCTGCTGGAAAGTCGTCTGGCGCCCGAAAGAAACCGAGAGCTGAAGCGTCGCAGGGCGTTGATTTCCCGTGTCGAGGAGCTCTCCAGAGCCTCAGATCTGCGCTCGGCCAGTCGTGAGGTCAAGGCTGCCCAGGACCAATGGAAACCCACCGTCCCACTGCCACGCAGGGAGGAACAGGCGTTGTGGCAACAGTTCCGCAGCGCCTGTGATGCTGTTTTTGACCAGCTCAGGAAAGAACGCATCAGTGCAGACGCAGAAAGAGAGGCCAATCTGGAACGCAGGCAGGCCATTTGTGCAGAACTGGAGTCCCTTCTCGACCAGCCTAAGAAGACATTTCGTGAGATCCACCAACAATTTGCGGCCACCCGTGATGAGTGGAGCCAGCTCCGCAATGTTCCGCGCAAACAGGAGCGCGCCATTGATGCCAGATATGAAAGCATCAAGCAGCGTCTTGCCGAACGCCAGCGACAGGAGGCGAAAACAGCAGCAGAGGCCCGGTTACTGTCGATCCGCGAATATTCACGGATCTGCACCTGTCTCGAGCAAGAGGTTCTGGATCAAACCATGGATGAGGCAGCACGGCAGACTTTGTTGTCAGAATGCAGCCACAGCCGACAGGCGTTGCCTGAGTTTGCTGCACAGGATGCGAAACCGTTACAGGCCCGTTACGAACTGGCCACTCGTGCATTACAGGGGGACGGCGGAGCCCAGGCAAGTCTGCGCGAAAGACTGGCAAAGAATCTGCAGCAACGTCTGCAGTTGTGTCTGCAACTGGAGGTCGCTACAGGCATCGATTCACCTGCTGAACATGCCGATGAGCGAATGAAATACCAGGTATCCCTGCTAGCGGATGCAATGCAGCACAAGCATACCGATGAAGAAAGCAAAGAGGACCGGCTTACAGCGCTGGAGATAGCCTGGTTGCAGGCAGGCCCGGTCAATCAGCAAGAGCGGGGCAAGTTGACAGAGCGATTCGAGCGCGCCCTCAGCGCCGGCAAAGGACTGGGGAATGATTCGTAAGGTCTATGGGGGTATCGACAAATGAAGTCACGTGCGAGCCTGCGCATAATTTGTGGTGACTCAGATCTGATCTTACAGATCGCGAGAAAGACTCAGACGTTATCAGACAGCTGAATGGATCGATCGTAGGGTGCGCCGTGCGCACCGCGAGATTTAAGTGTGTTGCTCAGATACGATGCGCACGGCGCACCCTACAGTCATTATTTCATTATTACAACAATGTGATCGTGTTTTTGACTGCATACGTAGTATTAGGCCTATGTGAGAGTAGTTGACAGTACCGTCAGTCAAATCCAGACATTACGTGATAGAGAGCATTCTCATATTCTATTCGTATCGGCCAGGGCACCCTGACATGCGAAGTCGGCAAGCAATCATAGTCAATATGATACTTGACCCCTTTCAACCTTGCCAGACATTGTATTCCCAGACTCCGCGGATCTCAGTTGGATTTTTCTGGTCGTACCTGTCGTTGTTTTAAGGCAAAAAAAGAAGTGCATAGGACATCTCTACCGATGTCACAATGCACTTCTTCTATTACTGCTCTTTACGCTAGTTTAGCTGGAGATGATTGATTCTGTTAATTGCTCAGAACCAATCGTCTACACACTGTTACTACAGCTCATTGCCATGGCAGTCAGTACAGGAGACCTGATAGCCCTCCGGAAACAGCTGACTATTTCCATCCGGACAAAAGTCCGTTCTTTCCTCACATGCCAGCACACGGTCAGTATGCATGGCTGACAATACCGTACCTTCACCATTCTGGCCGTGACAGGCGCGGCAGGCGTCCGGATTAGACTCTGCAAGGTTTTCATGACCACCGCTGGCAAAATCATTGCCCGCGTCGCCTATAGGGTGCATACCGTGTGGCCCATCAAGGTTGTTGCCCAGGTCGCCGGTGTGACAGACACTACATTCTGAAATCGTACCCGTATGCCCCTGCAACTGTAACGAAGCGACGTTGTCGTTCGCATTGGGGTTGCCGTTTGGCCAGATACCATGCGTCGCACCATGACAAGCTTCGCAGAAAACGCCCCCATGTCCCTTGCTTACCCGGTAAAGCATCGGATTGCCTGCACCGGGATTGGGCAGCCCGTCGAAGGTTGCCGGAACCGTGTTCTCTGCAAAGCGCTTGTTGCTCGGCACAATCGGCGTGGCCTTTTCATCCCCGATCAAAAACGCCTGCATCAGGCGGATGCCATCGTCCGGATCGCCAACTGTATCCCGATCACCATTCATGTTATCCATCGCATCACCGGTGTGACAGGAGCCACAACCGGGTTCATTGGCCCAGGGTACACGTGGCGTACCCGGGTCGGTATAGAAATTACTGCCAAGTTCGAAGGCACCCGGATTGTCGGGTGAAACGTTGCGGGTGAAATCGTCGCCCACCTGTGCCATATCGCCATGGCAGTCCTGACAAAGCATGCCACCGCTGGCCATTGCACCACGCAGGCAGTCAGTACGTCGTCCTGGATGGCACTGGTAACAGGTTGCTTCCAGCACATCTCTTCCTACGTTCGGATTACGTAAATTACCGTTACTGTCGACGGCGGGTGGCATATTCGGGAAGAGCCGATTTCCATCGAGGTCTGTCACCGACGCGTGGTGACTGTGCATCACGTTGGACATCGACTTGTGTTTAATCTGATCGCGGCCGTTGGCTAGCGACGGTGAAACGGTTACGCCGTTGAGTATCAGCGGGCCATCGTTCTCAGGGCCCAGCGGTCCCAGCTGAGCCAGATCCAGTGCCGGCGTGTAGTGACAGGTCTGGCACACCACCGCTTCGAACGGTACCGTACCGGGTGGATCATCCTGGGTCGTCCCGACGATCAGGCTGGTACCATGCTTCTGGTCATGCAGGCGCAGCACATTGATGTCAGCCGCCCACTCGAGGCTGACCTCCAACGGCACGTTACCCGTGTCATCAATCGACAACGCGACGGTGGACAGGCTTGCGGTAGCCGAACCGTTTCCGCCGTCTACCGGGTCATTGTGACAAAAACCACAGTTGGCTTCGCCTGAGATCGGCAATACGGTATCCAGCGAGGCAAGTGTTTGGCCACCGGATCGAGCCTGCACGCGCATCAGCGGCCAGGGATTCTCCAGGCCAGAATCATCGAAAGCGGACAAAGGAATACCGGCCGCTTCGTACCAGTCGACGCCAGCGGCGGTGTAACCGAACGGGAAATTGATAAAGAAGGGCTGGTCAATCGTAAACAGCTTAAAAACCAGTGGGTCATTGGTCGAATTAGGACCAAAACGTCCCGGCATCTCCTGCTGCACAGCCGTCAGGTTACCGTCGCCCAGATACAGTTGTTCGACATTGGGCATCGGCAGACCCAGGTCAAGAATATTACCCGGTGAATAGAAGGCCGGCAGAATACCTTCCGGATAGAAAGGATCGTAGGCTTCGCGGGCGACATCCCAGAAGTTGGTCTTGTAGACGCTACCATCGGGCAGCAGACTGGAAAGCACCGGTCCGTTTCCTGCAGAGTTGATGCCCGTCAGGATGGGATCATTTGGATTAGAACTGGCGGAGTAGATCACCTCGACACCGTCGGTGGGTGTGAGGATGTCAGGTTCGCCACCGCGCAGGATAACCTGCGTGTGCACGACATTGAACGGGGGCAGCACACTGGATATACGGGTGTCGAAATCACCACAGTGCATACCCAGGTCATTGGCAGAAAACAGGACGTAATCGGACAGTCCGGTAAGAGGCTGCTCATTGATCCGCCCACCGCGCTGTGCTCTCTGGCTGTTGGAGTTAATTGAAACATCAACGCCTTGTTGTGGGGGCGGTGTGCCATCACCGTCACCTCCACCGGGTGGTTGAGGTGGTACACCGCCGCCGTCATTGCAGTTGGCCGGCGCGCCACGGACAGCAAGTTGATCAGACTGACCGTCTGTCTGCACCGCACTGACTGTACAGGGGACCGAAGCCAGATCCCTGACGCGGACACGCCAGTCGCGTCGATCGACCTGGTCTGTGCCAATCAGTTCGCCGGTATCGGCATTGGTTACAGTGACGGTCTGTCGACGGTCTCCTTCACCTCTAATTGTTAGACGGTTGCGTTCATCGTCCCAGCTGGCTCGATCGATCTGGAGTGCCGCATCAGCACTGGAGATGAATATCGGGGCGATCGTCAGAATCGAGACAGCAGAAACGACCGGCAATACTGATTTATGTAGAAGACGCATGCCTTCATCCTCCTCGTATTATGTAAGTTTTGTTATGAAGATTCTGTCCAGGCCTTGTGATGAAGCGACGTCCAGGCCTGTGTTACGAAGGTTCAGTCCGAGCCGTTGTTATGCTGTCAGGCTCCACATTTGATTGAAATTGGCAGAATTCGTATGGGATTTTATTCCCATGCATCGATTAATGTCAACCTATGTTAACAATTGTTTGTGGTTATTTATAAGCAATATTGACAATTCAATACAATGCTCAAATGAGTCACTCACGTTCTCCATCCGACAACAACAAATACAAACACCCCTACATTGCGAAAGACAAAGTGCACACGGCCCTCTTTCTTGACGTTATTTTCTAATTTATTTTCAATAACTTAGCAGTTTTCGGTCAACGAACGAAGGTACTTCAACCCGATCGATCCGGGCTCAGCACCTTGGTTCTATCAAAAGGGCAAAACGCCCCCGTGAATGCTTCTTTCATGTGCTCTACTCCGTGTACTGGATCACAGATTGGTACTAGCCCGCATTTCTCACCAGGCGGCGTAGAAAACTGATATGGCATTTGCTATTTGGAGTAAAGCCAGGATGAACCAAAATGCAGCGTGTTATGCAAGCCTGCCTATCACGGTTCAGGCTGGTCTTGGTTTGCATGAGATCGTAGGGTGCGCTGTGCGCACCGTGAATCCTCAGTGTGCTGGCCTGTTTCGGTGCGCACGGCGCACCCTACGGCCGCTTCGCCCAAGCTGTTGCTACGCGTTTCGCTCCAGAGCGGCGCTTACGAACACGAATCCTGCGCCTGCTCCCGTGATCCTGGTGAGAAATGCGGGCCAGGAGTCTGCGCGGGGATTTGAATTCACAATAGATTTTATGTGTGAGTGGAACAACCTGCACTGGTCAGAGAACTTTTACTGTCTATATAACGCCAGCTTTGCTTGGTGCACCTGGTGTCTTGTTTTGTTTCCTTGTTTTTTCCAGTTTTTCTAAGATCGACAACAATGATTACAAACGGCTTTATTAGGGTTATTATCACGGCCTCTTTGTGTATGAGAAATTCCGATGACCGCAAAAGACATCATGAGCAGTGAAGTGTATACCATATCTCCCGATCTGACCGTCGGCGAGGCCGTGTTGATCATGGCCAGGAAAAAAGTTCACAAACTGCCGGTCGTCGACGCAAACGGAAGTTTCAAGGGGCTGTTCAGCCTGCGTCGCATCACCCTTGCTCTGATGCCTATGGCGGCGCAGATAGGCGAAGATGTGATGGACTTCGAGTTGGCTTTCATTGGCGACGATTCCGATGATTATCTGCGTAGACTCAAGCAAATCGGTGATCAACCTGTGTCTACCATGCTTGAAAAAACAGAAGTTACGTTTTTGCAGCCCAGATACACCGATTCCACACCTGCTGCAGTTACTGTCAGAGAATCCAATGACTCTACCGTTACTGGTTTTAAAGGGTGAAAATCAGCATGTGGCAGGCATGGTATCGAACTGGGATGTGTTGACTCAAGACGTTGAGCCTTTACGGCAAGCCCGTGCAGGAAGATGCAGCCGATTCAAAGCCCAATTCAAGCAATGATGAAGGGCATGCCTGAACGACATGCATAACGATGCCGCCATAGCCAGCCTGGGTCTCAATCCGCTGATCATTGCAGCCGTGCTGTTCATTGCCACCTATGCGGTCATCGTTAGCGAGAAGATCAACCG